>CAZHVY010000114.1:0-2585 GCA_964536305.1 uncultured Geobacter sp. | reverse complement strand
TCAAGGCATCCGTGTACCAGTCAATATGCGCGTGCGCGTCAACCAGCATTTTTTGACCTCACCTGCTTAAGAGAGTCCACCCGGAAACCGGGAAACACTTGAAACCGGTAAAAGTCCCGACCTGTGAGTCATGAGTCGCCAGATTATCACGAGCGACGAGGAATTTCAGCCCGGAGAAACTTTTCGTAAAGCCACGAGTACGTTCCGGAATGGAAACGAGTTATAATAAATTACGATATATCGTTCAGTTATTACAAGAGAAATGCATCGAGAATGATGCGCGGCGCTGGGGGTAATGACAATGAGAATCCTGCTATTTTGCCTCGTTTTGCTGATATCCTCCTGTTCGGTGTACAGACCGGTTCCCATGCAGTTTGAAAGTATCGGCAAAGATATGGATCTGCCAGGAATTCAGGCCTTATTGTGGCAAACGGCTTTATCGGATATCCGGCGGCAGGAGAACTGGATGAAATAGACAAGATCCAATATACGATTTCATTCACCATGCAGGCAACTATCAGGGATCAGGGGATGACTGTCCTTTTCAGGGACCTTCTGATCGACATACCGAAATCTTATTACCATGGCCCGCGACTGTATCATATTGTGGAGTATTATGGCGGGTACTCGGTACCTGTTACTGAAAAGGGCGATTACGAAGCGGCGCGGAGAGGGCTGCTGGAGATTGCCGGCAGGCTGGAGGAATACCTGAAACGAACTCCCCGCGAATGAAGCCGGCCGTTGTCATTGATCATATGATGGTGTCGGGTGGGGAGGGAGGGCTGCAAGAGTCACGTTCAGTCAACCCTCTTTTTCCTTCAGGTGCTCTGCGTAAAGCACGCAATCGGCTCATAAAATTTGCGCCGGCGCAGGTTTTTCACAGCCCTTAGAACGCATAGAGCGCCGGTGATGGATGTCAGGGCTGACCCGCACTTCAGATTTCCTGTTGTAGGGGCGGGTTTCCAACCCGCCCTTGATTGGTTCTCAAATCCAATGATGAGTTTCCACGCCGCGCAGCGGTCGGCGTGGAACGACCTGTTAGATATGGTTTCCGATAATCGATATGATCAATTTTTACCACCGGCCCAGTCAGTGAGCGGATTCATCCATTGATCGACCGGTTTTCTGAACAAGCCATGCCCCTCTCCTGTCTCAAACTTTATTTCTTTGTTCGTAACCTTGTTGCCTGCTGCTGCAAAAAAGTCCTTGCAAGTGCCGCGGTCAGGATCAGCCGTGTCAAACATTGATAGAATTCGTCCCTTCAACTGTGGTGCAACTTTGTTCACATACGTGTCGTAATGCTCGCTGCCCTTCAGAACACAGCCAGCCAGGACAACGTAGTTTACTTTCGGATTATCAGCAGCGGCTGCGGCCCACAAGGTAATCAACCCGCCTTTGGAGTAGCCAACCACGGTGATATTTTCAGGCGGAACCCCCTTGGTAATGAGGCTCATAACCTGGCCCGCCACCTTCTTGCCATACTCGTTCACTTTGGTGGAGGGCAAACGCACTTCACTTATGACGATGAAGCCCCGCCCTTCGAGAGCCTTCACGACGCCGTTGTAGTCCTCGTTCGCTTTAGCTATGCCGACCTTTTCGATCCCTACTCCGTGCAGGTAAATAATGTACTTGGCATCAACTTTAGGCGATTCTGGGACAACAGATAGTTGAGCCACCGCGCATATGGGTAACATACATAACAATAATGTTAAGCATAGTTTCTTCATGCTCAATATCCTCCTTTTAATCCAATTGTTATCGATCAGACGCGGCCATCCTGCTGTTCGTATCTCGAAGCATCATTTTATTACAAGTCCCTATTTGGCGCAACAGATTGTCTTTGGCATAAAATCACTATCGGCCAACATTCCATCCAGGAAGTTGAACAGTTTTATGTTCCATCGGTATCGGGGCTACACATTTCACAAATGCTCATGTGACCACTGTATTCTTATGTGAAAGGTGTAGCTCTGATAATCATATAAAGGCACCCCCTGGCATAACGAGAAGCAAGAACTTCCTGACATGCTGTTAAAGAGACCAATCTTTAATAATCAGGAGGTGCCCAATGAAACGGTACTCCCTTATGTTACAACAGGCTTCCTGTTTTGCAAACGCCGCCATCTCATCCGGCTTAAGTTCAGCAAGTCCCTTGGCCCATTTCTCGAAGCGCACTTCCCGGAATTTATCCAGAAGACGCAAGGCGTGGTCAGCAATATCGTCCAAACGTATGAAGCAGCGACCGCAATATAATCCGCAATAGCTCATATCATCCAGACCCGCCATATGCATCAAGCTCCTTCCACTTTCTTAAATTACAGGGTTCCAAGGGGACGCCTATGAATATATTACTTGCCTTGTAAATCTGACAAACTAATGGGCGCCCCCTTAAGCTTCCTCAAGCTCTTTCTGGCCCGGATTGCATGATTACAACCCTGCCTCCTCACGACTCAGGGCATTATAGGTGTCTGGTCTCCACCTGTGACAATGTCATATGTGGAGACCAGACCCCTCCGCCTTTTCTTTCAGGTTGTTTTCCCGCCTTGATCTCCCTGGGGGCATCCTGGATGAGGATATGCCAGTTG
>CAZHVY010000113.1:2204-2667 GCA_964536305.1 uncultured Geobacter sp. | reverse complement strand
AAAGCTCCTCGGCCTGGAGCAGAAGCAGGATGTCCCTCTCATCGCAATGATCACGAGGCTGTCTGCGCAAAAGGGCTTCGATCTGGTGGAAAAGTTGATGCCCAAGTTCGCTGAAGAGAACCTGCAGCTGGTGATCCTGGGTACCGGCGACGAGAAATACATGAAAATGCTTGCCGAATTCAAGAGCCGGGGAGCTGCCAACATTTCCATCAATCTATCTTTCAACCAGGTCCTGGCCAGGAGAATTTACGCGGGGAGTGACATGTTCCTGATGCCGTCCCACTATGAGCCCTGCGGATTGGGGCAGCTCATCGCCTTCCGCTACGGGTCGGTTCCCATTGTGCGCAAGACCGGCGGACTTGCCGACACGGTATTCGATGCCAGGGAAGGGGTCCGGGAGCCCAACGGCTTTTCCTTTGACGAGTACACCGCCGATTCCTGCTGGAACGCCATATCCAGGGCG
>CAZHVY010000113.1:0-2194 GCA_964536305.1 uncultured Geobacter sp. | reverse complement strand
ATTTGCGGACAGGAAATCATGGGACAGGATTGTCCGGAGCGGAATGCATTCCGATAATTCCTGGGAGAATTCGGCAGGGGAGTACGAAGGTCTATATGCCAAGGCACTGAAGAAACTTTAGCGAGGAATGTATGGCGGCCGGACCGGGAGAATACGACGAATTGGCGAAGGAGATCCGCAACCTCCTGAAGCAGAACCAGCGCTTTCTGCAGAGAGTGATGGAGGAGGATTTCGAGCCCGAGGAAGGCGAGGAGGAAGCGGAGATCGCGCCGGAGGATTTTGAAGAGTTGTAGACGGCATACCGCAAGCCGATGCACGAAAAAGGGGTAAGCCCGGGGATTTGTACCCGCAGGGCTTGCCCCTTTTTCTTTTTCATCAGGCCGAATGGAGATGGCCGGCATACGGCAACAAAGCCTTAGCCTTGTAGGGTTGAAAATTTAAGATATCCTGCATAAGGGACAGTGTTTGCGCCATGCATTCTCGGGAATGCAAGAAGCCCGCAAAATCCTTAAACCATGCATAGCCGTTGTGACCGGTGCACTCGATAACAAACCGCCGAATCAACGGAATGAGTAATCGGTTGAAGGACAAGGCACATGATCTTGAGACGCGACTTCCTTCGCCTGGCGGCAGGTGCCGGCATTTCGCTGGCCGTGCCGGGGTGCGCCTCCAGCCCCCCGCTTCGTCGGGACACATTCCCGGACTTCGGCGACCCTGACCGCCCCTACCTGGGGCTTGCCACCTCCCTGCACCAGGAGCATGACTACGAAGCCGTGGTGGAGGGAAAAGTTCCCCACGAGCTGCGCGGTACCTTCTATCGCATCGGCCCCGGTCTGTTCGACCGGGACGGGCTGCGTCGCCGCACATTGCTGGATGGGGACGGCATGGTGCAGTCATTCCTTTTCCACGAAAGGGGGGTACGCTACCGGAACAGGTTCGTGCGGACGAAGCGTTACGTGGAAGAGGAGGCGGCGGGCAGGTTCCTTTACCCGACATGGTGCACACAGGCGCCGGGCGGCCTGCTTGCCAACTTCTGGCGGGCGGGGGAGGTCACCAGCCAGGCGAGTGTCACCGTTTACAGGATCAAAGAACGCCTTTATGCCTTTGACGAGGGCAGCCTTCCCTACGAACTGGACCCGGTTACCCTGGCCACGGTGGGAGAGGCGACCTTCGGCCTGCCACGGGATCTCACCGTCTATGCGGCCCATTCCAAGGTGGACGGGCGGAACGGCGACTGGCTCCATTTCGGCATCCGCTTCGGCCCCGCTCCGACGCTCCATGTGACGATTTTTAACCGTGCAGGCGCGTTGTCAAGCCATAGATCCTTTCCCTTGCCCCGCCACGTATACATGCATGACTGGTTCGTGACCGATCGCTGGCTCGTCTTCAACTTCCAGCCGCTGGAGATCCATGTCTGGGGCTTTCTCCTGGGCTTGAGGAGCATGGCCGACTCGCTCCGCTGGAATCCCGGAAAGGGAAATCTCCTCATGGTGCTGGAGAGGACAGGAGAAGCAGCGCCATTTTACATCGAGACAGATGCCCGATTCATGTGGCACTCGGTGAATGCATATGCACGCAGGGGAGAAATAATCGCGGATTTCATCGGATATGACAACCCAGATCATCTGGTCGGTAGGAATTCTGCTGCGTTTGCCATCATGAGGGGGGAAAGGGGAAGGCATGAATCCAGCGGAATGCTCCGTCGCTATGTGGTCGACCCGGCACGAAAGAGAGTTGCCGAGGAGCGGATAGGCTGCCCGCATTCCGAGTGGCCAAGGATAAATGAGCATCACCGCTGCCACGACTATCGTTTCGCCTACATCGCCCGTGAACGGCCGGGGGAATTCTTCTGGTCGGGGATTTCCAGGGTTGATACAACCACCGGGGCAATCAGCTCCTTTCAATTCGGGATGAAGGAGTACTGCAGCGAGCCGGTCTTTATTCCGATACCTGGCAGGAGCTATGCTCCGGACGGTCCCGGGGAGCCTGGATGGGTTCTCACGGAAGCATACGACAGCGGGGACCGAACAAGCAACCTTGCCGTGCTGCGGGCTGAGCGGCTGGCAGACGGCCCCGTGGCCAGGATAAGGCTGTCACACCATGCGCCCTTCAGCTACCATGGCTGGTGGAGTGAAGCACCTCCAGGAAATCCATGACCAGCTGGTAGGTTAATCCCCAGAGCACGGGATTTCCA
>CAZHVY010000112.1:0-2745 GCA_964536305.1 uncultured Geobacter sp. | reverse complement strand
AGCTGAAGGTCGGGGGTTCGAATCCCCTTTCCCGCTCCAATAAAATCAAGGGGTCAGGCGAATATGCCTGGCCCCTTTTTTATTTTTCAGGGCATGCGTCTTTACCAAATGTAGGGGCGCTGCTTGCCGCGCCCTTAAATGACAATTGACAGGGAATGATGCCAGGTGTATCAATTGTGAGAATTAAATATCTCCAATGGTGCGGTATGGTTTTTAATCCCCAAATTCACCGTCGGCGCTCGATCCGCCTCAAGAATTATGATTATTCTGGGAAGGGAGCTTATTTTGTGACCCTGTGCGTGCAGGAGAGGATCTGCCTGTATGGCGAGGTGGTCGGTGGAGATATGGTGTTGAACCCGGCAGGTCGGAAGGTGGCAGAGATCTGGCGGCAATTGCCGGCACGTTTCCCAAAGGTGGCATTGGACCAATACATCGTCATGCCCAACCATTTTCACGGCATCGTTGTTGTTCACGACTGTAGGGGCGAACCTTGTGTTCGCCCATCTTGCGGCAAACGCGGCCATTGTTTTCAGGGCAGCAAATTCAGCCATCGGGATTTGGCCGATATCAAGGAAAAGAACGATCAAAAGAGAATAGGCGAACAAATGAGAAAGGGTGATCAAAATAGAAAGGGCGATCACAAGGATCGCCCCTACGGAACCGACGAAAATTCCTTGGGTCGGGTGATACAGGCTTTCAAGTCGCTGACGACGCATGCATACATTGAAGGTGTTAATTGTCAGGGGTGGCCACCATTTCCTGGCCGTTTATGGCAGCGCAACTATTTCGAGCGGGTGCTCCGCGGACAGGCGGAATTGGATGCTGCGAGAAGGTACATCCTGGAGAACCCATCGAGATGGCAATCCGACCGTGACAACCCGGTGAATATGCCGTTGTAGGGGCGCTGCTTGCCGCGCCCTTGCTTGTTCATGCAGATTCACAACCGGGCGCGGCAAGCAGCGCCCCTACATTACCTTCCTTTCGCTGCACTTTCCTCTGGAATGAAAATATTTCTAACGATAAAGATGCCGGTTTGTGACGCATTATGTCGCAAGCTCATGCTAGAAAATACGGGTGCAGGCAAATGCCGAGCAATGGAGTATATTGGATTCGAGCCTGGAGATGCGTTTCAGCAGGTCAGAAAAGCCAGGATTGACGCTATTCAGACTTCTTCACAGGAGGATTGCATATGGAGGATGGGGAATCGGCAGTCACGATAAGCAGCATGGACAGATATGCGGGTTGTCTCCTGGGAGGGGCTGTCGGCGATGCGCTGGGATGGCCGGTGGAGTTCCTCTCCATGGCGGAGATCCGGCGTAAATTCGGACCGGAAGGGATACTGGACTTCGCTGATACTGCGGGTGGGATTGGCGCCATAACCGATGACACGCAGATGACTCTCTTTACCGCTGAAGGGCTGATAAGAGAGTTTGATGACAGCCGCCAGTCCAGGCGTGCCTCGGATTATCCCGCTTCCATTTACCGGGCATACCTGCGCTGGCTCCATACCCAGGGCGAGGTGTCTCGGGACCCGGATTTTTTCAACTGCCTGGACGGCGATCTGCTAAAGGTAACTGGGCTCCACCACCGGAGAGCGCCCGGAAGCACCTGTTTGTCGTCGCTCATAGCCGGGAAAATGGGGACCGTTGAGCACCCGATCAACAGCAGCAAGGGCTGCGGCGGGGTGATGCGGGTGGCTCCCGTCGGCCTGTTCTGCAGGTCTTTACCGGGGGATCTCGGAGAGGAGGAAAGGGCAAAGGCGGCCTTCGATCTGGGATGCGCTGCCGCTGCCATCACCCATGGCCATCCCCTGGGGTATCTTCCGGCTGGTTTCCTTGCATCGATCATATTTCATCTCGTTTCGGGGAGAAGTCTGGAGGAAGCGGTTTCCGGAGCCATGGTGATCCTGGTTGAGCGGCCGGAATACGAAAAGAGCTCGCTTGCCGCCATGGTTTCACAGGCAATACGGCAGAGCCGGAAGGGCAAACAGAGCCCGGAGGCCATCGAACGTCTCGGTGGTGGTTGGGTCGGGGACGAGGCGCTGACGATTTCGCTCTATTGTGCTTTTGCTGCTGAAGGTGATTTTGCGAGGGGCGTTCGCCTGGCGGTCAATCATTCGGGGGATTCGGATTCGACCGGGGCCATCACCGGGAATATACTCGGGGCGATGTTGGGGAAAGGGGCGGTGCCGAAAGAGTTGCTGTCGAAACTGGAATTGCGTGATGTGATCGAGGGAATGGGAAAAACGCTGCAATCCGTCGGTAACTAATGTTTTTTGCGCACCTTTTTCCTAGTCTTGAGGTGGTATTGTAGCTCTCCGCCGCGTCTTAATTGAAAATATTTAAATGGTATTAAGGGTTTGGGTCTGGTATAAGGATTAGCAATCCTTCAGTTGTGCAATGATTTATTAGCGGAATCGATGTATAAGCAGTTGCGAAACGCGATATTGCCGCAGTTTGATGTATTTTTTGGAGATGCTGATGGACGAATACGACGAACAAAAAAGTGATTTTGGACGCTGATAAAAGCCGCCAATACCGGAATATTCCGGGGGGGCGGCTTTTTCTTTTTTTGGGGCTGAACTTTATCGTTTTGCCTTTGAAGGATAATGATGTCTGCTGACCCTAAAAATACAGATTTTGGAAATCCTGCTACCGACGATCAACTGTGTCCTTTCTGCAATCTCGAACTGTCCCGCATTTTTGCTGACAATGAGCATGCAGTGGCCATTTACGATGGGTTCCC
>CAZHVY010000111.1:0-2818 GCA_964536305.1 uncultured Geobacter sp. | reverse complement strand
TGAACAAATTTCTTGAAATCACCGCAGACGGACAGGACATGGCCGCCATGCTGAAACTCCTCCAGGGCCATGGCTACCAGGCGTCTGACGTAACTGATGAAATTTCAGAATCAGCTGTTGCGTTGCGTCGGGCAGAGCAGAAATACCTCGACCTGGTTGACAATGCTCCCATCGGGATCTTCCGCTCGACGGAGGACGGCAAGTTAATCAGCGTGAACCCGGCTATGGCTCGCATGTTCAAGTATGAATCGCCGGAAGAAATGATCCGTATGGTGAACCTCACGAAGATTGCCGAGACACTGTACGAAGACCCTGCCCGTCGGCGGGAGCTCATGGAGACCGTCCTGCAGCACAAAGGCTGGCAGGTCTTCGAAGAGCGGTTCCGTTGCAGGGACGGCAGCGTTATCATATGCAATTTCCATTATCGCGCGGTTCCGTGCGGGGACAACATGCCGCAGGAGTTCGAGGGCTTCATCGTCGACATCACCGGCCGGAAACTGGTGGAAACGAGGCTTCTCCTCACCCAGTACTGCGTTGACCAGGCGCCCGTAGACATTGCGCTCGTTACACCCGTTACGGCGAAAATCATATATGCCAATGATTTCATGTGTCGCAGCCTCGGTTATTCTGCCGAAGAACTTGCTTCCATGACGTCATTCGACCTCGACCCGTCTCTCAACGAAGAGCGGATCGCGGAACTGGATCGACAGTTTTTTGCCAAAGGCTTCATCCCGTTGTTCGAATCCTGCCATCGGCGGAAGGATGGGACCGTTTTTCCGATCGAGATGGTTCTGAAACGGATAATGTTCGAGAATGTGGATGTGGTGATGTGCTTTGCCCAGGACATCAGCAAGCGAAAGCAGGCTGAAACCATGCTCAAGGAGCAGTTGCATTTTCTCCAGCAGTTGCTCGATTCCATCCCCATACCGGTCTTTTTCAAGGATGCCGGGGGGCTGTATCTCGGATGCAATTCGGCGTATGAAAGATTTTTCGGCGTCTCCAGAAGCCAGCTAGTGGGAAAGACCGTTTATGATGTGGCGCCGAAAGAGCAGGCGGATATCTACTTCGAAGCAGACTCCGAATTGTTCAACAATCAAGAAACGCAGCTCTATGAAACCCGTATTGACCACAATGACGGTTCCCGACATGACGTCATTTTCAACAAAGCGGTATTCTTTGACGCAGAAGGCTGCGTTGCCGGCATTGTCGGCGCCATAGTAGACATCACTGAACGGCGGCGTGCGGAAGAGACATTGCGCCGGAGTGAAGAGCGTTTCAGGTCCCTGGTCGAAACTTCCAGCGACTGGATTTGGGAAGTTGATGTGCGGGGAGTCTATACCTATTCCAGTCCCAATGTGGCAGATATCCTGGGGTACGACCCGCAGGAAGTCATGGGGAAAACGCCGTTCGACTTGATGTCTCCTGAAGAAGCTGAACGCATGAGGATGCGATTTGTCGGGATCGTTGCATCCGGCACATCGTTCCATGGCCTGGAGAACGTGAATCTTCACAGGAACGGGCACGAGGTTATCATTGAAACGAACGGAGTTCCCATATTCGGAGTTGACGGGGAACTGTGCGGTTACCGGGGCATCGATCGCGACATCACCGAGCGGAAACGGGCCGAAGAGGCCCTCATGGAAAGCGAGGAGAAATTCCGCGTGCTGGCGGAAACATCACCGTCGGCAATTGCGCTCTATCAGGGGGAAGAGGTCATTTATATCAATCCGACGGCTACGCGCCTGCTAGGCTATTCGATCGAAGAACTGTCAAAAATGAGTTTCTGGGGGTGCGTTCACGATGATTTCCAGGGCATGGTCAGGGAGCGGGTGCTTGCCCGTTTGCGGGGAGAGCCAATGCCGAGCAAGTATGAGTGCAAGCTCGTCACCAAGGACGGCAGAGAATTATGGGCGATCATGTCCATAGGACTTATGGAATTCAAAGGGAAGCCGGCTGGTATCGTGACCCTGATGGACACAACTGAGGCCAAGCTGGCTGAAGAGCGTATCCGTTCCTCACTCGCGGAAAAAGAGGTCCTCTTGAAGGAGGTCCATCACCGCGTCAAGAACAACCTCCAGATCATATCCTCGCTTCTTGACTTGCAGTCCGAATTCATCACTGACTTACAATTGCGCGGCTGTTTCCTGGAGAGCCAGAACCGCATAAGGTCCATGGCCCTGATCCATGAACGGCTCTATGGAGCGGAGGATTTTGCTTCCATCGACTTCGAAGAATACGTCAAAGACCTCTCACGGTCTCTTTTTGAATCCTATGTCGTGGATCCCCGGCAGATTTACCTGGAATTGGATGCCGGCAAAATTTCCCTGGACATTAGCCGGGCGATTCCCTGCGGCCTCATTATAAATGAACTGGTTTCAAATTCCCTGAAACATGCATTTCCTGATGGTCGATCGGGGGAAATCTCGATACGCTTCAAAGCGGATGCGGATGGCTGGATCACCCTGGAAATTGCCGATACCGGTGTCGGATTGCCGGCCGGCCTCGATTTCAGGAACACCGGTACTCTCGGCCTGGAACTGGTGAACTTGCTGGCACAGCAGTTGCGGGGCGAGGTGGCCATTAGGTCGAGCCCGGGCACCAGATTCATTGTCAGGTTCCCGGACCGTCCCGGTCGATGAGGACAACTGGGGACAATTCTTACTGAAAGTCGTTTTGCCCGGCAGCTGGCTGGCAACGATCTTTGACCAATAATGCACGATCGAATGAATCATTGGGGAACAGCGATATGACCGGAGAAAATACGGGTACCATACTGGTGGTGGATGACAGCCCAGCCAACATAAAGTTCTTGTCCGAC
>CAZHVY010000110.1:0-2827 GCA_964536305.1 uncultured Geobacter sp. | reverse complement strand
AGGGAGGAACATCCTGCCAGGGGCCTTCCAAGTCGTTCACCATCACCGTGAACCCAACACCTGATGTTACCTTCAGTTCGGCATCCACCCCGGTCATCTGCTCCGGTACACAGGCTTCGATCCTGTTCTCATCCCAGGTTGCTGGTACGATCTTCAACTGGAATGTTCCGTCGCTCCCAACAGGTGTCACCATGACCGCAACTTCCGGTACCGGCAATGTTAACGAGACCATCACCAACAACTCCAACGTCATTGCCACCGTCGTTTTCCAGGTTATGCCCGTGGCTGCCTCCTGTTCACCCGCCACGCCCTACTCCTATTCCGTTGTGGTCAACCCCGTGCCTGTCTTACAGTTCCCCGCTTCGCCTCCCAACCCCCAGACCGTCTGCTCCGCCTCCAATACCATGGTCGCCGTTGCTCTTGCCACCAACGTCCTGGCCCCGGCCGTCATCTCCTACAACTGGACGGCTATGGCCTACGATAACTTCAACAACCCAACCTCTGCCATCAACGGATTCCTTACCCCCAACTCCGGCAATACCATCCCCGGTGAAAACCTCGCCAGTACCCTGCTCGAACCCGGTTATGTCAAGTACTCCGTCATCGCCACCATCACCACCAGCGGGCTTGCCTGCCAGGGTCCAACGGCTTTTTACCAGGTCAACGTCAACCCAAGTCCTACCGCACAGCCCTCCATCGCCAACCAGAGCATCTGCTCCCAGTCGGCTTACCAGCAGGTCAACTTCACCGCCAACGTATCCCCGGTAACCTACACCTGGACGGCCATCAACGTCTCGGGCGTCTCGGGCGCCATCACATCAGGCACTACCGACAACATCCCGCCAACCATTTTGCAGACCACCGCCCTGGCTCAGGGCACCGTCCGCTATGAGATCACACCCATCTACAGCGGTGGCGGCGGGTTCGGCTGCCCCGGAGGCGTCTCTTACTCCACCATCTTTGTCAACCCCAATCCAACCATTCCCGTCATCACCGGCGGTTCCGGACCCGGTGCCGGTCACATCGAATGTGAAAACCAGCCCTCGGTCCCCTATTCCGTCCCCAATATCCCCGGGCATACCTACGCATGGACCCTCTCCGGCGGTTCCATCTCCGGCCCTTCGGTCAACAACTCCGTCCTGGTCAACTGGGGACCTGCCAATCCTTCCGCCTGGATCCGGGTCACCGACACCGACCTCAACTATGCCACTGCCTGTACCTCTACCTCTACCGTTTATAACGTCACCATCACGCCCCGTCCCGTTCCCGTCATCTCCTCGGCCGTCTCAGGCGGTATCTGCCAGGGTCAGACCGGCAACTACACCACCGCAAACGGAATGAGCCTCTACGACTGGACCATCCCCTCCGACGGTACCATCATCTCCGGCGGTGACGGGTTCGCCTATGTCAACATCCGCTGGAACTCCCCCGGAACCCGTACCATTTACGTTAACTACCGCAACAACTACAACTGCGACGGACTGCCACCGGGCGGTGCCCTCACCTTCCCCGTCAACCCGCTGCCCGACGTCACCATCGCCGGAACGGCCACCTCCACGGTCTGTCAGGATTTCCCCACCCCCTACTCCTATTCCACCTCGGTGATCGACCCAACGGCCTCTTATACCTGGTCCATCCCCCTGGGCAACGGCGCCATCTCTCCTTCCGCTAACGCCAACCCCATCACCATCAACTGGTCTTCGGCAGGCGTGGCGCAGCTGCGCGTCAACGCCATCACTGCCCTGGGTTGTTCCGACTCCAAAACCATCCCCGTCACCGTGGCTGCCAAGCCAAACGTTTCGTTCACACCCTGTTTTGACCTCACCACCACCCTCAACGCAAAGCCCATTCAGCTCAGGGGCGGACTGCCCGTCGGCTCCACCGGCATCTACTCCGTCGGCGCTCCCGTGGTAAACCCCGCCACCTACTTCACCCCCTCCTCTCTCGGCTCCCATAACATCTACTTCTCCTTTACCAACGCCAGCGGTTGTATCGCCTCAACTCCGGCCGTCACCATCACCGTCCTTGATCCCGCTACCCTCTTTTCAGGCTGTGGCTCTACGCTCACCGACAAACGCGAAAACCCGCCGAAAGTCTACAAAACCGTCCAGATCGGCGCTCAGTGCTGGATGCAGGAAAACCTTCGCTTCGGTTCCAACGCCTCTTACCTCTCCCCGCAAACCGACAACTGCATCTTCGAGCGCTATTGCCTCTCCCTGGATGCCAACTGCGTCACCTACGGCGGCCTCTATCAATGGGATGAGCTCATGCACTACAACGGCTCCGACCGTGCACAGGGGTTCTGCCCCCCGGGTTGGCATGTGCCCAACGAGTCGGAATGGAATACCCTGATCAACAACATCTCCCTTGGCGTCGGCAGCGGCGTGGCCGGATCTTACCTCAAAGACCTCAACACCCTCGGCCAGTTCAAGGCTGAACCCTCCGGCGTGGTTTACCTCAACAACCTCGAAGCATTCCTCTCCGGTACCCTCAAAGGTTCCTTCTTCTGGACCTCCTCGCCCGGAACCACCGACCGGTTCGTCGCCCGCGGACTTAACACCCGCGCCCCCAGCGTCTCCCGATACGAAGCCTCAAAAGCCGACGCATTCCAGGTGCGATGCGTGAAAGACTAGAACCGGATAAAATTTACGATTGAACATGATTTACGATTTACGATTGTGAGTTCAAAATCGGATTTACGGTTATCCTCTTATATCTCTTTCTATTTACGATTGTTGATCTGATTTCGGATTTGCAGTTATCATCTTATGGATCAAGGATCAAATCAGGGATTAAGCATTGGCCAGTAGGCAATAGGCAGTAGGCA
>CAZHVY010000109.1:0-2896 GCA_964536305.1 uncultured Geobacter sp. | reverse complement strand
GGTTGCTGTGGTTTCACAGGGCCTATCCCTCCACCACTCTTGATAAGAAGGTCTTCTATGGAATTATGGGAAAAGGATACGGGAGCGGCTGATTTTTGTCAACGCAAATCTCGGAAACGGTAAGAGATCGGAAGGTGTAAAGCTTCAACTACCCGCTTGACCGGGATGATATCCCTGTCGCAGAAATCGAACCATGGCCTGTCCATAACGGTGCCTCCTCCTGCTGTCGTTCCCGCGTTATGTTCATCAGGATGTGGTCAGAATAAGGGCTCGAACCCCAGTGTCTCCATTCCCCGCGAAGGCTCCCTGTTCAAAATGATGCGCGCCGTTCTGATGCCAGACATTACGACGGTCCAGATGCCGTGCCCAGGCTGGGTCCAATGCCCGCACAGGTATAGTCCGTGGATGGGGGTGACATGCCCCGGCCGGAACACGCCGGATTGTTTCGGAACCGCTTCCCACCCATAGATTGGCCCCATGATGGCGATTCCACCCTCATCGGTAATATGCCTGCCCAGACCTGGCAGGACTGCCTCCCCCCCTTCCAGAAGCCTCTTGTAAACGGCGCTGTCCGGGGGCACGGCAGATTCCGGGTTCGTTGAAGAGTCGACAAAGGTCGCGATAATCACCACATGCTTGCCGGGCGGCGCCAAAGAACCGTCCGTCACCGTCGGAACAAGGACGAAACACGGTATCCGGTCCATCATGTTCATCCAGCTTGTGTCCTCAAGGTCCCAGGAGGTATAGAGGGCGTTTTCGTGGGTGACTCCCCGAGAGGAGACATCCAGGTCCGTGCCGAGATACAGTTTCGCTACAAGGGGCGACAAGGTCATCTCCTTCAGCTTGCGCACATAGCGGTTCGGTCGCTCTGATTCAGGGACGAGTTCCGCGAACGTCTGCCCGGCGTCCATATTGGAGATGACGATGGGAGCGGCTGCAACCTGACCATTGTCGAGTTCGACCCCACGTGCCTTGCCACCTTTGACTTGGATTCTCGTGACCCGACGCGTTAACACCAACTCCCCGCCGTTTTCCGCCAACGAGGAAGCAACGGCATTAGCGAGGTTCTGGAATCCTCCCCGGCAGATGAAGGCTCCTTCCTCCAGATAACTTGCCATCATTGCGGCCCAGAGGAGAAAGGAAACCCGCGAGGGCGTAAGTCCGACGTAGGGCTTGAGGCTTGCGAATATGGCTTTAAGCCGGGGATCGGACAAGTGGGCATCCAGTACGGTGTTCAGGGTGGCGTTTGCATAGCGGAAGAGCCGCGGTTGCTTCACGAGCGCACGCAGCCATCCCGTTATTCCGGGAAGGATCGGAAACGCCACGAGTTCCCTGTAGATGTCTGCGTACAGGTTGGTCAGTCTCTCAATGTCTTTGGCTTCCGAAGGAAACTCCTTGATGATGGCTTGTTTATATCCCTCCATGGTGCCGGGGAGCCGGATACGGTAGCCTGGAAAATGGGCGGTGAGGAGTGGATCGACTCGAAGGAATTCGCACCTGTCGCGGATACGCAGATGACGGAGGAGGGCATCGATGATGCCTATGCCGAGGGGACTGGATTCGGCACACCCCATTATCAGGTGCAACGCCCTGTCGTAGGTGTAGGGTCCATGCGAGAAGGTGCGGGCATGTCCGCCGGGCTGCTCTTCCTGCTCCACCACCAGCACCTTGCGCCCTTCCTTTGCCAGCAGGGCGGCGGCAGTAAGACCGCCCATCCCGCTGCCGATGACGATGACATCGTAGCTATCCGAAGAAACGTCCCGTGAGCAGTTCATCGTAATGCCTCCTCTTTTCCGTGTAGTCGAATCTCCAATAAGGCGCGAGCTGAAATAGAATTACAACGACCGGATTCACGATGTGTGTATGTGCTCAACATATCACCGAAAAGGCTCAAGTCAATTTGATGATATTGCACAATTGTTTCTAACACTGTCCGGATATCCTGAATCCTTGATGTACTCTTAATCACAAGACATTTGATGCTCAAAGAAGAGACTCCATCTGAAACGGTACAGATAAACGGGATGCGACTCTCCAAAGTGATTTCAGTGCCCTGATTCAGGCTGGAGGTAAAGCATTTCCCGGTAAAGCGGGAGAAATGAAGAGGCCAAGGGACTGAAGTCGGCTCATCTTGCGGCGCGGAACCGCGTCGTCATTGCCAGCGCTTCCGGAATCCCGATCAGAGAGATCGCCGAATGGCGGGAACGTATCCTGAGCATGCTGAATTTCGGAAAGCATCTGGGGAACTGGTGGATAAGATATGGAGAAAGGACGTCCGCATTATGAAAGCAGTGATTATCTGTTTCGGCGGTACGTCGCACCGCAGGGAACGGGGGGGCTGGAGTTGCCGGCGTTACCTCGACGGCATGAGGAATCCTGGGGGGAGGTCACTGTGGCTTCATTTCCTGAATACGATCAATTCGATGGCCTTGGCTTGGCGGAGTTGATAAAAACGGGTCAAGTCAGCGCCCCTGAAGTATGTGAAGAGGCTATTCGCCGGCCAGCCAGAAAAGGCGCAACCGTGGTTTGATAGGAAGCCGAGGATTCCCCAGTGAATAACATCGTACCGGAATACGGTCCGAATCCCTCTTTTGTCTGCTTCTATCAGGTCGGGGCATGTTATTGCCCGGAGCATACGGGACAGCGGGGGGTTCTTTGCACGGGAACTTCTCGGAACCTCATCCGCAACGTATCGCAGGTGAGTAGGCGTCCCGTCAGCAGATCACCGATAACTGCAAGGTACTTGATCGCCTCGGCAGCCTGGATTGTTCCTATGATCCCAGGAACGACTCCGAGGATGCCGTCCCGAGAGCATGAGAGGGCGACATCGTCGGGAGGGGGTTCGGGGAATAGGCAGCGGTAACAGGGCGAGACGTTCGGCACAACAGTGATGGTC
>CAZHVY010000108.1:1112-2903 GCA_964536305.1 uncultured Geobacter sp. | reverse complement strand
TTTGTTTATTCGTGGCAAGCGTGCAGAAGCAAGAAAGCTGGTTGCGGTCCACAGTAGAAAACCATTACCAACGAATCCGACCCAATCCCCCTGATCCCCACTTCCGGGAAACACGAAGGCAAGCGGCACAAAAGAAAAGGTGACAGCTTCCACTGCCACCTTTTTCTATACAGGTATAACTCAAGACAAACTATGCTCTGAAGATCTTTCTCCGCATACCAACAAGGCCCATCAAACCAGAAGCAAACATATAGATGACAGGAGGAATTGGGACCGGAGCAGTGTCAACACGCACGTTATCAAGCACGGCCCCATAAATACTCCCGCTGACAGATAAATCGATACTGGTAACATTGGTCAGGCCAGCAAGCGAGAAAGTGTTCCAAGTGTTGCCGGTGGATACCGTGTCAATGATTGTTCCGCCCCCCTGCAAGTGGCCGGTCAGAGTAACGAATCCGTTATCTGCTTCAGTAAGCAGGTTTGCCGCATCCAGAGCCTTCAGGGAGAATGCACCGCCACCGACTTTTGCCAGGGTGACCGATATCGGTGTGGACGAACATGGCGAGCCGTAGGCGTTGGAACCGTTAGAACCGCATATCCCGTAAAACTGAGCAGAGGAATTACCCGTAATGCTGTAATCTGATGCCGATACAATTGTAGCTGCATAAGAACCAGGCGCATAGTTATTATTGGTAAGAACAAATCCGTTTTCTGTATAAGATTGGAAATCACCATATGATTGAGAGCTATCCTCAAAGCCAATGGTCACATCATCAGCCTGCGCAACCGACACAGAAAACAATCCTGTTGCAATGACAGCAATCATTAGAACACTGGTTATGTTGTTTTTTGTCATTATTATTTCCTCCTTATATTAATTGGTCCAGCAATCAACCTTACTAGATATAGATAGCATCTCCTAATCTTCCTATACTTTAGCTGACCTTCTGCGTATACCAACAAGACCCATTAAACCAGAACCCAGCAACCAAGCGGCGGCAGGTATGGGAACAGGAGCTGCTGCACTGCCGGTGTAGAAATGATATGCTGCCGGGTAGGTCGTTCCGCTGGAAACGCCGACCGTAAGTGAGGTTATCGGTGTCGTAGACACAAAACCGACAAAACTGGAACCCGTAAAACTGTAACCTGTGTTGTCGTTCAGTAATACTCCAATACTCTCGTCTCTCGTGCTGCCATTATCGGAAGTCGCGGCAAATAAGGCACCAACGGCCGTTACAGGATTTCCGGTGAAGTTGATGATAAGCGAGTCACCACCGTACCAAGTTGATATTCCGTTATCTAACGAGTACAATCCGTTTGGCGACGAAGCCTGCCAGCTGTAACCATTGACGGTGCTTGAATTATAAGTAAGGGGGGCGCTATCAAGCGGCGCTCCAAATACCCATCCGGGAAAATTCTCTAGATAATAGCTGGAATTGATTGCGCTAAGAAAACTCGACTCGCTGGTGTAGATGGTGGTGGATGCATATGACAGGTTTGATAACCCCATCACAAACAACATTGCTGCCATTAGCAATGGTGCAAATGATGTTGCACTTTTCTTGATCATTTTCATCTAAATAACCTCCTTTGATTTAGTGTGCCTGTAATCATTCAAAAATTCCTAGCACCACCCACAGCCTGATTCCCATAGCTCATGCCTTAGAGAAGACAGGTCGGAGTAATATAAATCATATGTTCAATCGCAAAACAAAAAGCCCAAGCCTAAGACATACAGATGGACTGTCTTCAAGCTTGGGCTTCCGGGGCCGCATAACCGGTCAGCAAAGG
>CAZHVY010000108.1:0-1056 GCA_964536305.1 uncultured Geobacter sp. | reverse complement strand
CGTACCTAACTCGCGATAGGATTGGCTTTATCAGGTAGTGGAATATATCAAAAATAAAAACGATGTCAACTTTTTTATATAACACTTTTATACACTCAATTCATGGGACAGCAGAGTTCCGGTTTCAAAAATTCGGCAAGTTCAATGAGAGCGGGTCCCATCGAATTTTTCGGGCACCGCCCCTCCGCTCAGGGGGTGTGGGGGTACCACCCCCCTTGCCATACTCCCGAGATGATGTTAGCAGAGGTGCCGAATCCGTTAATATCCGTCCCAGTCAACATGTTAACAACTCACCCTGTCCTACCTCTGGAATGCCACTTAGCAAGAGATGCTATCGGAGATCGTGGAGAAGCAGACAGAGATACCGTGCCGACACTTTGTCATATCATGCTGCACCAGACTGATGCGGGAGTTGCGAGAGGCCGGACGCGCCGCCGCCTGACACCCCGGAATCAAGCCGAACTGACATATTTCCCGGTTTCCACATGGTGGCCGGGCTTTTACATGGCTGGATCGTGGAATCCTTGGCACTGTATGTGCCGCTACACGGCCTTAGAGGAATTTTCGGAGGAGAGGGAATACTAGATGATGGATATAGTGGCAAACTACATACATGCTGCAAACACAGAATAGGACTGGCTTAAAGTACCATAATATTCAAGATTGCATGGAGGAAACACAGCAAATTTCCGGGGTAGATCTGGGGGTAGATAAAACCAATCATCTATTTATTTCTATTAGATATCAGATTGTTATCAGAATTATTTGGTTCCCTATCTCCCTGTAAATTCAAGGGGTTAGCCAACATTGGCCAACCCCTTTTTTCATATCATGAAAAGCAATCAAAGGAGGAGACACGTGATATAGAAAAATACAATGATTCTGCCATATTATTTTTCCTTTTTCCTCTCATCATTAACCCACCTAAAGAATCGTTGACATACTACCGATATAACTGTAAATACTTTGCCGGGATGCCGGCCAATTTAATCGGTCACTGATCACAAGAGCATTCACGGCATTTTTCAACCGTCTGTCAGGAAAGGAGCAGCATCA
>CAZHVY010000107.1:0-3075 GCA_964536305.1 uncultured Geobacter sp. | reverse complement strand
TCGCTCCGCCGTAGCCGGGGCGAAGCGGCCCGGCGGTCTGGAATTCGATGGGAACTCCGCCGGTTCCGGCGGCGTGTATTGCCAGCGCCAGCGCCCAGAAGCGGTCCGCATGCCCGTTCTCGCTCCGCTCCGCGGTGAAACGGATGTTGCCCGCCGCTGTGGTCTCCTTGGTGACGGCGCGAAGGTCCGCGCGAATCTCAGGCTTGAACGGAATGCGGAGTTTTCTGTCTTCCATCCTGCCGCGCACCGGATAAGCAAGTTCCTCCTTGACCCGGTTGTTGAAAGTCACACACTCAATACGGTACTGACCGAACTGCTTCTGGGCGTCATCGCCCCAGCCTATTCCCAGGCCGGTATAGTCGAGGCAGCAGCGATCGACCACCGCAAGCCAGGGCCACAGCGCCTTCTCCTGGTCCGGTTTGCTCATGTTCCTCAGCTCGACTATCCGGCGGGTATAGAGGACGTCTCCCAGGAGCTCCAACACCCAGAGCACGGTCAGGTCTTTCTTCCTGCCGATATCCAGCCCCGCGAACAACCTGCCGCCCCCCTTTATGGACGGGCGAAGGGAGGGGATTTCCATCTCCCAGCTTTCATTGGCGGGGTACTCACATCCCGCGATCAGGTCATACTCCAGAAAGGCGGAAGCGTCGTCAGCCGGGATGCACATGTATTCCTGTAGGAAGCTCTCTTCGTCGGCGCAGCCGCTCTTGATGAAGTCGAAATAGGCGGCCTCGTCCATCGCCATGACTTCGTGATCCTTGGGCAGCTTCTGCTGTAGCTTGAAAAGGAAACCCTGATCGAGCGCGTCCTGGAGTGAAACACTGTGGAGACTGATCTTCTTGGGATTGCCGCGCTCCTCGATCTCTCGGATAAGCAGGTTGAAAAAATTACCGCTGCCCCGGTGGGTGGAGATGACTTCCATGTTTCCGCCCCAGGTGATGCCGGGATAGGCGATGGACCAGAGCTTGCGCGGGTCGGGATGGAGAGCGAATTCGTCCAGGATGCGGCCGCCGCGCTTCCCGGCCTGCGCATCGGGGTTGGAGCTCATGGAGTGGATGCGCCGACCGTTGGCAAAGTGGAGGACGTAGGCGGATATCTTCTTCTCCTGGTCGATGACGACCTCGCCGAGGTCCTGGGCGGCCAGTTGCATCAGCTTCGCGAACATCTTGCAGTCCTCGATCACGAGCCGCGCCTGGAGATCGTCGCGGCTGGATATCCACTGGTCCCACTTCGCTCCCTCTTCGGCGGTCCGCTCATCGGCTGCATAGGCTGTCGACCAGGAGAGCCCGATCTGCCGGGCCTTCCTCATCAGCTTCAGGCGGCTCCTGTCGAGTATCCACTTCTCCTGGTAGGGGAGGAAGAGTCCGTCGGGGTTAACGGGTATATTCCTGGCATTTCCTCGCATCATCCCGCCATCATGAGCACATCCCGGCGGATGCGCTGTATCGTTTCGGCGGAGACCCCCGCCTGTCTGGCCGCGGCTCCGGCCTTTTCGGCCGCCTCTTCCAGGGCCTGCTTCCTGATCTCCGTCTCCCTTTTCACATTCAAGGTCGTGCTCTGCTCCAGCCGCTGAACACCGAGGGCCAGGGCCTTGACCTGGTCGATGGTGGAGGAAAGAGTCTCCGGGTCGCTGATATCGGCATCCTGGAGTTTCAGCGACAGATCGTATGCCAGGGTGCGCAGCATCTCGGTGATGAGGAGCCCGAGCTGCCCCTGGGGGGCGGCGCCGAACTTGCCTATCCACATCTCGGCCATCTCCCGGCCCTGGCGGATCTTGGCCCCCACTTCCTCCATCTTGAGGGCGTAACGGTTTACGCTGGACTTGGTGACCCGCTCCTCGTGACCTTCGGACTCAAGGATCTCGTTTATCTTGCGGGTAGCCTCCAGTTGTGTCACTCGCGGATCGCGCAGCAGTTCCTGGAGCTTCTCCCGGATATCGCCGGGCAGCATATCGATAGATGACGGTTGACGGCCCATGCTCAACCCCTCGGGGACGGCCGCTTGACGCCCGGCACGGTCGCCCGGCCGCGGGCCACGTCCGCGCCGCGCATGGAAATGGTCGCCACCATGTAGCCGGCGACGTCCTCGATGGTTACCAGGCCCTGCTCGCGGAGCCATCCGAGTTGAGTTCGCACGAAGTCGCGGCTGCACTTGTGGCCGAACCGTTCCACCACGGAATGGATGATGGACTCATTGTGGCTGTAGCCAAGGTCCTGTTCCAGAGCCCGCAGAATGACAAGGCGGATATCGGTGGTCAAAAGATCGGAAAAAGACATTACCGCTTACCTCCCTGATTGATCAGGAATTCATTCATAAGATCGACGGCCCTGTTGATGCCGTCTATTTTGCCGTCCATTCGTTCCAGCTTGCCGACGGCCGTATTCATGCGCTCTTCAAGCCGTGGATGATAGGTGCAGGCGGGAGGGTGCTTCACATCGCTTTCCAGCTGGAGGATACGTTCCTCCGCCGCCTGGAATCGCTTGTTGGTCACCTTTTCGCGATTCGTCCACCAGGTGTAGACTGTGTTGCCTGCGACCACCAACAACACCAGCAAGTCAATCCAGAATTTAACGCCGGCATAGTTCACAACGCCCTCCAGTGGGTGTGGATTTGTTCAAATACGGTCTGACAGGCAACGCATCGGGTAGCGCCTTTTGCCGCCTTTAGTCTGGCTTCGGGGATGGGTTCGCCGCAGTCGACGCATGCCCGTTGTCCGTTATCCGTGTCCGTGCCCGTGCCCGTGGAACCCGCTTTTACGGACGCGGACAACGGAGACGGACAACGGCTTCTCAGCGCCAGCTCCCGGAAAAACTCGTCGTTGGCCTGGGCGCGGTCTATCTCGTCCGCCAAGCCGCTATTCCTCCGCCTGCCTGCCGCTCGCGCCGATGGCCTCGCCCTTTGTCGCGCCGACTCCCGGCGTTTGCGCCAAAAGGGCGTTGACGGCCGCTTCCGCCTGCTCCCTGCTCACCCTGGGCATGGCCGCGCACACGTGTTCGATGGCCAGGTCCAGCTTCTCCCGCTCCTCCGCCTGCCTGCCGCTCGCGCCGATGGCCTCGCCCTTCGTCGCGCCGACTC
>CAZHVY010000106.1:0-3090 GCA_964536305.1 uncultured Geobacter sp. | reverse complement strand
TGAGAGTGATCACGATAAATGATGGGGAAGGAATCACGATAAATGATGGATTTTGTCTCGCAGATAAAGAATGTAGGAGGGATCTAGCGGCTGAATAAGCAGTTCCTCGATCACCGGCAAAAAGTAATACAAGGTGCGGATAACAGGCAAAGGGGGAGCCTCTGAGGGACGAGTCAAGCGACGAGCGGAAACAAGCAGCAATGCTGACTGCACCGTTTGAGCGGGGACTCCGCGATCAAAAAGCAGGGCGGCCAGACGCCGGGAGGAGCGACTGGAAGGCAAAGAAGTCTGAGGGGTAAGGCGGTACCATTGCAAGATCTGTTGAATGTAAAGTTGTTTAGGGGTCATCGCCGGGAAACGCTCCGGGGGCGAGAGTCGCGGGAGAAGAATTCCAGGTAGAGTTTTTCGTCCAGGCGAGGAAGTTCCCGCTGGATTGCTTCCTGGAGCAGTTCCTGTGCCATATGAGTAAGCACGCGGTAGTTTCCGGCGGAATGTTCGGCGAGGGTGGTCATCAATTCGGGGGAGAGGAGATTAGGATTGCCGGCTTGCTGCAGGGCGAAGCGGAGGAAATCGAGGAGTTCGGCGGGGGGATGCGGTTCCATCAAGAGACGTAACTGGATGCGGGAAGCGATGGGTAATAGATCGGGATGACGGAACTGATTGGTGAGGCGTGCATCGCCACAAAGGACGACGGTAAGCAGGGAGCAGGAATCGAAGTGAGTACTCTGCAGCAGGCGGATTTCGGCCAATACATGGGGATGCATTTCCTGGGCTTCGTCGATGAGCAGGACGGGGCGGAGGCAGGTGGTTTGTAGATGGTCGTGCCATTTTTGGCGCAGGACTTTAAAACCGGCCCAACGATTATGGGGGGAGAGATTAATGGCGAAGAGCTGACCGAGTTCGCGATAGAAATCAGCCATACGGCTTTGTGGGCGAGTGAGTACGGCGACGGTGAGATCGGAGAAAGAGGACAAGTGCTGAAACAGGCAGCGCAGGGCAACGGATTTACCGGTGCCGGGGTCGCCGGAGATGAGGGCAAAGCCACCATGACGAGCCAGGGATTCCATACGCTGACAGAAGTGACGGATAGGGGGAGAGACCCAGAGGGCCTCGGTCGGGACTTCGGGGGAAAAAGGATTCCATTTCAGGCCAAAACAAGCTTGTAAGCGGGAAAGCATAGGGTTAGTCCTCGGTTTGAGGGATAAAAGCAGGGGGGAGACCTGTGGCGGCATAATCGGCCAGTAGTTTACGGAGCAAAGGGGCCGGGGAAAAAGGTTGGGGATCGGCGGAAGAAGGCTCCGGGGAGTCGAGGTGTTGTTGGCGACGCCAACCGTCGGCATTGCGGTGTTTATCCCAAGGCTGAAGCAGAGCCAAGATCTTCTGGGTGGAGGCATCGATGAGCCAGACGCGGGAGAGGTCCCAGGAGGCATAACGTAGGGTCAAGTGGGTCAAGTGACCAAAACGGGCCGGCACTTCGAAACGAATCTTGTGCAGCAACACCGTACCATCGCTATGGCGTTGGCGATGTTCTACCTGGCGAGAGAAAGCCAAACGCAAGGTTTCCGGCGAAGGAGCTGGCCGCAAGATGTTTTTTCCCTGGAGGAAGCGTTGCAAGGGAGTCTGTTCGATCCCGGCATGAAGACGGCGTTGATATTCCATCTCGACCCAGGCGCAGGTGGCTTCGTTCAATTGAGCTAGAGAGAGGTGGGGAGTGCCTTTCAGCATAGCCATTAGGCGTCCTTCCACTTGAGCGAAGAAGACTTCCTGCTTGCCGTTTTGATAGGGAGATCGGGGCAAGGTGGTGTGTTGCAGAATACCCAGGCGGCTGAGCCCCTGGGAGGTTTCTTCGGCCAGCATAGCCGAACCGTTGTCGCTTAACAGGGCTCTTGGCAAGCCCCGCCGCAGAATGGCTTGGCTCAGGCCGTCAATCAAGTCTTCGGTGGTCTCGCTGCGATACCACTGGACGTGACAAGCCAGGCGACTATGGTCGTCCAGAATTGCCAGGAGAATCGGCTTGATCCATTGCCCCCGGGCATTGACTACCTTCATCGATCCGTGGTGAAAATCCAGATGCCATAGTCCCCCGACGTGTTCCACCTCGTAACTACGTACTTCGCGATCGGCGTATTCCACCCGTGGGAGACTGTCGGTCCATTTCTTGCGTGGCTGCCGTCGCAGACCGTGGGTGTGCAGAAAACGGCGTATGGTGGAATAACTGGGGAGGGGGCCCAGATCCGGATTCTCTCCAGCCACCACGGCCAGATTGTCGCGATGCAACTGTACGCTCCACTCCGGGTAACGCTGATACTGATCGCGCAGGGCCTGACGCAAGGCTCCGCTCCAAGCCAACACCTTCCCTTGATCCTCACGAGCCTTACGTTCCAGAGCCTGCAACGGATCCCTGGTCCGCAATGCCAGATAATACCAGCGCTCCAGCGTCGCCTGGCTAAATCGAACTTCTTTCCCGTTTTGTGGATGACGCCATACCTTACAGGATAAACGCTGTAATTCCTCTCTGAGTTGCCCATGAGGTGGAGGACTGGATAATAGGGAGCCCACTACCGTGAAGCGAAATTGTGCCCACCGCTGTCGCCCCCCTCCTTTCTTCTCTTTCTTCATTCCTTTTCTCCTTCCACATCCCTTCTTTTCGGCCCAAAGTGGACCCTTCCGGAATGCTGTCGGAGAGCTTATTTCTTTCCTCTTTTTCCCTCCAGAGGCATCTTCTGCGGATTTCCTCGCCCCCCTTAATTACCATGCTCCGTCAACGGCAGAAAAAAACACATCAGCCGCTGCGTCCGCCGCCGCAGATCTTCTCCTTGGATGCTTTCCCAGAGCGCTAAGGGTAATTCTTCCACCGGTAACATGGCCCACGCACTTCCTCGTAATCCTCGCCAAAATGCCAGCCCAGGAAACACTTCCCGCCACCAGTGTTGCCATCGCCGTATCGTCCGTAAGTCCACCCCCAGCCACCTCCGGATCTTTTCTCCACTCTGCGCCGTCGGTCCCTGGCGCAAGGCACTTACCAGAATCATGACCAATCCATAATAAACACGTCGCCCAAAATAAAGGACCGAGGGTGGCGTAGCTCTT
>CAZHVY010000105.1:0-3388 GCA_964536305.1 uncultured Geobacter sp. | reverse complement strand
AAGGCTTCACCCTCATCGAGCTGCTGATCGTCGTGGCGATCATCGGCATCCTGGCTGCCATCGCCATTCCGCAGTTCGCCAAGTACCGCATCCAGGGATTCAACGCGAGCGCCAACTCCGACATGCGCAACTGCCGTTCTTCGGAAGAGAGCCTCTTCTCCGAATGGCAGCACTATGGCCGTACGGAACAACTTGCAGCCATGGCTCCCGGTGCTGGTGGTTATGGCGCTGGCGCATTGGTTTCCCCCACAGCGGCCGCTCCGGTTTGCATTATTTCAACGTTTGACAATACCGGCGTTACTGCTCGTGGACTTCAGATCCCGGTTGGCAACAACATCACCATCAGGGCGGATACTGATGCTACCGGCGCATCTTTCACTGTAGCGGCCAAGCATCTGCAGGGTGATACGGTTTATGCCGGTGACAGCGACTCCACCGCGAACTACAAGATGGCTTACAACGCTACCGGCCCGGTAGGCCTTGCTCCTGGTGCTGTATTGACCGCTGCTTATATAATTGCACCGGTTAACAACACCGACCAGTATGAAGGCGTAGCTAACTGGGTTAAGATGTAATACGAATCTGGCAGCAGCAAAAAAAGCCGGGGTTTCCCCGGCTTTTTTTGTGTCCGCCCGTCAACGAGCCGATAGATTCTTGACTTATCTTGCAGTTGTGTGTATCTGGTGTGTAGTCTTTCGGTATGAAACCCTCTTGGAGTTGGCTGATGATACGATTCACTGAAATAACGAAAAATTTCAAGCAGGGGGTGAGAGCCCGAAAGGTGACCGCCCTGTCCGGATTGTCCCTGGAGGTGGCGGAAGGGGAGATCTTCGGTTTCCTCGGGCCGAACGGCGCTGGCAAATCCACCGCGATCAAAATCCTGCTGAACCTGATCCTGCCCACCAGCGGGGGCGCAGCGATCATGGATACGGATGTACGGGATACTTCCGTGCGCCGTTTCGTGGGATACTTGCCGGAAAACCCCTATTTCTACGACTACCTCACTGCCGAGGAACTGCTCTGGTTCGGCGGCAGGGCTTCCGGTATGGAAAAACATGAAATTGCCGAACGGTCGAACCTGCTCCTGGACAAGGTCAGGCTCCTGGATGCCCGCAATCGCCCGTTGAGAACCTATTCCAAGGGCATGGTGCAGCGTGCCGGGCTGGCTCTGGCGCTGATTCATGATCCGAAGGTGGTGATCCTCGACGAGCCCATGAGCGGCCTGGATCCCATCGGCAGAAAGATGGTGGCGGACATCATCCTGGAGCTGAAAGGGGCTGGCAAGACGGTGTTCTTTTCCTCACACATTCTGTCCGATATCGAGCGTTTCTGCGACCGCTTCGGCATCATCGTGGAGGGCCGATTGCGGCTGACCGGCTTGGTGGCCGATGTGCTGCGGGAGGGAGAAATGCTTGAAAGCGTATTTATCCGAGAGATTAAAGCGGCGGGTCTGAAGGAGGTACGGTAGGCATGCGACTGCTCTGGCCGATTGCTCTCATAACCTATAAAGAAGGGATCCGGAACCGGTCCATTTACGGCATTTGCCTGCTGGCTTTTCTCATGCTGGCGGCGAATTTCCTCATTTCCGACATGATCAGTCATGACATCGGCAAGGTCGCGGTAGACATCGCGCTTTCGGCGGTTTCGTTTTCGGGGTTGCTTCTGGTCCTGTTCGTCGGCATCAACCTGCTGTCAAAGGATCTCGACCGGAAGACCATCTACATGGTGCTAGCAAAACCGGTTTCAAGGTCCCAATACCTCGTGGGGAAATTCTTCGGGGTGGCATTGCTCGTGGTAACGTGTCTCTGCCTCCTGAGCTGCTTTGCCGTATCTTCAATCTATCTGATCAAACTCGGGCACCCCGGCTACTTCCCTCGTTTTTCCTGGGGGCTGGTCGGCCTGGCACTCTTTTTCTCCACGCTGATGCTGGTACTGGTCACCGCGCTCAGTTTCCTGTTTGCCTCTTTCACCAGCACGTCGTTTCTCACTTTCATTCTTACGGTAATCTCCTACATTATCGGCATGTCGCTCAATGACGTGAAATCTTTGGTTGAAACACCGCAAGCGGTCGGCATTGCGGTTTCCCCTGTCACGGTAAAGGCGGTACAGCTGGCATACTATCTGTTTCCCAACCTCTCTTTGTATGACATCAAGTTGCAGGCGGCTCATGGTCTTGCGGTGCCGACCTCTTATGTCATAGGCATTGCGGGGTACACGGTGCTTTATTCCTGCATCGCGCTGACGCTTGCCTGCCTTGTTTTCCGCAAAAAGGAATTCCCGTGAAGATGGGACGCTTAGCAACCTTTCTTGTCCTGGCGATGGCCGTTCCAGCTTATTACGCAACGTTGGAGAACCTCACCACGGTACGCAAACACCTGCCTTCGGGCGATGAGGTGAATACCGTCCTTCCTTCACCTATTCTCAAGGTTACCAGCCTGGGCTTCGACGGCCTTGTATCCGACATGCTGTATCTTAAGGCCCTTGTTTTTTACGGCAGTTCCTATGAAAACAATAAGCGGCGTGTCATGCTGCCTTGGGAATATGCCTGGATATATCGAATCCTGGACGTTTCGACCGATCTCGATCCCTACTTCAACGATCCGTACCTGCTGGCCAACGGCGTACTGCCCTGGGAAGGCAAAATGGTCCGGGAAACAAATACCCTGCTGGAAAAAGGGTGCCGCTTCAGGGACTGGGATTACTGGCTGCAGTTTTATATCGGGTTCAATTATTTCTACTTCCTGAATGATTCGGGAAAGGCGTCCGAGTATCTCATGAAGGCATCGAAATTGCCCGGCGCAGACCCGTTTTTCGGATTTTTCGCAGCACGGTTGGCGTATGCCGGCAATCGGACTGAAAATGCGGTCATGTTCCTTGAAGGCATGGTGAAGACAACCCGGGAGAAAACGCTCCGCAAGGACTTTGAGACTCGCCTTGAAGCGTTACGGTCCGCATTGACCCTGGAACGAGGGGTGTCGGATTTCAAAATCAGATTCGGCAGGGTGCCCTCCGACCTGACAGAGCTTCAAACAGCGGGGGTACTTGCCTCCATACCCCGTGATCCATATGGTGGGAAGTTCTACATAGACAGTGAAGGTGCGATCAGGACCACGAGCGACCTGCGAACCACAAAGAACAAGAACTGACACGGGCTGCTGCGCTGTATCTACTCAGCCCATCTCAGATTCAGAAACTGAAAATAGCTTTGTTGCAGGCTGCTTGGGTTGCCAAGATTGTAGCTCCGGGTATATTCCCCTTCAACGGGGATGGTGGTTTTTTTTCTCTTTTACTTATACGAAAATCTGCAGGCCAAATCTCAGGATTCTGACGAACATTTTCTCACCCATTGACAAATCCCATCAATCCTATAATATCCATCTCACCAGTT
>CAZHVY010000104.1:0-3525 GCA_964536305.1 uncultured Geobacter sp. | reverse complement strand
CACACCGAGATCGGCGATGCCGTGCATGCGATACGCGCGCTTTCGAAAGACTACACAGAGCCGGATGATGCCTGCAATACCTACATGGTCACCTATCGGAAACTGAAGGAGTTCGAGGATGACCTGCACTTGCACGTTCACCTGGAGAACAACATCCTGTTCCCGAAAATGGCGGCGTTGTAGGGCATTCTGCCGCTGAGATGCGTTTCGGTCGCTGCTTTGCCTCAGTGAGGAGATGCCGGTCCTTTCGGTTTCACCCGCTTCAGCAGCATGACCGCGCCGACGCAGATCAGGCTCACAATGGCCAGCAGCCGGAAGTTGTCTAAGAAAGCCCAGAGAGTCGATTGCCTGATGAGTTCATCGTAGAGCGTGCCGCCGGCTTTGCGCATCGATTCGGTTGCCGGGAAATGGTGCCGGAATGCCTGCTGCAGGGCATGGGAATGGATCTGATAAGCCGGGTCGCCGGGCGCCAGGTGGGAGACCAGGTCCGACTGGTGGACCTGTGCCCGTCGCTCCAGGAGCGTCGTCACCGCGGCGATGCCGACGCTCCCCCCGATATTGCGCATGAGATTGAAAATGCCGCTGGCGTTGCCCATCTGTTCCCGGGGCAGCATCCCCATGGCGACGGCCGACAGCGGAACGAAAATCATGCTCAGGCCTATTCCCATGAGTATGTTCGGCCAGATTATGTTCCACATGGAGATCTCGAGAGTGATCTCCCCGAACTGCCAGAGTGAAACGGCTACCAGTATGAAGCCTGTCCCGATCACCTTGCGGAAATCCACGGTTCCGGTCAGGAAACCGACGACCGGCATGGCTGCCAGGGCGCCCAGCCCCCGCGGGCTGAGTGTCAGGCCGCTCAGCATGGCCGTGTACCCCATGAGAGTCTGGAGGTAGATGGGAATCAGGGTGACCGCGCTGTACAGGCACACGCCGAGAAGGGTTATAAGCAGCGTTCCCACGGAAAAATTCCGGTCCCTGAGCACCCTGAGGTTCACCACCGGCTCTTTCGCCTTCAGTTCCCAGGTTACGAAGAGGACCATGGTCACTGCGCAGATCGCGGCGAACCAGCGCACCCAGGGGGCGGAAAACCAGTCGTCCTGCTGTCCCTTGTCCAGGATTATCTGCAGGGTGGCCAGTGAAACGGCCATCAGGCCGAAGCCGATAGTGTCGACCTTTCCGGGCTTGGAAGACCTGATGTAGGGAGGGTCTTCAACGAATGCCCGCGTCATGAAGATTGCCAGGATGCCGACCGGGATGTTCATGTAGAATGCCCAGCGCCAGGTGTAATTATCGGTCAGCCAGCCGCCCAGGGTCGGCCCGATGATCGGCGCCACCACCACCCCGATGCCGAAGGCGGCCATGGCCATGCCCCTTTTCTCGGGCGGAAAGCTTTCCAGGAGGATGGCCTGGGAAATGGGCTGGAGGGCGCCTCCGCCCGCTCCCTGGATCACCCGGGCGGCAATCAGCATGCCCAGGCTCTCCGCCATGCCGCAGGCGACGGAAGAAAGGGTGAAGATGGCGATGCAGTAGACGAGGAAGCGGGAACGGCCGAAGTACCTGGCAAGCCAGCCGGTGGCCGGCAGGATGATCGCATTGGCCACCAGGTAGCTGGTCAGGGTCCAGGTGGCTTCGTCGGTGCTCGCGGACAGGCTGCCTGCTATATGGGGCAGGGCGACTGAGACAATGGTGGTGTCCAGTATTTCCATGAAAGTGGGGAGCATGACGGCCGCGGTGATGATCCACGGGTTTACGGCAGGCCGCCACTCCATGCCGGTTGCCGCTGCATCTCCCTTTGCGTTGCCGGCTGGCATCACTTTACCCTGACCACGGGTATGACGGACATTCCCGGGCGCAGAAGGTGTTCCCTGTCCTGTCCTTTTTCGAAAGCGATTTTCACCGGGATGCGCTGCACCACCTTCACGTAGTTTCCCGTCGCGTTTTCCGGCGGGAAGAGGCTGAATCTTGCCCCACTTGCGCCGGCAATGCTCTCCACGTGTCCGTCATAGGTTCTGCCATAGGTGTCCACGCTTATCTTCACCTTCTGCCCCGGTCGCATCCTTTTCAGCTGGGTCTCTTTGAAATTCGCCGTCACCCAGATGTCGTCCAGGGGAACGATGGAAAGGAGCACCTGGCCTGGTTCCACGTTCTGTCCTACCTCAACGGTCCTTTTGCCGACCACGCCGCTGACCGGAGCCGTGACCCTGGTGTAACCCAGGTTCAGCCTCGCCTGGTCCAGTGCAGCCTTGTACCTCTTGACAGCGGCATCGGCGCTTTCGGCCTTCGACCGGACCACGGAAACCTGCTGGGGCCCGGTCCGGGCCGAGGCCAGCTCGGCCTCTGCCTGGCGCAGGCGGCCGCGGGCCTGGGCCACCTGTTCCATGGCAGCGGTTGCCTGCGCCCGTGCCGCATCCACGGCAGCCGAAGAAACGGTTGCCGCGGCAACCGCCTGGTCATACTGCTGCCGGGGTATGACGTCCCGTTGGACCAGGTTCCGATACCTGGCCAGGTCTTTCTGTGTCCTGACATCCTCCGCTTCCTTTTGCCTGAGCCCGGCCCTGGCTGCTTCCAGCTGTTTCTCCGCCGCCACGACGCCGGCGCGCGCGTTGGCGGCGTTCGCGGCGGCCGACTCGATCCCGCTCCGGGTGGATACCGAAGAAATGGGCACGTTCATCCTGGCCGCCTGTGCGCCGGCAACGGCATCGGCATATTCGGCTTCCGCGCGCTCCAGGGCCACCCGGTAATCGGTCGGGTCGATTTCCACGAGCACGGCCCCGGCTTGCACATACTGGTAATCCCGGAAATCGATCTGTACCACGTGACCTGTCACGCGGGCGCTGATGGGGTTGATATGGCCGTCGATCTGGGCGTCGTCGGTGCTTTCGGTGTAAGTGGAGCGCCACCAGAACAGCAGCACTCCGATGAGGAGAAAGGCGATAACGGCGCCAAGTATCGTTTTTTCCCTTTTCCGGATGTTTTCCGGCGAAAAAAGCCGGCCGACCCCGAACCTGTGTAACGTGGAGCGGAAATTCCTTGCAGCAGAGCCGTTCTGCCCGATCGGCGCTTCATCCCTTTCGCTTTCCATTGATCATATTCCTCGAAGGCATTGTTCCGGCATTTTCCGCATTGATGCTCTCTTCAGTGGCCTGCAACGGTCCATTCCGGGCTCTCTTGCGCAGCGATGTGCTTTTATGGTTGTAACATGCTAATTTAATTAAAATATCTCAGATCGGCAGCTTGTCAATGCGTGACCTGATTTCATCTGGTAAGAGATATTGTAATTGATATATATTATAAAATATAGAAAGCGGAAATACCGAAAAATGACGAACAGCCACACATATTTCCTGGAACCTTTTTGCATCAATTTGCATCTTCAGTATAGAGACGGAACAAATGGAGGATAAAGAGATGGCACTGGCGGACGGTTTGAGCGACTCGGCGAATATGGCCCCGGACAGGGACATCGTGAAACGGGTGCTGGATGGCGACATTTCAAGTTTCGAGCTGGTCATGCGCCGTTAC
>CAZHVY010000103.1:0-3526 GCA_964536305.1 uncultured Geobacter sp. | reverse complement strand
CGACTACCCCCGCCAGAGGTACGTCAACTACAGGTTTGCGGATTCGGGTTCAATGCCAAGTCGTTTGGCCTCCGCTTTCCGAACCTGCTCGTATTCAAGCGGGTCCAGTTTCGCCAGTCGGGAAACGGCATCTCTCAACGTTTCCTCTGGCTGAACGTTATCGGCCTGGAACGGCGGTGTTGCCGGATTTGTCGCGGCCTGGATGATCTCCTGAACGCGCCCCGGTCCCTCAAGATTTGCCAAGTCATTGAAGTCTGTCGGTTTGGTAGATATGTCCTTGAACAATGGAATAGCCAGCAAACCATCAACCGCCTTTGCCGCTTCGGTCGCCTTCGTCACGCCGGGGTTTCCTTCGGTGAACTGATCGTTATCAGCCGCCAGAATGATATTGGCTTCCGGATATTTCTTTCGGACCTCTTGAGCGACAGACAACAGGTTCCCGGCATCGAGCGAAGCAAACACCATATACCCGGTTGCCTGGTAGATGCTCGCGCCGGTCGCGTAGCCTTCACAGACAATAACGGTGTCGTCCTTCATCTCGCCTATCGGGTAGAAATGTCCCTCTTTGGCGGTCCCGCTCTTGAATCGTTTCGAACCGTCATTCTGGATGAATTGCAAACCGTGGATAGTCCCTTCCATATCCCGGACCGGCACAAGAAGTGTTTCTTTGAGAAGTTTAAGGCCGTAGGCATTAACACCCTTCCTTTTCAGATAGGGATGATCGTTTGTGGCGTCCCGGCACCTTTCCCACATATCGGCGCACCATGCCCGGCACTCAGCTTGAATCTTCGCCAGCTCCACGTCCCGCGCCTTCCTCGCTGATTCCATATTCGCCGCATAACGGGCTTTCTCTTCCGGGGTAAGGGTTCGGTGTTCCCTTGAACACCAAACTTCATTGACGCCGCTCTTCCAAGAGCCAAACTGCCCTGCCGGTGGATCATCACCATGAAGGATGTACCAACCGTTCTGAGACTTCGATTTGTCGCCCTGAACGTGGAAGCGGTGGAGCTTCCCATCGGCGATTATCTCTGGCGGCGGTTCTAACTCGATGCCGCGCATGGCTTCACGGAAAAGTTCAACGGCATTTGAAGTATCTACGTGAAATGTCATCGGCTCACCCCCTGAATGACGGAGGTGAGGATACTGATTATCCTGCTTAAATGTTGAATTTATCGTTACTTTATGGTATATTTGGGCCATCTAGGTTCCTTTCTGACAGCCGCCTCCGGCCTCTCCCCGGAAGCGGCTTTTTTCATGCCTGTCGGATCCGTCTACTCCTCCCAGTCACCGCTTCGGTGCGGATTCAGCGTCATATAGGCTTCCAGTTCAGAAGTCGTCATGTTCAAAAGCAGCGCGACCTTTTCCGTTGAAAATTCGGGAGTTCCGTCATCTTTGATCTCTGGTTCCGGTAGGAAATCATGCGCCGCAAGTTGGGCCGTGAAGGTCTCCCAGAAGGATGCCATTTCTTGAACAATATCAAGAAAACGTACGCGCCCCTTGCGGTCGCTCATTTCCAGGGAACGCAGTAGGGTTTCTTTGAGATAATTCCGTTGTCGTAGATACTGATCCACTCTCATGTATCGCTCCTTTTTTGGTTATTCGCCCTGCTCAATCAGCGCCCGGATGTCCTCAACCCGCCATGCCGTGACCCTCGGACCAAGTTTTGTCGGTTGCGGATAGCGACCCGATTTGACCCCCTGCCACCATTTGGACTTGCAAACGGGAATCACCGCCGGGATTCCCTCCCGTGGAGTTTTCGGGCTTTTCTTATTGGCCCGGTTTTCTTTGGCCTGGGCGGGTGTAACTTCTTTGCGTCCGACAATCTGATGGAGCCGGACGAAACCGGTTTCTGGTAATTGATGATTCATGCTGCACCTCCGTTTTTTTGTTGGATAAATCCAGTGAACGATCATGGAGTGGTCTTTCCCACCGAACTTTTTATCCATTGACGTACACGGGGGTGTTATAAGTCAGTCAATTTATCATCTCGTTCATGAAAATAAAAAAGGCCGGAATCCTTTCGGAACCGGCCTTTATTACTGCGTCGGATTTTTCGTTGTTTTATTCTGCCCTGCGAAGTGGTATCACCTTCGCGCCAGACTTCAGGCCGTCCAAGTAATCAGCCCATGTCTGCATCATTTCCCTGCGTTCTTTGAGGAAAGAGGTTCTGTTGTAGGCGCGGCCATTCGGATCCTTCACCGCGTGTGCTAGTTGATGCTCGATGAAGTCCGGCCTGACCTGGAGCACTTCGTCAAGAATCGTTCGTGCCATTGCCCGGAAACCGTGGGCGGTTGCTTCATCCTTGGTAAATCCCATACGTCGGAGAGCTGCGTTGATAGCGTTATCAGACATGGGCCTTGCAATTGATCGCCCGGAAGGAAACAAGTATCTGCTGTTTCCGGTCATTGCGTGAAGCTCCCGAATTATTTCTACTGCCTGCCTGGACAACGGGACAAGGTGCGGCTGTCTCATCTTCATCTTTTCCGCAGGGATATTCCATTCTGCATTTTCAAGGTCGATTTCCGCCCATTCCGCCTGTCGTAGTTCACCAGGACGGACGAATACCAACGGGGCAAGCTGCAAGGCACACCTCACCACAAAAGAGCCTTGATAGCCATCTATCGCCCTCAGAAGGGGTGCAATCTCCTTAGGGTCCGTAATTGCCGCATAGTGCCGGGTCTTTAACGGTGTGAGTGCTCCCTTTAAGTCTGCCGCTGGATCACGTTCTGCCCGTCCTGTTGCCACGGCATACCGGAATATCTGGCCACATACGAACCTTGCCCGGTGTGCTGTCTCATGTGCTCCCCTCGATTCTATCCGGCGGAATACCGTCAAGAGTTCAGGTGCCGTGATTTCAGAAATAGGACGTGTCCCGATGCATCGGAAAATGTCCCGCTCAAGCCGCTGCATGGTTCTTTTGGCGTGGGCCTCTGTCCATACGCTTTTTTGTCGGGCATGCCATTCATAAGCAACCGCCTCAAAAGTGTTCGCGGCCTTTTCGCTCCCGCTCCGCTTCTCCGCCTTGCGAACCTCGCCGGGGTCAATCTTCTTGGCAAGCTGTTCCCGTGCCGCATCCCTTTTTCCCCTCGCTTCGGCAAGGGAAGTCTCCGGATAAACGCCAAGTGCCAACACCTTCTCCTTACCCTTGAAACGATACTTGAGCCTCCAGCACTTGCTTCCGTTCGGAGTTTTCTTGCCGGGAGGTGATATTAGCAGGTACATACCGCCGCTATCAGACAATTTGATCGGTTTATCAGCGGGTTTCGCGTTGCGAACTTTCACGTCTGTCAGTGCCATGTCACGCCTCCTTTGGGGGTATCCGTTTTCATTTTGGGGTATTTATGCTCCAATCTACCCCCGATACCCCCGGATGTCAATGTATCTCAGTGGACATGATTATACACCGAATAACAAAAAACCCGCCATTTCTAGCGGGTTTCGTGCTTCATTGAACCAGTTTGGATTTTAAAATGGAGCCACCTGCCGGAATCGAACCGGCGACCTATTGATTACGAATCAATTGCTC
>CAZHVY010000102.1:0-3532 GCA_964536305.1 uncultured Geobacter sp. | reverse complement strand
CTACATGGGGAAAACCCCCATTCCTCAACATGAGGCTGGTTCCGAGAAGTATCTGTTCCTCATCATCCACAAGAAGTATCGTATACTCTTTCTCTGCCGCTTTCATAAGCACCCCTACTTACGCCCGGTAAAACCTGCTGAGGTTCAAAACTTGGTTATTACACCAAGCACAGGCAAGTACTCACAATAATGCACAAATCGTATCCATTGCCCGGATGTAAAAAAAACGGGCGCCTTATTCATTAGCGCCCAAGTTGAAGAGGAGGATTTTTCTGAACAAAATCCAAAATAGCCAATTTATCTCGTCAAATTGAAATTTAAGTCTGAACTGCTCGACATCAAACTTAAGACCACCACTCAACAATGCAAGGAGTTCGCAAAAACGGTGCTATGTTGATTTGAACATACAGTGCCGGTGTACTCAGAAAAAATATGCCCAACGCATCCCTACGGTGTTGGTGCCTGCGCCGCTCTTGACCGAGAAGTCGTCCCGGTACGAGAATATCAGCTGGTTGTTGCTGCCGACCATCCAAAACAAGGAAAGCCCCAGCCCGTGGTTGCTCATTTCGTCATTCCGCCAATTCCCGTCGACCTTTGTCTCACCGCCATAGGTGTAAAAATAATCCAGCGCAATGGCCCACTGCTTGCTGATGTCGTAACTCAAGTGCACTTCCGCCTGGAGGGTGGGATCCTGTTCCAGTTTGCTGCTGCCCATGTATTTGTCGTTGTCGGAGTAGAACTCCCCACCCAGGATGAGATCCAGATATGCCTTCTCGCCAATGCCTTTTACGACTCCGATCTCGGGCTTGAACGCCCAGCGGTTGTTGCCGGGGCTTGCAATCCTGTTTCTATTATACTGGCCGACAGGCAGTGTCAGCCAGGGAGTGAATCCTACCCAGAACTTGTTCTTCGGGTCGTTGACAAACCAGAAGGTGGCAAGAACTAAGGGATCGGCAAAGCCCGTGGTGGAGAATTCGTGGTTAAGGCCGGTGGTGTCGCCACTCAAGCTGATATCGGCAAAAGGAATTATGAACTGCGGGTCAACAGTAAAGGGGCCATCGCCGTAAAGCGCCTTGCCTATGCTTGTGTAATAGACATACCTGAGCATCCCCACATTAGCTGTCTGGTTCCAATCGTCACCGATTTTATTTCCGTCCACGTAGTACTTATTGGCGGTGCTATGGTTAAAGTAGAAACAGAAAAGAGACGTTCCTGGCGGTAGCGGAACATAATCTCTCGCGTACGCAGCAAGTGATATGTCTGGTCTGGCGAGCAGTAGGCCCATCACTGCTACAATCAACAGCCTTTTCATAGTTTTGCCTCCGTCATTTCATATTGGATCCACATCAATCAGAAAGTTCAGCTTTACCGGTCCGCGAACAGTTAAAAAAAGGGGGGCGCACGCCCCCCCTTTTTCCGCTGTTAATTACATGGCTTTTTTGTAAAGCTCGATCATATCCTGCAGCTTCGGCGGGCGTGGATTGGCGCCCACACAGGCGTCCTTCATCGATGCGTCAGCCAATTTGGGGATATCCGACTCCTTCATGCCAAGCTGAGCCAAACCAGGGGGAATACCTATATCAGAAGACAGCTTCCTTATCGCTTCAATTCCAGCCAATGCTGCTTCTCTCGGTGTCAGACCAGTTACATTCACTCCCATAGCCTCGGCGACATCTACGTACTTCTCCACACAAGCAATCATGTTGAATTCACATACCAGCGGAAGGAAAATGGCGTTGCACACACCATGCGGCAGGCCTATGAAGCTACCGGGTTGATGAGCAAGGGAATGAGCAATCCCCAAGCCAGCGCTACTGAACGCCTCGCCAGCAAGGTATTCAGCATAAGCCATGCCTTGGCGCGCCTCAAGGTTTTGTCCATTACCAACGGCCTGTGGCAGGTATTTGGCAGTAAGCCTGATGGCCTGAAGGGCAAGGGCATCACTTTTCGGATTGGCCATAGCGGCAACATAGGCTTCTACCGCATGGGTAAGGGCATCCATACCCGTTGCCGCTGTGAGGGCGGGAGGCATCCCGGCCATCAGTTCCGTGTCGTCTATTGCAACATTGGGCGGTACATTGATACTCCAGATAACCATCTTGACATGATTTTCAGTGTTGGTGATTACACAACCAGGGCTCATCTCGCTGCCAGTACCGGCAGTTGTATTGATGGCGATGAAAGTCGGCATAGGCTTCGTCACCTTGTCAAATCCCTCGTAATCATGGATTCTTCCGCCATTGGTGAGGACAATGCCGATGCCTTTGCCGCAGTCATGTGAGCTGCCGCCGCCAAGAGTTACGATGGAGTCGCAGCCATTTTCATTGTATACCTTCAGGCCAGCTGCCACATTCAGGTCAGTCGGATTGGGCTCGGCGCCGTCGTAAAGTACGGCCTGCAAACCGGCATCCTCTATATATTTTTTGACCGTATCAGCCACACCGGCCTTGGACAGGCCTTTATCAGTGACCAGCAGCGCCTTTTTCGCCCCGTATACCTTCAGTTGGTCGCCAACAGCTTTGGATGCTCCACATCCAATCAACGAAATAGCCGGCATGCAAAACCTGGAAACCGTTAATTGCATAGTCATTTTATTTCCTCCTAGAAAAACAGTTTATTTAACAACATGGGCTTGTTGCGTTTGCTGCCGGTCATCAATCAAATAGCCTGGCAATACTTCTATCTCATCTCCCTTCCGCATATATTTCGATTCAGACCGTCAACCTGTGGAATACTTCGCATCAACAAAACTCGACATTTCGGCCGAGTCGACCAGGATATTTTTTTACTTCATTTAATGAATAGCATGGGTTGTGCCAAAATATAGATTTAAAAATATGTTTATTTTCAGCAGGTTAGAAGTTCGGAGGATTTTCTGAAGAAAGGAACCAGCAATGGTTGTTGCGCGAGGATGTCTTGTTGCAGTGAAATACGCTGTTAATAAAATAGTATAGCTATCCGTCAATATACGTTGCGCATGTTAATTATATTGCACCCCCCTGTACATTAAATATACTCTCTCCATACAGTTTCAATGATGAAGGATGAATTTACCCACACTGCCGAGCCTGGGTGCGGCTTTGATACCGGGTGCGGAAGACAAGCTCTCGCTCCAGAATGCCGAAGAAGCTTTCCGCCGGGGCATTGTCCCAGCAGTTGCCGGTGCGGCTCATGCCGCAGACCATGCCGTATTTGTGCAGTTGCCCCTGAAAGCCCTCACTGGCATACTATGCGCCCCGGTCGGATGATGCAACAGCCCACGGGGTGGATTTCGCCTTTTTTGCCGCCAAGATCAGTGCTGCCATGGACCAACCAACGATAGTGCGGGAATACAGGTCCATGACGACCATCAGGCATAGCCCCCCCTCGGCGGTCCAGATGCAGGTTTTATCGCCGGCCCAAGCCTGGTTTTCCGGCCCGGATTGAACGTATGATCAAGGAGGTTGGGGGCTTCTGTCCGGAAAGGGCGTTTTTCCTCCTAGCTTACAACCTCGATCCCGTCGCGGAGGCCCGATTCCCGGTTCGGCTCGAG
>CAZHVY010000101.1:0-3547 GCA_964536305.1 uncultured Geobacter sp. | reverse complement strand
GATTCCGATGATGTTGTCCACCCACGGAGCGAAGCGACGCCGGGCGATTGATATTTTCATTCAAGTGGACAACATCGGTCAAGAAACGTAGTCATCTTTGGGCTAATCAGTATCATCTCCTTTCTTTTTTCGATCCGGCAACTTAGGCAAAGATTGACTAAGTTGCCGATTCTGGAAGTAAATGTCTCCCTTCCGGTTTTTATTCCTTACCTCCTTCTTTCGGATGGGCTTTTTTCCAAAGAGTCTCTATCCGTTGCAGTCGGGAATGCACATAGTCCCAATAATCCGGCGGAATCGATTGACGGTCGATTTCTTGCAGCAAGGATTCAAAGTAGTGCAGACTGGTAATCGGACTTTGGCTTGGATTATTACGCCAAGAAACATACTTGCGTACACAGCCCAGGAGGATGGCCTGCTCGATTTTCTTCAAGGAGATTCCCTGATCTGACCATTGCCTGGCCAAGATTTCATCAGCTACTGAGAAAGAAGTCTGAACACAGGCTCGGGCCTGAAGCAGGTTACGGATTTCAGAGACAAAATTATCCGCAGGATCCTTGGTCTCTTTGGGTGGTTCTGGAGTTTGATAGGGCCAGAAGGCTTGGGCAATACGAATCACTCCCTGACCACGCGGGTGATGAGTGAATCGAGGAGGGCATACCACACCGGCCGCTTCCATCTCGGAGAGCATACGCCGTATGGTAGTGGCCGTCTTTTTCAGATGGCGTGCCAGTTCGGATTGGCTGATTTCGAGAACCCCACTCTCCCTGCGGGCATGCAAACACAGGTATAAAAAGAGCTTAAAAGCACCGTCGGAAAGAAGGGTCATGGCTTTTTGGACTTCCGCTCCAGCGGCAAACCATCCTCGGGGATTCTTCAAGATCAAGGTCGAAGGGCTCATGCTCTCACCTCCTTACCTTTGCCTGGATTCGGCAGGGAATCCGAAGCCGTCCATCGAGGATCGGAACTGTCGATCGCCTTTTTCACCGGACGCATGGTCTCCCCTTTCAGGACGATCTCATGGTGCTGCGATAGAATCCGCTCCATAATGGCGTCTCCCAGAGTGGGATTGCCGATCAGGTCGTGCCAGGCCCCTACTTCGAACTGACTGGTCAGGATCGTGGAGCGACATTCATGACGATCATCCAAGACCTCCAGCAGATGACGTCGTTCCATATCTCCTAAAGGAGTCAAGCCCCAATCGTCAATCGCCAATACATCGATACGTGCCAACTTAGCCAATAACTGGTCGAAACTGCCGTCGGCGTATGCGACGCTCAGTTGCCGGAAGAACTTGGAGGCCAGGACATACAAGGCCGAGAAACCCTCTCGGCAGGCCTTGTCGAGCAGAGCATTGCAGAGATAGGTTTTCCCTAAACCGGAGGCCCCGCTGATGGTGATGTTTTGATGCCGACGAACCCATTCACAGCTGGACAGGCTTTTCATCTGGTTTCGATCCAGTTGGCGGGAATGTCGATAATTGATATCTTCCATCGCCGCCGTGTGTTTCAAGTGAGCACGACGTAGTCGAGTGCTTATGGCCCGATTCTCCCGCCACAACCACTGGGCATCGACCAGCATGGCCAGTCGTTCTTCGAAGCCCAGAATGCCGGTTTCCGGTTGTCGCAGCTGTTCTTCCAGGGCTTGGGCCATGCCGTGCAGTTTCATCTTATAGAGTTTTTCAAACGTCTGTTCTCGGACCATTACTGCACCTCCCGGGACAGGGAGGGTTGATAATAAGCCGCTCCGCGAACGTTGTCGTGTTTCCGGGCATAAGCGCTCGGGGCTTGGGTCGGCTGCAGCGCTTGACGATCCAGACCTTTTTCCAGAATCGAATGAATGCTCCGGTAGCTACACACTTGTAAGGTTACGGCCCGACTGCAGGCCGCTTCCAGCCGGAGCGGGGAATACTTCTTGGCCAACCGTAACACTCCCCAGCAGGCCCGATAGCCCAGTTCGGGATGTGGCTTGGATCGCAGGATGTTTTCTAAAGCAGCTGCCGTCGAGGGACCGACCGATCGTCCTCGGTCGATCAACTGCGACGCAGTCCATTGCAGGTCTTGGTGTTTCTTCGGACGATGTTCCGGTAGGGTAGAGTGGGCTCCCTGACGGTAGCTTCGCACGTGAGTCGCCACCCGCTGTCCGCGTAAAAAGATCTCTACCGTCTGGGACGACTTCCGTACTTCCACCACTTGGTGCACGTGTTGGTACGGTACACTGTAATAGTGTCGATCGATCTCTACATGATAATCGGGATGGACGCGAGCCTTCTTCCATTCCCGGAAGGTATACGGCTCCGAGGGCAGAGGACGCAAAGCCGGTTGATCGATCTGGGCAAACAATCGTGCTCGTGTCGTATCCAACTTGCGGAACTTGCGCTGATTCAGCTTCTCCAACAGCTCGGCGATGGCTTCGTTCAATGCCGTCAGAGTATAGAAGGTCTGATGGCGCAAGGCTGCCAGTATCCAGCGTTCGACGATTAATACCCCATTCTCCACCGCTGCCTTGTCTCGCGGTTTTCGTACTCGTGCCGGTAATATCGCCGTACCATAATGCTCGGCAAACTCCTGGTAGGTCGGGTTTAGTTCCGGCTCGTAGTAGCAGGGATCTTTGACGCCGGTCTTCCAGTTGTCCGGCACAATCACCGCCGGAACCCCTCCTAAATATTCTAAGGTCCGAACATGAGATCCGATCCACCCAGGCAGATCTCGATTCCAGGTCGCTTCCGCATAGGTGTACTTACTGGCTCCCAGTACGGCTACAAAGATTACCGCCGGATGAATCTCTCCACTCTGGGCATCTACAATCGGTACGGTCGGACCGGCATGGTCCACAAACAACTTCTCGCCGGCTGGATGCTCTTGCCGTAACACGACATCCAGTTTCCCGACCCATTGATGGTAAAGCTCACAGTAACGACTATACTGGTAGCCGCTGGGATGGGCTTGCTTATACTCTTCCCAAAGTAACTGCAAGGTGAGGTGTTTATGCGTGCGCAGTTCCTCGTAAATACCGGCATAATTGAGGAGTGCCTTCTCTCGCTCTCTTTTCTCGGGTCTCGGAGGAAATAGTTTCCGATCCAACTCCTCTTCCGTCATCCCCTCCGCTAACGGCCAGTCGATTCCAGCGGCTCGGGCACGACTCAGGTAGTTGGCTACACTGCTATGGGGAATACTACAGCTACGGGCAATCTGGCGGTTCTCCAAAGCCAGATCGTACTTCAAACGCAAAATCTCTTTGATCTTTCTCATGGGCAACTTTCTGGCTGACATTCCTTCCCTCCTCATGGATTTAGGAAGTTACTTTGTCAGCAATTGCCCGACATCTCCATAACAAGATCAGAAAATAGAATTCCGCGATCTTGTCCATCGTTCCGGTGATGTTGTCCACCATTCCGTTGCATGTTGTCCGTCATTCCGGTGATGTTGTCCACCGTTCCGGAAATCGGTAAAAAGTGGCCAACATCGATCGGAATCACTGGACATCATCCGTCGGAATCGCTGGACAACATGAATCGGAATCAGTGGACATCATGCCCCGGAATACGCAC
>CAZHVY010000100.1:0-3783 GCA_964536305.1 uncultured Geobacter sp. | reverse complement strand
GGGGTGCATCGGTGTCGATGTCCTCCGGCGTCATCCCGTCGATGCGCAGGCTGTCAATGATTAGCTGTTTTACCTGTGTGATCAATTCTTCTGACATGTAGCATCCTTTTCCCGGCCCTCCATTACGCCCCAGTAGTCGAAGAAATTGTACCACTGGTCCGGATAGGCCTTAATATAACGTTCAAATACACGCAAGATCTGCGCCGTGCCTTCCTCTATGGCCTTTTTGCGGCCGCCGTGACGTCCGCCGAACCGCACCGGATCCTCCATTATGGTCGCGTAGCGGTTTCCTTCCCTCGGGACGAAAACCGGAAACACCGGCGCGCCGCCGGCCATTCCCAGGTATGCCGCTCCCAGCGGGATATCAGCGGTCAGGCCGAAGAATTCCATGGGGGCCGTATGGGAGGATCCGTCCCGATCACCCAGAAGCGCCAGTATCTCGTTGCGCCGCAGGGCGTTCACCGCCTCAATGATGGCCAGGGGGGAGGTGTCGTGGCGATCCACGTAGATGAACCGGATACCCCGTTCGCTTCGCACCCGTTCCCGCAGTTCGTTCACCCGCTCATCCGGCTCGCGGAAGGTGAGCACGTTAATGGGATAGCCCATCTCGGCCAGGCCCAGGCCTCCCAGCTCCCAGTTGCCCAGATGGGGAGAGATGAGAATGGCGCCCCGCCCCGCGGACATGGCGGCATCCAGATGCTCCTTCCCCACCCGCCGCCCGATAAGGGCGTCCAGCCTTCTTCCCCGCAGGCGGATCATCAGCATGACATCGGTCCAGTTGAGGGAGTATTTGTAGATGGTGGAGAATACCAGCCGTTCCACATCCCGCCTTCCGGTGATGACGCGCAGGTTGGCGCGGATGACGCGCCGTTTTTCCCCCATGAGAAGGTAGACTATCGCGCCGGCCAGGAAGGCGAACGGCGGGAAGAGGAAGCGGGGAACCAGAATGGTAAACAGCGTGATGAGAAACAGATTGACGCCGCTGTACAGTCTCACGTGGTTCCGCTCATCATGATTTGTTGCCGCCCAGGAGCGCCTCTTCCCGGCAGGCCGCGTCCCGGAACTCCTTGTCCCAGGCGGGATCGGCAATGCCGGCGTAGCAGCGCGCATAGCCGTCCATATCCTGCGACAGGCCGGTGAATATCTCCTCCGCGCCCCGGTGGGTGGGATAGACCCCTCGGGAGGAAAACATCTCCCTGCCCACCTCCGGGTGATCGATGAGCATGCAGGGACGCAGCAGGTTCTCATGGCGCCCCTGGCGCTCCCGTATCATGCGGAACAGGGGAGAGCGCAGGGCTTCCTTCAGGGTTGTGCGACGGATGTTGTCCACGGCGAAATGGCAGAAGACGCACGGCTCGATGTCGCCGTTGGCGTTGATATGGAAGTATTTCCTCCCGCCGGCGATGCAGCCGCTGATGATGGGGCCGTCATTCCAGAAATCGACGAAGATCATCGGTTTCTCCGCCCGGAACTCCATGGTGCGCCTGCGCATCAGGTCACGCTGCTCGGGGGCGGGCATCAGGGAAATGTCCGGCCGGCGGCCGACGGGCACATAGGAAAAGAGCCAGACGGCAAAGCAGCCCTTTTCCACCAGCATGTCTATGTATTCGGAGCTGGTGATGATGTCCGTGTTGCGGCTGGTCTGGGTGAAGGAGCCGCAGAAGGATAGCCCGGCCCCGCGCAGCAGGTCCATGGCGCGCATCACCTTGCGGAAGTGCCCCGGACCGCGCCGCTCGTCGGTCTCCTTTTCGTACCCTTCCAGGGAAAAGGCGGGCATGACGTTTCCCACCTCGATGAGACGCGCCACCATTTGTTCGTCGATGAGGCCGCCGTGGGTGAAGACGAGGAAGGCCATGTCGCTGTGCTTCCTGAAGATCTCGAATATGTCTTCCTTGAAGAACGGCTCGCCTCCGGAAATGACCGCGAAGTAGACCCCCATCTCCTTCATCTGTGTGAGGACGGAATCGATCTCCTCCCGGGACAGCTCCAGGGACTTGTCATAATCGCCGGCATAGCAGCCGTAACAGGAGAGATTGCAGCGCATGGTGGGGCTGATGACAACCGTGGAGGGGGGGTAGTATCCTTCCCGGTCCAGCCACGCCTTGCGCTTGTTGGTTCCGGAAAGGAGATGGTTCACCGCCAGGTTGGCTATCCATTTGTCCCGCTGGTTGGGGTGCAGGTCGCGGAGGATGCGGCGCGGAAATTCGATACTCGGGTGGTTCTCGCGGATGAGCTGCCGGATCCAGCGGATCCGTTCCCGGTAGTAGTCCTTTTTGGGGAGCAGTTCCATCAGATAGGTCATCCGCGCCAGGTTCTCGTTGGAGGAGTTGGAAGCCATGGAGAGAAGAAGCGAGATGATCTTTTCCGTTGAATAGTTTTTCAGGCTTTGCAGCATGGTGTGTAGCCCCTCTTCCCTCACCCGTACTTGAGGAAGGTCATGCAGATGTTCCAGGTATCGCGCACCGGGCGGAAATGGCTGGTGGAACGGCCGTCAGCCACCCGCGCGGCCACCGGCAGGCTCCCGATGGTAAAACCGCCGCGCCAGGCCTTCATGAGAATCTCCATCTCCAGCTCGTAGCCGGTCGCGCGCAGTTCCACGCCTCGCAGAAGCCGCGCCGAATAGTAGCGAAAGCCTGACTGGCTGTCGCTGATCTCGAAGCCCGTCCTTTTCCTCATGCACCAGACGCCGAACCGGTTCCACCAGCTTCGCAGCCCGGCCATCTCGTCAAACTGGGTCGCCCGGGAGGCGATCAGGATATCCGTCTTACGCTCCAGGGCCGCCTCGAGGAGAAGGGGTATGGCGGCGGGGTCGTGCTGGCCGTCGGCGTCAAGGGTCACAACCCCGGAAAATCCGTTTCGCAGCGCCCAGGAAAAGCCGGTGCGGAGCGCGGCCCCCTTGCCCCGGTTCTCCGGGTGACTAAGAGTCTCCACGGGAAGACCGGCAAGACTCTCCGCCATGCCGTCCGCGGAGCCGTCATCCACCACCAGCACGGGGAAGCCCGATTGCAGGGACTCCTCAGCCACCGGGCGGATGGTCTTCCCCGCATTATAGGCAGGCAGCACTATGCAGATTTCCAAGACTCGACCACCTGTTCCATAGCGCCGAAAGAAAAACGTTCCAGCAGATAGCGGAGACGCCCGGAGGCGTCTTTCCTCGTTCCATACACGGCGAACCGGCGAAGCGGCGGAAGGGCCAGCCTGGGACCGAGGGGGTCCACCTCCCGGGGATGAAGGAAAAGGACCGCCGGGGCGCCGGCCCGGTTATATGCGCCGATGGTCGAGCATATTACGGGACGGGGAAAAAACCTGAATCCCCAGCCTCCCCCGGTGGGAAGGTTGCATACGGGAACCCGGGTCACCATGGGAGGAAACTCCAGCAGCTCTCCCCCTCCCGCCCTTACCCTGAAGGGAAAGCGCGGCCCTGTCCGGTCGCCGACAAAGGGCAGGGGGTTGAGACTGGAATCATAGAGGTAACCCTCTTCCCACAGGATATCGAAGGCCCACCGGCAATCCGCGCCCAGCGACCACTGGGGCGCCCGGAATCCCGCCGGCCTCCTGCCGCACTGACGCTCGATAATATCCCCGGTCCTCCGCAACTCCCGGCGGAACGCCGCGGCGTCCATGCCGCGCACCGGCCGGTGGGAATAACCGTGGGAGGCTATTTCATGGCCCGCTCCGGATATCATGGGCGCCAGGGAAGGTTCCTCCTCGGCCACCGAGCCGAGCATAAAAAAAGTCGCCCGAACCTCGCATTCCGCCAGCAGCCGGAGAATCCTCTCGATG
>CAZHVY010000099.1:0-3834 GCA_964536305.1 uncultured Geobacter sp. | reverse complement strand
CCGTGGAGATGAACAGGCCGAAGCCGAGGCTGCTCATGAGGAAGAGGGCCGTGGCGGCGAACAGCAGGGTGACGCTGCCGCGTATCGGGACGTCGAACCAGAAAAAGGCCAGCAGGGTTATGAGCGCCACGTCGATAAAGCCGATGATTATGAAGGGAACGGTCTTGCCCAGGATGAACTCGCCCCGCCGGATGGGAGTGACGATGATCTGCTCCATGGTGCCTATTTCCTTCTCCCGCACCACGGCCATGCTGGATAGAAGCATGGTGATGATGAACACGATGTTGGCGATGACGGCGGGCACGTAGAAGTTTCTGCTTTCCAGGTTTTCGTTGAACCAGGCGCGGCTCGCCGTCTCCACACCGCCAGGTCGATAGGCGGGGCCGAAGGCTCGGGCCGCCTGCTCCATCCGTATCCGCTCGTTGAAGCGCGCCGCTATTCTCGACGCGTAGGTCAGGGCGATGCCCGCAGTGTTGGAGTCGGTTCCGTCCAGGATCATCTGCAGCGGCGCTTCGCGGCCGGAACGCAGTGCCTCGCCGAAACCCCTGTTCATGCGCAGCGCCACCTTTACCGCTCCCCGGTCAAGAAGCTCGCCCATCCGCCGTTCGTCTCCGATGTGCTCCACGATACGAAAATAGCCGGAACCGGCGAAGCGCGCTATCAGATCCCGGCTCTCCGGGCTGTTGTCCAGGTCGTAGACTGCCGTTGTCACGTCCCTGACGTCGGTGTTGACCGCGTAGCCGAATACCAGGGTCTGGAATATCGGGATGACGAAGATGATGAAGCGCATCCTGGGGTCCCGCAGCACCTGGATGAATTCCTTTCTCAGCATGGCTTTGAGTCGTTCGAACATGGCATTACTCGATCTTCTTCCTGAATTTTCTCACGGACAGCCCCAGCGCCAGAGCCGCGAACGCCGCCAGCAGGGCCACCTCGCCCGCCATCACGCCCAGACCCACGTCTTTCAGATAGATGCCCCGCAGGATGTTTACGAAGTAACGGGCGGTGACGATATGTGTTATCCCCTGGACTGCGGCCGGCATGGTTTCAATGGGGAATATGAAACCGGAGAGGAGAAAGGCCGGGAGCACGGTGGCCACCAGCGCCACCTGGCTGGCGACGAACTGGTTTTTTGTGACGATGCTGATGAGGATGCCCAGGGACAGGGCGCCGGTGAGGAACAGCAGGGACAGGCCGAGCAGGAGCCCGAGGCTGCCTCGCAGGGGGATGTCGAAGATGAATTCGCCCACCAGCACCGACAGGACGAGGTCGATGATGCCGATGGTGAAGTAGGGGATGAGCTTGCCCAGAATCATCTCCCCGCCGGTGAGGGGGGTGGAGATAAGCTGCTCCATGGTTCCCGTCTCCCATTCGCGGGCAACCGTGAGGGAGGTGAGGAGGGCGGCGATGATCATCATGATGACCGCTATAAGGCCGGGAAAGATGTAGTTTTTCGACACCATGTCAGTGTTGAACCAGACGCGGGGCCGCACGTCCACTGTCGGGAGGCGAGGTTCGCTTCCCGAGACCCGGTGAATCCGCTTCAGGGTAATATCGCGGGAATAGCCGGCGACCGCGCTTTCCGCGTAGCCCAGGGCGAAGGTGGCGGTGTTGGGGTCGCTGCCGTCCACGATGACCTGGACGGTGGTGTTTCGTCCCGTTTCCACGTCCCTGGCGAAAACCCGGGGGACCACCAGCGCGATAACGGCCCGGCGGGAGTCGATGGCTCTTTCGATGTCGCGGTAATTGTCCGTATGGCGTTGCAGGGAGAAATAGCGGGACCCGGTGAAGCGGCTGACCAGTTCCCGGCTTGCGGTCGTCCCGCTCTGGTCCCAGATTATGAGCGGTACCCGGTCCACATCCAGGGTGAGGGCGTAGCCGAACAGGAACAGCATGAGCAATGGGATTCCGATGCCCATGCCCAGGCTGCGCGGGTCTCGGATGACGTGGAGGAACTCCTTTTTTGCGACCGCTATGACGCGATGAGGTTTCATTGCTTGAATTCCCGTTGCCGCTCGTCCATCCGGTCCCGCTCCTCGATGAGGGAGACGAAGACGTCTTCCAGGGACGGCAGGATTGTTTCCATGCGCCGTGGCGTGATGCCCAGACCGGTCAGCGTGTCCTCGATGGCGGGGATGGCCCTGGCGGCGTTTTCCGCCACCACGTGCAGACCTGCTCCAAACAGGGCCGCATGTCTCACTCCAGCAATCTTTTCGAGGTCTTCCATGGCATCCTGGGGCCCATCGCACAGGACCTCCACGACCTCTTCCTTCATGAAGCGGGTCTTCAGCTCCTCCGGCGAGCCGCTCGCTATCAGCTCGCCCCGGTAGATGAGCCCCAGGCGGTCGCAGTATTCCGCCTCGTCCATGTAATGGGTGGTGACGAACACGGTGGTTCCCCGGTCCGCCAGGCGGTAGATGAGGTCCCAGAAGTTTCTCCGGCTGACGGGGTCCACGCCCGATGTGGGTTCGTCCAGAAAGATAACCGGCGGTTCGTGGAGGATGGCGCAACCCAGGGCCAGCCGCTGCTTCCATCCGGCGGAGAGGACGGAGGTACGGGAGGAGCGGTGCTCCCGGAGTCCGGCCATTTCGATGACCCATTCCCTGCGTTCGGCCTTTTTATCCCGCGGAATCCGGTAAATGCCGCTGTAGAAGTCGATGTTCTCCTCCACGGTGAGGTCTTCGTAGAGGGAGAACTTCTGGCTCATGTAGCCGATGGCGGTCTTGATGAGCTCCGGTTCCCGCACGATATCGAAGCCCGCCACCGTGCCCGACCCGCTGCTGGGCGCCAGGATGCCGCACAGCATGCGGATGGTGGTGGATTTCCCCGCGCCGTTGGGGCCGAGAAAGCCGAAGATCTCCCCCCGCTTCACGTCCAGGCTGATGCGGTTGACCGCCATGAAGTCGCCGAAGCGGCGGGAGAGGTTCCGCAGGGTGACGGTGATATTGTTCGTTCCCATATCGTGGCTGATATCCATTGTAACCGTGTTTTGTTATGTCGTCCTTTGTGAACTGTTGCCCAGCACCGACACGAACACGTCCTCCAGGCTCGGTTCCACGGTCCGGGTCCCCAGAAGCGGGATGCCTTCTCCGGAACAGGCGGCCGCAATCAATCGCCCTGTTTCGTCCGGCTCTCCAGTGACCACATGGACCTTGTCCCCGAACAGTCCCACGGTAGCGTCCGGCAGCCGTTCCCGGAGCAGGCGGGCAGCTCGCCTCGGCGCCGCGGCCCGCACCTCCACGATGGTCCCCCGCATCAGTCCCTTGAGGCCGGAGGGCGTGTCGCAGGCCAGCAGCCTTCCCTGGTGGATCAGGCCAACCCGGTTGCAGCGGTCAGCCTCGTCCAGGTAGGCGGTGGAGACGAATATCGTTACCCTTTCCTTCAGCAGGCGATAGAGGATGCGCCAGAAATCACGGCGGGAGACCGGGTCAACGCCGTTGGTCGGCTCGTCCAGGAACAGCGCCCTAGGGGTGTGCACCAGGGCGCAGGCGAGACCCAGCTTCTGCTTCATGCCGCCGGACAGGTTGCCCGCCTTCCGTTTGCGGAAAGGCAGCAGGTTGCTGAAGGCCAGCAGTTCATCGATCTTCTCTTTACTCCCTCTGCGCGGCAGGCCGAAGATATCTGCATAGAAATGGATGTTCTCCTGCACGGTAAGATCGGGGTAGAGGCCGAAGCGCTGGCTCATGTAGCCGATCTCGCCCTTCACGGCCTCGGGCTCGCGCGCGGTGTGGCGGCCCATGACCAGGGCGTGTCCGGAAGTGGGTTCCATGACCGCCGTGAGCATGCGCATGGTGGTGGTCTTGCCCGCGCCGTCGGAACCGACAAGGCCGAACA
>CAZHVY010000098.1:0-4056 GCA_964536305.1 uncultured Geobacter sp. | reverse complement strand
GATTATAAACTGTTATACCATTTCAAACCACCAGTTTTGCGGATTGGGGTTTATTGTTCGTCCGGAAAGGCAGCGAAGTAACGAGTTTTGAAATATCTGATGCTACTGATAAACAGTGTTAATCTGGAATCTCATATAGAGTAAAAAATTAAAGCAGATACAGGTTGACAAAGATTGCAAACAACTGTTATCAAAAGGAACGTTGTACTGAGCAAGAGTTTCGACACATTGGGCTAATTTGCCAGTATTGGCCACCCTTCTTGCCCCCCATCAAGCAGCGTCAAGAACACAACCAGCACGTAGAATGAGAGACATCCATGACAACCGAAACCCATCGCCAGCTAGCCAGCTTCATCTGGAGTATCTGCAACCTTCTGCGTGGTCCATACAAGCGCAACGAATACCGCAAGGTCATTCTCCCCCTCACCGTGCTGCGTCGCTTCGACTGTCTGCTGGCGCCCACCAAGGCGCAGGTTCTGGCGACCCATGCCGAGATCAAGGCCAAGCCGGAAACAGTCGTTAAGAGTCTTCTGGAGAAGGTCACCGGGCGACCGTTCTATAACCTCTCCAAGCTTGACTTCACCAAGCTGCTGGATGACCCCAACCAGCTTGCCCCGAACCTCAATGCCTACATCAACGGTTTTTCCAAGAACGTGCGCGAGATTATGGAGCGGTTCGCCTTTGATCAGCAGATCGCCAAGATGGCGGAAAAGAACCTGCTCTACCAGGTGATCAAGAAGTTCGCCAAGGAGGTGGATCTCACGCCGGAGAAGGTGGACAACATTCAGATGGGATACGTGTTCGAGGAGCTGATTCGGATCGGGGCTGAGCAGTCCAACGAGGAGGCTGGAGAGCATTTCACCCCCCGCGAGGTCATCAAGCTGATGGTCAACCTGCTCCTTTCCCCGGAAAAGGACCTTTCCCGCAGCCATGTGGTCAAGACCATCTTCGACCCGGCCTGCGGCACCGGAGGGATGCTCTCGGTGGCGGAGCATTACATCCGCGACCTGAACAACGAGGCAAATCCCCTGCTGTACGGCCAGGACTGGAACGACGAGGCATGGGCCGTCTGCAAGTCGGACATGCTGATCAAGGGGGAGGATGCCGACAACATCAGGCTGGGTGACTCATTCACCAAGGACGGTTTCGATCGGGACGCGGACGGCAGGAAGATAACCTTCGACTACATGCTGGCCAATCCCCCCTTCGGCGTGGAATGGAAGCAGCAACAGCGCTTCATCGAGCAGGAGCGCGACTCGCTCGGTTACAACGGCCGGTTCGGAGCCGGAACACCCCGCATCAACGATGGTTCGCTGCTGTTTTTGCAGCATATGCTGGCCAAGATGCGCCACCCCAAGGATGGAGGCAGCCGGGTCGGCATTGTCTTCAACGGTTCACCGCTCTTCACCGGCGATGCCGGTAGCGGCGAGAGCAACATCCGGCAATGGATCGTCGAGAACGACTGGCTGGAGACCGTGGTAGCCCTACCGGAACAGCTTTTCTACAACACCGGCATCTCTACATACATCTGGGTGCTCACCAACCGTAAGGAGGCCGAACGCAAGGGAAAGGTCCAGCTCATCGACGGACGCAACCACTGGGTTCCGATGGAGAAGAGCCTCGGCAACAAGCGAAGGCGGATTGGAGACCCCACCGAAGAGAGACCCAAGGACCCGAACCACATTGCAGACCTCACCAAACTTCACGGCGATTTTACGGATGGAGTCAGTAGCTGGATTCTGTTCGACAAGAACGGCAAGGTGGTTAACGTAACTACGGAAGTTCCCGATGACGATGCCCCGGAAGGACAGACCTGGAAGCAGCTGGTGGTCAGCAAAGTATTCGACAACGCAGACTTCGGCTATCACAAGATAACCGTTGAACGCCCCCTGCGTCTCAACTTCCAGGCCACCGCCGAGAGGATCGCCCGACTGGAAGAGGAGACCGCCTTCAAAAACCTGGCGAGCAGCAACAAGAAGAGCGAGATTGCACGGGAAGAAGAAATTCAGGCAGGTGAGAAGCGCCAGGTAGAGATACGCGACTTGATGCAAGCCTTCGCTGAAACCAAGGGCGACCGTCTCTACAAGGACCGGACGGCGTTCCTGCTCGACCTACGGGAGCTGGATCGGCGGCGAGGCGTGAAGCTCAGCGCCTCGGAAATCAAAGCGGTACTGAACGCCCTGGGAGAGCGGGACGAAACAGCGGAGATCTGCCGGGACAGGAACGGTAACCCGGAGCCGGACACCGAGCTGCGCGACACCGAAAACGTACCGTTGAAGGAGAGCATCGAAGAGTACTTCCGCCGCGAGGTGCTGCCCCATGTGCCTGATGCCTGGATCGATCACAGCAAGACCAAGGTCGGCTACGAAATTCCGTTGAACCGTCATTTCTACCGCTACGAGCCGCCCCGCCCCCTGGAGGCCATCGAGGCGGAGATCAAGGTACTTGAAGGCGAGATTGTCGCCATGCTGGCTGAGGTGACGGCATGATTATTCTATTTACAAAAAGGAAAATTTTTGTTGCATTTTACGCACTATTGAATAATAGTATTGCCAACAGCACCCCCCACGCATTCCGTAAGATCTGCGCACCATGGGGGGTCATTTTTTTTCAGGGGGCTGGTAATGAAATTCACTAAGCCCCCTTTGACGTATCAGGAGCAGATTGAACTGCTCATTTCACGTGGCATGCGGATTGACAACCATGGCCGCGCCCGTCGCTTTCTCACCCACCTGAATTACTACCGCCTGGCCGCCTACTGGCTTCCCTTCGAGCAGGACCACGCAACCCACGCCTTCAAGCCTGGCACGACCTTTGACCAGGTCGCCGAGCACTACATTTTCGACCGTGAATTGCGTTTGCTGGTGATGGACGCCGTCGAACGGCTGGAAGTCTCGATCCGCTCTCAATGGGCCTACCACCTGGCGCACCGCTACGGCTCCCATGCCCATCTGGATGCCGCTATCTTCAAGCCGTCCAATCCGAAGTGGAGCCATGCCGATAACGTCGTGGCGCTGCAGGACACGGTCCGGAAAAGCTCCGAGACGTTCATCAAGCATTACAGAAACACCTACGACGAAGCTCTGCCGCCGGTCTGGGTGGTCTGCGAGATCATGACCTTCGGTCAACTTTCCCGCTGGTACGCAAACCTGAAACATGGCTATGACCGCAATGCCGTTGCCGCCGTCTATGACATGGACGAGACCAACCTGGTGTCGTTCATCCACAACTTGAGCGTGGTCAGAAATTACTGCGCCCATCATTCCTGCCTTTGGAACCGGGAATTTCCCATCGCCTGGAAGTTGCCTAACCAGAGACCTTCCACCCTCTTGTTCAATCTCAATCGTGCCGATGGTAAGCATCTGTACAACACCCTTGCTACTCTGGCCTACCTGATGGACATTCTCAATCCCGGCCACCATTGGAAAATGCGGCTCGGCGATCTGTTCCGGCACCATCTCAGCGTGAAGGAACGACACATGGGGTTCCCGGAAAACTGGCGCGACCTGCCGCTCTGGAGGAGGAAGGTATGAGATTTCCAGCGTATCCAGCATACAAGGATTCTGGGGTCGAGTGGTTGGGCGAGGTGCCTGAGCATTGGGAGGTGAAACGCCTTAAGCACGTTTTATCCGAAAGATTGGTGTATGGTGCCAATGAAACTGCAGAAATTGACGATCCGGACCTCCCACGCTATGTACGAATAACTGACGTGGATGAGAACGGGGGTTTGAGGGAAGATACCTTTCGCTCCCTGCCAAAGGAAATAGCTGCACCGTATTTACTCAAGGATGGTGATCTTCTGTTTGCGAGAAGCGGTGCAACTTCCGGTAAAACATTCTTATATCAGGCGAGTTGGGGCACATGTGCCTACGCTGGTTATCTTATTCGTGCGCGAATGGATAAGAAGAAGGTGCTGCCTAAGTTTATGAAATATTACACAACATCAAGCTGTTACTGGCAGTGGCTATCGTCGATTTATATTCAAGCAACGATTCAAAATGTAAGGGATCTAGAAATTACAAAAATACCATTTTAGGACAAATTGTTATATCCCAC
>CAZHVY010000097.1:2465-4326 GCA_964536305.1 uncultured Geobacter sp. | reverse complement strand
TCTTGCCAGGGTAGGACTGTGAAGTGATATCAACCTTTTGCCCGATTTTTATGGACGGGAAATCGGCCTCGTAGACCTCGGCCTCCACCCAGACGCTGGACAGGTCGGCTATGTTGAAGAGCGGGCCCCCGACATTCACATACTGACCCTGCAGCGCGATTTTCTCGATCACGATTCCGGACAAAGGGGTATAGATGGAGAGCTTGATGTTGGGCTGGCCGGACTTCTCCAGAGCGGCGATCTGGAAATCTTTCACGCCCAGAAGCTTCAGCCGTTGGCGGGCCGAGGCTACCAGGCCGTCTCCGCCCTGGGAAATTGCCTGGATTGAGGAGTCCCTGAGCTGTTCCCGGCTCTTCAGCGCAAGCAGATATTCCTGCTGAGCGGAAATGAGATCCGGGGAATAGATTTCAGCCACCGGCCGTCCTTTGGAAACATAGGCGCCGACGGTGTCCACATACAGCCGGTCGATGCGGCCGGCCACCCAGGCGGTGACCCTCGCCTGTCGCGACTGGTCGTACTGGACGATGCCAACGGCGCTGATCTCCTTGTCGAGCGGCGCGCTGTCAACCGCAACTGTGGCGACGTTGGCCATGACCATCTGGCTCGGCGAGAGGGAAACATGCCCCGGCATATCCGGCACAGCCCCCTGCGGCTGACCGGAATCGGACTTCTTCACCGGAACCAGGGACATCCCGCAGATGGGGCAGGCGCCCGGTTTGTCCTTGATGATGAAGGGGTGCATGGGGCAGGTGTACTGCGTCGGCCCATGGTCATGCCCGTCACCTCCCACGTTTTTCGAGGAATGGCCGTACCACAGGTACCCGCCCCCGCCTGCCGCCGCCAGGAGGATCACCACGGAGAGAAGGATTACGGTTCTTCTGGAAATGTTCATCGCATCACCCTGAAGTCATATTTGATTTTGCCTTGATCACTTTTCACTTTTCACTTTTAACTTTTAACTATCCTACAATTCCTTCCCCACCAGCGCTTCCAGCTGCGCCTTCTTCATCTGGTAGTCGGCGATGGAATCGAAGTATTCCCGCTCGTACTGGAACAGGGTCACCCTGCTGTCCAGCAGGCTAAGGAAATCGACCTTGTTCACCCGGTACCCGATAACTGCCGATTCCAGCGACTGCCGCGCCTGGGGAATGATCCCGGTCCTGTAGAGGTCCGCCAGCTTCCGCCGCCGGTCCATCTGGGCCAGCAGGTCTGAGATGCCCGCCTGAATGGTGTTTTTCAGGCTGTTCAGTTCCTCCGCGGCCATCCTGGCCTCGGCATTGGATTCCGCTATTGCGGCCTGACGTCTCGATCTCTGCAGCGGCAGATTGAAGGTCACCCCCAGCGAATACATGTCGGCCCCGTCACTGCCCATGGCCGGGTCACGCTGCATGTACTCGAATGCCACGTTGAAGTCGGGGAGATACTCTTTTTTCGCCAGCTTCAACCCGGCGCCCGCTTTTTGCACCAGAGCGCGACTGCTTTTCAGCAGCGGGCGGTTATCGTCGGCAAGGGCGGAAAGCTGCCCCGCGGTCATCGAGAGGGGTTCTATCTCGACATCGGCAATCCGGCCCACCGGCGTGCCTGCCGGCCGGTTCAGGAGGGCATTGAGGCTCGCCTCCAGGGAGGTGCGCTGCTGCTCCAACGTAATGCGCATGTCCAGCATTTTTGAACGCTCCACCTGGGCCTTGAAGACGTCCTGCTGCACGCCCTGTCCCACGGCGTACCTGGTCTGGGCAAGGGTGATGAAGTCATCGAAGATACTGATGTTCCGGTCCACGATGGCCAGCGACCGGTCGATAAAGTAGATCTGGTAGTAGGTCTCCTTGACCATGCGCGCCAGTTCCAGCCTGCGCTCCTCCAG
>CAZHVY010000097.1:0-2365 GCA_964536305.1 uncultured Geobacter sp. | reverse complement strand
ATGCCGTACTTTTCCATGCGATAGATGAGAACATGGCGCGGAATCCTGAGGAAACGCGCGGCATTGGCCCGGTTCCAGTTGTTGCGCTGCAGGGCCTCGACCACCACTTCCCGTTCCAGCTGCTCCAGCGGATACCCCTCATCCGGGAGATTCACCACCTTGGACGCAGCGGTTTTTCCGCCCAAGCGAATCTTCTCCGGCACGTCATCGAGAGATAGTGTATCTCCGCTGCGCATGATGAGAAGCCGTTCCACCGTATTTTCCAGTTCCCGCACGTTTCCCGGCCAACCGTACCCCGTCAGGGCCTGGAGGGCATCCCGTTCAAAGGCGACCCCATCGCACCCGTGCCTGGCGGCAAAGTGTTTCAGGAGGAGCGGGATATCCTCTCTTCTTTCCCGAAGCGGGGGCATGTGAACGGGAATCACGGAAAGCCGGTAATAGAGGTCTTCGCGGAACGAGCCCCCGGCAATCGCTTCTTCAAGATCCAGGTTGGTCGCTGCGACGACCCGCACATCGAGCTGGTGGGACCCGGTTCCGCCGACCGGCTCCACCACCTTTTCCTGCAGGGCGCGCAGGAGCTTCGGCTGGAGGTCCATCGTCAGCTCTCCCACTTCATCGAGAAAGAGGGTTCCTCCGTCGGCTTGGAGGAATTTGCCCGGCTTGTCCTTGATAGCGCCGGTAAACGCTCCCTTGACATGGCCGAACAGCTCGCTTTCCAGGAGATCGCGGGGGATGGCGGCGCAGTTTATGGGTACGAAAGGGGCCGACTTCCGTGAGCTGAGGGAGTGGATTGCCCTTGCCACCAGTTCCTTTCCCGTCCCGGACTCGCCCGTGATGAGGACGGTGGCGTCGGTATTCGCCACCTTGCGCACCACCTGGAACACCTTTTCCATCTCGTGGGAGATTCCAACGATATTCCTGAAGTCAACCTTTTCCGAAAGCTCTTCCCTGAGCCGCCTGTTCTCGGTGGAGAGAGTGGAGACCTGCAGCGCCTTGCGCACCACGAGCTTCAGCTCGTCCCGGTTGAACGGCTTGGTGACGTAGTCATAGGCGCCGAGCTTCATGGCCTCCACCGCGGTCTCGATGGCGCCGTATGCGGTGATGATGATGACGAGGGTGTCGGGAGAGCGTTCCTTGACCTCCCGCAACACACTGAAACCGTCCATGCCGGGCATCTTCAGGTCGGTTATCACCAGGTCGGGGTTGACGTCGGCGAAGATTCGGACTCCTTCTTCGCCCGATGCCGCGGCACATACGTCGTATCCCTCTTCCTGGAGGTTGTATTCCAGAACCCGTCGCAGCGACGGATCATCATCGATTACCAGAATTTTCCGGTTCATCGGCATCCCCCGGTCGCCGGCTTCTCGGGAAGCCGGATGCGGAAAACCGCTCCGCGACCCGCCTCGTTCATCAACGCAATGCTGCCGCCGTGACCTTCGACAATCTTGCGGGTAATCGCCAGCCCGAGACCGGTTCCTCCTTCCTTGGTGGTAAAAAACGGTTCAAAGACTTTCTCGGCAATCTCGGGAGGGACCCCCGGCCCCGAGTCGGCGAACAGGAGTTCGACCCACCCCGGCCCGCCGCCCTCCCCCTTTTCCCGGACAGAGGTAATGGTTACGGAACCGCCGGGAGAGGACGCCTGCAGGCCGTTCAGAATGATGTTCAGGAATGCCTGGCGCAGCTTCTCCGGATCCCCCTCGATAACCGGAAGGCTCTCGCTCCGACACTCCAGGATGATATTCCGTTTTCTCGCCTCCGAGGAGACGAGCGCGATGACGTTGTTCAACTCCTCGGGCAAGTCGCACTCTCCCATGACGACCGGCTGCGGCCGGGCAAGGCGAAGGAAATCCTCCACCACCTTGTTCAAGCGGCGCGACTCCTTGACCATGATTTCCAGGAACTCGTACTTCCTGTCCCCCGGCTGAAAGTCGTCCTTCAGTATCTCGGCGGTCCCCTGGATGGAGCCGAGAGGGTTCCGTATCTCGTGGGCCAGTACAGCCGCCAGCTCACCGATGGTGGAAAGCCGTTCGGCCTTGCGCAGCTGACCTTCCATCTCCATGATCCGTTCCGACTGACGGCTCAACTGTTCGCAGGATTCCTCAAGGCCGAGCGCCGTCCTCCGCAGCTCGTCGGCACGCGTCCTTTCCCTCTGGGAAAGGAATCCCGTGATGCCCCCGACGATATTGTAGAGGATGATCTCCAGATATTTTTCCAGCTCCATGGTCGGGTGCTGTCCCCATTGAAAGAGGATGTGGGGAGCGTACAACACGCTCACGACCAGCGCGCAGCCGATGCCGCCACGGAAGCCGAACCGGAAGCCGGCCAGGATGATGGGGATGTAGTAGAGCCTCTGATAGATGTCGTG
>CAZHVY010000096.1:0-4525 GCA_964536305.1 uncultured Geobacter sp. | reverse complement strand
CGGGGTAGTTTGGGGTCGGAGACTGAGTTGCGGTCGAGAGCTGTTTGCTCCACCATTTACAAAAGACAGACCCGTCCACTAACTGAATCCGGTTGTGAGACGGGTTTTCTTTTTGTGCGTTTTCCCAACTTTCCTCAATATTGACACTACTTATGAATGGTAATAGTATCCCCCTGAAGATGCGCTGAAGGGACGACCAATTGAAAACAAAGACCTTCTATTCCTGCCAGAAGTGCGGCTACCAGTCGGCCAAATGGCTGGGGAAATGCCCTGACTGCAATTCCTGGAACACCCTGGTGGAGGAGGCCTTTGTTGCCGGGGGGAAGGGAGCGGCCGACACGGGCGCTGTTTCCGCGCCGGTTTCCATTAGAGACGTGTCCGGAGAAGCGGAGGACCGCTTTTCATGCGGCATACCGGAATTCGATCGGGTGCTTGGAGGAGGGCTTGTCTCAGGCTCTCTTATCCTCATAGGAGGGGATCCGGGAATCGGCAAGTCTACCCTCATGCTTCAGGCTACCGATCACATAGCGCAAAAGCGGGGCAAGGTTCTTTATGTGTCGGGAGAGGAATCCGCTCGCCAGACGAGGATGAGGGGAGAGCGCCTCCGTGTAAGGGCGCGGGACCTTTTTATCCTGGCGGAAAATTCACTGGAGAGAATCCTGGTCCACGTTGAAAAGATGTCTCCAAAGGTTATAGTTGTAGATTCAATCCAGACAGTATTCACCTCCTCCCTGGAATCGGCGCCGGGTACGGTAAGCCAGGTCCGTGAAAGCGCCGGCCGGCTGATGATGCTGGCCAAGCAGAGCGGCATACCGGTCTTTCTCGTGGGACACGTAACCAAGGATGGTTCCATTGCCGGTCCCCGTGTTCTGGAACACATGGTGGATACGGTCCTGTATTTCGAGGGAGACACGGGCCACCCTTTCAGGATCCTGCGCGCCATCAAAAACCGCTATGGCTCAACCAACGAGATAGGGGTATTCGAGATGGGCGAAGCAGGGCTCAGGGAGGTCTCAAATCCTTCCGAGCTTTTTCTTTCCGAGCGCCCCCTCGGGGTATCCGGGTCCGTTGTGGCCGCCACCATCGAGGGGAGCCGTCCCCTCCTTGTGGAATTGCAGGCCCTTGTAACCACATCCTCCTATGGAGTCCCGAGGAGAACCACCATAGGCTTCGACCATAACCGCCTCGCTCTTCTGGTGGCCGTTCTGGAGAAAAAGGTGGGGCTGACCATGGCGGGACAGGACATCTTTCTGAATGTGGTGGGTGGGGTGAGATTGAGTGAGCCGGCCGCGGACCTGGGGATTGTGTCCGCTGTGGCATCGAGCCATCTGGACCGGAGCATCGCCCCGCGGACAATGGTGATTGGTGAAGTTGGTCTGGCCGGGGAAGTCCGGGCCGTGACCCAGCCGGAGATTCGCGTCAGGGAAGCGGCGAAGCTGGGATACACCAGGTGCATAATCCCCTCAGGCAGCATGAAGCATGTCCGGGCTGAGGGCGTCGAGCTTGTGGGTGTTGCTTCCGTTGAGCAGACGCTCGAAAATCTCTTTGACAATCCATGAGCGGCGTGAGAATTTCTTCTTTACTTAATGGGTGTATTCCTTTAGAATATCAAAGATTTATCGAACCAGGAGAGTGGGTATGGACTTAGCTAAAAGAGAATACTTCCGAAGCATTCTGCTGGAAGAGATGAGAACGCTTCTGGGAGAGGCGGAAAAAACAGTCTCCGAAATGACAGCGGACACAACCAGCTTTCCCGATCCCAACGATCGGGCTACCCAGGAGTCGGATCGTACATTCGAGCTTCGCATCCGGGACAGAGAGCGCAAGCTCATCAACAAGATCCGCGAAGCTCTGGCCAAGATCGATGACGGCACCTTCGGCATCTGCGAAATGTGCGGTTGCGAGATCAGCGAGGCCCGCCTCAAGGCGCGTCCGGTTACCACCCTTTGCATCGACTGCAAGATGGAACAGGAAAGTCAGGAACGGATGAAATAAACGCACTCATACGAAACTACCGGCACAGGCATTCCAACCCGTACGACCCATTTTGACTTCTATGGTTATCCCGAACGATTACACTCTTTTGAGTACCACGGTTCGACTAGCCAACTCAACCAACCTTTCCCATTTTGCCCGGTTAAAAGCAATCTCCCGTTTCCTCAAAAAGTCCTTCGATGCGGACACGGTAACTATTTTCATTTATGATCCTGACCGTAGAGCCCTGTCTCGCGGGATTTCCAGCAATGGACCGGAACGTTTTTTTTCTTGTTCGGTTCCTCTCGGAGAAGGCGTAGCGGGCGCGTGTGTTCAGAAGAGGGAGCTATTCGCCGGCGATTCAGACTTGCTCCACCCTGATGAACCCGTGAGCCGGGGGCCGGCGAAAGTCCTCTCCTTTCCCCTGATATGCGGAAAGAGAGTCATGGGCGCCGCCTCCCTGACATTCGCGGGTGAATCACTTCCGCAAGACGTTCCCGCGAGAGCCCTCCAGGACATAATGACCGAAGTCGCCGGGCTTGTTTCTTCAATCGAAGTCGCCGAGCGCTTCGACAGGCGGATACAGTCCCTCATTACTCTGGACGAACTGGACAAAGCCCTCCGCGGGCAGGTTCCGTTCAGCGAGCTACTTCCCTTTGTCCTCAAGACCGCACACGAATATACATCTTCCTCATGCACCATCCTGCGGGTATTTCACTATGACGTTTTTGATTCGAAAGTTCTGAAGGCATGTCAAAGGAAGCACCGGGGCCATCTTGCTGCCATGCTGGATATGGAGAAGGAGTGCTCCGCGAGGCTGCTCAGGACCGGGACTCCACTCCTTGCCATAGACGTCATAGGCGACGAAGACCTTCCCCCTTCTTACATATGCGTCCCCCTTCACTTTGACAACCGGACATTCGGCGCGCTTACTTTCTTTGGAAAGACGGACCGGGTCGCGGGACGGTGCAATTTCGACGAAGAGGACCGCGAACTCTTCGAGGGGATGGCGAACCTGATCTCGAGCACTCTCTCGCAGGTGAGAAATTACCGCAGGATGGCAATCCTGACGCAGGAAAATACGAGCAAGCTGACAAAGCTCTCCCTCCTCTATCGTGTCAGCAATGCCATGCATTCCACCACCCGTATCAACAGATTGATCCATCTCAGCATTGTTGCCCTTCTTTCGGGAACTCCGCCGTTGTTTGAGCGAGCCATGCTGTTTCTGGTAAACAAGCGCTCCGGAATGATGCAGGGGATGTTCGGCGTTACCATTGGTGAAAAAGACGCAATGATGCCGTCCGAGTCCGCTGAAGACGCGCTTTATGCTGGATGGAGCCTCTCCGACGAGCATATGGAACGCCTGGAGAATTCATCTTTCTGCAAGCTCGTGAAGGGGACCAGGGTTCCACTTGACATGTCCCGGGATATCATGTTGCGGGCGGTGCAGGAGAAAAGACTGATCCTTGCGGACCATATGGCAAGAGCGCAGGGAGCGGCGGCTGATTTTTTTGAAAAATATGATCTGCGCTCATTTGTGTCCGTGCCGATCGTCGCCAAAAAAGAAACCATAGCAGTGGTCATCATCGACAATCCAGTTACCGGAAAAGCCGTCACACAGGATGAACTGGGGTTGCTGCAGTTGTTTGCCAACCAGGCGGGAATGGCCATTGAAAACGCCATGCTCTACAATCGCATAGAGGACTCCAACAGGGAATACGGAGAGATTCGGGAGCGCCTCCTCAGGGGAGAGCGACTGGCCGCGCTGGGAGAGACCGCCGCCTCTCTGGCCCACGAACTGAAGGGCCCCCTCGTTTCCATAGGAGGGCTTGCGCGCCGCCTCTTGCGGAAGGAGGCGCCGGGTTCTACTGACTGGAAATATGTGGATACGATCGTGCGGGAGGCGAATCGCCTGGAAAAGATGCTTGCCGAGATCCTGGTCTTCACGAGAAGGGCAACCATCTGCTATACCCAGTGTCTCATGGGGACAGTGGTTGAAGAGTCCCTTGCCGTTGTCTCGGGCTTTCTGGAAGAAAAGCGGATAAGGCTGAAGAAGAGATTCTCATCGGAACCCCTCTGCATTCTCGGTGACTTTCAACAGATAAAGCAGGTGTGTATCAATCTTTTCAATAACGCGGCTGAAGCGATGAAGCCTGGAGGGATCCTCTCGGTATCGGTGGCGCCCGCGGCCCTTGAGGGCAGGGATGCCGTATCCATTAAGGTTCATGACACAGGCGGGGGTATTCCCCCGGACATACTTCCAAACATATTCAACCCGTTTTACACGACAAAAGATGGTGGAAGCGGTCTGGGTCTTCCCATCGTCCACCGGATCGTGACGAATCATGGCGGCAGGGTTCTTGTGAGCAACAGAGGAGGGACGGGCGCCGAATTCAGGGTAATTATTCCGGTTCATCCCATCTATCCCCATTTTCCCTCTTTTCAAGAGGATGAATTTCCTGTATAGTTTCTCTCCGCTTACAGGCAGTTTATTCATGGGGATGTAGCTCAGCTGGGAGAGCGATGCGTTCGCAACGCATAGGTCGACGGT
>CAZHVY010000095.1:0-4538 GCA_964536305.1 uncultured Geobacter sp. | reverse complement strand
CCGCCCGTTCTCTGCTTCGCTGCGAACCGGCGGCCGAACTGCCGGCTGGCTCCTCCGACTCGCCTCCATTCCACAAGACGCCTCAAGGAACTTCCCGAGAAACCGAACTCTCACTCGACGCGGCTTTTCCCTCGCGAGGTGTGCATCGCGCCTCATCCCGAAGGGGTATTTTCCTCCCGCCTCCGCGCAAACCGGGAATTCAGGGTTCCCGGCGCGGAGGCGTTTCGAATTCTCTCCCGAAGATCCCTTCGGGACGAAGCGCGTTTCCGTTTCCACGCCTGGGCTTTCGCATCAAGGTTTCTCGGGAAGATCCCTTCGGCGCGACTGCCTGAAGGAGCCGGAGGGGCAATCGGTCGCGGCGGGAGGTTCCCTTCGGTCACCCTCCGCCGCTCCCTTGTTCTCATGCTCCTTTGCGTGCGATGCGGTTTTTAGCGAGGGCAGGGGAGGGCTCTTCCTTGTGCGGCACCGGTCCCTGAAGTGCTTTTCTCGAATCTCCGCGGCCCCCGCTTTACGGGTACCGCGGCTGCTCCTCGATCGGAGTTTCAGGCCCCTTGGGTTTCTCCCATGACGAAGCCTACCACTCCGACACCCCGGGGAAAGCGGCTCCGCTTCACCATTCCTTCAAGGCAGGAGTCATCTCTTCCCGGAGCCCCTTTCCCCGGGGCGGGGCTTCCCGAAATTTATTGCTTCCCGAAAATCTCCTCGGGGAGTGCGCGCCGCCCCTGAACGGAATAAAAACCGGCATTAATACTTTTTCCTCATGCTCCCCGCATGGCGCTTAAAGGTGCTCATTGGCAGTTGTGACATCATTTTTCCCAAACTTCCTATCTTTCTTTATAATCTTCTAGTCTTTTCTTTTATTTACCTTCATAAGCAAAAAGAAAAAGAACTAGTCTTCTTCTTATCCTCAGGAAGCGTTGAAACGTGCTGAAAGCCTTCGGTTGTCTTCGATTGTCCTGTATGTTGCTTACCGCGGATTCGTTTCTTGCAAGCATCACGGTAAGCGCCATTTCCACCGCTCCGGTCCAATATACTGGACCCCGGAAACTGGACAGGCGGCATAGTTTAGTGTTTGCTTGTCCGGAAGGGGAAAGAACATGACGGAAATCAAGCGAGCGAAGTACAGTGTCAACACCGGTTTAAAAGTTCCGGTTTTCACCGGCGGACGAGTTCTGCTTTTTTGATGATTACTGGGGGTCAACGACTCCGACTTTTAATCTGTCCTTCATGCGATAAGAATCTTCTTTCATGCTGATGATGTGCGCGTGATGAAGGGTACTGTCAATAGTGTTTCGCACAATTTGTACAAAGATAGTATTTATCTGACAGTTGTCTTCCCCCGGGGAAATGCCTTGTATGCGGAGGTTGGGGAGGCCTACCGGGCGGTGGCCGCGCTCAAGGAAGAACTGTGTTGAGGAAATGGCAAAATTTTGTTACTATGAAAGGAGCTAAGAATGAATAGGAGCATGGCGATGGCGACGAACGTTGATTCGATCCTCGATGAGATTTCAAGCTTGAGCCTTGAAGACCAGGAAATGGTCGACGAGATCATGCACAAGCGGATCATCGAGGGGAAGCGGGAAAATATCCGCGCCGACTACCGTGCGGCTTTGGAAGAGCGCTCTCAGGGGCGGACGCGTTCGGGATCGGTCAGCGACCTCTTCGGGAGCCTCTGACGGATGATCCGTCTGGAATGGTCCAGCCGTTTCGAGAAGTCGCTCAAGAAGTGGATTTCTAAGCATCCTGAAAGCCGTGAAGTCATCAAGCAAAAACTTGAGCAGTTCACCAACAATCCCTATGATCCCGAGCTCAAGAATCATAAGCTGTCCGGACAGCTGAAAGACCTCCGCGCCATCGCGGTGGCCTATGATTGCCGCATTGTCTTTGCCATGGTCGAAGAGAACACGGCGCTCCTTGTGGCTATCGGTACGCATGACGAGGTGTATTGATGCGGCGGCTTAGGATGATCGCTGTTGTTCTCTCGCTTCTCTGTCTTCCATGTAAACACCGGTGATAGAGTTCCTAAAAACACCGGTTTGCGAGTTCCGCTTTTGACGTGAACCTCGTGGAACTCGACTACGCCGCGGGGAGCATCGGCGTGGACCTGGAAGGGGACTACCCGGTATCGAGGATCATGATGATCCCCCTCGCGCCCACGAATCGCGTGACGCCGGAAGCAATTCGGGTCTTTACCAGCACGACGAACTACGCGAACGAGTGGATGGAAGTCACGGAGGCGGAGAAGCGATATGTGACCCAAGCGGGCGTGAAGAAGCTCGAGATCACGTTCCCGGAAGGGACGACCGCGCGGTACCTCAAGGTGAAGACGAACTATGACGAGCGGAAGAAGGACTTCACCCTGCTCAACAAGGCGGAGTTCAAGAACGCCCCCGAGAGCCTGATCCGGGTGTATTACTCGGTGACCAAGCGGGAGGAGCTTTACCAGTACGACAAGCTGGGAAACCGGACCCGGCTCGAAGTGAGGATGAAAGGGAGTGTTGTTCAGGAATACCGCTACTACCCGAACTCGAGCCTCCTCATGACGGACGGTAAGTGGGCCTACGCCTACGACAAGAACGGGAACATGACCAAAAAGGGTGACACGCTGAGCATCAGCGGCGTCGCGACCTTGGTGAAAGATATCGCCTCAACGTATTGGGCGGGGATTACGAATCCGTGGACTGGGCTCGCCTTCGCTGAGACCGGCACCCAGTGGCGGTACAGCTATGACCTGCGCAATAGGATGATCGAGGCGAAGAAGAACGGCGCGACGACCGCGACGTATACGTACACGGCGATGGGCCTGAAGGTGAAGAAAGAACGAACGGCGGCGACGGACAAGACTGCGGCCACGATCTACTACGCTTATAGCTTAGGTGGACGGCTCATCTATGAAGAAGAGAAGGAATCCGGCACACCAACTTCGAGTTACTACGAAAACGTCTACGCCTACGGAAAGAACTTCGCCCTGGAGGAAGGGACGTTGGACGCCACGGGACAACCGACGGCCACGGGGAGGACGTACCTGCACACGGACCACCTGGGCTCGGTGATAGCGGCGACGGACACGGCCGGGGTGACGGTGTGGACGAACGAATACACGCCCTTCGGGAACTCTGCCGAAGAAGCGAAGAGGAAGGACAAGTACGCCCGGTTCACGGGGAAACAGTACGACGAGGAAGCGGGGCTCTATTACTTCAACATGAGATGGTATGACAGCGAGACGGGAAGGTTCACGAGCGAGGACCCCGTGAAGGACGGGAAGGCGTGGTATGCGTACGCGGCGAATAATCCGATGAAGTATGTGGATGATTGGGGATTAGAATACGAAAGCGCTGAAGCCAGTATTGGCGGGAATGATGACTCTCTTGGAGGAGGTAACGGAAAGTCCGGATCTACTGACCCAGCAGCAACATCTGATGGTGCAAATGACGGAAAGAGTCCATCGGAGGAGACTGTTTCTTCAAAAGATACAAAGACAGCAGACGCTTCTAAGGATACTACTGTTGCAGGGAATAAGGCGTCTGATTTGAATAATAATGTTCCAAATTATAATAGCCCTGTGCCTGAAGTCGCTTCAAATATGCCTAATTCACCGTCAAATAATACCGGGAAAACAGAAAGTCCTGCTACTTATGAGAGTACAATGGCTCCATCCCCTGGGTTAGGATTAGAGGATGCTAAGGCTTTGGAGAGTACTATTTCTCCTGATCAAGATAAAGAATACCAGCAAGAAAAAATGGAAAGACAAGAATTTTGGGGAAATACTCTAATGACACTTGGATTCATAGGAACTTTTACTGCTCTTTCACCACTTGGAATTGCGGTTATGGGAGCTGGGGCAATGATGTCAACATATGCTGATAGGGGAGAAGAGTTTGGGGCTATAGATGCTATCGGTTTTGTAGGAAATGTTATGGGTAGTGGAATGTCTGCATTAGCTGATGCTTTTGGATCAATGCGGAGCAATGATCGCTAATTGGGATAGTATTTGTGAGAGAGGTTGAAAAATGAATTTTTCAAATGCAACTTCAATAATTATATTATTGATATTATGGATAGTTGCTTTTCAAATGAAAAAAACTGATCCTTATTCGGTATCTCTTTTGGAAAAAGTATTATTTTTAGGCAGTGTAATAATATTACTAAAAATTTTTCTTCACAAAAAAAAATAGAGAGATAACATAATGAGAAATTTTTTACTGGAAAAGTCTTTGATTTTTTTTATGTCTGTTTATTTTATTTTTCACTCAAGAAAATATTATAAGCAATATAGAGACCAAAGAAATAAGTGGCATTTGTTTTGTATGGTATTCTTTTTGATTTCTGGAATATGTGGCTTAATTGCTTTATTAATAGGGAATATTATTAATTGACTGTACAAAGATAGTATTCTCACTGACGGTTTGCGCATGGATGAAATAGTCATGAGGCTGGTAAAGTCCTCTTCTCTTCGCGCGAGGGGGCGGAGTATAGTGGACCCCGATGTCAAGACATTTTTTTCAGGTAGGTAAGTTGTTTCTTACGCTACCCGTTCT
>CAZHVY010000094.1:0-4576 GCA_964536305.1 uncultured Geobacter sp. | reverse complement strand
ATGCGGATTGCCGTGCGTTTTGAGCGCGAGCGGGGGCATCACCTATGCAGTGCGCGAGGAAGGCGTGGCGGAACTGGTGGCGGAACGGGATGTGGCCGGGCTGCGAAGGGCGGTCGACGCCTTGCTCAGGGATCCCATGAAGCGAAACGACATGGGTGGCCGGGCCAGGCAGTACGTGCGAGAGCATTATGATATCGGCGTGATCGGGGAAAAGTACCGGGGCATGCTCGAAAGGAATATCCGGGCGCTATGAGGGTGGTTCAAGTCAACACAGCCGACATCATAGGCGGGGCAGCACTCGCGGCATACAGGCTCCACGAAGGATTGCGCAAATCGCCCGGCATTGAACCGGCCATGCTTGTGGGTATCAAGAAAACGAACGACGCAGATATACACCCAGTCTATGCGGGGAAGGCCGGATATCTGCTCAGCCGCCTGGCCCATGTAACTTTGAGGAAGCTCGGCCTGGGGAGCCTTTTCCGGTTCCCGCCCGCGCCGAACGCGGAACTGCTGCTCCGGGAGGCGAACCTCCTGCACCTGCACCATGTCCATGGCGGTTTTTTCTCCTACCCTGCACTGATGCGCCATGCCAGGCAGGTACCGACCGTCTGGACACTCCACGACATGTGGAGCTTTACCGGGGGATGCGCCTATGCCATGGACTGCTTACGCTGGCAGGACAAGTGCGGACTCTGTCCCCAGGCAAGTGAGCTGGACGTGCTGATGGACACGACCGCGGCGCACGCAAACTGGAAAGGCAGGGCCTACCGCCCGGCCCGCCTGACCATCGTGACACCGTCACGCTGGCTCGCGGACCTTGCCGGCGCAAGCCCCCTGCACCGTCAGTTTTCCATCCGCTGCATCCCCAACGGCATCGATACGGACAAGTTCAGGCCGAGTGACCGGGATGCCTTGCGCCGGCAATGGGGAGTTCCCCTGGACGCCCCGGTGGCCCTGGCCCAGGTGGGAATGCGGAAAGGGGAGCATCTGCTGCCGCGCATCATGTCCCTGCTGCCGGACTCGGTGAGGAGCCGCATGGTCCTCCTGCTGGTGGGGGGAGAGCCGACACCCGAAGCCAGCGGCGGATTGGGCGTCAACCGGTTGATCGTCGTCGGCAAGATCGGGGAACAGGAGCGCATGGCGCAGCTCTACGGGCTTTCCGACGTCTTTCTCCACCCGACCCTTGCGGACAACCTGCCCAACACGCTCATCGAGTCCCTCGCCTGCGGCACCCCTGCCGTCACCTTCGACGTTGGCGGCTGCTGCGAGATCGTGCGCCAGGGGGAAACCGGCTACGGAGCAAGAGCACTCGACCGCGGCGACTTCGCCAGGGGGATCGCCTCGATCCTGGAGGCAACCTCTTCGTCCCCTGTAATGCGCATCCGCTGCCGAGAGGTGGCGGAAAACGAATACGGCATCGGCTTGATGATTCGACGATACCTGGAACTTTACCTGGAACTTGCAGGAGGCCTGAACGGACATGGCAGAGATTGATGCGACATACGCCCTGGGCCCCGAACAGCCCGGGGCCGCTAGCGACGAAGAACGCTCCGACCGCGACAAGGGTCTGAAAGGGGGGAAATATTGCCTGTTCCTCTACTCTCTCATGACCCTGGGTATCCAGTACCTCATCCTGGCCGGAGAGCGGGCGGCGCAAACCGTTGACTTCGCCATATTCACGGCCTGCTTCGCACTGATGCTGCGCTTCCCCGAGACCCTGGCCGCAGCGATCAGTGCAGTGCCCTTCCTCGGCATCTTTTCCTACAGGGGCAAAACCGCCCTGGTCGTGCTGATCGCGCTGATGGGCTGCGCCTTTGCCTGGAGGCTCCGGAAGAGAATCAATTCATTGTTCAATCTGCCGCTGGCCCTTGTCATCATCTTCTTCGGCTACGTCGCCGCAAACTGGTACTTCTCTGACCAATCCGTGACCGAAACCGGTTTGGGAAACCTGAAGCTCTTCTTCATCAGGGGGATAACGCCCGCTGTCCTCATCGCGACCCTAACCCCGGCCCGGGAGAGCTTCCGCAGGTTCCTTGCCGCACTGGGGGTGTTCTCCCTGTTTACCGCCATGCTCATCTTTGCCGCGGACTTCAAGCTGGGCAAAATCTCCAACATGCTGTGGGGCAGGGGGGGGAGGATCGGACTCTTCGGCCTCGACCCCATCAGCATCTCGCTCCCCCTGGGCTTGGCGGGAGTCGTTTTCGCCCACTACGTGCTCAAAGCCCGGTCCGTGAAAGTGAAGATCGCGGCGCTCCTGGCATCCTGCCTGGCCTTCTACGCCGTCTTTCCTACTGGCACCCGCCAGACCTTGCTCTGCATGGCCATCGCCATACTCGCCTACGCCCTGCTTGTCTATCGCTCCTATTTCGGCAAGGTGTTCTGGGTCGTTGCAATGCTGGTCATTCTCCTCACGGGATTCCTGTCCATCACCGGCAATTATCACACCCAGCGGTTCGACATCGGCACCAAGGGCTATTTCCAGGACGAGTCGTTCCTGGGGCGGATCACCACAATGAAACGGGGACTGGACACTTTCGCCACGGCCCCGTTCCTGGGGGTGGGCGCCGGCGGCCACGGGAAGTACATCTACACGATCAATCCCTATACCCACGAGCGGGTGAAGGACAAGGAGCACATCCACAACCTGTTCGTAGAGCTGCTGGCGGAACAGGGCCTGGTGGGCTTCCTGCTGTTCCTCGCACCCCTGGCAATCGCACTGGTGCGCATCACGAAAACCCTGCGCTCGACCGGCAACGACGAATTCCGTTCCCTGGCCGCCGTGGTCATGGCCCTCATGGTCTTTACCCTGATCCAGGCCAATATCAGCGGCAGCCTCGCGGTATCGGGATCCGTCATCGTCATGCTGGTTGCATGGATGAGCATCTTGGCCCGGGAAACAGCCCCTTCGCCGGCTCCATCCCGGAACGGGCCGGCTGGCGGTTGTGCGCCGCCCCTTGAGGAAGAGAGGGTAAGCAATGGTTGAAGTACCCCGCCTGTCGATCATCACACCCACCTTCAACGCCGCCCGCTACCTGGAGCAAACCATGGAGAGCGTTGCGGCCCAGGAATACCCTTCCCTGGAATACATCGTCGTCGACGGGGGCTCCAGCGACGCAACCCTGGACATGGTCCGCGCCCGTCCGGAATTGGTGACCACGTGGATATCGGAACCGGACAAGGGAATCAGCGATGCCTTCAACAAGGGCATCAGCATGGCCACGGGCGAAATCGTAGGCATAATCAACGCTGACGATTATTATCATCCCGGAGCGCTGGCTGCCGTCGCAAGGGCTGCTGGTGAACACCCGGAAGCTGATGTTTTTTATGGTGACGCCATATACGAGCGGTTTGACGGCAGCGGGATTTTCCGTTTCCGGCCCGACCCCGATGTCGGACGCCACATCAAGCGGCGCATGCCTATCTGTCACCCTGCCACTTTCGTAAGGCTAGCCGCCTATCAACGGTACGGAGTTTTCGATACCCATTATCGCCTCGCCATGGATTACGAACTAGTGTTTCGCATGTACCGGGCGGGCGCGCGCTTCCAGTACGTAGATCAGGTTCTTTCCCACTTCCGTTACGGCCAGCCGGGCAGGACTGACGGGCTGCGGGAAGTTAAAAACATTGCCATTGCAAATGGAGTCCCCCCATTTGTCGCCTGGATTCGCTATGGAGAGGCTCTGATCAAGGAGCGAGTCAGGCTACTGCTCGCCAGGTCTGCAGCATGAAAGCTGAATACCTTGCGACAAATCGAATAGGATATTTCAGAAAGAACGGAACATAATAAACGGGTCTGCATATATGGGGAATATAGGTTTCAAGCGGTAGGAAGCGATTCGATGCGAATTGTCCAGGTAACAAATATCATAAGCCACCACCAGCTCCCTTTAGCCCGCGGTATCGCAGAATTGGTGGGTAAGGGCCGCCAACTGGCAGCATCGCCATATTTTCACTTTCTGCCGATCGGAGACTATTCTGCAGAAGATATGAAACGAATCGCATCGTTCAAAAGCAGAAGGTGGCGCTGGGGTTATTTTACCGCGCTCCCCGATACGTTGCCACAGTGCGAGAGGGACAATCTAGGTTTTCGGGTGATGTGGGCAGGGCGCATGCTGGACTGGAAAAGGGTCGACACCCTGATCAAGGCGTTTTCACGACTCCTGGATGAAAGGCCCGATGCGACCCTCACGCTCGTTGGAAACGGGCCGGAGCGAGAGAAACTGGCAAACCTGGCAAGAAGACGGTTAGCCCCCGGAAGTTATCTTTTTCTGCCGCCACAACCTGCATCCGGGATAATGGATATGATGCGCCAGCACCATGTTTATGTTCTCCCCAGCAATGCTTACGAGGGCTGGGGCGCGGTGGTCAATGAGGCAATGTCGGAAGGATGCGTGGTTATTGCCAGTGATGCGGCAGGTGCCGCCAAATCGATGATCAGACACATGGCAAACGGATTGCTGTTTCATACCGGGGACTGGGAAAAATTAAGCGAATTGATGATTGCCGTGAGCCGAAACGATGTATTGCGTCTCAAGCTTGCAAGAGAGGGTCAGCAGACCATCGCGGAATGCTGGTC
>CAZHVY010000093.1:4060-4594 GCA_964536305.1 uncultured Geobacter sp. | reverse complement strand
ATCTCGCTGAACTTGATGTAGAGCAGGTCCAGAAGTTCCTGGGCTTTCTCCGTGCTGATGGCGGTGTCCATTTCCAGGTAAGGGTACATGTACTGGTCGAAGCGCATGGGGGAAATGGAGTGGCCGTTGGACTCGAGCTGCAGGACGAGCTGGATGAACCAGAAGGACTGGATTGCCTCCCAGAAGGATTCTGCGGGCTGGGCGGGAACCTTCTGGCAGATGCGGGCGATTTCCGCCAGCTCGGCCTTGCGCTGTGCACTCTTCTCGCTGGCGGCCAGCTTCTCGGCTTCGGCAGCAAAACGGCGGGCAAAGGCGATCACAGCCTCGTTGGAGATGATCACGGCATCCAGGAAGTGCATCTTCTTGAGGTCGTCGGGGTCGGTCAGGTCGATCTTCGCCAATTCCGCTTTCGCCTCGGCGATGATGCCGTTCAGGCCCTTGGCCAGGACCTTGGCATAGTCGACGGAGATGTGGCCGACGCCGTTGAAGTAGTAGTTGCCCACGGTGAACACGCCGGCGCCCTGGGCCGCCAGA
>CAZHVY010000093.1:0-4050 GCA_964536305.1 uncultured Geobacter sp. | reverse complement strand
CTTCTTGTCCCAGTAGGGGAAAAGGTCCCTGAGGATCTTCTTCTTGTCTTCCGAAATGAGGAACACGTCGCCGGTCCGTTTTTCCAGACGGTCGAGTTCCGCTTCCAGCCACTTGCAGGAAAATTCGGGATAGACCGGCGCCGAGCGGGGCTTGGTGCACTGGTTGCCCACCACCAGCTCGTCGTCCGCGATGAAGACGGTCATGCCGCTCAGGATCTTCTCGAATGCCCTGGCACGCCGGATGTGGATCGGCAGGTCCTCCGTCTCCCGGTAGGATTCGGTGATCAACTGCGCGCGCTCAACGCATATCTCCGGGGTGGTCTTGATGAACCGTTCCTTGATTGCCTCCACGCGGCTCGTCGGCCCGGGAAGGTTCGCTACGTCAATCTGTTTCTGACATACTTTTTCAGCTTTGGATGCCATATTTTTCCTCCTCCTGCATGCAGTTCGTGTGTATCGATCTCTCGCTCTCTCATGGAAGTCGCGGAAAAGCCATCACCTCCTCTCCGCCGGTTCCGCGTTCCTTCCGTTCCAGGAATCAGGGGTTGTTTCGCCGCCACATGAATGTTCTACTCACAGCAGGTGACAGATCGGTGTAATAAAAAGTCATACCGTAGTTTGAATTATATCAGAAGGAGGTGTCCTGGCTATCGCCTGAAGGGGTGTATCTGATCCCTCAAAATGGGTATTTCGGGGTGAGATTGGCAACCGGAGAGGAGATTCACGGGCAGCAGCTGAGATGAAGAGGAAACGGGGAAATGTTTTCCGGGCGGCGGTCGAACGTTGGCGGCAATCGGGACCAGGCGCGACTCATTTGATCGTGCGCCCGATGAGATAGGGAGAAGCTACCGGGGTCTTTTCCGCATATGCCTTGATGATCCTGGCAAGTTCGTCGACGTTGACATTCTTGAGGACATAGCCGTCGGCACCGGCATCCATGGTCTCACGGATGTATTCGTCATTGTGGTAGGTGGACAAGACTAAAATCCTCAGCCTGGGCAGTGCTTTGCGCAATACGCGGATAGCGCCCGTTCCGGACAGTCCCGGCATGTCCACATCGACCAATGCCACATCCGGCGGTGTTTTGAGGATCTGTTCAATGGCGCTGTACCCGTCGATGGCTTCACCGATGACCCTGATCCCTTCAACCTCTTCCAGACTGAGACGCAGACCGAAGCGGATGAGGGGGTGGTCGTCGGCTATGAATACCGTTGTGTCTCCCTTCTTGCGAATTCGTGTATTCATCATAGTGGCCCCTGCATAATGCGAGACAATGGAGTATATGCGGAACGCCATGCACCGGCTTCAAACGATGAAGCCCGAAGATCCACTGATTATTTCCGGAGGTACTGCGAAGAGATTTCTCCATACGGCAGAGCAACATGAAATTCGACCCCGGGTGTTCTGTCCCCCGCGGTTGAACCAGGTGGAGTACGGCAGAATATGATCCCCCCGTGAGCTTCCACGACCAGCTTGCAGAAGGCAAGCCCAAGACCGATCCCCCTTCTTCCCAGCCCTTGCTCGGTTTTAACGGTGAAGAACTTTTCGAAGACCGATTCCTGGTGCTCCTCGGGAATTCCATACCCCGTATCAGCAATAACCAAGAGGCTGTATCTCTGGCCTGCCTCGATCCGGTCTCGATATTTTTTCGGGACGGAAGCGGCGAGATCCGGATCATCGCCCCCGGCAATACGGGTTGAAATCAGGATCTTTCCTTCGGTAACGCTGTAATTGATGGCATTTGAAAGCAAGTTGCCGATTGTTCTCTTGACACGGAAAAGGTCGCAGTAGATACCGATCACCGGGTCTCTGGCTTCGAAGGTGATCTCCAGCTTCTTGTCTTCCAGGAACAGGGCAACTTCTTCTATGCAGGTGGAAACCACGCTGTTTATCTCGTAATAATTCCGGTGCAGCTCGAAACGGCCGTTATCATCGCGGAAGATATCGAGAAAGGCGTTTACCATGCTGCCGAGCTGATCATTGGTGTTGATCGCGAGCTTCATGATTTTCTTCTGGTTTTCGTTGATCGGTCCAAGCCGCTCCGTCGACAGGAGTTCAAGGGTCTTGTTGATAGCCAGGATCGGATTGCGCATATCATGGGTCAGCATCCCCACCAGGTCCTCCTTCATTTTCTCGACCTGTTTCTCTTCCGTGATATCGCGCAGAACGACCACATAGCCGGCAGCCTCCCCATCCTCGTCATTGACCCGTGAAATGGATACCTGGGCCGGGAAAGAGGACTTGTCATGCTTCAGTGCCGTGAATTCAGCCCGGCAGTTATCCATGAGCCCTTTATCAAGTTTATCCTTGTACCCTCTGATAACTTCGCCGTTCTCCAGGAAATCGATGAAGGGTCTCCCATAGAATCTCTCGCGAGGGTAACCGAAAACATCGAAACAGACATCATTGCTCATTACTACGACGCCGTTAGCGTCAAGAGAAATTATGCAGTCGGAGACACTGTTTATCAGCTTGTTCAGATACTCTTTCGACTGTTTGGCCAGCAGCATCTTCTGTATGCCCAGGTCGCTGATCGTCTGGGTGATGACCGACATCAGGTTCACGATTTTCCTGAGCCGGGCCCGTTTCACCCGCGGAATCTTCTTGAGCGCCTGCAGGTATCCGTCAATGTCTTCGATGCCGATGCCCCTGGCGCGTTCTATCGCTTCCGCAACGGGTATCGGCTCCTCCAGGACCTGCCCGCCGTTGAGATTGCCGAGATGGTGCCCCTCGACGATAATCGGAGTGGCGCAGTCCACAAGCCCCGCATTGAGGCAGTCGTAGACATAGGGTTCCTTGTGGTTCATTGCCATTATGCCGCCAAAGGCATCACTGTGGTAGCATTTGTTTCTGCCCTCCTCGGTGGCACGGCAATAATTCTTGCAGAACCTGGAAAAATTTGACTCGCTTGAAATCGGGCGTCCCTCGGTATCAGCTATGACGGAACCGATGCCACACGCCTCATTGACGGCCTGGAGAATCTCATCCAGTTTTTCCTTGGGTATCAGATCCAGTAATTGGAGTTGCTGTTTCATCTATGTTCATCCTCTTTCAGCTCTTCGCAAGGGGAAAAGGCAGGTATTGCGTGAAATAAAATGTCTGTTCAATCAATCAGCTTGTGATGCTTGGCCTTCATTACAGCATCGAGCCTGTTCTTTGCATCCATTTTCCTGAATATGCTTTTCATGTGGGTCTTTACTGTCTCAACACTCAGGTACAGAGATGTGGAAATCTGCTTATTGTCTTTTCCTTCTGCTACGCATTGCAGGATCTGCTTTTCTCTCTTGGTGAGGCAGAAATCAGTATCATCTTTTTCCGATCCGGATTGCTGCAGTGAGATACCGAGATTCAGCAGGTAAGGAGACACTATCTCTCTTCCTTCATTGAAACAGGTGATGATCTCGACCAGGTTGTCGATATCCACCGTTTTCATTATGTAGCCGTCCGCACCGGCGCTCATGGCCTCCCTGATGTAGTTCTCATCGTTGTAGGTCGAGAGGGCCAATATCTTCATGTCGGGCAAGATCTTCCTCAGGACCCGTATGGCAGCGGTACCTGAAAGTCCCGGCATGTCTATGTCCAGCAGGGCGACATCCGGAATGAGCGTCTTGATCTTTTCAATCGCGTCAAAACCGTTGTCCGCCTCCCCGACAACCGTTATGTTGTCCTTGGCCTGGAAAGCAAGACTCAACCCCATCCGCAGCAGCGGATGGTCGTCAGCGAGAAAAATTTTAACGGGTTTTTCATTGACCATGGGGCACCCTGTAAGAAATGTTGAGATACATATCCCCGGCATACTTCCTGCGCTGCCGCCGGAAATACCTTCCGATGGTAGTATCGTATTTTTTACCATGTAAGGGAACAAAAAATGAATCACCCAAACGAGTGAACAAATTCACCCGAAAGGGGCACCCCGGGGGAAACCGGCAAACAGGGCCTGTATGGTGGAGAAAGAAAATGAAGAGGCATTACCGGAATGGAAAACGCCCTATCTCCTGGAGATAGGGCGTTCGTTTGCGGATGGTGGGCGATACTGGGATTGAACCAGTG
>CAZHVY010000092.1:1310-4930 GCA_964536305.1 uncultured Geobacter sp. | reverse complement strand
GCCATGTTTTTCGAAGACCCTGGCGGTCCGGTAATCTTCCGCAACGAGCTCGCCTATGGTCGTTGTCTCATCGAGTGGCTTCCCTGCCTGATCCTTTCTCATGGGTTATCTCCTTGTGATGACAATTACGGCACCAGATTCGTTTCCTCTGCGTCCATTCAACACCATCTGGAAACATCTCCCGCCCTATTTCACGGTTTTCCACCCCAGAAGCCCCGGCCTGGTTATATCGAAAACCTTGTAGGCTGCCAGTTTCACCCGGTCGTTAATAAAGAACCACGCCAGCGCATATCCCCATACGAAACCCGCCCATGGCCAGCCTATGGGAGCGACGAATATCCCGTAAACCGCCACCAGGGTGGCAATGAACTGTGCGGCTAACGTAGCCGACAGGAGAATCGGCGAAGGAGTAATGGACCAGAACGGGCCGCGCGTACGGGTAACGTAGATGGTCAGTTGTCCCGCCACGGACAGCTTCAGATAGATCAGCGACTGAATGACATTTCTGTCCAGCACGAAGACCCGCTCGGCCAGGTAGAAAAGCCCGAAAGAAGAAACGACACCCGCTAACCCCACAAGTGATGCAACTCCCAGGACAGTCCGCATGTCCCAGGCCGAAGGCTGATCGGAAAAGCGCGCATTATCGTAGGCAATGGTGAGGACTGCCCCGTCGTTGAGCAGCGCAAGCAAAACTATCATGACGGCAGTCACCGGGTAGAAATTGAAAACCAGGATCGACAGGGTCATGAACAGGAGGACACGGATTGTTTCGGATATGCGGTAGATCGCATAACTGTTCATGCGCTGAAAAATGGTGCGGCTTTCCTTTATGGCATCGATGATCACCGACAGGCCCGGTGTGAGCAGCACAATTGCCGCCGCGGCCCTGGCGGCATCCGTTGCCCCGGACACGGCGATGCCGGCATCGGCCTTCTTGAGGGCGGGTGCATCGTTCACCCCGTCGCCGGTCATGCCCACGATATGCCCATGATGCTGCAGCACATCGACTATGTGATACTTGTGTTCCGGAAAAACCTGGGCAAACCCGTCCGACTTCTCGATGGCTTCCGCAACAAGACCGGCCTGGTGGTGCTCCGGATGGCTGAACAGCCCCGCATCGAGGATGTTGGTCCCGAGCCCCAGCAGCCCGGCAATTTCGCGGGCGATGGCCATCTGGTCGCCGGTTACCATCTTGACCTTCACCCCCATGCGAGCCGAGGCTTCTATGGTCTCCCGCGAATCCGCGCGCGGCGGATCGAAAAGCGGGATGACTCCCATGAAACGCCAATCCCCCGCCTCATCGCACCTGGCCACTCCCAGCGAGCGGAACCCCCTCGAGGCAAATTCCTCCACGGCCTCTTCAACCCGGCCGGACACCTCGACGGCATTAGCCGCCAATTCCAGTATAACCTGGGGCGCTCCCTTGGCGACACGGAAGAGTCGGCCGCTGGTGTCGGCAATTTCCGCTTCGGTCCTTTTCCGGACCGGATCGAATGGATGGAACCGCCTCACCTGCACTCCCTGCAGATCCTGCGGGCTCTTCAACCCATCCAGAACGGCGAGATCGATCGGGTCCCGGTCTTCGGCCCTGGACGCGAGGGCGGCGCACAGCAGAAGCTCCTCAACACCATATCCTGCCACGGTGAACGGCTCACCCATGCTCAGGAGATTCCGGGTCAGGGTGCCGGTTTTGTCCGAACAGAGCACGTCCATCCCGGCCAGTTCCTCGATGGCGGACAGCTTGCGGACGATTGCCTGGCGGTGGGCCAGCACCCGCGAGCCGACGGCCATGGTTACCGAGAGGACCGTGGGCATGGCCACCGGGATGGCAGCCACAGTGAGAACCAGGGCAAACTGCAGCGAAGTGAACATGTTGTCGCCGCGGAACAGGGCAACGGCGAGAATCAGGGTTACCAGCGCCAGTGCGATAACGATCAGGTAGTCGCCGATCTTCAGCACCGCCTGCTGGAAATGGCTCTCCGTGTGGGCTTCCTCGACAAGTCTCGCGGTCTTGCCGAAATAGGTGCTCCGGCCGGTGGCGGTGACCACGGCATCGCTCTCCCCTCTCTTCACGACGGAACCGGAGTACAATGCATCACCGGCTGCCCGGGTGACCGGCAGGGATTCCCCGGTCAGGGCCGACTGGTCGATTTCCAGGCGCTCATCAGAGACGAGGCGGGCGTCGGCAGGGACGATATCGCCGATTCGGACCCTGATCACATCGCCGGGCACCAGTTCGCGGGACGCCAAAGCTGTCCATTCCCCGTCCCGGCGCACCTTGGCCATCAGCGCCAGTTTCGCCTTGAGGGAAGCAATTGCGTTGCCGGCCTGGTATTCCTCCCAAAAGCCGACCAAGGCGTTCATGACCAGCAGCACCACGATGATGGTGAAGTCGGTCCAGTGGTGCACCACGCCTGAAATGACCGCCGCGACCTCGATCATCCAGGGGATAGGACCCCAGAAGTAGGCAACGAATTTCAGCAGGGGATTGGCTCTTTTTTCCGCAAGCTCGTTCGGACCATATTCGGCGAGACGACGCTGCGCCTCGCTCCCGCTGAGCCCTTCAGGGGAGGTACCGAGCCGCTCAAGCAGCCCGGGCAGCGGCAGCGACTCCAATTCTTTGGCATTCGGGTGTTGATCCATTGCGCAGACCTCACGTGCCCATACCGTTGCACCCAGGTCAATTCAAGGGGTCCCGGATCAATCCGTCTTATGCGTTACCAATCTGCCTTGAACTCCTGTTTGACCAGCAGAACCTGGCACGGCATCTTCCGGATGAGATCTTCGTTGCTCCTGCCGAAAATGAGTTTCTCCAACCGCGCTTCCATGTGTTCCAGCCGTGTTTCCTCATGGGCCAGCAGAACGAGAAGATCGATATGATGTTCATGGATTGCCTTGAGAATTTCCTTGACGGGATTGCCCTCTCTGATCAGCTTCTGGACTCTGAGCCCGTTCGCCTGCTCCCTGGCAATGATCCGGTCCAGGTCTTTCTCCGTTTCCTGCAGGATGTTCCGGTAACTTTCATCCAGCGAGACCATCGGCAGGTTGAACCCTTCATAGCCGAAAGGATTGTAAACAGCATGAAAGATGAAAAGCTCAGCCTGGTATTTGCGGGCCAGCGAAATCCCGTAGTGAACACCCTGCCGGCAGTATTTGGTGACGCCGCTTGCAACCAGAATACGATTGATATCTTCCATTGTATTCACCTCCTGAACGGTTCGAGAACCATTCCGTCCCTGACAGGAATTGCACAACACTATCTTTAACAGCGAACATATCCCTTATTTACAAATTACCTTTCATACTGAAAAAAGCAAGAAACCCGCTCCTTGCCGCTCAACCAGTATGAGCAAGAGACCCTGTACGGGGTTCCGCCACAGTTTCGTCGGCTGTCATTTGTCGTATAGAAAAAGCCGGCCCTTGACACCAAGGACCAGCTTCTCTTTCTCATCCCCACCGGATATCCCGATCATATCCGCACTTATCAACGCCTTTCATAACTTGAACATGTAGAGCACAGGATTATCGGTTTTTCACTCGCCCCGGCAATGCCCGGCCTGTAAACATCAACAACTCCTGCCTTGGAGGTGAATTCAACACCGCAGGTCGAACACTTGACC
>CAZHVY010000092.1:0-1211 GCA_964536305.1 uncultured Geobacter sp. | reverse complement strand
CATCTATTCTTTTCCGAATTTCTCTTTTCATATATCCATAAGAAAGTTTCTTGAGCTCTTTCCATGGTCTCATTTTAGTTTTTCCTACAATTTTTATCAAGAACAAAATTCCATATACCATATATTCTGTAATTACGATTTTATTGGCTGAACCGTGCGCTCCCTTCAAAACGATTCTTAATGTCGCCAAACCGAATTTATCCCGTAACTGGTACAGGGGGCGGCCCACCGCACCGCGGAACAGGCTTGTTTCACGAAACCCGCCGCTGTACTTGATGGATACGGAAACCCCGCTAACCCACGGTGGGGCATATGTCGCTCACCAGGGAACGGAAATCGATCTAAGGGGAAAACATTACATGGAAAGTGTTGGGTAGTGTCCATGTGGAAAGTCTCTCCCGGACCGGAGCGGAACTTATCAGCCATTAGCGGGAATTTCCGGACGGACACAATGTAGGATTACGATGGGGAATCGCCCAAGAAGAATCGGCTATGAAGGTAATCGATGAAAACCTGGGGCGTGGCCGGGGTGATCACCACCTTGCGGGAGGGTAGTTCAAGAACCGTTGCCTTGCTCAGATCCGTTGCGAACAGGCGGTATCTCCCCAGCGCCGCCTTATAGTAAAGACCTGTGAAAGAGTATAGTCCGGCATTGCCGAAGATGCGTATCGAGCCTCTGCACAAACCCGGCTCCGCCCATACCTTGCGGAGCCCCTCCAAGGAAACGGGAGTTGACCAGAAAAGTCGCTCTACAAAGAGGACCTTTCCCTCCACCCCGTAACCGGTGACCATGAACAGGATGCTGAAAATCGGGATCGCCGGGAATACGGACACGATGCCAATGCCGAAAACCAGGGGGAACCCTGAAAACAAGGAGAATTTGCGCCAGGCGGCTATGCCGACAAAGAGCAGCAGGGCGGTGGCTGACAAAGAAATGAACTTGAGGGTGTTCGTCCAGGGAGCAGCTGGGAAATGCTGGCGTGCATGCATGGAATTCCTCCTGTTATTTCGTTAGGCGGCGAAAAGAATCCGCAACTGTTCATCATCTGCTCTTCCCCACCCCTTTGCGATCGCAGAGATGGGCGATCATGCAGTTGGAGCACCTGGGTGATATCGGTAAACAGTGGTTCTGGCCGAACGTCACCAGGAGGTCATTGATCACCAGCCAGTAGCGCCCGGGCAGCTTGCTCCGGAGCGCATACTCCGTTTCC
>CAZHVY010000091.1:0-5001 GCA_964536305.1 uncultured Geobacter sp. | reverse complement strand
TCAAATCTTTTCTCGGAACCCACTGTTCGTCTACTATTTAGTTTTCAAAGACCAAGTCCGCCTTTTGATGAAAAGGGTAACCATCTCTCGCTACCCGCCGGACCCGCTCTCGCGTCCCCGTTCCCTCATCAAAGGGAACATGCTTATACCAAAACCCTCCGCTAACTGTCAACAGGTTATTTTCGATTTTTTCAAAAAAACTTTCAGCAATCCAAGAATGAGAATACTGGCGCCTCAGAATAGTCTTGAATAATCGAGATGTTATCCGAAAAACAGATCAATTTGAGTCATGTGCGAATTGTGTAAAAAAAGGCCGGCGTCCATTTGGCGCCGGCCTTCTTCAACTGCCGTACGGGAATTGGTTATCCGCTGATTACGGAAAAATACTGCCTTTGTTTGTACAGGATGGTTGATCAGGCATAGGTCGAAAAACCGCCCGGTTGTGCGTCAGGCGAGGGCGGCACTACAGTCGCATTCTTCGCCAGCATGTCCGCCATTTTCTGTTGCATTTCAGCGGCATCCTTGACGGCGGCGAGCCCTAACTGAACTTGCGTCATTTGCTCTTTTACAGCCAGAGCCTGGCTTGCTACGGTGCTGATTTCCATAGGTCACCTCCCCCGTACAGCGTACGTCTTATTGTTATCGGCGGAATCCTTGTTTTCTTGAACTTTTTTTCTGCGAGCGACGATAATCAACAGGTCCGGTAACAACTGACCTTTTGCTTGAGAGAATCGGCGGACAGGAAGAGCGCTCCTTCGGCGCCGGCGACGTCCGCCGCGCTGATGACCTTGATTGCGTCGGCCCACCGTTCACTGCCAGGGACGTAATCCGCAAGACGGTTGGGCATATCCTGGAAGAATTCCATCCGCATGAAATTACCTCCCCGTCGTGGAAACAACGCCAGATAAAGCATATCCATCTCGATGAGCTCGTTCAGGAAATGGGTACCCAAAGAAACGTCCGGAATCAGGTTTTCGTGCATTGCCACAATCTCGCACACAACCGCCATATGGCTGATCTCCGAAAATGAGACCGGTATCCCGAGGGACGCGCAGCTCGTGCCCCATCTTCCAGGCCCCATGAGAAGTACTTTTTCACTGCCATTGGCCGGAATGGACTGGTTCAGCCTGCCGATCAGCCGCGCCACCTCGTGCCGATCCTGCATGGGCAGGTAACCATAGACCTCCGGTGTCACATAGATTATCCTGTCGATGCAAATATGCCGACTGTGTCCTATTACAGCGCCGCAGGCGGAGATAATGCGGCTTTCCTCCGGCGCTTCCACCGGAACCTCGGCTGCGGTGTCCATGCCTTTGACCGGCAACGGACGGCATTGCACCACATGAACCCGGTAGTCATGATCATCCAGGAAATTGAGGGTAAACTCCACATCCACCGGATAGCTGTATGCATCTTGCAAGGCCCGCAACATCTCCCTCATATCCTCGACAAAGGCGGTCGTCCCCAGCAGTTTATCAAATGTAAGCACCCATGACGGCCTCATCCCGTGTTCCATCCCCCAGCCGGAACCATCGTCGGTGGATGCGAAAAGGCGCGCCGGAACGTCGGGGCTGGCGGCGATAACGTCCAGGAAGTGGCCCGAGACGAGCCGGTTCGCGTCAAGGTCCAGGAAATCGACCCTCCTCTGGGCGTACTGGCGGACCTCTTCGAAATTGGTCTCCGGTCTCCGTTCCGGGGCGTTCAGGGCAACCACGCGGGTATAGTCGTCGTCGGAGCGATCCACGGCGCGGGTACCGAGCCCGAACACCACGCGCATCACCCCGGCACGGGGATCGATATGCTCGTTCCACACATAAGGGTTGTAGGAAAACGCGACGCCCGCGGCATGGGGATAAAAATAGCGGCCATGGACCGCGCCAGACACCCTCATGACCAGAAGAGCCATCTGCTCGTCCTGCTCCAGAAGTCCTTTCTGCTTGCGGTAGCGCAGCGCCCTTTCGCTCATGCTGCTGGCGTAGATGGTTCGCACCGCTGAGATGAAATCCTCCAGCCGCCGCTCCCTTGGACCCTGGTTGGGGCAGAAGACGCTCTCGTATTTGCCGGCGAAGGAATTGCCGAAGTTGTCCTCCAGGAGCGAACTGGAACGGACGATGATGGGCGCCTGGCCGAAATAGTCCAGCATCAGTTCGAACTGCTTTACCATGTAATCGGGAAACCTGCCGGTAAGAATCCGCTGGCGCGCCAGCTCAGAGCCTTCCAGAAAGGTCTCGGGATTCCTCTGTTTCTCCCTTACCCACCAGGCGCCGTTGCGCACGAGAAAGGTGAAAAAGACGTCGGAGCCGATATAAAACGAATCGTGGGCCTCCAGCAACATGGTGAATCGCTCGGAATGTCTCTGCAGAATGCGCCGGGCCAGCAGCATGCCGACGGTCTTGCCGCCCACCAGTCCCGAACCGATCATGCGGCGGCGGATCTCCAGCACATCCTCAAGACCCATGTAGCGGAACACCAGTTTCAGCATCCCCGGATCCCGGGAGACCATCATACGCGAGAGGCGGCGGAACATCTCCTCTTCCCGATCAGGTGAACAGCGCCCCCTCTTTACCTCGTCAAGGGCCTCCTCGCCTTCGGCGAATGCCCGTTCCCAGATACCGGGACGGCTGTCCGAATCAAGGCCCGACCAGTTCACCGACGTAAGAATGGAACTGATGAGAGCGCTGGCGGTAACCGGCCGGAATTCATCCCCTTTCCACTCGTGAAGCATGTTCATGGTGGATGAATAGCGCAGATGCACCTTCATGGGATAGATATAGCGGGTGTCCCGGTAGCGGTAGACATCAAGAAAGAGCTGGGTGGTTTCGAAGATGGGTTGCAGAGCGCGGGATGAATGGTAGTTGCGGAACAGAGCGAAATAGGCGACCGTCTCCAGGTCGAAGAGATAGGGGCAGGTCAGCATGAAAAAGTTGCCCAGCATCTGATCGGAATACCAGTCAGCCGCCAGCTCCGAAAGGCTGTCAAAAACATAGAGCGACCCCCTCCCCGCCCGCTCGATGGTCTGGTGGATGATGGCAATGAAGGTCTCGAATCCGGAGTTGGGGTCCAGTTCCACCTTGGTAACAGCTTCGCCTTCCGGAATCAGAGGCGGATGACTGGCGAAACGGAAATAGACCATCCTCCGGCCCGAGGAAACCCCTCTCTTTACGAACGGCGTAACGAGAGCCTGGTAGTCTTCGATGGCGTCCACCTGCCAGACGATATTATCGCCGGGGAGTATCCCCTTCAATGCCTTGTCCAGCCCGGGCAATCCAGTAGTGAATGTCGTCTCGTACGCGTACATGCAAACCTCCCTTGTCCGTAATCCCCTGTTAGCGGCAGTATACTGTGTACAGAATTATGTGAAAGCGAAAAAAAGGCGCTGAATCTCTCCAGCGCCTCATATCATGCATGGCAGTACAGCTTTTATCATGGATTCGGCGGTTACATGCTTACACGATTCCCTGATCGATCATCGCGTTGGCCACCTTCAGGAAACCGGCGATATTGGCGCCCGCGACGTAGTTGCCCGGACAGTCGTATTCGGCGGCGGTGGTATAGGCGTTGTGGTGGATGTTCTTCATGATGTTCTTCAGCTTCGCGTCCACTTCCTCGCGCGACCAGCTCATGAACTGGGCATTCTGTGACATTTCCAGGCCGGAGGTGGCAACGCCGCCGGCGTTGGCCGCCTTGCCCGGGCCGTAGAAGATCTTGTTGTCGAGGAATACCTTCACGGCGTCCAGATCGCTCGGCATGTTGGCGCCTTCGCTTACCAGCTTGCAGCCGTTCTTGATAAGTTCGGCGGCATCCGCTCCGTTTATCTCGTTCTGCGTGGCGCTCGGGAAGGCGCAGTCGCAGGGGATGGACCAGGGGCGCTTCCCTTCCAGATACTGGGCGGAAGGATACTTGGCCACGTACTCGGAGATGCGGCCGCGACGGACATTCTTCAGTTCCAGCACGAACTGGAGCTTTTCTTCGTTGATCCCGTCGGGATCGTAGATGGAACCGTTGGAATCGGAGAGGGAAACCGGCTTGGCGCCCAATTGATTCAGTTTTTCCACGGTGTACTGCGCCACGTTGCCGGAGCCGGACACGAGACAGGTCTTGCCTTCGATGGACTGACCCTTCGCGGCCAGCATCTCCTGGGCAAAGTAGACGGAACCGTAGCCGGTGGCCTCGGGACGGATAAGAGAGCCGCCCCAGCCCAGGGCCTTACCGGTGAGTACGCCGGTGAATTCGTTCTTCAGGCGCTTGTACTGGCCGAAGAGAAAGCCGATCTCGCGGCCGCCGACGCCGATGTCGCCCGCCGGAACATCCGTCACCGGTCCGATGTGGCGGAAGAGTTCGGTCATGAAGGACTGGCAGAAACGCATTACTTCGTTATCGGACTTGCCCTTGGGATCGAAATCGGAACCGCCCTTGCCGCCGCCCATGGGAAGGGTGGTGAGGGAGTTCTTGAATACCTGCTCGAAACCCAGGAATTTCAGCACGCCCAGGTTCACGGAGGGGTGAAAGCGGAGACCGCCCTTGTATGCGCCGATGGCGCTGTTGAACTCGACACGGTACCCCTTGTTGACCTGGATTCCGCCTTTGTCGTCAACCCAGGGCACACGAAACAGGATAACCCGTTCCGGTTCGGTGATGCGCTCAAGGATACGCTGCTGCTCGTATTTCGCGTGGCGCTTGAACACCGGCGCAAGGGACTCCAGAACCTCTTTTACCGCCTGATGGAACTCAGGCTCATTGGGGTTTTTCGCTACAACGGAATTCAGAACTGACTCGACGTAGGACATGTTGCCTCCTTCTTGATTAATTTTCGTAGCGGCTGCCGCTACGGGCTGAGGTATTGTCGCGGCGCCCGGAAGAGGCTGCGTTGCGCTCCTGGTCTCCAGGCGAAAAACTCCTCATATTGTTTTACCGATCCTGATATTTTTCTTCTTTTCCCGCCTGCCCCGGCCAGGCGCCGTCATTCAGGTATTGATCAATGGCCCGGGCCGCCTTCTTGCC
>CAZHVY010000090.1:0-5375 GCA_964536305.1 uncultured Geobacter sp. | reverse complement strand
GGTTCGGGACCAAGATGTCGGAGGTTCAAATCCTCTCAGCCCGACTAAATAAAGCCGCTCAAAAGAGCGGCTTTATTTATTTATATAGCAATGATATATGATACATAAAAACTCCAATCGCATAACTTATTCAAAGCCTCGAAATTTAGCGAAATCCGCTTGCAAAACAGAAAAACTGTGCATAAACTGTGTATAAGAGGTTGAAAAAATTTTATGGGTTTGAAATACCACTTATTCCGCCGGAAACTCGTCAATTCGCGGGGGAAAGAATATACCATCTGGTGCTATTGGCATATGCAGAATGGAAAGCAGATCCGCAAATCATGCGGCCGAGGCTGCCGGCTCAAGCGCGATGCCGAAGCATTTATCGCCAGGCTCGAAGCCCGGGAATCTGCTCCACCAGCCCCTGCCTTGAAAAGCAAGAATAGCAACTTCGCCGCGGCGATCTATCGGACCTTCCAGGATCTCGCCGCTGAAATGTTCTTGCCCGATTCCCTGCATCTCAAGCGGCAGACGCTCGCTGATGGCATTGCAATCAAGGAGACGACACGGCTTGGCCATCGAGGGCGCCTGGAGAATTATCTTATTCCAAAATGGGGTCGGTTTATTTTTGAACGCTTTGAAGATGAAGGCTTCATCTATGATTTTCAGGATTGGCTTGTCGGCCTGCGAAAAGCCGGAAAGGATGAGCCCATATCAAATAGCCTGCGAAACAACATAATCGAAACCATGTCGATTTGCCTGCGCGAAGCGAAACGCAAACGGCTCATCAAGACTGTTCCCGATATGGGAACAATCAGATTCGTCCGGCATTCGCGGCGGCAGAATACGCTGTCGCTCGAGGAAATTTACCGGCTTTTCCCTGAGGATCCCGCCGCGCTCGATGCTGTCTGGCGCCGCAAGGATTCGCGTGATTACCCGGGTACTGGGATCCTCTTCGGTGCCATGTTTTGCCTTGGGCTCTCGGCGGGGCTTCGATCTGGAGAGCTGAGAGCGGTGAGCCGCGATCAATTTGTACAGCATAGACTGCAGGATGGATCATATCTTTATGGTTTGATCGTGGACCGAGCCTATGATTCGACTGGACAGATCAGCAGCGCGCTGAAAAAGGGAAATGATGAGAATTTGCGGCATCGGGCAGTCATTCTCTCGGATAAGACGATGCGAATTGTGAATTTGTATATTGATGCCTGTCCAGTCATTGAAGGTCCGGTTTTTCTCTATCATGGGCATCCTGTGAGCAAGGATCTTCTGAACGCCAGATGGAAAGTCGGGCTTGCCAATGCGCAGATTGACATGTCAGACAATCGCCGCATGACGGTCCATGCCTTGCGCTATACCTACAATACAAGGATGAAAGCCCTGGTTTCAGAGCAGACATTGCATGAGTTCATTGGGCATTCGAGTTCAGAAATGACACAGCATTATGATCGCCCGCATATGGAGGAGCGGCTCTTGCAGCTTGCCGACCAGCGAGGAGCAGTGGAAAAGTTCTGGATCTAGATTAATGCCATCATTTAAATCTCTATTAGCTTGTTTCGCCAATAAGAATTACAAGAAAAAGAACACAGGAAAAATCTTTCATAAATTGTTGATGCCTTGCTAAGCATTAATATAAAAATTATTATATTAATTATCAACCTCTATATCCAAAATATCAATAGTACCAATTTTTAATTTTTCTAGAATAACTTTGTTTTTATTATCTAAAAAATCAATATAAAAATTAAGCGTTCCTTGCTTATTGATAATTAATGAACTAATCATCATATTGATAGCGAATTTCCCTGTACCTAATAAAGCTTTAGGGTTATCGATTACCCCACTACCAAGTCGCTGTAATTGCCCATTATTTTCGCAATAAAAATTAAAAGTAATTCCCGATTCTATTGCCTCATCCTTTTTTTCCGCTAGAAAACGTAAATAAAAACCTAATTTAATTGCTTTGGGCCATATTTCTGGGGTTCCTTTTGGACGTTGAAAAACAATCCTATCTAAATATATTCCCATAAGAGAAAATTTATTTCCGAGTTCTGCCCTTATATCATCACAAACAATAAAACAATCCAATTTCATAATTATGCCCCAACCGATAATACTTTATCTGAAGTACTAATATTATTCTGATGTTTATGTTCAGCTATAATGGCAATAGCAGAAAAATTAGATTGATTATGGACGGTAGCGGCCATACGTCTAATAGATTCTCCATGCCCAAATAACTCTTTGAATGATTCTCGCCATAATAGCATCTGAGCCTCTTGAGGATCAAAATTCTTATCAGCTAGTTCAAGAAGCCAAGGATAAATGTAAATATATTTTAATAATGAGACTCCAGCTGCAGAGGCTTCAATATGTTCATTTTTCCATTTTGATAAAGTTCTTTGCGGCAGTTCGAGTGACCTTTCAATCCCTGCAAGGCGATGTCCCATTTTCTCAAGATGATCTATAATATTCTTAATGCTTGTTTTTTTTAAATTTTTTTCAATTTCAGATACTGCATTTTCATTTTCATTAAAAAAATCGCCTTCTTCGCCACAAACAGGACAAATATAATATACTCTTGTTATAGTATATTCTCCTGCAAAAAGATCATTTACTACCTCTTTTTCTTCTTTTCTAATAAGCTCACCAATGCCACAAATAGGACATATTTTACTTTCCATAGGACCCCCCTCGATATTTTTGAATTGCATTCCGCATAATTTCACTACTTTTTAAATAATTATCTGCTATTCCATTCGGAATTGAATCGCTTTTTTTAAAAGACTTAATCATCCATTTTGATTTACCTGGTTTGTCAAGGCGATAAAATGCAAGATACCCATAAATATTCCCAGATCGAAAAACATATGCATCAATATATATATCATGCGAATATGGATTCTTCTCTAATGTGGCAGTATTCTGAAAGGCAAGATCTTCAAGACCACCATTAGCTATAAACCTCCTAATATCAGATTTCATTCTTAATTTAAAATCCTTTGATGCATCCCTTTCTGAGTTGAAATTAATAAACACTCGCAAGGCAGCATCCTTTCCAGAGCAAGCTGATTTGAATTCATCAAATGAATAATAAGGCATAAACCTCCTCTTGACAAGCTATTTTATCCTTAAAGGAACATTTTCTTGTCATTTTGCCAATTGTATAGCAAACAAAAACCAACTATGCTCTGGGCTTATCTACTTAATAATACTCTCTATCTCTTTGTTTCAATGCATTAAGCTTATATTTTAAGCTTTCCCAGATTTATTTTTCGTCTTATCTACCAGATTATACGTCGATCCAGGCTTATCCGTTGGCGGCAATGGCTCGCCTTTTACTGCCGTCACCTCTTTACCTTTCCCACCTTTCGGCCCAACAGTTTGATATTGCCCTGATGCCGGCGCTTTCTGACCAGGCTTTAACCCGCTTGTTTTTGCCATTCTGTGCCTCCTTTTATTTTCCTTATGCTAGACTTGAACTTGTACCCCTGCCCTATCCAGCATTCGTTTCAAAATATCCCCTGTGATCTTGGCATCATAGAGAGACCCGTGCGCTTCATCTGGGGAGAATGGCACCCCATAAAACCGTGCCGTTTCCTCGAGCGATGGCCATTTCCAACTTTCTTTGCTATCCATCCATTCAACACAGACGACATCTGCATTCGATTTCATGGTATCAAATTTGCGGCGGTTTTTTAAAAATGGAACAAAGCCGACATCGAAGGAAACATTATGCCCCGCAATCAAGCGAGCACCTTCGCAAAACTCTTTGAATGACAAATAATCATCAAGGAAGTGTTCTGGATAAGTGGCATCTCCGCGAAGCTCAGCAATTTTTTCTTTGGTCAATCCATTCACCATGATCGCTCTTTCATTGAAACGTTCTTTTGGATAGTAGAAGCGTTCAAACCTGGCTTTCTCTTTCAGTTTTTCATAAGGATCCCAGGAATATCTGATCGCGCCAATCGAAAGCAGACTTGATTCATCGGGATATAAACCATTTGTTTCGGTATCGAAGACGATGACATCAGTGGTCTCTATGCCTTCGAGCCAGTCTTTGATTTCCCGTACAACCATATCTCGGTGAGGGTGTTCCACGCGGGGCGGCATGGCCCGTGGATAAATTGGCTCTCGAATGTCTTTTGGGGCCGGTTTTTTTGATCTCAAAATCAGATAAATGATCAAGGCCACGATTATCAATGCAAATATTGTCATAATGCCCCCCTATCTTCAGTATAGATGCGCATGCACCCATCCATATACTTTTCCTAATTTATTATTGAACCCAGAAAAAGTCGGATCCAAGATTATTGGTAATGAATTCCTTTGATGGGAAGGTTACTGCGAAGGAATAATTGGTGTATGGCCGATCCTTGTCATAAATATATATTTTCAGTAAAGCTGAGCCATTAAAAATGACATCAAAATCGACAGATGAGTCAAAATAATGAGCAATGTCTAATCTGCTAGTAAATTTATCAATTTTTACTGTTTTTTGAAACACATGGCCATCAGGAAATTTCATCATAAATACATAAGAAGTATAATCACTGCCAGCAACCTGATTGTCACCGTATTCATTAAGCTCGAAGCTGATTTCATAATCAGAAATAAGGACCCCTACTAGTAGTAGAGAATCTTTAGTTGCAGAATTTGAAAATTTTCCAGTCACAACTGAATATAGATACTTATGGTCAGTAGGATCTCCAAAATTATCAACATAATACTTAACTATGTAATCAGAATTAGCTTGAGCAAATAGAGGGCTGATAAAAAGCGGTGCAATCAACAAGAAGAAAACAGAGAACAAGATTCTGATATTGGATTTTTTCATGTTTAAGCTCCTTTCAAATAATGCCTTTGATTTTAAATCTATTTGAACAACTTAAACGGCAGGATATTGGCTTGTCTTTTGCCCCTATGCGGCCCCGCCCGCGAATAATTTACTGATTTTCCGCACGGGGCGCTGAACCCGCGTCTGGTGTAGCGTTTGCAACCTCCTTTGCCGCGGCATGGATTGCGATGCAGAAACCATTTGCAACCGCTGGCGATAATAATTCAAGATCATCAATGACGGCGCGCCATTTGAGCGCCTGTTGATAAAAGATAAATTCTCCAGCTGGTAAAAACTTTGATTCTTCTCCGGTAACCAGAAATTCAACGGTTGTATTCAATGCTGATGCTATTCCTACAGCCTTTTCAGCATTTGGCAATATCTTTCGAGAAGACCATCTTCGAAAAGAATCTGGCCTAATGTTTATTTGCCTTGCCACCCATTCCATTGTGGTATTTTCAGCCTGGATTTTAATTTTAACCATTTCCCAGAAATCTGTCATACCTGAATCCGTATAAAAAATAAAGTAACCCAAGCCATCCTCATGGTGTATAAT
>CAZHVY010000089.1:4534-5496 GCA_964536305.1 uncultured Geobacter sp. | reverse complement strand
CGTTTCCTATGCGGTGATTGCCTGCGATCAGCTGGACCTGGATTGCCCGGCTGCAGGGGATTGCCCTGTTTCCGCTGCTTACCAGGAGCTGTCGTCAGGCGACTGTTTTGTCCCCCACATAGATGTCGATCCGCCGTTCATCCTTGTAACCATCCTGATTCCCGCTGTGGTATGCGGGCCTCATTATTCGAACCATGTTGCACAATGTTGCAGCCGGGCTCCTCCTTCCTCTGCAATTATTTGAAGCCGTTTGACCGGCCCGCAAGGTGACCGGTCGTAATAAGAACAGATAGTAATTTCCTGTAAGCGCGAAGAAATGCGCGATGCCCCGACATTCGCCTCCAGTGAATTCCTGAGTTGACGCTGTTTCAATGATAGCCGCTGTTGCGGTTTTGCTTGAAGTGTCCCGGGAGAACCCTGATCAGCCTCGATGAGGCCTACCATGAATGGAGAGACGAATTCTGCGGGAAAACGGCTTGCTGAATGGACATCCTGCAATATCGGAGCATCTGTCCATGCACCATGGCACTGAATGGTTTTAATCCGGAAACACCAGGCAGACACGATACTGTTTCCAGATCGGAAAGAGCGGGATTTTTGACTCGGCCTATTGGCCGATCCCCTATGCGGACGCCTTCGCGGTCAAACCAGCAGAGCTGGTTGTCGTCCTGGCAAGAAACTTTTGCCAGCAAAAGTTGACAGCATAGGCTGCCCTTTAGGGTGAGGCCATCGGCCGAATCAAACGCACCCTTTCCGGATGGAAACTAACTACTAAATCCGAATTTTTGATTCAAATGGAGAAGAAAATGGCAACTTTGCTCGAATTGGCTGTGTCGATAGTTGAATCGCATACATCATCAACATTGATGACCATTGACCAGGTAGTAAAGGAGATCCAGAAAGTATATGGGGCTCTCAGAAGCATCGAGGCTGGTGATGACGTCGCGGTGACGCCCGTTGAA
>CAZHVY010000089.1:3040-4500 GCA_964536305.1 uncultured Geobacter sp. | reverse complement strand
CATTCCCAGCAAGCAGGTGCTTGCGGCGGAGAACTTTTCCGAATCCAGGAAAAGAATGGCGAGGGAGCGGGGAATGGCGGATGTCCTTGCCAAGGCCAGAAAGGTGAGGATGGCCAACATCCTTGCCAAAAAAGAGATCTCCAGATGCCCGTCGACAGAAACCGTAACCGCTCTTGAAATGTTGAAGGGGTAATTTCGATGATAAATGGAGGAAGTGTCCGCAGGGCGGGCAATCCAGTGGACCACCTGTTCGTGGACAGGTGGTCCCCCCGCGCCATGTCCGGCGCAGGGATCCCGGAACAGGAGCTGATGACGATTTTCGAAGCCGCACGCTGGGCGCCTTCGTCGTACAACAACCAGCCGTGGCGCATACTGTATGCATGCAGAGAGAGTGAATACTGGCCGCTCTTTTTCGATCTTCTCGCATCGACCAACAAGGTGTGGGCAAAGAACGCGGCGGCGCTTCTGCTCATCATTTCGAAAACGACCTTCGAACACAACGGAAAACCGTCCGTCACCCATTCGTTTGACGCTGGAGCGGCCTGGGAGAACCTTGCCCTTCAGGGTTTCAAAATGGGTTATGTGGTTCATGGCATGCAGGGCTTCGATTATGAGCGTGCAAGATCGGTGATGAATATCCCCGATGATTTCAGGGTTGAAGCGATGGTCGCGATAGGCAGACCCGGGGAAAAGGAATCCCTTCCGGAAGAGCTGCAGGCACGCGAGTTCCCGAACGAGCGAAGGAGCCTGGACCAGACCGTTTGCGAGGGCCCTTTCTGCTTCCGGTAGGATATGCATGGGGAATGCTGGCTTCACGGGTTGTGAATTGAAGATTTGAGGCAGATTCTTGTTTCGGCACGCATGATGTTGTATGTTTCGTGAATTGTAGGTAATATGCAGAAGAAATTAACCAGCCGGCGCCGCTGAAGTGGCATGCGGCTGAATGCTTGCTGACAGGAGGGGCAGAGGTACATGCCCCTTTTGTGTTTGAGAGGAATGGATGGAAGAACGGTTGCAGAAAATACTTTCAAGGGCGGGCATATCCTCCCGAAGGGGGGCCGAGGAACTGATTGCCGCCGGGCGGGTTGCGGTCAACGGCGTCGTCGTCGACGAATTGGGCGCCAAAGCCGATCCGGACAGGGACAGCATAACCGTCGACGGGAGGGAAGTCGGGCAGGCCTGCGACAGGATTTACCTGGTGCTCTACAAGCCCGCTGGTTATATGACAACTCTCAAGGATCCCCAAGGACGCCCCCTTGTCACCGATCTTCTGAAGGGGGTCCGGGAGCGTGTCTATCCGGTGGGGAGGCTGGATTACAACACTGAAGGACTTCTGCTGCTCACCAATGACGGGGAATGGGCCAATGCAATGGCCCATCCGCGCCACGAGGTGGACAAGGAATACAACGTGCGGGTCCGCGGCAAAGTGTCGGCCCAGCAACTGGATCAGTTGGCTGCAG
>CAZHVY010000089.1:593-3030 GCA_964536305.1 uncultured Geobacter sp. | reverse complement strand
CTGGGTTTCAATCACGATACATGAAGGAAGATACCGCCAGGTACGGCGCATGTGCGAGGCAGTGGGTCTGACGGTTGTCAGGCTCAAGCGGGTAAGATACGGATTTCTCAGTCTGAAAGGCTTGAGGACCGGTGAGTACCGCTTCCTGTCCCAGGAAGAGGCGATGCGGCTGAAGGGCGCTGGCCGGAGCGGGAAAGCTGGCTCGAATCCGAAAGAAGTTCGGAGGGAAGTGAAAAGTGGGGGCAAAACTGCTTCCTTTCGGGGCGGGAGCAGGAAGAACCGTCATTGATCGGGACTGAACTGACCCGGCCTGACATCGACAAGTGCCCCGGGCCTGTCCCTGTCGCAGCAACCTTTTTTGGGGAATTCCATGCCGAAATTGTTTGAAACCACGCAAATCAAGTCGATGTCCCTTCCGAACCGGTTCGTCAGGTCCGCTACCTGGGAGGGATCGGCTGAAAACGACGGCTCCTGTTCGCCTCGCCTGGTGAACCTGACCGCACGGCTTGCCGAGGGCGGCGTCGGACTGATCATTACCGGTCATGCCTATGTGAGCCCAGAAGGGCAGGCCGGACCCTGGCAGATCGGGGTCCATGACGACGCAATGATCCAGGGACTTGCCGGGCTTGCGGCAGGGGTGCACCGGGCAGGGGGGAAAGTTGCCCTGCAGATCGCCCACGCCGGTTGCTATGCCCTGGCTGCTGTCACCGGGAGACAGTCATTGGGGGCTTCGCCGGGGATTGCCGGGCGGACTCCGGACTGCCGGGAGCTGTCACGGGACGAAATCCCCTCACTGTGCAGGGCTTTCGGCGCTGCGGCGGCACGCGCGAAGACGGCGGGATTCGACGCTGTGCAGATTCATGCCGCCCACGGCTATTTGCTGAGCGAATTCCTGTCGCCCTTTTTCAACCGTCGGACGGACGGATATGGCGGCTGTGTCGAAAACAGGGCCCGGATCGTTCTCGAAGTGCTGCAGAGCGTGCGAGATGCGGTCGGTGACGGGTATCCGGTGCTCATAAAGCTCAATTCAGAGGATTTTGTCGAAGGTGGTTTGTCGGTGGACGACATGCTACGGGTTTCCTCGCTCGTTGAAGCAGCGGGAATTGATGCCATCGAGATGAGTGGCGGCACCATTTTCGCCTCGGGCGAGTATTCTTCCATACGCCAGGGGGATCCGGACATCCCGGAGAAGGAGGTCTATTACCGGGATGCAGCGATGCGCTTCAAGGAGAGGATCGGCGTCCCGCTCATGCTGGTCGGCGGCATCCGCTCTTTCGGTGTTGCTGAAGAGTTGGTGGAAAGGGGAACCGCCGACTACATTTCCCTTTGCCGGCCCCTGATCCGCGAGCCCGGGCTGGTGGCACGCTGGCGGGACGGTGACAGAACGAGGGCGGCTTGCCTCTCGGAGAATGCCTGCCGTGGGCCGCTTCTCAAGGGCGATGGGCTCCTGTGCGCCCTCGACAGGGGGTGAAGGGGATAGGTGGTCCGCTTCGGAACTGGTGAGACGCAAAAGGCCGGGACCCGACTGGGGTCGCCGGCCTTTTGCGTGGCTGAACCGGGCGCGGCAGGCTATTTGTGCAGGATGCCCTTTACCGCTTCCAGCAGGTCGGCGGGAAGGACGTAGGTCTTCGTATTCTGGGAGGTGGCGAGTTTCTGCATGGCGCCAACGTAGCGGTCGCCCAGCAGGAACATGGCCGGCAGTTCCTTGTCTCCCACTGCCGCGGCAATGCTGCCTATGGCCTTGGCCGATGCGTCGGCGAGGGTCACCTGGGCCTCGGCTTCCTTTTTCGCAGCCTCGAGCTTTCCTTCCGCGTCCAGGATTACTGCGGCTTTGCGACCCTCGGCCTCCAGGATTGCGGCCCGCTTGGTTCTTTCCGCGGAAGCCTGCTGCTCCATGGCGTGCTGCATGGACGCAGAAGGTTTTATGTCCTGGATTTCCACCGATTTGACCGATATGCCCCAATCAACCACATCGCTGGAGATTATTTCCCTGAGCCTCGCTTTTATGTCCTTGGTCGAGATGCGGTAGGAAACCGTGTCGATGTACGGGATGATGAAATTGAGCCCGGGTTTCAGGGTGACATGGTACTTGCCGAGGCGCTGGACCACGTACTCGAATCCCTGGGGCACGATGCGCACCCCCATCATTATGGTTGCCGCTACCGCCAACGCCAGGATAAAGAAAATAACAACGCCTGCCATATTGCCCTCCTGTTGCCTGCCGACTTTGCGGCAAAATCGGATTGATGGTCAACCCTTCCTGATAACCAGCTTGTCTCCCGCCACATCGGTAATTATTCCCCTGTCCCCCACCTGTAGCACCTCATCAGAGACGAACGACCACTCGTCGGATCCCAGGATGGCGATAGGGAAGCGTATTACGCCGCCGGGGAAGGTGGAGTCCGTGACCCTGACAATGGTGCCGGCCTTGCCGATG
>CAZHVY010000089.1:0-583 GCA_964536305.1 uncultured Geobacter sp. | reverse complement strand
GAACATTCCGGACATTATGGCCCACAGGGCGAGTTGGACGGCAAGGGACTGGATTCCGAAGAGAAACGAGAGGATTCCCGTGACGATGGCTGCAAGGCCGAACCAGATGATGGTGAACGATGGTATTATGAGTTCCAGGGCAGCAAGCGCTATTCCGCCCGCAACCCAGATCCATGGTTTCATGTGGAGCACCTCCCGTGCCTGTTGCAGCTGTTCATGGGGAAAATGTCATGATATACTGCATCATGGCGGGCATTATGTCAATCTGCATCTTGAAGGCAATGCCGGCGCCCATGTCCATTTCGCGCGGTTGATGTTCGGCTTCCCAGCGGCAAGACGGGGTGGCATGCCAAAACTTTATTGACCGGAGTGGCTGCTTGCGGCAAAATGATTCCAGTGATGGACCAATGAGATGTCAGGGGGTGGCTTCATGAGATATTTGCTGTTGCTGCTTATTTTGTCGTTATCCGCGCCAGCCTGTGCCGATATTTACAAATGGGTCGATGACAAGGGGGTCGTCAATTTCACCGACAATCGTGAATCGATCCCTGCCAAATACAGAAAGAAGGCCAATGTGATTTCC
>CAZHVY010000088.1:0-5758 GCA_964536305.1 uncultured Geobacter sp. | reverse complement strand
ACGCTGAAAAATCTGGGGGCGAATCGGGAAGGTGACTTCTCGCGGTGGTCAATGGCCATCGGCCACGGCAGCTTTGGCTGATCGTAGGCAATCTAAAGCGGCGCGAAGACTGGCAGTTCAAGAAGGGCAATCAAACCTGTAACCTCTCGGGTATCAATCACGCCACCAAAAGCCTCCCCATAAAGGAGGCTTTTTGATTTATAGGCCATCATTCTCTTCAGTTCAGGCCAGCTAATGCTGAAAGCGTTAAAGCCAAGATCACAAAAATACATAATTTTATGTAACATACTCATATAATGAAGTGTTTTGCACATTAAAAATGTAGTTTTTTCCATAAAACCATGTATTATTTTCTAAATGACCTATGACGAGTTTAAAAGACATGTGGGAAAAGCCGGGTTGACTATTAGGGCATTTGCCGAACTGCTGAAACTCAATCCTGCGTCTATCTCCAACTACGCAAAATCCGGGGAGGTCCCATCCCATCTGGCTGTAATTGTAGTTCTTCTTGCCGAATTTGCTGAACGAAAGATCAACTACAGAGAAGTACTGACCAAAGCCGATATCGCACCTAAGAAGACACGTGGCGCAGGTAAAGGGAAGTTTGGCGGGGATCGTCAGAATTCATTGTTCGATAATCTTCTGACACAGACATCTTCGGGAGAGACCTAATGAAGGACCTTTCCTCAATCCTTGAAAAATATGGAGCGGACCTCGACAGTCTGCGCCTGTTCGATGTGGATGACCCGTGCTTGCTTCCCTATACCACTCTTGTATCCGCGCGTAATGCAGGCGATGAAGACCTCACTGCACTGCTCGGCGTTTACGAATGGCAATCCACTCCCCTCGTCTTCCTTGTCAATGGGGATGAGATCCGGGATGACAGCCATTTCCGGCACCTTCGCCGATGTGTGGCACTACGGGGGGACGCACCATATCTGGGCGTAGTCCACCCCGGCCAACTCACCATTCATCGAGTTTCGCTGGACAAAGCTGGACAAGACGCCAGCCGTCTTAGCGACATGTCTGCCAAAGACACGAGAACCACGTTCCCGCGTCTGGCCAATTTCCGACCTGATGTCTCCAGCCACCGCAAGTGGATATCTCAGATAGTCCTCAAGTTATTGCGTGAAACCATCAGCGAACTGCGGAAGCACGATATTACTGGCGACGACGCTATTTCAATCACAGGGAGAGCCTTGTTTCTGCGGTTCCTAGGAGACCGCAAGCTTCTGCCCGCTTCGCTGAAGCCTGTTGAGCAACTATTTGATGATGCAAATCGAGCGGAAATGGCTTCCCGCTGGGTGGATAACACCTTCAACGGTGACTTCCTCCCGATCTCCGATGGACTCTTCGCTAGGCTGCCAAAAGAGGTATTTCACTTCTTGGGCAACATACTGCGCCGCGCACCGGGTGGCCAGCTTTACCTTGAATGGCAAGAAAAGTGGGAATATCTGGACTTCGCCCACATCCCCGTAGGGGTGCTCAGCGAGGCATACGAGCATTATATGCGCGAGCACTATCGGGACAGGCAGCGCAAAGAGGGCAGCTTTTATACCCCTCGTGCCATTGCCGATTTGATGGTGAAAGCCGCCTTCCATGCCCTGCGTCGAGAGGGAGAAGCTCACAGGGCCGTCGTGTTAGATCCATCAGCAGGCGCTGGCGTTTTCCTTGTTTCTGTCTTCCGCCACTTGGTGGCGCAACGTTGGACCCACGACAAGAAACGCCCGGACACCAATACGTTACGGGAGATCCTTTACAACCAGATTGTCGGCTTTGACATCAATGAAGCTGCACTCCGCTTCGCGGCGTTGGGACTCTACCTTATGTCCATCGAACTGGACCCTGAACCTGAACCTATTGAGAAGCTCAGGTTCAACAAGAATCTGCGGAGTGTTGTGTTGCATGATCTGGGCAATGGTGTTACCGGAAGCCTCGGCAGTTTAGGGAAAATGGTGAGCGCCGAGCATATAGGGCGCTACGATCTGGTAATCGGCAACCCACCCTGGGCCAGTTCCACCCATCTACCCGGTTGGCCAGAAGTGCTAGAAATCGTAGCCAGCATTGCAGGGGAGCGCCTTCCCCAAGAGACTACTCCACCGCCGCTGCCCAACGAGGTGTTAGACCTGCCCTTTGTCTGGCGGGCCATGGAATGGGCAAAGCCTGGCGGTCACATTACCTTTGCTCTTCACGGCAGACTGTTGTTCCTACAGGGCGACGGAATGGCCCAGGCGCGCTCCTCCCTCTTTCGCGCCCTTGACGTGCGCGGCGTAATTAACGGAGCCGAAGTTTGCCAGACCCGCGTTTGGCCGGAAATCTCCGCTCCTTTCTGTCTGCTGTTCGCTCGCAATCAGTTGCCACCTCCCGGAGCCGCTTTCCGATTTGTCAGCCCACACATGGAAAAAGGACTTAATGATGCCGGAATAATGCGGGTCGACACTGCCAAGGCTGAACTCATTACGCCAGACCAAGTGTCCGAACGTCCCGAGTTGTTCAAAATATTGTATCGCGGTAGCGCTCTCGACCTTGAGGTCTTCGACAGAATGGCCGGGCGGGAGTTGGTCCCGCTGGAACAATATTGGCGGTTACGCTTTGGTGAACAGAATGGCCGGCTCCGTCAAGCCGGGAATGGGTACCAGCGGTTACGCGATAGCAGCCGTATCCGAAAAAATGGTGATGGGGAACCAGGAGTGTCAGCGAAGTACCTTGAGGGCATGAAAGAACTGACCTCGGAAGCCATAAAATGCATATTGGTGGATAATGCCAAACTTATCGACTTCACCCAGAAGCGGATTCACGATCCGAGGCCAGGCTCGCTATTTAAAGCACCTCTGCTTCTTGTACGTGAATCGCCCCCTGGGGCAACCGGAAGAATTCGTGTGGCCCTGGCGGAAAATGACCTTGTTTTCAATCAATCCTTTCATGGCTACAGTGCGTGGGGGGACCCGCAAGGACATCATTTGTTGCGCTACATTGCCTTGCTTGTTAGTAGCAGGCCGGCAATTTGGCACGTATTGATGACCAGCGGACGATTTGGTGTTGAGCGCAGAGTTGTTGAAAAGATTACCATCGACAGTATTCCATTGGTGCCATTCGAATTCCTTGAGCCCGAACTCTTGAAACAAATTGATCCGCTCTTTAGCGCTTTGGCCCAGAAAGACAGCCCTGAAAACTGGGCTGCTGTGGATACCTGGGCCGCTAACGTGTATGGACTTCGAGAGCGAGATTTACGGATCATTGACGACACTCTGCGTTTCAACATGCCATTTGCAAGATATCAGAATGCCGCGCAGACCCCGCCCACGCCAGCTGAGCTGATTGCTTTTTGCGATGTGTTGAAAAGCGAGCTTAATTCCTGGGCAAAACGGGAAGGCAGGACGTTAGAAATATGTCCGATAACACTTCCGGCAGGTTCGCCTTGGGCAGTAGTTCGGGTTTGTGCGACGGGGAAAAACAAAGGAGTATGCGCCCTGCCGACAGACGACTGGCCGGAAGTGCTGCGGATCGCCGACAGTTTGGCGGCCACCGAAGTCATCCACCCCGACCAGGACTCCAACTGCTTGTGGATTGCCCGTCTAAATCAGGCTCGGTATTGGAGCCGCAGCCAAGCCCGACTGGTCGCCCGGAGAATTGTCTGGGAAAACCTTGACACGCTCTTCGGAGGAGAGGCCGAATGAGCCCAACTTCCCATCCGCCTCGTGACTATCAAATCGCGGAACTGACGCAGGGTATTCAGCTTCCCCTGCCGGCCTTGCAACGGCGTCACCTAAAGGTCATCACCGAGTTTTTAGCAGAGGCATGGAACGGCCTGTTGGAATCCCAGGAAAAAACCTTGCATACTAAGGACGAGCCGGAAATTAATGCATTGATGGAGGCTCGTTTAAACAATGTTAGAGAGGAAAAAAATGAGTGGTTGATGATAATAACTGGCGTTACTCGCGGAAAGGAATCGATCAGCTATGATGGGAGCAGTTTGGAAAAAAGGCCAGATCTATCTGTCCACATCTCTGGTCGCCCTTTTCACTTTCCTCTCATCATAGAGTGCAAGCTAATAGACAAGGGGACACGAAAAGGAGTGGATTTGTATTGTGACAAAGGCCTTGCCCGATTCATTGATGGGGAGTACGCGTGGTATGCTCAAGAAGCTTTCATGCTCGCCTACGTGCGTGACGGAGCAACTATCGCGCCCTGTCTGACGCCACATCTTGCTGAAAACCAGAAAAAACCGCTCGATCCCTTTCTCACCGAACAGCTTCCACAAGCTGGCAGTCTTTCGGCCCTAGAATTAGCCCAATCCCGCCACGGGCGCCGATTCCCAGACAACCCTGGCCCCATAAATGTCTGGCACTTATGGCTTTCCTGAACATCAGCAACTTCATTGAACACATAACGCCCACATGGGCGTTTAAGGATTAATATGCCTGTCCTTACATGGCTTACAAGAGAAAATGACCTGAAACTGGCGCAGAATGCGCCATACCGGATTCTGGAGGAAGTGCCCGAGCTTTCCACCGGCGAAGCGGCCACGGAGAACATGCTGATTCAGGGGGACAATCTGGACGCCCTCAAGGCGCTGCTCCCCTATTATGCCGGGCAGGTGAAGTGTATCTATGTCGATCCTCCATTCAATACAGAGCAGGCACTTGAATATTACGATGACAACCTGGAGCATTCGATTTGGCTGGCGATCATGTATCCACGCCTTGAAATGCTGCATCAATTACTTACTGAAGATGGAACAATCTTTGTTCATATTGATGACAATGAGCTTGGTTACCTCATCACGATCATGGATGAGATTTTCGGAAGAAAAAATCGCGTATCAGTCGTAACGTTTAAACAGGGTTCCGCAACCGGGCATAAAGCCATCAATCCAGGATTGGTTACTACCACAAATTTCCTGCTTATTTACGCAAAGTCAAAAAATAGTTGGAGTCCAAACAGGCTATTTACTGGACGTGAGAGAGATGACAGATATGGGCAGTACATCTCAAATTACGAGGACTATTTTGAAAAATGGAAGTTAATCCCGTTATCGCAGGCATTTGCATCTAGTCTGAACAAAACCACAAAAGAACTTAACGAAATGAAAAAAGAGTTGGGCAAAAAAGAGTATGAAGAACTGCTTAATAATTTCGTGATTCAAAATGCATTCAGAGTAATACGTCCTGCCAGGCCTGACTATGATAACGTTGGCGAATCTGCAAGATATTACATTGACTTATCTAAATCTGAAACCAACAAGGTGCATTTGCATAAAAGGGAAGGCTACTCCGATATGTATTTTCATAAGGGAGAAAGATGGCTTTTCTACAAAGACAAGATGAAAGAGATTGATGGGGTGTTAATTGCCGGAGAGCCATTGACAAACTTGTGGACTGACTTGCTTTCTAACAATCTACATAATGAAGGTGGAGTGACATTCCCTAAAAGTAAAAAACCGGAATCGTTGATTAAGCGAGTATTGGAGCTGACAACTCATACCGGCGATCTTGTCCTCGACTCCTTTCTCGGCTCCGGCACCACCGCCGCCGTTGCCCACAAGATGGGACGCCGGTACATCGGCATCGAGATGGGTGAACACGCCGTGACCCACTGCGCGCCACGCCTGAAGAAGGTGATTAACGGAGAGCAAGGGGGGATCTCCAAGGCAGTGAACTGGCAGGGTGGCGGGGGTTATCGTTTCTACCGCCTCGGCGAGGCGATCTTCGACGAGTACGGCCGGATCAATCGGGCGATTACGTTCCGCACCCTGGCG
>CAZHVY010000087.1:0-5762 GCA_964536305.1 uncultured Geobacter sp. | reverse complement strand
GTTGCGTGATGTGGTGCGGAAGTCCAGGGGCTATTACTCGTGCTATGCGTGCCATGAGGCACAGAATAGCATAAGCGGATTTGCTGTCAATATAATATACTGTCCCCATAATTCCCCATAATACAATGGCAAGGAAAACTTCATCCGCGCCGCGTTCTCCGCCACGCCTTGCGCAGGAGGGCAAGCATAGCGGAAAACATGCCGGCTTCGGCTTTCCCCTTCTTCTCCCATACTGAAACGGTTGCCCCGCGCACCTTGAATCGGGCAGCGAATTACCATCCGCTTCCACATAATCCGAAAGGGAGTTTCTAATTTGTCGGAAGAGTCCGACGGGATTCTTGAGATCCGAACGTAACGCACTATACTCCTGCTGTGGGGTCGGCCCGGAGCGTAAAAGGAAGAAAACCATCAACACAACGTGGAGGCGTCTATGAAATCTCGCTTAATCTCAGTCAAACTATTTCCGGTAGTACTATTGGTGCTGATCCTTACCAGTTGCAGCGGCAGTAATCAGAACGTAAACGATCCCGTGGTGAAGTCTTTTATCGCCATGGGCGACCTGCAGATCGCCTCCGCCCAGTCCGTGCAGGTTAATCCCAGCACTACCAACATTCCCCAGCTTAAACAGAGTGTAGCGGATATCGCGGCTCTGCCCCGTAAGCCCGATTATAGCTTTATCCTGGGTGATCTGGTGAAGGGGGAAGAGTTTGATCAAGGTCAGGCCCTGCAGGCGCAGCTCGATGCCTGGATGACGGTGTTTCAAGGGCTTCCCGGAAGTGCCGTTATCAACGTCATACCTTTGCCGGGGAATCACGAAATGGATTATAAAGATGAAACCGTAAAGGATGAGGCCCCGCTTCCATATTCCTATCCCGTTTGGAGTAACTGGATTGGAACCAATCATTTTTTTCCGTTTGCGGCGAACGGTCCCAAGCCGGAGGGCGCCAATCCGGATAAACTGGTCCAGGATGAAAGCCGGTATACGTTTTCCTTTGACTGGGGAGCCGTGCATATCGTGGTCATCAATACCGACACGTTGTCTACGGTGAAGAATCCCGCTACCGGTCTGGCCTATAACGGATGGATTCCGATCAACTGGATCGCTGCTGATTTGGCGGCAGCCCAGGCGAATCCGGCGATCAGCGCCATCCTGTTACTGGGACATCGGCCGATTGAAGCACCGGACTTTGTGGTGCCCCCCCTTTATGGCCACACGATCCTGGCCATGAACCAGTATCAGCTGGCGAGTGACCTCGCTACCTTGCTGCAGCAGACTCCCAAGGTAAAGGCTTATTTTTGCAGCCATGCTCATGCGGTCAGTGCCGCCAGACTAAAGGGCGCTCCACGGGTATGGCAAATTGTTTCCGGCAATGGCGGCGCAAAGCTCGAGGACTCCTGGACGCCGAAAGGAGGCCGGTTCTTTGGATTCTCCGAGGTGCGCTTACACAGGAGCGGCCATATAAGTGTTGCAAATTACGGGCGGAATGTTCCACCTCCGCCGCAGGCGTTCTATGAGGGTACTCCCATCGCTCCGGCTCCGGCGACGCTTCGTGAAGTAATAGAATTGGATTGATATCGGGACAGCCGGCAATGGGGTTTTCCAAGAAGCGATATTTCAAGACCCGCACGCTGACCGTATCTATAGATTTCCGCCGGTTGAAGCACGTTTTAGCAAACCGGGCCTGAAGAGGGGTTGTGTATAGCTGAGATAAATATGGAGGGGAGAGAATGATGAATTTTGCCAAAGTTCTTCCGTATACGATGCTGCTGATTGCCTTGTGCGCGCTTGCAGGCGGTTGCGGTAACGGCGATCACGGCCCGGCGCCACGGACCGAATTCTGGGTTTCTCCCCAAGGGGATGACGGCGCCGCCGGCACTGCCGATGCCCCGTTTGCAAGCCTGGAGCGGGCGCGGGATGCGATCCGGGCACTTCCGGCGGCCAGGAGAAACGGCGACGTGGTGGTGACGATCCGGGGGGGAACCTACCGGTTGCAGCGGCCGTTGGTGCTGGACTGGCGGGACTCCGGCCTGCCGGAGCGGCCGGTGGTGTACCGGGCTGCTCCCGGGGAGCGTCCGGTGATCGTCGGTTCTCAACCGGTGCGGGGATGGACCCCGGATACCGGCCAAGGGTTCTACAAGGCGACGGTCGGCCCGGTGCATTCGCGCCAGCTGTATGTGAACGGCAACCGTGCCGTGCGGGCCAGGACTTCCGACTACCCGGCATCTTTCCGGCCGGGTTTCTTTTATCTTAACGGCGTTGCCCAGCCGGACGGAATCCAGTTCCTGGTTTCCGATCTGAACCCGAGGGCCTGGCGTGATCCGGCTGCCTGGCACAACATCACGGACATCGAGGCGGTACTGGTAACCCAGTGGAAGATGATGTCGGTGCCGCTGGCGTCGGTCATTCCGTACCCCGGCTATACTCCCTATCCCCAGTTTCTGCCCTATGTCCCCCCCGCCGGATACCCCCCGCTCCCGGTGCCTCCCCGAACCGGCCTGATCCGGCTGCAGTCCGAGGGGTGGAACAATGCGAACCTGTTTCTCTCGAGCACGACCAACCAGCCCGGATTGTGGAGCTTCTGGCAGGTTACCCGGTTCGAGAACGCCCTCGAGTTCCTTGACGAGCCGGGAGAGTGGTATCTGGACCGGACCGGCGGAACGCTCTACTACATGCCGCGCCCCGGCGAAAACCCGGCCGCCGCCCAGGTCGAGCTGCCGACTCTGGAATATCTGGTGGCGGGGGAGGGGACCCTGGAACGACCCATAACCAACATCCGGTTCGAGGGTCTGACCTTCTCCTATGCCACCTGGATGGAGCCCGGCACGCCGCGGGGGTACGTGGCGGACCAGAGCGGGTTCCATCTGGTGGGAACCGGCTACACGCCCAACATATACGGTCACTACCCCAATGTGGTGCGAACCGCCGGCGCAGTCCGCTTTCGCTATGCCCGGAATATCACCTTCGACGGGAATACCTTTTCGCACCTGGGGGGTGTGGGGCTTGATTTCGACACCGGAAGTCAGGGAAACAGGGTGGTGAACAACCTGTTTTTCGATATCTCCTCGGCGTCCATCCAGTTGGGCGGCGTTTCCCCGGACGACCATCATCCCACCCGTCCCGGTCAGTTTACGCAGGACAACGTGATCTCCAATAATTTCATCCGAAGCGCCGGACAGGAGTTCGTCGATGCGGCGGGAATCTACGTGGGCTTTACCCGGAGGACCCTGATCAGCAATAACACGATCAGCGGCGTGCCCTGGTCCGGAATCGCCGTCGGATGGGGCTGGGGTCTGCTCGATCCGGGTATGTACCCGGGAGTGCCGGGGGCCGTCCGGGGGGAGTGGGGACCCTTCACGACACCAACCCCCAACAGCGGGAACAGGATTCTCAATAATCTCATCGAGGATTTTCTCCAGGTTACCTGGGACGGAGGCGCCATCTACACCACCGGTTTCCAGGGAACATCAATGCTCGATGCCCTGTTGATCCAGGGGAACGTGGCCCGGGGCAAACGGACGTCCGGCGGCAACGTGTTCTACACCGACGGCGGAAGCCGCTATATCGTGCTCAGGAATAATGTTTCGTACAACAACCCGACCGGATCGACCTGGTTCGGGCCGCCCGCGCAGGAAAAGGATGAACTGAAGTACCCCCCCTACAGCGGGTTGAACAAAATACCCTACGGTTTTGACTTCGGCGGATGCAGGACGTATGGCGATATCACTTTTGAGAAAAACTACGTCCGGAACCTCCTGTTTTTCGATATCTGCCCGTACTCGGAGGGTTCCGTCTCCTACCCGACCAATCTGAAGTACGTCGGCAACGTTGTCATTCAGGGTGAAGCGGATGTACCGCGATCCATTCTGCAGGACGCCGGAGCGCGGAATTTCCCCCAGGCGCTGCTTGATGCCGCCGACGTGGAGTCGGCGCCTTGACGGGGAAACCTTGGGGGGACGCTGGGGACCCCATAACGCAGTTGACGAAGCAAACGTATGGGCCGAACAGGTGTCCACGTTTCCGACAAAAGCAATAAATGATGTATCCTGATGACAATGGACTCTCACGCTTGGTAACTGGCAAGCAGGAGAGTGACAATGAAAAAGCAGCAGCGTTATACACCTGAGTTTCGTACTGAGGCGGTGAAACTGGTAACAGAACAGGGACTATCGCAGCAGGAAGCAGCCAACAGGCTTTAGGTTCCCAATGGGACACTTGCAAACTGGGTGGCAGACTCAAAGGCTTCTACCCTTCCCTTAGCGCTTGGGGCGCTTTCAGCAGCTGAACTGGCGAAGGATAATGCCCGGCTGCGCAAAGAGCTGGCAGAGGTCAGCATGGAGCGTTAAATCTTAAAAAAGGCGACGGCGTACTTTGCCAAGGAGCCGCTGCCCGGTACGCGTTCATGAAACAATGACGACTCCATTTTCCCGTAACAATCATGAGCCGAGTGCTCGGTGTATCGCGCAGCGGCTTTAACGCCTGGCTGACACGAAAACCCTCACAACGTGCCAAAGAGGATGAACGCCTCAAGGTTGCTATCAAGGCCGCCCATAAGCGCACTCGTGAGAACTACCAGGCCCGAGGCTGAAGCCTCAATCCGGGAGTACATAGAGATATTCATACAACCGCCAACGGCGTCATTCGCGTCTTGGCTATCTGGCACCGGCCGTGTTCTCACAATTTCACACTGTTCAGACAGCGACCGCTTGAGATGAGAGTGTCCATGACAGGACACGTCACCCGGATGTCAATGCACCTCACTGGACATGATTAGGCACTGAACAACAAAAAACCCGCCATTTCTAGCGGGTTTCGTGCTTTATTGAATCCAGTTTGGATTTTAAATGGAGCACCTGCCGACTTCAAACAAACAACGTATAATCTCGATATTGTTGAATTTTTGACTGAACAAAAGTACTGAATACCCCCAAATATCCCCCCAATTTACGATTGATCGCCCGGCCTTTACCTTCCCGAAACTGGCCCCCCCTCTATTTCATCACCGGCAACAAAACACCATTGACAGTCTCATACCTCCAAGGATATTGTTTCCGGAAACGATATTAACAGGGGAGGGGATCACATGACAGACGATAACGTTACCGGCAACGATTCAAAGAAACGTGTAGGACGCCCCAGGAAACATGAATCCGGCAAGGCAAGGGTTCAGGCTTGGCGCAAGGAGAAAAGGGCTTCAGGTCGCCGCCTGGACTGTCATATCAATGACCAAGCATCATGGCGATTGTCGCTGCTTGCTCAGGCATGGAGCTGTTCCCTGTCTGTCGCCGTTGAGCGGTTGATACTGGAAGCTGATACCCGGTACTCGGACATCCTGTTCCCGGCAGAAAAGGAATAGGGGTAATTCGTTCCCGGAAACGATAACCTTCCCCCAAAGAAAAAGGGCCAGTTTCCCGGCCCTCTCTTCCCCTGCATCCATCGTGTTAACTTGCCATCAGCCTCAATAGCCGATTGTCTCCCGCGCCCATTGAAGGCGTCCTGCCATATCCGCCAGCACCTCCCCGGCAAGCGCGGCCCGATCTGCTTCTGGTAGCCTCACCAGGCCAGAAACGACCGTGTTAACTTCCTCATCAAATCCCGCCTTTGCCGTACCGATTGCCCCTTGAATCTGCTCCTTTGTCATGCCGTCCATAAAGATGCAATCCCGTTCCGCGTTAACTTCTTCACTCGTCATGCTCAATCCCTCCATCGGTTTGATGAACTACATGACATGGACGGTAGCACGTGAGAGAAACCGATTGCAAGA
>CAZHVY010000086.1:0-5974 GCA_964536305.1 uncultured Geobacter sp. | reverse complement strand
CTTTCCTGACATAACTTAAAAGATTTTTTTAACAATAATAAAAATTTAATTCGCTAAGAATTTTTGCATACGTTCGCTGAAGAGTTGAACAGCATATGGTTACATAATCATTTGAAGGGAATTGCAGGCAGGGGGGGGTGAATTGCCAGGTAAATACAAATATCTCTATATAGTGGGTATAGACAGCCATATCATTGATAAAAATTGTTGCAGGGATAGTTGAAGTGGGTTGGCCTTTAGTGCAAATTGCAGTAGTTCAAGAAGCCGTGGATGCAGATTTCAGGAAGACAGGGAAAGAGAGCTGATTTGTGCTGGGCCGTGCTCTGGTGGCATTTGGGGATGTTGCCGGTAGTCGGATGTGGTGGATAGTTCAGGTTTGTAAGGGTTACGTCTGTCTCAGAACACTGGATGGCGTTTCTCGATAAACGCCGATATGCCTTCTCTGCGGTCCTGGGAAGCGAAGCAATTGCCGAAAGCGGCCGCTTCAAGCTCTAACCCCTTGTCAAGCTGCGATGTCGCCATGAGAAGCTTTTTTATGGCTGCCTGGGCGTGGGGGCTTTTTTGGGCAAGCCGTTCCGCCAGTTCTTGGGCGCGCACGGGAAGCTCGCGGTCATCGACCACGGAACTGACCAGTCCGATGGCAACTGCTTCCCTGGAATCGATGGTCCTGCCGGTGAGTATCAGTTCCCGTGCCCTCCCGTGTCCCACCAGCTTTCCCAGGCGCTGCGTTCCGCCGAATCCCGGTATGAGGCCCAGGCTCACTTCGGGCAGACCGAATCGTGCGCTTTCTCCGGCAATCCTGATGTCGCAGGCGAGAGCAAGTTCGCAGCCACCTCCCATGGCATGACCGGCAACAGCCGCAATAACGACTTTGGACAATGTTTCGATCCTGCGCAAAACTGAGTTGCCCATCCGTATGAACTCTTTTGCCTGCTCCTCGTCCATCCGATCGAGTTCGCGGATGTCGGCTCCGGCGCAGAAATTCCCGCTTCCGGTTATGATGACTGCGCGTGTCTCTTCATCGCCTTCACATGCTGCCAGTGCTTCGTCCAGGAAACGAAGCATGGCTGAATCCAATGCGTTGCGCGTTCTGATCCGGTTCAGCGTCAGGGTGCGGATCCGGTTTTTGCAATCCGAATGAAGGAAGTCACCGGTAATCATAAAAGCCTCCGCCGCTTTTTTTCCCAAGCCTGCCGCCGGCTACCATCTTCCGCAGGAGCGGGCAGGGGCGGTATGTCTCCCCCAGTTCGAGGCACAGGGTTTCCAGGATCTCCAGGCAGATGTCCAGGCCGATGAAATCGGCCAGCTCCAGCGGCCCCATGGGGTGGCCGGCGCCCAGTCTCATGACGTCGTCGATATCTTCCCGGGAGGCGACACCCTCCTGCAGGGCATGGATCGCCTGGTTGACCGCCGGCATGAGCAACCGGTTGGCGATGAATCCGGGTGAATCGGCAACCACGACGGCACGTTTGCCAAGCTTCAGGCACAGGCCCACGATTGCCTCGACGGTTTCCCCCGTGGTTTCCAGGCCGGGTATCACTTCCACCAGCTTCATGACATGGGCCGGGTTCATGAAATGCATTCCGATGAATTTCCCCGGCCGGCCCGAGAGTGACGCCAGCCTGGTAATGGAGATGGCCGAGGTGTTGCTGGCGAATATGGCTGAAGGGAGGGCAACAGGGTCCAGTTGCCGGAAGATCGCCTCTTTGACGGATTCCTTCTCCGATGCCGCTTCAATTACGAGTTGGGCGTCACCGCAACCGGAAAGGTCAGGCACAGTCGTGATATGGCCAAGCATTTCATCACTTTCCCTGTCCTGGATCTTGCCCTCCGTTAAGCGCCTTTCCAGCCGGCTCCGGATCCTTTCAACGGCCTGGGCAGCCCGGTTTTCATCCTTGTCCACCAGCCTGACGCTGCATCTCCCTTCGAGCGCTGCCTGGGCGATACCGCCTCCCATTGCTCCGGCGCCAACCACCAATATTTTATCAATTTCCACTTTCTTCTCCTCCGGCAGCAAAGACCGGCATTTGGCGTTACAGTTTCTCCTTCAGGGCAAGATGGGAGATCAGCAGCCTGAGAATGTCGGACGTCCCTTCGCCGATGCTCAGCATGCGCGCGTCGCGCCAGTGCCTGTGCACGTCGCGCTCGTCGGTGTAGCCGTACCCTCCGTGGATCTGGATTGCGTTGTCGCATACCCTGAGAGCCATTTCGGAAGCGAACAGCTTGGCACGGGCTGCGGCTGATGCATGTTCGCGGCCTTTTTCCCTGAGCATTGCCGCATGGTAGACCATGAGCCGGGCTGCCTGGATTTCCGTGGCCATTTCCGCGATCTTCCCCTGCACCAGCTGGAACTCGCCGATGCTGCGGCCGAAGGCATTCCTCTCGCTGCAGTAGGAAAGGGCCTTCTCGTATGCCGCCTGTGCTATGCCGACTCCAAGGGCGCCGATGGTTATCCTGCCGATGTTCAGGAAGTGCTTGCAGTAGTTCAGTCCCTCGCCGGGAGCTCCCAGCAGGTTGGCAGCCGGCACGATGCAGTTTTCCAGGCGGATTTCGGACAGCCGGTGCCCCTTGCAGCCCAGCTTCGGGATGACCCGTGCTAGGTGGAACCCTGGTGAGGCCCTTGGCACGATGAAAGCGCTGATCCCCTGCTCGGCGACAGCGAACAGCAGTATGAAATCTGCTTCTCCGGGGCTGGTTATGAGTGTTTTGACGCCGTTCAGGACGTAACCGTCTCCCGAAAGGCGCGCTTCGGTGCGGATTGCATTTACGTCGGACCCGCAGCAGGGTTCGGTGAGGGCGAAAGCCGCCAGTTTTTTTCCCGCCAGGAGACCGCTTTCACAGAGGAACTGCTCTTTCTGCCTTACGGTTCCGAACTTCCGGATTCCTTCGCAGACCATGCCCTGGATGGATAACTGCAGTGCCGTGTTGGCGCAACCTGCCGCAAGCATTTCCACGACAGCCACATAAAGTGGGAACGGGAACCCACCTCCGCCCAGTTCCCGGGGGTAGGGCATTGCCGGCAAACCCGTTTCAGCCAGCTTCATCAGGTTTTCCCTGGGGAATATTCCTTCACCGTCAATCCGGGCTGCAAAGGGGCGGATTTCACGTGCGATGAAGCCGGCTGCCGAATCGAGAAGGGCGTGGTATTCGGCCGTGTCCGGGAAAAGCATGCTTATGCAGTTTCTCAGTTCTTCATGGTACATGGGCAGTCACTCCCTTTCGATGAGCATGGCTATGCCGTTGCCCCCGCCCATGCACAGTGTGGCGGCTCCCTTTCGCAGGTCCCTGTTCATGAGGGCGTACAGGAGGGTGACCAGGATCCGCGCGCCGCTGCAGCCGAGCGGGTGGCCAAGGGCTATTGCCCCGCCGTTAGGGTTCAGCTTGCTCCGGTCTATGGACAATTCCCGCGCAATGGCCAGGCTCGCGGCAGCGTATGCCTCGTTATGCTCCACCAGGTCCAGGTCGGACACCGCCAGCCCGGTTTTCGCCAGCAGCTTGCGCATGGCTGGTAATGGGGCTTCCATGACATCTTCCGGAGCCACTCCGCTTACCGCATAACCAGCTATCCTGGCCAGCGGCTTTTTCCCCATTCGCGCTGCCTTGGCTGCCGAGGCTACGACAAGTGCGGCAGCGCCGTCGGCGAGCTTGGAGCTGTTACCCGCGGTCAGCAATCCGCCTTTTGCGAACACCGGCTCCAGGGCTGCGAGCCGGTCGGCCGAGGTGTCCTTGCGAATGCATTCGTCGGAGATGATATCCGCTCCCTGCGCCTCTACCGGAACTATTTCCCCGGCGAACAGGCCGTTCTTCAGAGCCGCATAAGCGCGCGTGTTGCTTTCCAGGGCGAACTCGTCCGCTTCTTCCCTGGTTATGCCGTATTTCGCTGCCACCCGCTCGCCGGTGATACCCATGTGGTATCCGTGGAACGCGTCCCACAGGCCGTCGCAGAGCATGGCGTCGCGAACCCGGGAGTCGCCAGTTTTCAGTCCCCAACGCATGTCGGATAGCAGGTGGGGCGCGCTGCTCATGTTCTCCATCCCGCCGGCGACGACGAGTTCGGCATCACCGGCACGAATTGCCTGGGCTGCCAGCACTACAGCCTTGAGGCCCGAACCGCAGACTTTGTTCACGGTGAGGGCGCCACTGCGGACAGGAACCCCCGCACGGACCGCGGCCTGGCGGGCGGGATTCTGCCCCAGGCCTGCCGAGACCACGTTTCCCATGATGACTTCGTCGATTTCTTCCAGGGGTATGTCGGCCCGGCTGGCTGCTTCGCTGATTACAACGGCTCCAAGGCTGCAAGCGGATGTGTCTTTCAGCGTGCCGCCGAATTTGCCGATTGCGGTTCTGACTCCGCTGAGCAGGACCACTTCTTCAGCCATGGCTTTAGTCTCCTGTTACCGCTCTGTCAGCGGGAGGCGCCTTCGCGTGAAAGGGGGACTCCCTGTTCCGAAGGTGATGAACCGGAAAAGATCCGTGATGTAAGCTGCTTACAAAAGCATACCATGCTTTCCCTGTTCTTCCAGAACCATGGATCGGCCAGCCGATTGCGTTAAGGACACATGGCAGTAGAATAAGTTTTAAGGGAGTTGCATGGCTGCTGGTTTGAAAAAATGGCTCAAATACCAGGGTCGAGGTTTCCATGGATTATTCTTTTTCAGGGGAGCAGGATCGCTTCAGGGAGTCGGTGCGAAGTTTCTGTGATTCCTCGATTGCGCCCCGTGCTGCCGAGATCGATGAAAAGGGGGAGATCCCCCGGGATGTCATCGCATCAATGGGAAATGCGGGACTGTTCGGTGTCGTCATATCCCCCGAATACGGCGGATCAGCCGGCGGTTTCATCAAAGCTGCAATAGTCGCAGAAGAGCTTGGCAGGGCGGACATAAGCATGGCATGCGCCGTTCACTTCCTGGTCGAGTCCGGATGGGGATTTCTCCTGGAGCGCCACGGCAACGCTGTGCTCAAAATGGAGGTCCTCCCCGATGTCGTTGCAGGGAAGGCTTTTCTGGGGATAGCCTCTACCGAGGCTTCAGGAGGATCTGATATCTCGTCAACCGGGACGGTACTCGTCAAGAGTGCCGATAAGCTGATTGTGAACGGAGCTAAGTCATACATCAGCGGCGTGATTGAGGCATCCCGTTATGGCGGAGGCTATGTGACCGTTACCAGGACCGAACCCGGGAGCCACCACGAGGGACTGTCCCTCTGCTATCTTCCGGTATGCGGCAAAGAGGGGGTTACGGTAAGCAGTGAGCGGCAAATGGGACGGGAAGGGATTTCGAACGGCTTCATCGTCATCAGGAATGCGGAATTGCCGGCTCACTACCTGATAGGCGAGTGGAACCGCGGATTCTATTATGCCATGGAAGGCTTCAACTGTGCCCGCCCCCTGGTGTCGGCAGCGTGTATCGGCGCTGCCGATCGGGTGCTGGAAGCGGGCATCGCGCACCTGAAGAGGAGAAAAGTGTTCAAGACTCCCCTGGCCGGTTTCGAGGGCATCCGCTTCCAGCTTGCGGACTGCCATGTACGGCTCGAATCCGCAAGGCTGCTGGTTTACAGGGCTGCATGGCTTCTGGACAGGATGTACGGCGGCGGTAACGTCGGACGTGGAGAGCTGAACCGGGCTGCCGCGGCTGCCAAGCTGACTGCGCCTTCCGCGGCTTTCGACATAATCCGCGAAGTCATGTCATGGCACGGAGCGCTGGGATATGCCCGGCCGACGGGTCTTGAACGGGGGCTCAGGGGGGTGGCGTCCTATCTGATGGGCGCGGAAGGCGCACAGAACATAATGCGGGTCATCATTGCCAGGGAGCTTTTGGGGAAGGAATCCGACTAATGTGGCGGCAGGCGAGAGCAGAGTCGGGCGCTTCGGGTACGCTTCCGGCTACTTGGCAAAAAGCATTTTGAGAGACACAAGCAATAACGCCAGCCCGAAGAATTTCTCCAGGTAGTACTTGGGCAGTCCGATTGCCAGCTT
>CAZHVY010000085.1:0-6483 GCA_964536305.1 uncultured Geobacter sp. | reverse complement strand
GTCCCCTGGGCCTCGGTCTTGGTCAGCATGTTGCCGCTTGCGTCGTAGGTGTAGTTTGTGGCGGTCTTCAGCACCAGGCTGGGGGCGGTTACGGTGCCGGTGTTTTCCCACTTCTCTTCGCGGGTGACCAGTGTTCTGCTGTCACGTGTGTAGCTGGTCACATTGCCAAGGGTGTCGGTAACTTTTTTCGGTTGGCCGAGATCGTCAAACTCGACGGTGCGGGTCTGGGTGTTGAGCAGCGTGCCTGCCGGGTCTTTGATACTGGTGGTAATCTTGGTCTTTTGCCGCGGTATCGTGTACTCGAAATCGATGGCGCCGGTGCCATAGGTTTGCTTCGACACCTTCATGCTGCTGTTGTAGGTATTGGTAACAAGCCCTTCACCTTCATCTATGGCGGTTATAACATGCTTGAAGTTGGTGTTGGTGTACCCATAGGCAGCCTTGATGAGCGGTGACGTGACGCCGGTCAGGTTGCCGATTGAGTCATGGGTATAGTTGACGCTCCTGCCGAGGTTGTCGGTAATTCCGGTGAGCCGTCCCGTCGAGCCGTCATACTGGAAAATGACCGAAGCCCCGGTTGCCTGCCCTGATGCGCTGAATTCCGCAACCATGCTGACCCGGTAGTCGTAGGCGACCACCGTGGATGTGCTCTGATCCACATTGGTGGGCAGAAGCCCGGTCAAGGGTGACCGGGTTGCGGAATCATAGGTTAAAACCTGGGTATTACCCCTCTTGTCGGTAATTGCTGAAAGCCGCCCCTTGAGGTCGTAGTCCTCTTTCGTACCATAAACTTCGGTCCAGGTGAAGGTGCCATCGGCATGCTTCACCAGGGTGCCTTCTTCGCCCAGAGGTGTTACGTAGCCGTTGGCGGTCGGTGTGAATTTCCTTTTCCAGCCGGTATTTTTCCTGATAACTACGGAGCCGTCGGCGTAAGTATAGAGCCTCTTGTCGTAGTTGTGCGCCCAGCCGTAACCCAATGGGCTATCGTAACCAGCCTTGCCGTGGTAATCGCGTTTTATGGTAATGGGGAAAAAGCTGCCTACGGATAAATCAGTCCGCTCAAAGGATTCGACACCCGACAGAAGGCTTACGGGCCTTTCGGTTCTTGCGGGATCGTTTTTCGCGAGTGCAATCTGACAGGTATTTTCTTCAGGGTCTTTAGCGACAGGTGTTGTGTCGCCATGTTGATTCCCAGCGGTTGGATCGGTTTTGCCGCAATACTGATCAACACTTCCACAGCAGGGGTTGGTGGGGTCGGAACAAATTCCCAGATAATTATATGGTATTGCGTAAATATTTTCGGGATGGCATTCCAATCTCCCATTAGAGTCTTTCCCACCATCGACAAAATAGCTTACAAGCGATCCACTACTCGTTCCAGGCACCACATCATTTCGGCCACCTGAACACCCACAATCATAAGTTCCACAATCCTCGGACATCATCGATGCGGCTTCAGAAATGGCGTCACAATTGCCGCCATATCTTAAGAAACCCAATCTGACGCATTGTGAGTTGACTTGAAAAGGAATCCCAATAACCAGGTTTACCGCTAGCAAGACCTTTAGCAGCATTTTGGATAACTTTACGCAATATTTGCATGTTACAGATTGCATAATAAGCCTTTCATTTATCATTATCATGACAACGGTTTTCCATCGTGAGCTAATGCGGCAAGGAAACTTATAAATTTCATGACTATCAGAGATACTATTTGCCGACTGAAGCATTGTTATTATTTGCTATCTCTGCTTCACAAGATTTTCCCTCAGAGCTTTTGCCAGGTTTGGTTTTATCTCCATGTGGGCTTCCAGCCGTTGGATCTAATTTACGGCATTGAGAATCAAGACTACCGCAACAAGGGTTAGTAAGATCTGAACAAATGTGTGAATATGCAGCCCCTCCAATCGACTGTTTTTTACCAGTACAGACTATGTCGCAACAGGTACCATCAGTTTTGTTTACAATTTTTACTTCTCCTCCCATAATCAATACCAGATTGTTCAGGGTATCCTCATATGGGCTAAGTCCGCATGAATATCTACCACTATTATCTGAACAATATTTTGCCACATAATCATAAGCTTCATCATGAGTGTCACAAGCATAAGTAAATGGTGCCGACCAACAGGCTCCTCTCGTGTGACACGGAAATACCATGCCCAAAAAGACCAGATTAACAATATTAAATGATATATAAATGCTTAAAGGTTTTACTTGCACATGCATCCATCCATTTAGGTAATTCATCTATCTTCCAGCTTTTGCCCCAACATTATTTTCGTTATCAATTCTGCATATATTTCTTTCTGGGTCTTTTTGCATAGGCGGTTTATCTCCATGCACATTACCGGCAGTCGGATCCAATTTCCTGCAGTTTTTATCAAGATCGTTACAGCATGGATCTGATGAAGCACAATTGCGTGGATCTACAATACGTCCAAAAGCCTTAAGCAACGTTGAATTGCATATTAGACCTTCGTCCCAGCCATAATAAAACAGATCAACGCTTATCAACCCATCTGACCGGTATTCAGCACCAGGAAAACACCCGCATGGTGTTCCTGCGTGAGTACAAGACCAATTTATGACATCGACTGCTTCAGCTACTGTATCACAATAGCTAGTTTGCCAGCAGTTATAATTTGCATTACAGTTAATATGAAATAATAATAAGAAATAAGAAATCATCATCAAACTGTTTATGAAAAACATTAACGATATAGTCTTTCTGTTCATATGGCATTGTCGCCTTTATTGCATAAATTTAACTGATTAATACAGATTCAAGTACACATTTGATACCGAACTCACTCCTGTTGCAGGGTTCGTTGCCTGGATGACAACCGTATAATCACCCTCTTCGGATGAAAGGAACTGCCTTTCATTGACGTCGGCCTGATCAAGCGCATTCCACACCAATTCGTAATTCCCTGCTGACTGCGGGACATTACTGGATAAATTAATTAATGTGCCGCTTGGTGAGACTATGCTGATACTTATGTTTGCCTGGCTTTCAAGCGTGTACCTGATCCTGGTGTGCTGACCATATGACAGCGATATCTGGGACGGGTCGATTTTCACCGAGGAGATTTTAGGCGCCCCTCCCGTAACAACAACATGATTTTCAGGAAGGTATGATGCGATTCCGCAGGAAGATACCGCTCCGCTTTCCAGGATTTTTCCGGCCGGGTTCCTGCCATCCCAGTTATAGGTGTAGCTGCCCGGTACATGGGGTGTGCCATCCATGATCTTGAAGTTCTGGCTGCCCCAGGAAATGCTGATGTTTACCCTGGAAGGCTGGTCAGGCGCATAGCTTACGGTAAGGGGTATGTTTTTCAGAGGATTGTAACTGCTCTGGCTGCACGTCAGGGTGCCGCTGCCTGTGGATGCAGCGGGCGCATAGGAATCCGTCAAGGTCCCGTCGGTTGCTTCAAGGATGTAAAGGTACGCTTCATCCGGCGCAATGCTTCCGGCGGTATTCCTGCCGTTCCACGTGAAGGAATAAGAACCGGCTTCCGCGCAGTTCGCTGCCGTCTGGTACACCGGGGTGCCGTTACCTCCCAGTTTTTCGGGAATGATCTTCAGAGTGACCGTTGCCGGCTTGTTGATGGAATACGAAATGGTTGCGGTCTGGCCGGTGCTGGTGTCCAGTTCGTGGCTGCTCGCCGAGATGCCGGAAAGGATCAGGTTGTCCACCGAGACGGGGACCGATGCCGTCGCGGTGTTGCCTGCCTTGTCTGCCACCGTAAGCTTAAGGCTGTAGGCGCCGTTTGATACGGGTACGGTGTTTGTCTGGTCATTGGTGGACCAGGTTGCCAGGGCGCCGGCGGCAACCGATGACGTGGCGGCGGATATCAACGTCCAGGGGCCTGCTCCGGAGGAGGGGCCGTATTCGACCTTGTAACTGTCAATGTTGGCATCGGACGCGACTCCGAGTATGGATATGACGCCATGCAATGCAGCGCCGGAGGCGGGAATGGTTATGGATGCTTGCGGCAGCGTCGCATCCACGGTGACAGTTCCGGTCTTCGGCGAAGCAGGCGTCGACGATACCGGATCAGCGGCGTCTATCCGGTAGTTGTAGACTCCGTCCGGAACCAGCACGCCCGCATTGTTCCTGCCGTCCCAGGTGGCTGCAAAGATGCTTCCGCTTCCCGTGGAGGTCCTGACTGCCGTTCCGCTGGAATTGGTAATGGTCAGGCCCCAGTTGACGGGGTAGCTCGCACTGGCGGTGAACGAGGTCGTGTCTTTCAGGTTGTCTCCGTTGGGGGAGAGGTAACTTTCCGAGAGCAATGCGTTCTGTATCCACAGGAGTCTTACCCTGACGGTCTTTTCCGCGATGTTGTTGGCGTTGTCGGTAACGGTAAGCTTGAGCGTATATACCCCGCCTGTCGCTGCCGAGAGGTCCCAGCTGTAAATCGAGGAATTGTTCACCGGCGTGTATGAGGTTTTGAGGGTTGTCCAGCTGGCGGGATTGTCCCCGGTCCCGCAGGCAAGTGTGTAGCTCTTGAAATCGGAGCTGTCCGATGCGGTACCGGTTACGCCGATTATACTCCCACCCGACAGGACCTGGTTGTCTGCGGGATAGACGATTTTCGCGATGGGCAGCTGGCTCATGACCTTCAGGTTGCCCTGATACGGCGCCGCTGTCTCGGAAGTCGCGGGGTCCACGGCTTCTATTTTGTAGGTGTAGTTCCCGTCAGGAACCGTTGCGCCCTGACTGTCCTGGCCGTTCCAGCTCTGGCTGATGCCTGTGCCGCTCCCGGTGAAGGTCCTGACGACAGTGCCGCTGCTGTCCATGATGGTTATGGTCCAGTTGGCTGAAGCGGATATTGAGGCGCTGAAGGTTGCCTCGTCGCCCTGCGGGTTGAAGGACGACGGCATGACCGCCACGTTGCTGAAGTAGAGGTTGCCGCCGGGTGTCTGCCCGATCCAGGGGGAGAACTGTACCCCGTCGCTCACGCTGTTGCCGGCGCCGGAAGTGTTGCTGGTGTGATAAGGGCCGGAAGCCGAGCCCCACCAGTTGTTTCGGGCGTCCACATTGACACTGGTCGTGGAGTTGAGCACTCCGGCGGTTGTGTTGCCGTGGATTTTCGAGTTGCTTATGAATGCGTTTGAATAGCTGGCGTAAAACCCCCACTTGTTGCCGGTGATCTCGCTGGAGAGAATTTGCGGGGTATTTTGGGCGCTGGACAGATAGATGCCGCTGCCGGCACTGTTCCTGATGATGCAGTTGCGGATGGTGGGTGATGACGATGACAGGGCCAGGTTGGCATACGAGTAGTTCCCGCTGTTTCCGGCGTATTCGATAATAACGTTGTTCAATACGCTCGCACTCGAGGAAGCGCCATTAAGTGTCAGTCCGTTCCAGCTGCCCGGAGCGGGTGTTGCCTGGCTCGACGTGAATGTTATGGGACTTGCGCCCGATGCGTTCGCGATTACTACTCCTTTGTTGTTCCCATATCCTACCTGAAGACCGGTCGCGGCGGCAAACTTGATTGCCGTACCCGGCTCTATGGTTAGGGTTGCCGCTGTCGTTGCGTCCTTGTAAACGTTTACAGTTCCAAGGACATAATACGACGCTATCCATTTCTTCCATGTAACGTCCCGGTTTATCTGCTCACCCGCTACCTCGATCTTTCCGGCTAAGGTCATGCCGGTAAAGGTGTTGTCATTCAGAATCTGGCCGATGATGTTGGCCCCGGCATGGGGAGGCGAATTGTCGGAATTGGTGAAAGTGTTGCCGGTTACAGTCGGGGTGATTGAGGTGCTGTAGAGATATACTCCGTTGCCTATGGTGGAGCTTGTCAGGCTCAAAGCTGATGTGGCGCTGCTCAGGTACAGGCCGTATTTTCCAGCGGTGTTCACGATGGAGACGTTGTAGTTGGAGATTATCGGAGAGCCGCCGCCATAGATGCCATGGCCGCTGGCGTTGGTATTCGTGAGGCTTCCGCCGGTAATGGTAGGATTTGACGCGTTGATATATATCCCGTATGACCCGTTACAGCTGACGGTCACGTTTTCAATGGTTGGATTGGAAGAGGACATATACAAGCCGTTGCCGGTCACATCGGTTATCGTCGAGTTCTTGATTACGGGTGAAGCTGAGCTTAAATTCAATCCGGTGCTGTACTGGATGTCCGCGTTTTCGATAATGGTCGTGGCGTCAACGGTCCCGTCATAAAACTGTATTCCTGCCCAGTTGCCTGAAGTGCCGCTCCTGGTGAAAACAATCCTATTTGTAGTAGTCCCCTGGGCGACAAGGGCCCCTTTGTAGGTGCTGTACCCAATGTATAAATAAGTATTGGCTGCAAATTTCAGTGTTGCGCCAGGTTCGATGGTGAGCGTGGCGGCCGTTGTCGTGTCCTTGTAAACATAGATCGATCCGAGTATGGCATACGGTGCCGCCCATTTCTTCCACAACACATCCCGGCTGATCTGCTCGGGAGCAACTTCGATCCTGCCAGCCGAGGTCATGCC
>CAZHVY010000084.1:0-6607 GCA_964536305.1 uncultured Geobacter sp. | reverse complement strand
GGGCTGTGCGACATCGATCGCTTCAAGCGGGTGAACGACAGGTACGGGCATCAGACCGGCGACGATGTGCTTTGCGGGTTTGTCCGCGCTGTTGGGAGCGCCCTCAGGGCCTATGACCGTATCGGGCGCTATGGCGGAGAGGAGTTTCTGGTGGTTGCCCCGGAATCTTCGGGAGAGGGGGCGGAACGTGTCTTTGAACGGGTGCGGGAGGCCGTGGCCCTGAAGGGGATTGAAACCCGATCCGGCCTCGTGCCCGTGACCGTAAGCATCGGCGTGGTCAGCGGCAGAGGGGACAGTGACATGGATGCCCTTCTGGCCGCCGCCGACGATGCCCTGTACCGGGCAAAGAATACGGGACGGAACCGGGTTGTCTGCCTGGGTGAAATATCCGGGGGCACATGATTCCGCGGAGACGCCTGATTTCTCAAGTTATGGGCGAAAATGCCGATAAGTTCATGAAAACACGAATTCATTCATCATGGAGGTGTAGATGGCCCTGATTACATGGAACGATAAATTCAGCGTGCGTGTCAGCCGCTTCGACGAAGAGCACAAGCAGTTGATGAACTTGATCAACCAGTTGCATGACGCCATGAAGACCGGCCAGGGGAAGCAGGTCATCGGGGACGTCCTGCAAGGGCTCATCAGTTATACCCAGAACCATTTTGCCTCCGAGGAAAAACTAATGAAGTTGCACTCATATCCCGGTTACGAGAGCCACAAGAAAGAGCACAACCAGCTCACCATGACGGTGCTGGACTTCCAGAAAGGGTTTGCTTCGGGCAGTGTTCCCCTGAGCCAGACCGTGATGTCTTTTCTCCGGGACTGGCTGACCAACCATATTCAGGGGATGGACAAGGAGTATGGACCGTTCTTGAACGGCAAGGGGATAAAGTAATCATCCCAAAACCGGCAGTTGGAGGATGACCCCAACTGCCGAATCCGGGATCATTTTCCTCTGCACCATTCGCGCCACATGGCGCGGTATGCCGCTTCCAGGTTGCGGGTGAAGCGTGGGGAGTCGCAAAGGGGAGACGCGGCCATCCTTTCCCTCAGGCCGCGGCGCAGCTCTTCCAGGCGCGGCATGTCCGCGGCCAGGGACGCGGCTGTTGTGATGTAGGAGTCCTCGTCCCGGGCGATGAGCCCGGGCAGGCCCGCCGCCGTGAGGTGGCTCAGGGTGTGGCGGGACGCGAACCGGTCGCCGCCGAGGGTGATGACCGGGACCCCCATCCACAGGCTTTCCAGGGTGGTGAGCCCTCCCGAATAGGGGAAGGGGTCCAGGGCTATGTCCACATCGCCGTACCTGGCCAGGATCTGGGCGTGGGGAATCATCCCCTGGAACGTGACCCGCGCCTCCATTCCCCAACGGGCGAATTCCCCCCGGAACCTTTCCCTGGTGGGGGGGTCTCCCAGGGCTTTTGTGACCAGGAGGAGCCTGGATTCCGGGACTTCCCGCAGCAGCCTGATCCACAGGGCCAGCACGCCGGGGTTGATCTTGGACAGGTTGTTGAAGCAGCCGAAGGTGACGAAACCGTTTTTCAGGGCGGGCAGGGGCGCCACTGGCGGCGCGTAGTCCGGAGGGGAGTAGCATACATAGCAGTCGGGCAGCCGCGCGATCCTTTCCCGGTACCATCCCTCGGTCCCGGCCGGGGTCTCCCGGTCGTCGGAGATGAGATAGTCCATGGCCGACAGGCCGGTGGTCCCCACGTATCCGGCCCAGGTGGCCTGTACCGGAGCCGGTTTGCGGGCGAACATGGTAAGGAGGTTGCGCGCGGTGTGGCCGGAGAGGTCCAACAGGATATCAATCCCGTCTTCCCGGACCATGTCCGCCACCCTCTCATCGGCGCATCCGTGGACGGTCCGCCAGCCGCGGGCATTGCGCCGCAGGCGGCGGGTGAGGTCGTCCTCGTGGCTCTGGTTGGCGTAGCAGAAGACCTGGAACTGATCCGCGTCATGGCAGGCGAGCACGCCGTCCAGGAAATAGCCGACCGGATGCCGCCGGAAATCTCCGGACACATAGCCGATGCGGAGGGGCCGTTCCGGGTCGGGGGTGTTGGGATGGGATTCGGTGGCGCGGATCCCGGCCAGATGCGTCTTTTCCCATGCCATGGATTCGGACAGAAGGGTTTCCGGGGTCGTGCCCGGGTCGTACTGGATATTCATGAGCAGGTTGCTGTGGGCGACCACATGATCGGGCTGCAATGCGATGGCCTTGCGGAAGGAGGCAATGGCCTCCGGGATCCGGCACTGGTCCTGAAAGACGGCGCCCAGGTTGAAGTGGATGTAAGCCATGTCCGGCTGGACCAGCAGCGCCTCGCGGTAGGACGCCTCGGCCTCGGCCAGCTGTCCCAGCTCCTTGAAGGCGTTTCCCAGGTTCACGCGCGTTTCCACGTTATCCGGTTCCATGTCCAGAGCCTGGCGATAGGCGTCGACGGCCTCCTCCGGCCGTCCCAGATCGCGCAGGGCGTTACCGAGGTTGCACAGGTAGGAAGGGCAGGGGGCAAGGGATACGGCCTTTTCATAGCAGGCAACCGCCTCTTCGAGCCGTTCCTGGTCACGCAGGGCATTGCCCAGGTTGAAGTGGGCCAGGGAGAATCCCGGGGCAAGCTCCAGGGCCTTCCGGTATCGGGCTTCGGCGTCGGCGGGCCTTCCCTGTTCCCGAAGCGCGGCGCCAAGGCTGACCATTATTTCAGGGTTCAGAGGATCATCATCCAGGGCGCGTTCGTAACAGGCAGCCGCCTCCGCCGGTTTTCCCATGTCGCGCAGCACGGCCCCCAGGTTGAGCCGCGCTTCCCGGTAGCCGGGATTCAGGGCCAGGGCGCTTTCATAGCATGCCGCGGCTTCTTCGTCCTTGCCTTTTTCCATGAGGATGTTCCCCAGGTTGTACCGGGCCACCGCCAGGCCGGGCCGGATTTGGAGGGCCGTCCGGTAGCTCTTTTCCGCTTCTTCCAGGTCACCGGTATTTCTGAGGGCATTGCCGAGATTGACATGGGCCTCGGCCAGCCTGGGGTTGGCTGCTATGGCGCGGCGGAAGCTTTTCACCGCTTCTTCGGGGAGCGAGCGGTCCAGGAGGACGGACCCCAGGTTATAGTGGGCCATGGCGAAGCCCGGATTTACGGCGATGGCCTTGCGGTAGCTCGTTTCGGCTTCCTCAAGCCGTCCCATTTCCCGGAAGGCGTTGCCCAGGTTGGAATGGGCGTCGGCGTAGTCCGGTTTCAGCGCAACCGCCCTGCTGATCAGTTCCGCCGCTTCCGCGTGCCGCTTCCGCTGCAAGGCGACCACCCCCAGGAAGTGGAGGGCGGACGGGTTGCCGGGCTGATAATGGAGGACCTGGCGGTAGATGTCCGCCGCCGCTTCCAGGTCTCCGGCCTGATGATGGCTCAGCGCCAGATCCAGCGCCTTATCGATGCCGATGGACCGGCCCTGGCCGGTATTTCCCCGTGGCGAGCCCTGCAAGGCCGCCGGCTGCGTCTTCTTTTTTTTCTTCATGGGCGTCTCTCCGATATCCGTCCTCGGGCGGGGATGGCGGGCCATTGTGCTGGTTGATGGCCTGCCGGACCGCTTCCGCCGACAATTTCTACCGGATTCATCGTCGTATTGCAAGGGGAAGGGGGACGGAGGGCTTTTCAAAGGGACTGGACTGTTTTATTTAAATGGTGATGCTTGGGTAATATCCCCGGAAACGGGACTCTGGATGGGAGAGCGAATGCCGCTGAAAAAATCGAACAGACACATCTTCATATACGGGTTGATTGCCGTGTGCGCCATATCTCTTACGACGATCTTTTCCCTTTTCGAGATTCGCCACGAGGCCGCGCGCCAGGCGATCCAGCTCCAGGAGAGCCATCTGCGAACCTTCTGGGTGATGCTGCGGGAAAAGGGATCTCCGATGGCCGTTGTCAACGGCAGGCTGCTTGCCGGCGACTACGTGATCAACGGTGATTTTCAACTTCCGGACAGGATAAAGGAGCTCTTCGGAGGAGTGGCGACCATCTTCATGGGTGATGTGCGTGTTTCCACCAACGTCCTGCTGCCGGATGGTTCCCGCGCCGTCGGCGTCCGTCTGACAGGTCCGGCCCGGGAAGCGCTTTTTGTGAAGGGCCGTTCCTACCGTGGTGAAAGCACTATCCTGGGGACCCCTTATTTCGTTGCCTACGACCCGATCCGGGATGCGCGGGGAAAGGTGATCGGCGCTCTCTTCGTGGGGGTGAGGCAGGAGACCTTTCTTGCCGGTTACAACAAACTCAAGCTGGCCGTCGTTGCGATCCATCTCCTCCTGGCCGCATCGCTCATCATTCTTTCCGTCCTGCTGCTGCGCAAGCGCAAGATGTCCGAGCGCAGGATAAGAGAAAGTGAGGAGCTCCTGAGAATGGCCTTTGAAGGGAGTAATTACGGCGCCTGGGACATTGACCTGGTCCGGCGGGAGATAAGGCACAACCAGCGCTGGGCCGATATCCTCGGGTATGATGCCAAGGAGTCCGCCATGCCGCTCGATCGCTGGCGGGAGCTGATTCATCCCGACGACCTGCCGGAGTTTCTGAGGGAGTACCATGAGCATCTGGAGGGAAAGACGGAAAGGTATGTGGCGGAGTACCGGACCCTTGGAAAGTCCGGCCAGTGGATGTGGTTCCTGGACCGGGGCAAGGTGGTGGAGCGGGACGCCGCCGGCGCTCCCCTGCGCATGGCCGGCACTTCGGCGGACGTTACGGCCAGGAAGCAGGCCGAGGAGGCGCTGCGCGCATCGGAGGCCAATTACCGGGCCATCTTCGATGCGGCCAATGACGCAATTATCGTGCATGACATGGATACCGGCAAGGTTGTCGATGTGAACAGGCGCATGTGCGAGATGTACGGGTATACCAGGGAGGAGGCCCTGCGACTGGGGGAAGGAGCGCTTCGCGCCAGTGAAGGAGACTCCGTCCGGGATATTGCCCTGGAACGCATGCGCATGGCGGATGCCGGGGATTCGGACTTTTTCGAGTGTCTGGCCCGAGCCGGAGACGGACGGGAATTCTGGGCCGAGGTGAGCCTGAAGCGGGCCGTTATCGGCGGCAGGGAGCGTCTGCTGGAGGTGGTGAGGGACATGTCGGCCCGTAAGAAGGCCGAAGAGGAGAGAGACAGGCTGGAAGAGCAGTTGCGCCAGGCCCAGAAGATAGAGGCGGTAGGTCAGCTGGCCGGAGGAATAGCCCACGATTTCAATAACGTACTGACGGCAATCATTGGATATGCCCATCTGATTATCATGAAAATGACCGGGGACAACCAGCCGGTTCACTTCGTGGAGCAGATCCTCGGCGCGGCGGAGCGGGCGGCCGGCCTGACCCAGGGTCTTCTGGCCTTCAGCAGGAAACAGGTCATCAACCCGCAGAATGTGGATCTGAACGGGATAGTGCAAAACATGCGTAAATTCATGGAGCGGATCATCGGCGAGGATATCGAGCAGCAGATATCGCTCCATGAAAGGGAGCTTCCCATATTCGCGGATATCGGCCAGATTGAACAGGTTCTGATGAACCTGGCCACCAATGCGCGGGACGCCATGCCCAATGGTGGCGTGCTCAGGATCCGCACCGGTCTGCTGGAGATCCAGCGGGACGGCGTTGATATGCCGGGCGGGGCCGAGCCGATCCGTTTCGCCTGTCTGTCCGTTTCCGACACCGGTTCAGGGATAAGCGAAAAAGACCGGGAAAAGCTTTTCGAGCCGTTCTTTACCACCAAGGAGGTGGGACAGGGGACCGGCCTGGGACTTTCCATAGCCTACGGCATCGTGAAAGAACACAAAGGATACATCGAAGTGGCCAGCGAAGAGGGGCAGGGAACCACCTTCCATGTCTACCTTCCCCTGGTGTCCGGTGGAAAGTCTAACATTTTCGGCGAGCTGTTCTCTCCCCCCTCCGGAGTGGAAACCATCCTGGTGGCCGAAGACGATGAAGAGGTGCGCAAACTGGCCGGGTCGCTCCTGGAAGAGTGCGGCTATACGGTTATCGAGGCGGTGGACGGCGTTGACGCGGTGGCCAGGTTCGAGGAGAACGCGGAGCGGATCAGGCTGATCATCCTTGATGTGGTGATGCCCAAGAAAAACGGCAATGAGGTCTACGATGATATCCGGCGCATCTGCCCGGAGGCGCGGACCATATTCATGAGCGGTTACAGTTCCGATATCATCAACAAAAAGGGGTTCATCGAACAGGGGCTGGATTTTATGGAAAAACCGATTATACCCCTCACTTTTTTAAACAAGGTCCGGGAGGTCCTGGACCGGGATGTCTGATACGTCGCGGGTTGGCCTCTGACTGACCTGAGCATACGAAAGAATACCTTTAGCGCCATGAAGATGCCTACTCTATTTACTTAGGGTAGGCATTTTTGTGTACACACGATTTGTGGAAATTGGGGGTCAAGAAAAAAAATTTTACCTTTAAAAAAAATCTGTATATCAATACGTGGTGTGTGAAGGAAATTACTTGCCGGGTGGCGGCCGTAACCGGCGGCCTCGAGTAAAAAAGATACATACTGCCTCTGCATCCATCAACTTTCAGGGATAACGGGAAAATGCATACCATACTATCGAAGCAGGTTCTTACGGAACGGACCTGGCACATGCGGG
>CAZHVY010000083.1:0-6646 GCA_964536305.1 uncultured Geobacter sp. | reverse complement strand
CCCGACTACCCCCGCCAGAGGTACGTCAACTACAGGTTTGCGGATTCGGGATAAATTGATCCAACTACCAATCTCAGCTTTATTACGAAAGGAGAGTCACATGAACCCACTTGCATTCAATAGGAACAGACGCTTGTCAACTCATCCGGTGGAGCAGCAGCCAAGGGAGCACGAAAACACACCAATCACCGAAGATGTAGAGCCATCACCTGATGGAGAAAAGGATATCTCCAAGGATGATAACTCTGTCGTCCCGCCACCTGCTCGGCGCAGAAAGCTTCTTTTTGAGTCCACTAAAAATACGTCGAAAGAGCAGGCAGTCGAGTCGTCCGGAGAAACCGCCCGCTTGAGCCTCAGCATCAATCGCGCCCTCCACCGCCGGTTGAAAATGGAGGCGGTGCGCCAGGACCGCACCATCATCAGCTTGATCGAATCCTGGATCGAGGAGAATTGTCCCGAAGTGTAATCTGCCATGCAATGCCGTAATTACCGGAGTTTTCCATACATATCACTCCTGTGGTTTCGAATCCACACCACAGGAGGTCTTAAGCATGATCATCATTTGTTCCCCCGCCGACCTGAACAAGGCCCGGCTCCCCCCGAACGTACGGCACGCCGCCCGGAGCGCCCTTCACAACATCATCACCGCCTACGGGACCGATTACCCGGACGACAACTATGTGGTGGTCATCGATCGGACGACCACCGACCTGGACGCGCTGTCCCTCTTTGGCCGCACGTGGAGTGCTGCGGTTCTGGAAGGGGTCGGCTATCAGCGGGAGACGCGCTGTTTCCTTACCTGCATCCTCTTCAACAACGAAAGTGGCGTTTCCATCATCGTTCCCGACGCCCCCTGGCTGGACCCCGCGTTCCGTGCCAAGCTCGTCCGTGAGATGGGAGGTGGCGATGGGAAATGAGCGTCACTACTCGGAAGGGGCATTCCGGGAGAAACTCGAGGAGATCGGCGGCACCCTTCGGGAGCATGCCCTCCTCCTCTACCTGGTCCTTAAGGGCCAGGAAACCCCGGCCTGGGTCCGGGTCGCCATCGTGGCGGCGCTCGGGTACCTGATCTGGCCGTTCGACGCAGTGCCCGATCTGATCCCCTTTGCCGGGTACGCCGACGACCTGGCGGTGCTCGCCGGGCTGCTCGTGACCCTGGAAGACCGGATCACCCCGACGATGCGGGAGAAGGCCAGGACCTGGCGCAACGACTGACATGAAAACCGTAACCATCAACGCAATGGCCCATACCCTCACCGGGGTATGGGCCGTTCTATTTCACAGAAGGAGTACCACCATGCAGCTACGCATCGAATCTATCCCTTTGACACTTCAGGCTGAGTTCCGCTCCCTCCTGGAGGAAGAGCTGAAAAAGGCCGAATTCGCCCCGCAGAACGGGGCGGTCCTCTCGTTCCGCGATCCGGACTTCACCCCGGAAGCGGGAGGCTTCCACCCGGTGGAGATCGCCGTGGCCCCGGACGGCAGCATCCAGTACGTCACCGACTTCGCCTACTACGGCAGGCCACCCCAATGCGAGCTGGCCAAGGAGCTGGATTTCGACTTCTCTCTGGGGCTCTTCCAGCACTGCAGCATGGAGTTCCCTATCACCGAAGCCAGGGAGATGTTCACCATCTGGCAGGAAAACTTCCTTTCCTACGTCCGCATGGGGGCCTACGCCGTCACGGTCGTCCCGTATGGGTGAGGGAAACGCCATGACCACGGAAGAGATCGCGACAACCCTGGCCCGCCGGATCCCCGACTCCCACCAGGTGGTCTTTGCCGTCACCATGGGTGACGTGCTGAAGAGCATCGCCGGGAACATGGGAGAGGATGCCATGGCCTTGTCCGAGGCGGAGCTGCTCGCAGCCAAGGACGAGGTGCGGGCCGTCTTCTCCCACTACCTGCACGAGCGCGACCTGCTGAACCTGGGCCTGGAAACCTGGAAGGTCGCCCGTGCCCTGTGATCCACACCCACTATCGAAAGGAGCATATAAGATGAGCAACGCAGTGGCAAAGATCGACTTTTCCCCGGAGGATCTGGCCGTCATCAAAAAACAGTTCTTCCCCGCCGGGGGGAGCGCGGCCGAGCAGGCATACTGCTTTGCCGTGGCAAAAGAGCTGGGATTGAACCCCATCACCCGTGAGATGTTCTTCGTTCCCCGCAGGCAGAAGGTCAACGGCCAGTGGGTGGAGAAAATAGAGCCCATGGTGGGGCGGGACGGGTTCCTTTCCATCGCCCACCGCTCCAGCCAGCTGGCGGGCATGGAGACGACCGCCGGAATCCGGGAAGTGCCTCGGCTGGTTGGCGGTAAATGGCAGTACCAGCAGGACCTTATGGCGGAATGCACGGTCTGGCGAAAAGACTCGGAAAAGCCCTTCACCGTTCAGGTGGCCTATGCCGAGTACGTGCAGAAGAACAACGACGGTTACCCGACCAAGTTCTGGGCGGAGAAGCCGGAGACGATGCTCAAGAAGGTCGCTGAGAGCCAATGCCTGCGCAAGGCCTTCAACATCCACGGCGTCTACTCTCCCGAGGAGATGGGGGCCGGGTACGAGACCGACGGCGGGGATATCGTCATTGACGCGGAATACTCCCGCACGGCACCGGAGAAAGGTCACCTCTCGGTTGTCGCCCCTCCTGACCCCGCTTCCCGCCAGAATACTCCATACCCTCACGACGACGAAGAGAGCTGGCCGGTGGGGCCGCCCCCGAACCAGAAACCGGAGCCTGCCGACCCACCCATTGCCGACGATGTCGTCGGGGGGATCATCTCTCTGCTGGAAGCGAAAGGAATCGATTATGAACTCGACACGGAGTGCGGAATCATCAGCGCCAAGAGCTACTCACACAAGGAACTGCTCAAGCAAAACGGCTTCCGGTGGTCGCCGGACATCAAATCCTGGATCTTCAGATTCGAAACGGATCCCTTTTAGGAGGTTTCACCATGATCTGCTACACGAACAACGCCGGAAAACATATCACCGTCTGCGACGTCTGCCGCACGGACATCCCCGAGGGGGAGAACGCCCTCTCCATCGCCCCTGGCCGGACAAGCGCCGGTTACTTCAGCAGGGACTACGCCCGCCAGGAGAAGGTGCTGTGCCCCGCCTGCGTCGAGGCCCTGTCACAGCTGCTGACCATCCTGGCCAATCCCGGTCTGCGGACGCCGTCCGCCCTGAGACTCCTGGAGGCGGCATGAAACAGGTACTCGGGGAATGCACACTCTGCGGCACCGACCTCATGGAGGACGAGGACGCCTACGGTCTGACGAGCGGGTACATGCTGCGCTCCATGGACGGCTTCTCCCCGTCCCTCAGCGCGCCGTGGGAGGAAGTGATCTGTATCGAATGCCGACAGGAATTGGACAAGGCCCTGCTGGAGATCCGGCAGCGGATGAAAGGATTGATACCATGAATCTCTACGACTTCTTCGAGACGGCGGTGGTGGAGCTGAACCGCCGACAGAGCGAGCCCCTCGGGGATCGCACCCAGTACATCGGCTCCAGCGACGTGGCCGGGTGTGCCAGGAAGGCCTTTCTGCAACGTCGGTATCCCTCAACCCCGAGTGTCAGCACCCTGCTCAAGTTCGCGCGCGGACACACCGCCGAGTGGCTCTTGGGCAACATCTTCACGGCGGGCGGGGCCGTCTATGACACCCAGGTGGAGATCACCCATCCTACCGTGCCGCTCCGCTGCCACATCGACTTCCTGTTCTATTCCAAAGCCGGGATGCACGCCATCGAGGTGAAGAGTGTTTCCGGCATCCCCGACGCACCCTATCCCCAGTGGGAGGACCAGTTGGCCTACCAGCTCGGGTTGCTGCGCCTCCAGTATCCCCAGGGGGAGATCTCCGGCAGCATCCTGGCGGTGGACCTGAACGCCGGGGAGGTCCACCAGTTCAACGGCTACGGCTACGACGAGCCTACCTTCAATTACCTGTACTGCCGGGGGCTCCACCTCCTCGACGCCCTGAACGGCACTGACGAGGCCCGGCCGTCACCGTCCATGCTCTGCGGCTTTTGCCAGTACCGGGACGATTGCCCGGCCTTCGACTGCCGCATGGTGCAGCTGCCGCCGGAGGTGGAGATGCTGGCCTTGAAATACGTCGAGCTGAACGACACGAAAAGCAGCGCGGAAAAGGAGATGAAGGCCATTCGCCAGGAGCTTACCGACTACACCGGCCCGGCATTCCGGGGGCGTACCGAGACCCTCTCCCTGGCGGTGTCCACGGTGGAACCGACGCTCACGGTGGATTCAGCGCTCCTGAAACAGCACTATCCCGACATCTACCCCAAGGTGCTGAAAGGCCGGGCCGGGTATACCCGCCTGGAGGTGAAGCCGCTCAAGAAGCGGGAGCTGCCCCAGGCTGCATAGAAAACACACCACACGAACATCGAGAACGCCCCGGTCAGAAAGCCGGGGCGTTTCTGTTGGAGGAAACCATGGAACAAAGATACGGGTCCGGGCTGATCGGTCTGGACGTGAAGCCCCGGCGGTCATGCCGGATAAGAAGAAATCGGCAACGGATACGGAACAGCCGCTGGCTGCTGCCGGTGGCGGTGGTAATCGCCTTCGGCCTGTTGTTCCTGGCCGGTGTCCGATGAGGAGGGGGCCATGGGAAAACTGAAAGCCCTGCTCCAGGAATACGGGAATGGGGAAGCGACTAGGGCGGTGCGCCTGCGGGTGATGCGGACGGTGTTCCGCCGGGAGCTGGTGCGGGAAGATATGCCCGCTTACCTCGCCACGGACCGTTTTACCTCGCCGGCGCAGGTCTACGAACTGTTCCGGGACCTGCGCTATGAGACCAAGGAGCATTTCCTGACCCTCCACTTGGACGGGAAGAACCGCATCGTCTGCCTGGACCGGGTGTCCGTGGGAAGCCTGAACCAGTGTGTCGTGCATGTTCGCGAAGTTTTCAAGTCCGCAGTCCTGTCTTCTGCGGCGGCCGTCCTGTTAATACATAACCACCCCAGCGGCGATCCGGAGCCGAGCCGGGAGGACCGGGAGATCACCCGGAGGTTGAAGGATGCGGGCGACCTGCTCGGCATCCCGGTCCTGGACCACGTGATCGTCGGTGAGGACGGCTACCTCTCTTTCGTGGAAAGGGGTCTGCTGTGAGAAGGGAAAAGCACTACCTGGGCGTGGACCCCGGCAAGAACGGCGGCCTCTGCGTGCTCCGCTCAGATGGAGAGCCCCTGGCGTGGGAGCGGATGCCGGACGGCAAGGCCCGCATCGCGGACTGGGTCAGGCGGGAAAGCGGGAAGCACCCGAATCTGGTCATGGTCACGGAGCTGTCCCAGGTTTTCCCGAAGCAGGGGCTGGTGAGCGCCTTTCGCTACGGCGTTCACTTCGGCTCCTTCGAGGACGCGGCCATCCATCTCGGCATCCCCTACGTGGAGGTGCGGCCACACGTCTGGAAAAAGGCCATGGGACTTACCAGCAGGAAACGGGACAGCATTGCGGCCTGCCGGAGGTTGTTCCCGACCGTTGACCTGGTCCCGAGGGGGTGCCGGACCGAGCATGACGGTATCGCTGAGGCCCTGCTCATCGCTGAATGGGCGAGGAGGAAAGGGCTGTAGCGCTCAGAGCGAAAGAACCGGAAGCGTGCCTCGTTCCTGAGGACCCCACTTCGCGGCCTGCGGGAAGCAGTGGGAAAGCGATCTGTTGTTGCCAGCGTTCCCGTTACCCCGCTACCCCAGTTACCCCACAAGGAAACGAGAGAAAGATAGGAAATCAGGAAAAAGAATTTATGACAAAAGGCAACTATTTAGAAATGCGACGAAAGTGATGAGAAGATGATGCCCCTGTTTTATTAGAATCTTATAAGTCGATTTTTCAGAACAAACTATTGAGGAGCTTTTTCTCCTTAATCCCCCAGGCCCGCCATGTCTAGGATCTAGACGGCGGGCCTTCTCTTCAGGAGGCTGAAATGAAGATCGAGCTCGAGCCCCACGACATCAGGGCCATCGCCGACCGGGTTGTGCAGGAGCTGCGGCCGCTGCTGGACGAAATCCGGGAGGCGGTTAACCGGAAGGCCCCAGCAGAGCCGAGGCCGCAGGTGGCATCCGTTCCTCGTGCTGAGCGCGACGTGGTCAATCGCGCCGAGCTGGAGCGCCTCACGGGGCTCTCCGCTACCACGCTGTGGAGGATGGAGACGGCCGGGCGGTTCCCTGCTCGCGTGCAGCTGTCGCACAAACGGGTCGGGTGGCGGCGTTCCGAGGTGGCTGCCTGGCTGGCAGAACGGGAAGCGGCGTAGAGAGCAGATGACGGCGGGGCATCCCCGGTGATCACAGGAAGCGAAGCGGAGCGATGGCCGACCAGCCCATCGTAGGGCAACCACTAGGGGGAAAAGAAAAAATTATGAGGCTTTATAGGGTTGCATGAATCCTGAAACAAGACACATTCGACCTGGCAAGAGAGACATCATCATCCAGGTTGCTCAAAACGTGCTGTCAGATCGATCCAGCCAGATGGACCATAAAGAAGGGAGGGTGAAATAAATGTACGGTGCAGTACGTGTCCTACCAGAGGCAAGGAGGTTGCACCAGAGGTTGCACAAACTAAAAAGGGGTTTAGCCTGTTTGGCTAAACCCCTGTAATTTTTGGCTCCCCAGCGCGGACTCGAACCACGGACAAGGTGGTTAAC
>CAZHVY010000082.1:0-6740 GCA_964536305.1 uncultured Geobacter sp. | reverse complement strand
GACTCACTGGTCGGAGCTTTTACTGGTTTCAAGCGCTTTCCCGGTTTTCGGGATCTTGCACTGAACCCGTATCACGATCTCCTCGAAAGCCCCGTTCCGCCCTTTATCAGCCATTACCAGGTGTTTCCGGATGAACACTAAATAATATCGATCAGTCGAAAAATGCCATCAACTTCTTCACAAACTTTTATTGCTGCGGTACCAGTGTCAAATAGAAGAACAAAATCAATACCTATTGGGTCTGCAAACTCTTTAAACTTTTTTGAGCTATTCATTAACTCAGTGAAACCATCTTTCATCTCTTTAAATTCCCTCAAAATGATTGATCTGGAAATATTGTTAAGGTTTGAGTATCCTACATATCCATTGACAAATATTCTTCCGTTTGCTGATTTGCCTAACACAAAATCATTAACAGTAAATGTCAGCCCATCATTTATAAAATCAATTGAGCATTCTAAACGTTTTATTAAATCAAAATCCATGGATACCTCAGTTAATTCTTAATAAATATTGTGGAGGAATAGGTTTATTGAATAGTACTTCTATTCCACTACCACAACCGAAGTTACCGCCCGTGACAGATCTAGGACCAAGTACAGGTTTGATTCCTATTTTGTGTAGTCCATTAACGTCTATTCTAAATAACGCGTTAGGCAGTCCCCTGTTTGGACTCAATGCAAGCTCTATTTGAGCTTGTACTGGTGTTAAACTACCTTTTGTTGTGCTATAGATAAAACCATCTTTTGATAAGTTTAATCCTGTTTTAGAGATATAATTTGCAGCAGATTCGGTTGTGTAGTGATACAATGCTTTAGTTGTATTTTCCCCGACTTCCCTTCCTATTATACTAATAAACTCCTTACTGCCGATCCTAGCAATCCCACTAATCACTCCCAATCCCAGTTTCGGTAGCCCAATCAAATCTAACGGGCTGACCATTGGGTCTGTATCCCAACGCGCCGGATTAACTCCTTCAATACTTGACAAGTCAGTACTATAACCAATGCTTTTTTCTTGATAAGAAAGTTCGTTTGTTTCTGATATATCGCGTTTTACTTGAATTTCATTAAGCTTGAACTTGGGATAATCTTGGGAATTCTCCATTTCCCATTCAACACAGTCTCCATCATCATTGTTTCCGACACAACCATGTCCGCTTGGATCCGTATACATAATCGGATTGTTCAAAACATAGCTGTATCGGTTCAAGCTTTGCGGATTTGCAGGGTCCGGCACAATGGTGTCCGGCGTGACAAAACTGCCGCTTTCAGAATCATACAGCCTTGCATTATAGTTGTACAGTCCCGTCTCAATATCCAGCTCCTGGCCTGTATAAAGGTGGCTGACTTTGAGTGTTCCACTGTCAGCGATGATTTTCCCAAAAGGCTCATAAGCGACGTCTTCAACCTTGTTTCCTGATGAGTCGGTAACTATGCTTGTACTCTCCAAATGGTCCGGATGGTAGTAATATGTTTGGGTGGCTGTTTTGAGCGCAATGCGTGTATCGCCTGCAAAAATGTATTTGCCGCAGACGCTTCCTTCACATTCGTAAAGCTTATCGATGTAGGTCCGAATGTTCGTCGGAGTTATTTTCTTGACCCTGTTTCCCATGCCATCATAGACGAACCTGATGCTGCCGTTGATGGTATTCGGCATGTTGTCGTAATCGTAAATTATTGTCCGCTGACCGTCGGACATCAGGTTACCGTTTGCATCGTAGTGGAAAATGGTTCCTGCTAGTCCGCAAGCATGCGCTTTGCCGGGATAGGGGGCGTAGATTCGATTGGAAGCTGCGAGAGGCGACAGTGCGTGCACCTTATCGTTGATGCTTTTGACATTCCCCTTGTTGTCATAGGTATAGCTGAGGTCAACCAGTGTTTCGAGGTTTCGCGTTTTGGTGTTAATCGACTGCAATCTGTTATTTGCAGGATGGTACTGGTATGTAGTGGTAACACCGTTGCCGAAGGTGACGTTTCCCGGGTGGCCGGATGCATCGTAATTGCTGTAGATGGCATAGCCGGTGATTTGCCACAAGTTACCTCCTGAATCGTATAAATATGAGACCGGTTGGATGAATGGGTAGGTAATGGTCTTGATGCGGCCTAAACCATCGTAGGCGGTTCCGATCGCATAGGCTGTGCCGTCTATCGTCTTGATCAAATTCGAAGTCCTGCCCAAAGCGTCATAGTGGTAGTGGGTTGAACCCGAGGCATCGTTCATGGTGGTTAGCCGGCCTTTGCCGTAAGTTGATGTTGCCGCATCGTATGTGAAGGTCACATCGGTTCCTGTCGGGTAATCCTTGCGGATTGGCCGGTCAAGGACATCGTAGACAAGCCTGACGACTTGGCCTTTCGCGTCTGTCTGCGCTGTGATATTCCCGTTCCCGTCATAGCTGTAACTCCAGTTACCCATGTCAGGGTCGTTCATGAAAGTCTTGCGCCCGAGGTTGTCATAACGAATCTCTGCCTGATTACCCTTGGCGTCTATGACGAAGCGAAGATTTCCCAACACGTCGTACCTGTAATTAGTGGTGGCATAGGGCGTCCCCATGTCCGAATTGCAAGAAGTATAGGTTCCTTTGTATTCTTCCACCTTTACCAGACGGCCAAATACATCACTGGTTACCCTCTTTCGATGGTTATTCTGGTCGATGGTGACGCGCACTCCGCTGTCGTAGCACGTCATCTCACGCGTGGCATCAGGATGTGTCACCTGGGATATACGTGAAAACTGGTCATAGGCAAAGGTTGTGTATCTCGGTGAATCAGTATTTTCGAAAAACGGAAGGGAAACCCTTACCATTATGCCTCTGTTGTCGAACTGTTTTTCGCTGACTATGATCTTTGCATCAGGGCCGTTCGATCTGGTTCTCAAGATTCGGCCCAGTCCGTCGAAATAGTCTTCGGACCAGGTCCCCGCTGAGGTGTCGGTTCGAACATGTTGCGAACCGACAGATCCAAAAGCGTTATATGACCACCTCGTCCAAGAACTGTCCGCCCTGGTAATTTTTGTTTTTCTGCCGAACAAGTCATACTCGTAAGTGGTCGTTGCGCCGTTAGGATCGGTCTCGCTTTTCTTCTGCCCGTAGAGGCCGTTATCGGCCGGCACGTTGTTGACTCCGTAATACTGTACGGTTGACTTGTGTAGCAGTGGATTGGTAGTCGAGATGGGGTAAGTGGAGGTGGTGTCATATCCGGTTCTATTGACATTACGATTCGCATCTCTGCTGCAGACGGGATTACCGTAGCTGTCGTAAGCTGTGCGCGACTCTGGACTCGTTTCTGCCGCAAGCCAGTTAACGACTCTTGTAAGTTTTCCCCTGACCGGAGTCTGATTGCCGGTGGGTGCGGAATTACAGTCTGCAAGATCATCATAGTAGTATGTCTTGCCAGAAATTTTGCGGGTTGACCCAATTCCTTCGAAAATTTCCTCTGAAGACGGCAGACTGACAATCCAATTGGATATGTTGGGGGTGAATGCCCTGATAATGGTCCGGTCATCGGAAGTATCGTTTAGATTTCCATTTTGGTCCTCACGGATAACATTGCCATAGCTGTCGTAAGTGTATACAGTTCGTGTGTTTCTGGGCACTGTCCCGCCTTCATGGAGTGAACTGTCAACCTGGAGAGGAGGATTGAAGTAAGGAGCGGCATTGTCGGCATCCTGCGCATAGGTGATCGTTACTTCGGAATACAATCTCCCTTGAGAATCTCCAACCCGGGTTCGATAGGGCTTGCCTTTCATGTAAGCTGTCGTGACGTTTGGTTCGTTCGCGCTGACGAAAATGTCATTTCCCTGGTGGAACCAGGTTTCCGTAATGCGCTGCACGCCGTTCGGCGCCGCCGGATCAGACTGCCTGACATAACTGAATCCGCGGAAATCGCGTTCTCCGATATGGTAATATCCTCCGGAATAATCATAGGTTGTGGTTGAAATATTGCCGTTGCCGTCATCGTTGGTTATTGAGCTTAGTGTGTAAAGGGTAATGGGAAGTTGTGTGTTCTGGTATGTGGCCGACGCTTTAAAGGCAATTGTCATTTTGCCGCCGATACTGTTGGCGATACCTGTTAGAAGGTCAGGATAAATTTTGCTTTCAGAGAAAATCGGGGTTGTAGGCAGTGCAGTGGATTTATGTATGTAGAGTGCAATGTCAGATTTGCCTTTACCGAAAAAATCACCCTCCAACACGAAAGTGTCAGGGTATACCGTGCTGTCGGGATCATTTATTATGGAAGTCGCATCACGTGCGACGTCAAATGTACCGTCGCCACGGGAAAAAAGAATCGGGGTAATGTTATCTGCATATCGAATGTAGCGGTCATTGTTCTTGAGGAGAAAGTCGGTTTTTCCGTCTCCATTGAAATCTCCAGGTATCACCACGGTTGGATTGAAGCAGATTTCGTTAAACTCATCTGTTCCGTGGGATTCGCTGGTCCAGGTGCCATCACCTCGTGAAAAATTCAAAGTGCTTTCGCAAATGTTGATTGGATAAACATACCGGTCATTGGCCTGAAAAACATATATGTCTGTTTTTCCGTCTCCATCGAAATCTCCCGTTATGATCCTGGAATTGGGATCGTTAGGAACAGCTCTGGAGTTAGCGGGGTTTCCTGGTGGGATAACATTGTTTGTGATGGTCCAAGTTCCATTACCATTGGAAAACAAAATGGGATTGGTAGAAAAGAATTTATTGACCAGCAAGAGGTCGGTTTTTCCGTCTCCGTTGAAGTCGCCCGGGTATGCGGTAGTTGTCGGATAATTTATGAGAGTCGAGAAGTCGTTGTTTTGTTGATCTCTGACGGTTTGGTTTTGTACGTTGAAGGTGCCGTTTCCCACTGAGAAAAATACAGGTGTGGTTGAAAAAAGATCATATTTAAGGAGAAAATCCGTTCTGCCGTCCCCGTTGAAGTCCCCTGTTATTATCGTTGTCGGTGTCAGATAATTCCCCTCTTCTCCCGATCTGTGATAATAGTTCATCCATGCAGCTGCTGCGTTTGGAAAATTTGTTTCGGTAAATGGTCCATCAGTTGTTCCGAAAAAAACATGGATCGATGAAGCCTGGGCATACAGGAAGTCCATTCTGCCGTCCGCATTGAAATCACCCCTCACTGGATGGGGAGAGAAAATTGAAGCGTTGGATTTGACATTCCATGTATCGCTTCCACTGCTATAGATCAGTGCCCCTGGAGTTCCCGATGCGGTAGCCAGCATGTCCGACTTGCCGTCTCCGTTGAAGTCTCCTGCATAAGGCCAGTATGCGTTGGTCGTTCTGGAATTGAGAATAGCCGATATATTCTTCCCCTGCGAATCGTAAATGGCGTTGTTGGTCATGGTCAGGCCCTTGGAACCTGACTTGCTCCACCAGTCGAACTTATGTTCGGCTAAAATGGTCCTGGCGTCTTTACCCAACTCCTGCACGCTGTTAAGCAAGTTCTGACCCGTCGTGGGACTGGTGTCGTAAGCCAGTTTGTATCTCCTCACCAGTACTCCGCCGTAGTCTCCTTCTTCGTCCGCCATATTTGCATTTGCAAAAATATTAATGTATGCAAGACGTGCGACAGTCTGGACGCTAAAATTCGGGACGTGCGAATATGAGTAATCATAGGGTGGCTCTGAAGGACAGCCATTAGGACCACATAAACTGATACCGAGGTCCAGATAGTTTGTGGGCTGTGTACCATCATTTATGTTTCCGGTATAGTAAATCCTGCGAAGATAGATTTGTCCCCGATCTTTTTTGTAACCCATCGTCATATAATTACCGTATCTGTCGACGACACGGTCCAGGCACCATTTGAAAATACGCTCCGGGTTGTTGGGGTCGTCCTGACGAGTGTATGTGTTTCGGCCGAACAGGTATATGTTGCCGGATTTGTCCGTAACCTCCCAATAAGGCCTTCCGTCGAGAGGGGATGTGAGTTTTCTTATCCGAATGAAGTCCTTTTCAATCTTTAAACGGTATTCGCCGCCGACATTGACCAGTTCAGAGGCTCCATCGCTGGTTCGAAAGACAAAGCTGTCCCCTGAATAGTTGACTCCGAAACGGGTGTTGCGCTCAATTGAGCCGATCTCCAGTTCCCACCCTTTGCCAATCCATCCCTTGCCGTTGCTGCTTTTATAGGTTAAAGCGAGTCTGGGCTGCATCCCGTTCCGGCCGGGAGGGACTTCTATGGGGATTCTGTAAGTAAAGGTGCCGGTGAATAGGTCAGGTGATGATTCTCCCTTGTCTGCTGGTGAGGACAATCCTCTCGCTGCATCTTGAATATTTGCCAATACATCTTCTGCCGAACATTGGGATTTGAAACATGAGATGATAATCGTCAAGGCGATTAAAGAGATTGTATTTTTGGACCTCCATGCTTGAATTGCAACTTTTCGCATGATGCCCCCCCCGGGGATAATTGTGGTAAATTTTAATTTAATAAAAATGTATAATAATAATTAATATAAATGTCAACTAAAGTTTATGGTTCCTTGAATGTATTGAAAACCCTTTTCTTGAGAGCTGTCTGATGGCGTTTCTCACTTGGTTTGGTTCGCAGGGTCTGGGCAGATAAACGCACTTTTCCTTGATAAAAAGGTTGCTATGCGCAAACCCTGTTACTTTGAGGGAGAAAGTGGCAATGATGGGGAAATGGGGTGCGGGTTGAGGGGGGGTAGTATTTTTATGAAAAAACTGATTAACTACTTGCCCATACGTTTTACCCTGCCTGTGCCGGGAGCGTTGAACGGCCTGG
>CAZHVY010000081.1:0-7117 GCA_964536305.1 uncultured Geobacter sp. | reverse complement strand
GGCATGACCTCGGCTGGCAGGATCGAAGTTGCTCCCGAGCAGATCAGCCGGGATGCGTTCTGGAAGAAAAATCCTGCACCCTATGTAGTTTCAAGCACTCTTTATGTGTACAAGGACTTGACTGCACCAGCCACTTTAACCGTGGAAGCCGGTGCGACAGTGCAGTTTTCATCTAATGCCGGCTTACGGGTCGGATATTCCAACTTTAAGGGAGCCTTGGTGGCCCAAGGAACCACGGCTAACCGGATCACTTTCACCCGGAGCGGAACTTCTGGAAACTGGGGAGGAATCAACTTCCAGGGCAGCGGAACTGGTGATGCAACAACTGTCATAGAAAATGCTGATATAAGATATAGCAACACAATGTCGTTTTCTTCCGTGTCCCCTGTGTTGAAAAATACCACCATAACCGAGGTAAACGGAAATGGGCTGTCCATTTCCTATTCCAACCCGACCCTGGAAAATATCACCATCAACTGCAATGGAACGTATGGCATGTATCTGACGGCGTCAAACCCGATCATCACGGGAGGAAGCCTGACCAATGTCAATGCCGCCGGATTCGGCATTTACGGCAATGGCTCTCCGGTCATCTCCAACTATAATGTTGCCATTGTCAACACCGCCGGTATGTATGGTATTTACCTGAGTTACACCACTTCTGCGCTGTCCGTAATTAACTCTACCATCGGTAATGGCATCTATCTTTACAACACCGCAATTACGCCAACCATTACTGAAAATACATTCTCCAACTCCGACAGCTCGCCACCCCACGCCGGGGCCAACATCATCGGCCAGATTCTGAATGACAATACTTTTACCGGCATGACCGCGGCAGGCAGAATCGAGGTGGTGGGTGAGCAAATCAACCGGGATTCGCTTTGGAAAAAATACCAGGCTCCATTTGCTATCCTCAGCACAGTTACGGTATATAAAGACGCAACCACCACTGCCACACTCACTATAGAGCCTGGCGTAAAGTTGCTATTTGCATCCAATGCCTATCTTTCGATCGGATACAGCAATAATAAGGGAGCACTCAAAGCACAAGGAACTTCGGCAGAACGAATTATATTCACCAGAAACGGCACTTCCGGAACCTGGGGTGGGATCTCATTCCAAGTTGGGAGTGCAAATACATCAACTGTAATCGAAAATGCCGACATTCAATTTAGTACTGGCCTGTATATCTATAATTCTTCACCATTAATCAAAAATACGACCATAACCGATGTGGCTGGAAATGGGATTACTTTATCATATTCGAATCCAACATTTGACAACGTCACCATCAACTGTAATGGATCATATGGCATTTCCCTTACGTCATCAAATCCGGTCATTAGTGGTGGAAGTCTTACAAACACCAATTCCAGTGGATTTGGTATTTATGGCGGTGGTTCTCCAGTCATTTCCAACTATAATGTCTCCATTGTGAACTCTGCCGGGAAATACGGTCTCTATCTTCCCAGCTCTACCACAGCTCTCTCAGTTACCAATTCCACCATCGGTAATGGCTTGTTCATAGGGTCCACCGGGATCAACCCGACAATTACCGGGAACACCTTCACCAATCTTGACAGCTCTCCAGTACATATCGAGGCTTCTTTACTTGGGCGACTGCTGACTAATAATACTCTGACTGGATTATCGGCAGCAGGGAAGATCGAACTTACTGGCGGACAGATCAGTGAGGACACGCTGTGGAAGAATCTTCAAGCACCCTATGTAATTCTCGGTTACATTTACGTTTACAAAAATACTGTTTCGCCAGCCACTCTGACCATTGAACCTGGCACCGTGGTTAAATTCGAAAGCGGCATTAATTTACAGATTGGCTATGGAAACAACAAAGGGAGTCTGGTGGCACAAGGGACTTCGGATAATCGGATCAAGTTCACCCGGAATAGCTCTTCAGGAACATGGGGCGGCATTATCTTCAATGACGGAACCGTTGACAGCACCGCCATCCTGGAAAATGTCGATGTTCAATTCTGTCAAGGGATAAGCATGACTGCTGCATCGCCTGTAATCAGGAATACTGGCATCACTGATGTCACAGGCATTGGGCTCACTCTTAGCAATGCAAACCCCATCCTAGATAATGTCACCATCAGCAACAATGGAACTTACGGAATAAACCTGGCATCCTCGTCCCCGGTGATCACCGGAGGCAGTGTCACCAATGAAAGCATCACCGGGTATGGAATTTATGGTGGCGGTTCGCCGATCATATCGAATTATACCGTATCAATTCCTAATACGCCCGGAAAATATGGGGTATATCTGTCGGGTGCGACTTCCAACCTCAAAATCACTGATTCCACGATTTCCAACGGGATATACATAGCAGATCTAGGGATAGCACCAAATATAACCAACAACACCTTCAGCAATTTTGATAATTCACCACTCCATGCTGGAGCAAACATAATTGGCCAAATACTGGCCAACAATACCTTCAATGGCATGACAAACAACGGAAGAATCGAGGTTGTCGGAGAACAGATCACCCAGGACAGTTTGTGGAAGAAATATGTCGCTCCCTACAAAATTTCGAGTACGGTCAACGTATACAAGGCCTTGACTGTCGAGGCCGGGACAACTTTAAGATTTGGCTCAGGGACAGGGTTGGTAGTGGGAAGTGGAAGCCCGGGTGGAATTCTGGTTGCAAATGGGACGTCGGCATCCCCCATCGTGTTCACCTCGGACCAGGCATCGCCATCTGCCGGATATTGGCAAGGAGTAACTATTGCAGGTGAAAATGCAGCTACGAGTGTTTTGAGCAACGTGGTTATTGAATATGGCGGGTATGGCGGACAGTATGCCAATGCAAATCTTTCACTTGTTTCCACTTCTCCGCTCATTCGAAACGTGAGTTTACGAAACAGTTCCGGAAGTGGCATTTATGTTGGATCTGCCACAAATCTTCCTCGAATTGTGGACAGTACGATAACGTCGAATAAATGGGGTGTATACTCCCAAGGGTCGAACCCAATTATCTACAATAACAGAATCTACGGCAACTCGACTGCCGGTGTCTGGAACGCGTCCTCCTATACGACCGTAGATGCGCGCAACAACTGGTGGGGAAATGTGACAGGCCCGAATCATGCGAACAACACCGCAGGTACGGGTGACAAGGTCAGTGATTACGTATTGTATAACCCCTGGATAGGTCAAACCCCTGCGAGTGCGCTCTCTTTCTGCAACGTAACTATCGCCCCAACCACTTTCAACCCGGAAGGCGACTCTGTTACCTTCAGCCTTTCCATCTCGGCTTCCGCAAACTGGACTATTACTATCTATGACAGTACCAATGCGGTGGTGAAGAGCTTCTCGGGAAGCGGCACCACCATCATGCAGCAGTGGGCGGGTGAAAACGCCCAATCCGTTAAAGTACCGGATGGAAACTATACTTATAAAATTGAGGCGACAAACCCTTCAACATCCGAAACGGCATCTCCTCTCACCGGCAGCTTGAAGGTAAATCGGCAATTTCCAATAGCAACAATTACTGCTCCTTCGGATAACCAGATTTTGGCAGGCGGTGCGGTTCTGGATGTGATCGGCACTGCTGCTGACAGTACAGATTTCAAGACTTATACCCTTGAATACGGGACTGGCGACAACCCCGTCAGCTGGATTGCCCTCAAGTATTCAAACACCCAGGCAAACAATTCACTCATGTACAGTTGGAACCTCTCCAACGCTACCGGAGGAGTCTATACGTTAAGGCTTACGGTTACGGACAATGCTGGCAACACCGCAACTAAGACCGTTCGCGTGAGGCTCCTCTGGATTCAGAATGCTCTCTTGTCCGAAAGCTTCATATCTCCAAATGGAGATTTGACTAAAGACACAACGATGATTTCCGCTTCAGCGAGCTACCCCGTCAATTGGAGCCTGACCATTTCCAATGCTTCCGACACGACAGTCAGGACACTGTCAGGGAATGGGGGCATTTTCGCGGCAACCTGGGACGGCAGAAACGGTGCCGGCGCTGTTGTCCCCGACGGGGTCTACAACTATCGGATCGATGCAATCGATCCGGTATCGTCAACACAAGCCGCCCCGAAAACCGGAAGCGTTACCGTGGATGCAACTCTTCCCAGCGCATCGATAATAACCCCAGCTTCCGGGTCAACTTTGACAGGCGTTGTGCATATACTCGGAGTCGCTTCAGATTCAAACATGGACAACTACAAGGTGGAATACGGCCCGTCCTCCGGTGCAGGCCCCTGGACATCGATATCTTCGTCCACAACCCCGGTAACCGCCGGCACTTTGGCTACCTGGACCACCAACGACGAGGGTGGAACGATTCCCGTGGCAAATGGTACCTATGTTCTCAAGCTTACCGTTGCTGACAAGGCCGGAAATATTTCCACTGCATCAATGCCGGTGATCGTTGACAATCTGTTTCTTTCCAACATTTCAGCAAGCAGCCAGGTTTTGGACACCAGCCTTGGCCAGACAGCATCCATTTCGTTTACGGTCAACAAAGCGGCTACCGTCAATATGAAGATCATCCCGGAGAAATTGGGTGCCAACGGTGCCCCATTGTACCAGGCAACATCGAACTGCGCGGAAGCAGGTTCCTATTCATTCACCTGGAACGGCAGAAGCTCTGCCGGAACCATTGTGCCGGACGAAGCGTACCTCTATGTCCTGGAGGCAACTGACGGGACCAAGTCGGACAGCTACAGCCCTACTGCGCCGGCAAGTGTTGGTTCGACATCCATTTCATGCTCGCCGTCGTCAGGGTTTGATCCCGAAAAAAATCTGCCCATGATCGTCACGTACTCAATTACCCAGCCATCACGCGTGAACATATATATAAAATATTATAAGGTTGTAGACGCTTTTGCCGTAATGCCCGGAAGCCATACCTATGATTGGGATGGAAGAACGCTCGACAATAAACTGCTTGACCGTACTGTGCAACCTGCATGTTTTATCACGGAACTTCTGCCGGAGAACATTATCCTGGCAACAGGTGATCACGTGAGAGTGTCCAGTCTGAAAACAGATCCATATGCTCTTCACCTATCTTATGGTCAGCCGACAAAAATCACTTACGATCTGGAGCGTGATGCAATTGTTACGGTCAAGCTTGTCTCACCGTCTGGCGCAACTCAAATCCTGATCAGCAATGAGTCGCAAACAGCAGGTAATCATGAGATAAGCTGGAATGGAATAGATATTATTGATACGAGCGGAAAGAAGATTATGATCACGGAAAGTGGCGATTATATGGTTTCTGTAGTATCTGCTAATCTTGTTACTGGTACTATAACAACAAGACGTGGAAATCTTAAGGTCGATTATTGATGATATGGAGGTAGGGATGGGCAACATTATTTTATTATATAGAAGAGTTGACAGATCAAAGCTTCGTACGTGCTTCATGACTTATCATGCGATAATTATTATATTATTTGGGGTTTGTGTGCCAAATAAATTGCAAGCATGTTGTTATTTGGCTGGATATACCTTTACTTATGGTGTTTATGTCTGCACAACTTCCGAAGAATGCACCGAACCCGCAAAAATGACTGGCTGTACTGTTAGCGCGGGAAGTAATGGTGGTTATATGATAACTTGTAATGGTGAAAATTCCGGATGTGCCGTAAATCCAAATATTAATTGCTGTGCTCTATATCCAGACAGCTATGGCTGCATCGGAGGCTACTCAAACCCCTGTTTAAAAAATCCCAAGTATCCCTGCTGCATTAACAAGAAATGCGACCAGCCGCCAAAACAATGTGAAACAGATACTAAGAAGTCAGCATCCCAATATTCAAATCGTGCAGGATATGCTGGCGAATGAAAAATTAGCAAATAAAAAGCCAATCTCCAGGAGGTTTATCCAGATGGGAATGGAGAATCGCATATCGCAAAGGTACGGTGCGATAATATTGTTGGCAATATCGCTGATCCTATTGACAGCGCCGTCCTTTGCCGCAAACTCTGCCAAGATAAGGGCAAATAAAAGCAAAGTTGGCTATGCCGGCAAGCCCATCAGCCTGCTCTCCGGTGCGGAGAGCATGGAACGGACCGATCTGACCCTCGGAAGCCTGTTTCCCATATCCATTGAGCGCAGCTACCACAGCAAGTCAGGCTACGACAGCCCCATCGGCTACGGCTGGGCGCATAATTACGACAAGCGCCTCTATACCTATGCCGATGGGTCGGTAATCATCCGTAAGAACACGGGATGGAAAAGAAAATTCATACCATCCGGCGAAGGGTTTGTAACTCCGGTCGGGGAAACCGGCACACTTGTAAAAAATGCAGACGGCACCTACACCTGGACAGAAAAAGACGGCACAAAAGAACGCTACGATTTGAAGGGACGCCTGGAAACAATTACCGATGCCAGGGGCAACGCATTGGTCCTCAGCTACGAATCGGAAAACAGGGCGCCGTTGACGGGCTTGCTGCCGGCCAATGTGAATCAATCATCAACCCTGGTCGTTGCATACGACTACCGCCTCAGCATGATTACGGAAGTAAACGCCAATGCGCAGCCGACAGGGGTGTTCGTGATTTTTCAGTATGACAGCTCCACCGGCAGGCTTACCGGGGTGACGGATAGCCTTGGCCGGAGCGTATCCTACGGCCATGATTCGATCGGCAATCTTACCTCGGTCATAACCCCTACGACCAAGGGGACTTACGGCTATACCAATAGCACTAACAAGCACTTTCTGACATCGATAGATGAAGGGGATGGGGTTTATACCAATACCTACGATACATATGAAAGAGTCTCCAGGCAGGCACACGGCACCGGCAGAATTGACTTCAATTATAACATCCCATACAAAAAGACCACCATTACCACCAGCATCAATGATCCCTCAGGAATCCTGCTCAACACTCAGACCCGCACCGTCGAGTTCGACGACCTGGGACAGCCTATAAAGGTAACCGACACCCTCGGAAACGTAACCAACTACACTCGGGATGGGCAAATGAATGTCACCCGCGAAGAGAAGTGGGAAAACACCGGCACCGTAACTGCCCCCAGCCTGGTGCTGAAGACCGCCATTGACTACACCTACGACGCAAGCGGCAACATGCTGACCAAGACCGAGGCCCAGGGGAC
>CAZHVY010000080.1:6409-7361 GCA_964536305.1 uncultured Geobacter sp. | reverse complement strand
CCACGCCTCTGTGCGCTGAAGCTTTTTCCGGAACGAAGATCACCCACCTTGCCGGGTCGAGAGTGCGTGAAGCGGATGCCGTGCTGCGCGTCGTTTCGGAAGGTGGCGGCACCATGCTGATGAAGAAGTTCGTGGATTTCGAACACCTGGTGTTGTAACGACAGATTAGTCACTCCCCAGTCGAATTCTCGTTTACGGCAATGACTGGGACGTTGCGGGAAAGGTTATGGCCATGTCCGATACGAGGGAAAAATTCGACAAGGCTTCCGCCAAATGGGATGAAGAACCGCGCCGAGTCAAGCTGTCCGAAGAGCTCGCCGCGGCTGTTGCCGCGGAGGTCGGACTCGGTCCCGACATGGACGTGCTGGATTACGGCTGCGGCACCGGGCTCGTCACGCTGCGCCTCCAGCCTTTTGTACGGAGCGTTACGGGCGCTGATACGTCCCGCGGGATGCTGGACGTCCTCCGGGAGAAAACCCGCAAACTGGGCTTGCCTGATGTTGAAACGGTATTGCTGGAACCTGACGCCAGCAAGTCGATTCCTGGACTCTATCACCTTGTCGTCAGCTGTATGACCCTGCATCATATTGCTGACGTCGAGTCCCTTCTCCGTGATTTCCGGAAAATTCTCCGGCTGGGAGGCGTGCTGGCGATCGCGGACCTGGACAAGGAGGACGGGAGTTTTCATGGCGATGCAATTCCTGCTGCCCATGCCGGATTTGACCGGAAAGAAATGGCCGAAATGCTCGAGAATGCAGGTTTCGGTGATGTCCGTGACATCACCGCTGCCGTGATCGAAAAGGTTTCCGCCGATGGCTGCACGCGTGAATATCCTGTTTTCCTGATGATCGCTCGAACCCGGTAAAGGAGTTAGGTGAATATGCCTCGAGGAATCTGTCATCGTCACGGCAATGAAAGGCCTTGCTCGTGCGGGATGGGCAACCTGTACCGG
>CAZHVY010000080.1:4143-6389 GCA_964536305.1 uncultured Geobacter sp. | reverse complement strand
CGCTCTCACCGATTCCCGCATCGAACCGGGCGCACTGTACCGGACGCTGCGCAGGCTGGAAGAGTACGGTTTCGTTGTTTCCGCGTGGGATGTCAGCGGCAGCGGGGCGGCACGCAGGCTCTACGAGCTTACGGAGGAGGGCGAGGAGCACCTGCGGGAATGGCTGGTGGTGCTTGAACGTCTTTCCGGCTCGCTGTCAAGGTTCGTCAGGGACATTAAAGCCGCAGTGGAATGAACTACCCCATTAACTCCGGTCAGCAATTCCTTCTCCAATCTTCCAACAATCCGATGATAGCCAGATTCCAGCCGGCTGGCCCCACACCCTCTGCTTTTACCAGGCGTGGAATATTGATCCGCGGGTCGTGCATGCCGTCGGGCTTTTTTACGAGTACCGGGAAATCGACACATTTCAGCATGGGCAGATCGTTCAGGCTGTCTCCAACCGCGAAGGTCGTGATTTCACCGTACTTCATCCGGTAGAGATCAGAGAGGATTGCCACTGCTTTTCCCTTGTCGCTCTCACCCAGAATGTGGAAAAACTCCCCCTGGGTATGATTGAAACCCTTCAACCGGATTTCCTCGAGAAGTTTGCATGTTTCGATTTCGCCCTTGTCGAAAACGAACGGCTCGTCGAAGTCCCGCTCCCTGGCCATTGCCGCCTGCTCTTGCGTAAGGCCGGTAACGGCTGCAACCTCCGCCGTACTCATGTCGCCGAAACCGGTAACCCCGAATCCTTCATTCCTCAATTCCCGTAGTGCCCTGCGCAGGTCCCGATAAGGTGCGCCGAGCCTGATCATGACCTGCCCATCCCCGGCGGTTTCCGCAAGACGGTCAAATCGGCCAAGCGTGGCGAAATAGCCGTCCGGGACGAAGATGCCGCCGCCGTTTTCCGAAATGAACGGGTTGGTGTTGCCGAGCTTATCCCGGTACCACTCGATCTCTTTGCGGGTCTTGCTCGAGCAGACGATCAACGGGATGTCCAGTTCCCGGATCAGCTTCAGCGCCGGCAGCGCCGGCTCGAAGGAATAGGTCGCATGGTCGAGGAGGGTTCCGTCAAGATCGGTGAAGATAACGGGTTGTCTCATTCGATCACCACTATCTGGATGTCCATGACATTGGTCCCGGTCGGGCCGGTGACGAACAGGCCGCCGCACTTCAGGAAAAAGTTGTACGAATCGTTGTTGCGCAGATATTCGTGCGGGTCGAGCTCCAGCGACTTCGCCCGGGTCATGGTCATGCCGTCCACGATGGCGCCTGCGGCATCGGTCGGGCCGTCCGTTCCGTCGGTGCCGGCGGAAAGCAGCGTGATGCCGGGAATACCTTCTGTTTCCATGGCGAAAGCCAGGGCCAGCTCCATGTTCCTGCCGCCTTTTCCGGTCCCTGTGACGGTAACGGTTGTTTCGCCGCCTGATATGAGGCAGAGAGGACGGTCGCTTCCCTGGTGCCGTTTTGCCGCCAGGGCCTTCGCGGCCAGTTTTCTCCCCGCTTCAGCGGCTTCGCCGGAAATTTCGGCAGAAAGAATCTCACTCATCATACCCATTGCGTCTGCTGAGCGTTTCGCGGCATCCAGTGCAAGACGGTTGCTACCTATGATGACATTTTCGATCTTGTGGAAAATCGGGCTCCACTTTTTCGGGGTGTCCGGAACAAGTCCCCTCAATCCTTTTTCCAGAAGGTTTATGACCGACTTGGGGACGCGTTCAACCAGATCATATTTAACCAGTATGTACAGCGCATCCGCGAAAGTGGTGGAATCGGGAGCGGTCGGTCCGGAGGCGATGACATCGAGACTGTCGCCTATGACATCCGAGAGAATCAGCGAGACAGACAAGGCGGGGCGGAGGATCTCGGCTAGGCGGCCGCCTTTTACCCTTGAGATATGCTTCCTGACTGTGTTCAGCTCATGGATTTCTGCTCCGGCCTTGAGCAGGAGCGAAGTGGTTTCCTGTTTTTCTTCCAGTGCGACTCCCTGGAAAGGTGAGACGAAAAGCGCGGAACCTCCGCCGGAGATGAGTACGACGACAAGGGTTTTCTCATCGGCGGTGTTGGCCAGCTCCAGCAGGGCTTCCGTTCCATTCAGACCGTTTTCGTCCGGGATGGGATGCCCGGCTTCGTGAACGCAAATATTTGTCAGCCCATGCCGTGATCCGTGCCTGTATTTGGTTACGACCGCTCCTCCGGTGATGATATCGCCGAGGTTTTCCTCCATTGCCCTGGCCATGGGAACCGAGGCTTTACCGAAACCG
>CAZHVY010000080.1:0-4133 GCA_964536305.1 uncultured Geobacter sp. | reverse complement strand
CAAGAGCCGGGAAAAACCGCCATACCGGTAGACCGAACGGATTCTTTCGCACTGCCCCTCAACCGCTTTTGCCGGGTCTGCCGCATCTAACGCAACGGCGAATATCCTCCTGACGATTGTATCCATGTTTTCCATGGATTAAACTATATCAATCAGACATGTGCACGTCCATCCTTCATATTAAAAGCACTCCTTGACTACGGCGCCGGCAATGCTTTCCAGCGGCAGGACGCGTCCAGCGGCGCCGAGCTTCACCGCTTCCTTGGGCATGCCGTATACCACGCAGGACAGTTCGTCCTGGGCAATGGTGACGGCGCCCGCTTCCTTCATTTCCAGGAGCCCCTTGGCCCCGTCGTCGCCCATGCCGGTCATGATCACGCCCATCGCATTCTTGCCGGCATACCGTGCGGCAGAGCGGAAGAGCACATCCACCGACGGACGGTGACGGCTGACCAGTGGGCCTTCCTTGATTTCCACGTAGTACCTGGCGCCACTTCTTTTCAGCAGTGCATGGGCATTTCCAGGGGCTATGAGCGCACGTCCCCTCATCACGGTGTCGTTATGCTCTGCTTCTTTGACTGAAATCCTGCATATCTTGTCGAGACGGGCCGCGAATGAGCGCGTGAAGTGCTCGGGCATGTGCTGCACGATGACGATCCCCGGGGCGTCGAGGGGCATGGATTCCAGGAAGACTTTCACTGCTTCCGTCCCCCCTGTGGACGCACCGACCATTACCACCTTTTCCGTGGTCTGGATCATGGCGTTTCCCCTCGGTTTCGGAATAACGGCGTCAGCGGTGAGTTTCGGCGCGACTTGCCTGATTCCCGGCCTGATGCGCCTGACCCGGGCCTGCGCGGCAGCTTTGACCGTATCGCAGATGATGACGTGCGACTCTTCAAGGAACTGCTTTACTCCCAGCTTGGGTTTCTGGATTATCTCTACTGCACCGTATTCCAGCGCTTTCAGGGCAGTTTCCGATCCCTCCTCAGTAAGGCTGGAGCACATGACCACAGGAATAGGGTGCTGGCTCATGATCTTCTGCAGGAAAGTGATGCCGTCCATCCTCGGCATTTCGACATCCAGCGTTATGACATCAGGCACCTCTTCACGTATCTTCTGCGCCGCCACGAACGGGTCTGATGCCGTACCCAATATTTCGATTTCCGGATCGGACGAAAGTATTTCCGTGAGCGCCTGGCGCACCACTGCCGAATCATCGACGATAAGCACCCTGATTTTCCGGTTCATGCAGCGGGTTCCTCTCTGAAAGGCATGCTTGTTCCCCATCTCCCATGCTGGATCGCGCGACAAAGAGTCGGCGTCCAGCATTCGGAGTGTTCATTGCGGTTTCCGGTAAATTGTAGAGTTGACCTGAACAAGGGGAACATCGAGCCCGTTTATGGTTTCGGAATGGCCCAGGAACAGGTGGCCTCCTGGGACCAGGTGGCAGCAGAAATTGTTCAGCACCTTTTCCTGGATCGTCCTGTCGAAATAAATGAGAACGTTGCGGCAGAAGATGACTTGAAACTTTTCCTCTAACCTGTACGAACTGTCGAGGAAATTCAATCGCCTGAAGTTTATTTTAGAGCGGATCTCGGGAACCAGCCTGACCACTCCCCGGTTCTTGTCCCTGCTCCTCAGCAGATATTTTTTCCGCAGATCAATGGATATGGGAGCGATCCTGTCTTCATCGTAAATGCCCCGATATGCCTTTTCCAAGACCTCGGTACATATGTCGGTCGCCAGTATGGAAAAGTTGAAGTGCTCGCGGGCGTCAGCGTATTCGCTTAAGACCATGGCCAGCGTATAGGGCTCTTCACCGCTTGAACACCCTGCGCTCCAGAAATTGACCCGGTTGGACTGCATCCTGCCGAGAAGCTCCGGCAGGACCTTTTCAGCGAGGTAGGCGAAATGGGCCGGCTCGCGAAAAAAGTCGGTCTTGTTGGTGGTCACCGCATCGATCATCATGATCATCTCGGTGCGTTCGCCTTCCGAGCTCGACACGAAATCGTAGTAGTCGCGGAAAGAGTCCATTTCCAGGAAACGCAGCCGTTTGCGCAGCCTGGATTCGAGCATGTTCTTTTTCGCATCGGGCATCTTTATTCCGCAGGTACTCTCTATCAGCCTGCTGAAGAGCCTGAAGTCCCTGGTGGACATGGTGACGGAGTGGATGCCTGGCCGGTGATTTTGAGTACGGGAACTGTCCACTCTATCCCCACTTGACCAATTGCGGGATGTCGAGGATCAGCGCCACCGTGCCGTCCCCCAGGATAGTGGCTCCCGAAATGCCGTGGACATCGCGGTACGCCTTGCCCAGCGACTTGATGACGGTCTGGTGCTCGCCGATGACGTTGTCCACCAGCAGGCCGACACGCTCTCCGTCAATCCGCGTGATCACCACCTGCTGTATGTCGGGGTCGTCACCCGACAGTTGGAAGTGTTTCCTTAGCGGGATGTAGGGGACCATGTTGCCGCGCACGTTGGCCAGGTCCTTGCCGTGCGCATCCCTGATATCCCTGCCGGTCAGAACCACGCACTCTTCCACGAAGGAAAGGGGCAGGAGAAATCTGTCGTCACCGATTTCAACCAGCAGGCTTTCGATTATCGCCAGGGTGAGGGGCAGCCTTATGCTTATGGTGGTCCCTTCTCCCTTTATGCTGTTTATTTCGATCGCACCGCGCAGCGCTTCGATGGCTTTCTTGACTACATCCATTCCGACGCCTCGTCCGGAGACCCCGCTTATCTTTTTGGCGGTTGAAAAACCGGGGGCGAATATGAGGCCGAACAGCTCTTTTTCCGAGAGTTCCGTAGTTTCCGGGATCAGGTGCCTCTCGATGGCCTTGGCGCGGATGGCTTCTTTGTCCAGGCCGGCGCCGTCGTCCTGGATGGTGATGAAAACGCAATCCCCGGAATGCTCCGCGGTAAGGCGGACTGTCCCCTGCCGGGGCTTGCCGGCCTCCATGCGCGCTTCGGGGGCTTCGATGCCATGGTCTATGCTGTTGCGGATGATGTGCACCAGCGGGTCGTTCAGACGTTCGATTACGGTTTTGTCCAGCTCGGTATTGGCCCCCTCGGTCAGCATCTCCACTTCCTTGCCGAGATCGTTGGAAAGGTCGCGGACCAGACGCTTGAACTTGCTGAAAGTGCTGCCGAAGGGCATCATGCGAATGTTGAGAGTATTGTCGCGAAGCTCGGCAGTGAGGCGTTCCACTTCCTCTGCGATAAGGGTGAGGTTCGAATCGTTTTTCATGGCGGCAGTCTGGGAAAGCCGTGCCTGCACGGTCACCAGTTCGCCGACCAGGTTGACCAGTATGTCCAGCTTTTCCGAAGGGACCCTGATGCTGGATGCGGCATCGGTATTCTGCCTTCTCTGGTGGATTTCCCTGACCTGCTGCTGTTCGGCGAGAGCAGCTTCTACATGGGATGGCTTTACCAATCCTTTTTCAACGACTATCTCGCCGAAGCGCTTCTGTTCTTCCAGGACCTTATCCATGTCATCCTGTGACAGCTCGCCACGTTCAACGAGAATTTCACCGAGCCTTTTATGTGCAGGTTCGTCGAGTAGTCCACCGCTTTCGTCGATTGTCTGCACTCGCAACTCGCTGTCTTCCTCGACGAAGATGAAGATGTCTCTTATGGCGTTTTCGTCACTCGCGGTGGTGAGAATGATGTCCCAGTAGGTGTAGCAATGTTCTGGGTCTATTTTTTCGAGATCCGGTATCTCTTCGGGGTGAGCGATCACTTTGCATTTGCCCAGTTGGCGAAGCTCGTCCAGCAGGAGAAGCGGGTCGGTGCCGGTCAGATAGATTTCGCGGCACGGTTTGAAGCGGATGCGGTAAGTTTTCTCGGTGGAAGACCTGTTCTCCGGTTTTGCCGCGGGAGACTTTTTGCTTTCAGCTCCGTCGTCCATTCCTGAGCGTGACATGGCTGAAAATATGCCCTTGAGCCTATCCTTTTCCGCTTCGTCCACGCTTGAGGACCCCTCCAGCATGGAGCGGATCAGATCGCACGACTTGAGTGTGGAGTCGATCAATTCCCTGTTTACCGACATCATACCCCCGCGCACTTTGTCGAACACCGTTTCCACGTCATGGGTGAATTCCGCGATGTCGGTAAAGCCGAACATCGCCCCG
>CAZHVY010000079.1:0-8424 GCA_964536305.1 uncultured Geobacter sp. | reverse complement strand
CCGCGGCCTCCGGCGTGACAGGCCGGCGTTATAACCGACTTAACTACGACCCCCCTGATGTCTTCCAGCCACTGAATCCAGCGGCAAAGGAGGCATATTTATAACAAGGGGCCCAGCGGGTGTCAAGAAATATTTACTCCAAAAAGAATGAATTTCATCCAATCAGACGGATGCCCGGGATGATTCAGGCAACTTGCCGTTTTCACATGCATTCTCAGCGGGTTTTGAATGAAGGCTCACCCCGCGCAATGCTTTTCCAAGGACTTCATCCATATGCTTCACGAGCAATATTCTCAATCCCGCCAGCACATCCCGCGGAATCTCCTGAAGGTCCTTGGCATTGGCCTCGGGAATAAGGACTTTCTTGACGCCTCCGCGCTTCGCGGCAAGGAGCTTTTCCTTTAATCCTCCGATGGGCAGCACCCTGCCCCGCAATGTCACCTCTCCGGTCATAGCGCAATCCCCGCGAGCACTCTTGCCGGTTATGGCGGAAACCACGGCGGTTGCCATGGTAATACCGGCGGACGGCCCATCCTTTGGTATGGCCCCTTCAGGAACATGAATATGGATTTCCATATTCTGGAAAAAATCTCTCTCCAGACCCAGCTCGGAAGCCCTGGACCGGACATAGGTAACAGCGGCGTGAGCCGACTCCTGCATGACTTCTCCCAGCTTCCCGGTGATGGTCAGCTTCCCTTTTCCCGGAAGCGCCGCAACCTCAACACTGAGGAGCTCTCCCCCCGTTTCCGTCCAGGCCAGGCCGGTAACAACACCTACGGGGTCCCGTTCTTCGGCGACAGCATGGGAGAAACGATGAACGCCCAGCAGTTCACGAACGTCCCTTGGCTGCAGAACGGTCTTTTTTGCCTTGCCCCGAACGGACCGGTATGCAACCTTTCTGCACAGGCTTGCTATCTGCCTTTCCAGGTTACGCACTCCCGCCTCCCGGGTATAATGCCGCACCAATTCCTTCAAGGCATTTTCCGTAAATGCCGCCATCTCTCCCGAAAGGCCATGAGCCGCAAGCTGCTTGTTCACAAGATATCGCCTGGCAATCTCCAGCTTTTCCTTCTCCGTATATCCTTCAAGGCGAATGACTTCAAGCCTGTCCAGAAGAGGCCTCGGAATGGAATGGACCGAATTCGCCGTGGTAACAAACATAACGCTTGAAAGGTCATAGTCGACATCCAGGAAGTGATCATTGAAGGAATGATTCTGCTCCGGATCAAGGACCTCCAGAAGAGCCGAAGCAGGGTCGCCACGAAAGTCGGAATTCAGCTTGTCTATCTCATCCAGCAAAAATACCGGATTAGCGCTCCCCGCCTTCTTCATGTTCAGGATGATTTTTCCCGGCATGGCGCCCACATAAGTGCGGCGATGACCTCTTATCTCCGCCTCGTCACGAACGCCGCCAAGGGACATCTTGACGAAATTGCGGCCGGTAGCCCTGGCAATGGAGCGAGCCAGAGAGGTCTTGCCGACACCGGGAGGTCCGACGAGGCAGAGTATCGGGCCCTTCATCTTTCCAACCAGTGAAGTTACCGCCAGATACTCAAGAATCCTTTCCTTTACCTTTTCCAGACCGAAGTGGTCATCTTCCAGCACCTTCTCCGCCTCGGCAATATCTCTGTTCTCTTTTGTATGAAATTCCCACGGGAGCGAGACCAGCCAGTCCACGTAATTTCTGGAAACCGTAGCCTCGGCAGACATGGGAGACATCAACCTCAGCTTCCTGATTTCCGCCAACGCCTTTTCCCTGGCCTCAGGGGAAAGCGGTCCGGAAACAATCCTTTCCTCGAGATCTACAAGTTCCTGCCTTGATTCATCCTTTGAGCCCAACTCCTTCTGGATGGCGCGGATCTGCTCATTGAGGTAATACTCCCTCTGAGATTTTTCCATCTGCTTTTTTACGCGGGCATGGATTCTCTTCTCTATCTGAAGGATCTCGATCTCCGCCACCATCATCTCCAGCAGACGGCGCAACCTGGCGGAAGGCTCGGCCAGCGACAGAATATCCTGCTTCTGCTCCACTTTCAGATTAAGATTCGCGGCAACGGTATCCGCAAGCCTGGAGGGCTCACGGATTTCCGTAACAGTATTGACGGTCTCCTGGGGAATCTTCTTGGTGAGAGTCGCGCATGTCTCGAATCCGCTCTTGATTCGGCGCATGATCGCTTCCAGCTCGGCATCGACTTCAACGCTTTCGCATATTTCGTCTATTTCAACACGGAAAAAGGGCGCCTGCGAAAGAACTCTCTTTATAGCCCCCCGACGCCTCCCCTCCACCAGGACCTTGACCGTCCGATCCGGCAGATTCAGCAGCTGGATAATGCGACAGATGGTCCCATGTTCATGAAATTCATCAAGCTTCGGATCGTCGGTTCCCGGATTTTTCTGGGTGGCTAGAAAGATATGCCTTTTCCCTTCCATGGCGGCCTGCACGGCAAGAACGGACTTTTCCCGTCCCACGAAAAGCGGCAGCACCATGTGGGGAAAAACTACAATATCCCGTAATGGCAAGAGAGGGAATCCCCCGGGATTCCCTCTCATTATTTCTCCATCAATCAGATTCTTCGTCATGAACTTACCTGTATCAGGCGGATTCCGCCACGCCTTCATAGACAATTATCGGCTTTTCCTTGTTGTAGATAACATCCTCATGGATAACCACTTCTTTCACGAGGGACTGGGAAGGGATATCGTACATGACATCAAGCATGGCATTTTCCAGAATGGAACGAAGCCCCCTGGCGCCGGTTTTCCTCTTCAGTGCTTCCTTGGCAATAGCAACAAGTGAACCGTCCGTAAACTTCAGCTTCACATGTTCCAGTTCAAACAGCTTCTGATACTGCTTTACCAGGGCGTTCTTAGGCTCTTTGAGGATCTGCACCATTGCCTCTTCGTCCAACTCACTGAGCGTGGCAAGAACGGGAAGCCGGCCGATGAATTCCGGGATAAAACCAAACCTCAAAAGGTCTTCCGGTGTCGACTCGCAGAGAAGCTCACCGGCCTTCTTCTCAACCTTTTTCTTTACATCCGCGCCGAAACCGAGGGTCTTGACTCCGATACGCTGCTGAATAATATTGTCAAGTCCGGAAAATGCGCCGCCGCAGATGAAAAGAATGTCAGTGGTATCAACCTTCAGAAATTCCTGCTGGGGATGCTTGCGTCCCCCCTTAGGCGGAACGCTGGCGATTGTGCCTTCGATTATTTTCAGGAGCGCCTGCTGCACCCCCTCACCGGAAACATCGCGAGTGATGGATGGTGAATCAGACTTTCTCGCGATTTTGTCGATTTCGTCTATATAAATAATGCCTTTTTGAGCCCGCTCCACATCATAATCGGCGGCCTGCAGGAGGTTCAGAATGATATTCTCCACATCTTCGCCGACATAGCCGGCTTCAGTGAGATTGGTGGCATCGGCCATGGCGAAGGGCACCTTGAGGATACGGGCAAGGGTCTGGGCCAGTAGTGTCTTTCCCGATCCTGTTGGACCGAGAAGCAGAATATTGCTCTTCTGCATCTCCACGTCACCAGGCTTCTTTTCCATCTCAATCCGCTTATAGTGGTTGTACACCGCCACCGCGAGAATCTTCTTGGCGCGCTCCTGGCCGATAACGTATTCGTCCAGCACTTCCTTTATGGCCTGCGGCTTGGGAAGATTTTTCACGTCCGGCCCCATGGCTTCTTCCAGCTTCGTTTCTTCCGCGATAATGTCATTGCAGAGCTCGATGCACTCATCGCAGATATAAACAGTCGGACCGGCAATGAGTTTTTTCACCTCGTCCTTGCTCTTGCCGCAGAATGAACACGTAAGATTGTTGGATCTGTCATCCCGTCTGTTCATCAGGGACCTCCCGCTATGATATTCCGTGAAATTATATCGTCAATGATACCATAGCTTTTTGCTTCTTCACCAGACATAAAGTAATCGCGTTCCGTATCAGCGGCCACCTTCTCAAAGGCTTGCCCTGAGTGATCGGCGAGGATCTGGTTCAACGTCTGCTTCATGCGCAGTATTTCCTGGGCGTGGATGTGGATGTCGGTTGCCTGCCCCTGATAGCCCCCCATGGGCTGGTGAATCATAATTCTTGAGTTGGTAAGGCTGAATCTTTTCCCCTTTTCACCCGAAGCCAAAAGCAACGCAGCCATGGAAGCGGCCTGACCGACGCATATTGTTGAAACGGGCGCCTTGATGTACCTCATTGTATCGTAAATAGCCATTCCTGACGTTACAACCCCTCCTGGTGAGTTTATATAAAGATGTATATCCTTATCCGGGTCCTCTGCTTCAAGAAAAAGGAGTTGCGCAATCACCAGATTCGCCATGTGATCGTCAATCGAGCCGCCGAGGAATACAATCCGATCTTTCAGGAGCCTCGAATAGATATCATAAGAGCGTTCGCCCCTTCCACTCTGCTCGACAACAATGGGTACCAACATGCCATCCTCCGTTTACTGACGTTAGGGTTTCTCGGAAATACTCTCAACCTCTTTCAGCACTGCGTGGCTCAGAAGAAAATCGATAGCCTTGTCCTCTCTCAACTGCATGACAAGAGAATCCCTTGCATAGGGGTTTTTGAGATAGATCCCCTGGATCACCTCAAAGTCCTTGTTAGCCTGCGCGGCCATGTCCCGCATCTTTTCTTCCAGCTGGGCGTCGTCAACGTGTATGCCTTCCTTATCGGCAACGGCGGCAAGAAGTAAAGAACCTTTCACCTGGCTTACAGCCACACTCTGAGCCTGGCTCCTGACCTGCTCCTCGCTGGAGCCGATCTGTTCCAGAGTAAGATTCTTGGAGGCCAGATTATGCTTCATGTTCTCCACAAGAACGGAAAGCTGCTTCTCCACCATGGCGGAAGGAACCTCGAAATCATGCATGTCAATGAGCGCCTTAACAACACCGTCCCTGGCTTCATTCTCGATCTTCTGGATTTCTTCCGCTGAAAACACTTCCGCAATCCTGGATTTCAGCTGTTCCATGTTGTCATATGGACCGAACATGCGGGCAAAATCATCATCAAGGGGAGGAAGCTCCTTTACCTTGATTTCCTTCAGGGCCACCTCGAAGACAACTGGCTTGCCGGCAAGCTCGGCGGAGCCGTAGTCTTCCGGAAATGTGACTGAAATTTCGCGCGAATCACCGGCGGACATACCGACAACCTGGTCCTCGAAGCCCGGAATGAACTGCCCGGATCCCAGTTCCAGCACATAATTCTCGGCCGCGCCGCGTTCAAAAGGCGCACCATCCAGCAGGCCCTTGAAATCAATGACGACAAAGTCCCCTTCCGCGGCAGGCCTGGATTCTTCAACGGACTTCAGCTGCGCCATGCCGTTTTGCATCTCCCTGACACGATTATCAATAACTGCGTCATCAGGCACAAACTTGCGCTTCCTCACCTCGAGGCCACGGTATTCCTTGAGTTCAATCTCCGGAACAATCTCGACGGTAACCGTGTACTTGAAAGGCTCGCCACGTTTCAGGGAATCACTGTCAAACTCCGGCGCCGAGACCGGCACGATTCCGTTATCGGCAAGGGCTTTCGGATAGGAAACGTTCACCAGGTTCTTCATGACATCCATTTCCATTCTATCGCTGTAATGCTTCTCGATAACGGACCAGGGCGCCTTCCCCTTCCTGAAACCCCTGATGGAAACACTCTTACGGATATCCCCGTAAACCTTGTCGATTTCCCGGGAAACTTCTTCCGACGGAATTTCAAGTGAAATCTTCTTTTTTACAGGGCTCACATTCTCTACAGTGACAAGCATGGCATGACCTCACTCATTATTCGGTATTTTGCTATGTGAATATCAGGAAAAAGCAGGGAAATGACAACGGCTTTCCGGTGGGCTGGTCCATAGGAGGACGGTTGGTTGGTGCGAGAGGGGGGAGTTGAACCCCCACGGTTGCCCGCTGGATCCTAAGTCCAGTGCGTCTGCCAGTTCCGCCACTCTCGCAGATCAAATGCCTCTATATGACTAAGCCCCGCATTCACGGGGCTCTGGGTAAATGGGGTGGCTGATGGGATTCGAACCCACGGATGAACGAGTCACAGTCGTTAGTGTTAACCGCTTCACCACAGCCACCATATCGCGTATAAACTGGCACGCCTGAGAGGATTCGAACCTCTGACCTACGGATTAGAAGTCCGTTGCTCTATCCAGCTGAGCTACAGGCGCTTACTGGTCGGGGTGAGAGGATTCGAACCTCCGACCCCCTGCTCCCAAGGCAGGTGCGCTAGCCAGGCTGCGCTACACCCCGACAAAAAGAGCATTTTTATACCACGAGGTTTATCAGAGTGCAAGCTTTTTTCCCGGCTCTTTCCCGATGGGCTGACTTCTTAATCATCCGCAAAGAAATTCTCTCAAACCTTTCAGCGCCTTGCCCCTGTGGCTGATGGCATTTTTTGTATCGGGATCAAGTTCCGCAAGGGTTTTGTTATGTCCCAAGGGAACAAAGAGAGGGTCGTACCCGAAACCGCCCCGCCCCCTGGGGCAATCAAGCAGCACCCCTGTCAACTCGCCGCGGAATATCCGGCATGTTCCTTCGGGAAAGCAAAGCGCCACAGCGCAATGAAACGCCGCCGTCCTCTTCCCGGATGGCACGCTGTTGAGTTCCAGGAGAAGCTTCTCGTTGTTCCGGGCATCACTGCTCCCGTCTCCCGCGAATCTCGCCGAGTAGACCCCCGGACGGCCGCCAAGGACATCCACAACCAGACCCGAGTCATCCGCCAAAGCCGGAATGCCCGTGGCAAGAGCGGCGCCAAGGGCCTTTTTGCGGGCATTGTCCTCAAAGGTTTCGCCATCTTCAACCACGGGAGGAAGATTGGGAAAATCCGCGGAAGAATAGAGCCTTTCAACGCACCCGTTCAGGATTGCGGCAATCTCGGCCAGCTTGCCCTTGTTTTGGGTAGCGACAAGAAGCTCCTTCATTGTCCAAGCGCCCTTTTCTGAATATCAAACAGACGAGTGATACCCACGATAGCAAGGTCCCGCATGGCATCCATCTCGCGGACCCCGAAAGGCTTTCCTTCAGCGGTACCCTGAACCTCAACGAAACGGTTGGATGAGGTCATGACAAAATTCATATCAACCTCAGCGGCGGAATCCTCCTTATAATTGAGATCCAGCAGGATTTCACCTCCAACTATTCCCACGCTCACCGCGGCAACAGCTTCTTTCACGGGAAACGCATGCCAGGCTCCGGTTGTGCACATCTTTCCCACGGCATCAGCGAGTGCGACGTATGCTCCGGTAATGGATGCGGTGCGGGTTCCCCCGTCAGCCTGGATAACGTCGCAGTCGATAAAAATCGTGCGTTCACCCAGTAGACACAGATCGGTTACGGCCCGGAGAGAGCGTCCGATGAGGCGCTGTATTTCATGGGTGCGACCTCCCACTTTCCCCCTGGAAGATTCACGGGGCGAACGGGTCTGGGTCGCCCTTGGCAACATGGAATATTCAGCGGTCAGCCAGCCGGTCCCCTTTCCCCGGAGAAAGGGGGGCACGCCCTCTTCTATGGAAGCCGTACAGATTATCTTCGTGTCACCGAACTCAACCAGCACGGAGCCTTCGGCATGTTTTGTATAGTTTCTTGCTATTCTGACGTCCCTGAGGCTTTCCGCCCCGTGACCGGATACACGCATGAAATCTCCAGAACCAGGGCGTCACGCCTCTTTACCTTGAGGCGGCAAACCCGGACATTTATCAATATTACCGTTCAACCCAATGCCTTTGGAGCGATTTGAAACCGACCAAGCGATTTGCCGGTAAACTAGCCCATCTTATCCTCTTTTGTCAACAATGAAGGGCTGGACGAAGATTGGCGCCTGGAGAGCCGGAATTTCGCGGCATGCCGCATGCCCGAATCCGATCCGTCATGTATGGGTGAACCTGACAGCCAGCAACGATTGCAGGAAGCAACAGGCTTAATCCCGACCATAACCGTTCAGGAAATGACTTCTTACATCTCCATTGGATATGAAGATATGAAAAAAAGGCCCGCACATGCCTTGCGGGCCTTTTCCGGACACTAACCGCCAGCCGGTTATTCAGCGGTTGTGGGATCTATCATCCTCTTCACTTCGGAGACACTGTTCGCCGGGAATCCGCCTCTTTTGGCGTGCTCCAGCACCATCTCCTTGTTGGGCGCGATATAGACGCAGTAAATCTTGTCCTCGGTAACATAACTCTGAACCCATTGAATCTGGGGACCCAGATCCTTCAGGACAGCGCAGGATTTCTGCGAAATCCCCTGCATGTCCTCGGGACCGATGTTCCCGGCGCCTGGAATCTCTCTCTCGATTACGTATTTCGGCATCGATTCGTCTCCCTCTCATCGTGGAATCGGAGAAGCACGACGTGCATCTCTCGTCGGCAATTCTAGCAACAATACCAATAAAAGCAAACCTTATTTCTCAT
>CAZHVY010000078.1:0-8533 GCA_964536305.1 uncultured Geobacter sp. | reverse complement strand
ACACCACGGGTACCGAGGGTGTCATGTCCCTTTCCAACCTGTCCCTGCTGTGCGGCAACATAGGGATCGAGTCCGGCGGTATCAACCCCCTTCGCGGTCAGAACAACGTTCAGGGCGCCTGCGATATGGGTGGCCTCCCTGGCGACCTCACCGGCTACCAGAAGGTTGCCAATCCCGAGGCCCTCGCCAAATTCGAGAATGCCTGGGGCGTGAAGCTGTCCGACAAACCGGGTATTACCCTCACCGAGATCGTCCACAAGGCCGGTCACGGCGACATCAAATTCCTTTACGTCATGGGTGAAAACCCCATGGTTTCCGACCCGGACCTGAACCACGTGGAAGAGGCGCTGAAAAACACCGAATTCCTGGTCGTTCAGGACATCTTCCTGACGGAAACGGCGGCCCTCGCGGATGTCGTCCTTCCCGCTGCGTCATTCGCTGAGAAGGAGGGGACATTCTCCAATACCGAGCGTCGCGTGCAGCGCGTACGCAAGGCCATCGAACCGGTCGGTAAGAGCAAGGCCGACTGGATCATTCTGATGGATATCCTCAACAGGCTGGGCATTGAGAAGAAGTACGCCAATCCGTCCGAAATCATGGAGGAAATTGCCTCCCTGACACCGTCGTACGGCGGCATCACCTATGAGCGTCTGGATGATCTGGGCAGCCTGCAGTGGCCCTGCCCGACCACCGAGCATCCCGGAACCGTGTATCTGCACAAGGCATCCATCGCCAGGGGCAAGGGCCTGTTCAAAGCGATCGAGTACAAGGCGAGCAACGAGCTTCCGGACAAGGATTATCCATACGTTCTTACCACCGGCCGCGTCCTGTACCACTACCACACCAGGACCATGACCGGGAAGGTGGATGGACTGAATGCCCTCAGCCCGGAATCCTTTATCGAGATCAATCCGGCAACGGCCAAGAATCTGGGCATCAAGGATGGCACCAAGGTCAGCGTTTCCTCCCGCAGGGGCGAAATAACAACGGTTGCCAAGCTGACCCGCACCATCAAGGAGGGCGTGCTGTTCATGCCGTTCCACTTCGCCGAGGGCGCTGCAAATATTCTGACCAACCCGGCTCTCGATCCTATTTCAAAAATACCCGAATACAAGGTCTGCGCGGTGAACGTCGCCCCTTTTGACCGGGTCTCTGATTATACCTAGTACCATGTAAAACTTATTCCTTCGAATCTAACCCCTCCAAACCTCCCCTTCTCAGGGGAGGCTTAAACGCTTCCCCTGAGAAGGGGGGACTGAGGTGGGTTGGTTATAAGCGTTACAGAGTACAAGTCAGCTGGTATAACAGATTATAATGTTGTCTCTTGGCGCCTCTCTCCCCTCGCGGGGGGAGAGGCGCTGTTGTGCGAGGCTTTTTGGCGACTATCGGATATTGATAATTATCCATCAACATTGACCTTGATGCGCGTTAGTGGCTTCTTGTGTATTTCGCCCGAATCTGTTTTTAATCTGCTTAAACTTTTGTTTTGCCGCCACCGGGCGCGGCCGGGAGAACCCCGGTTTGGCCCCGAACCGGCCGTTTCAGTGGGGGCGAAAAAAGCGAGGTCGCTGAATATGGGGCCTTCGAGGTTCATGAAAACATTGCAGTGACATTAAAAATATCAAACATCGTTATTTTGTTCTTTTATTTTCGCGCGGGATGAAGTATAGAGAGGTAAAATTTTTTTTTAGGGGGAGTAACAATGAGTAACGAGAATCTTATGTCGAAGCGGTGGGCAATCGCCGGCGCGGGGATCGTCATCATGACCCTGCTCGGCACCGTGTACGCCTGGTCGGTTTTCGTAAAACCGGTCATCGCGGCAACGGGGTGGGAGAAGACGGCAGTAGCGGCAACCTTCATGATCATCATTGGCATGATTGGTCTTTCCGCTGCGTTCGGAGGGATCCTGGTGGACAAGAAGGGTCCGAAGTTCGTGTGCACCATAGGGGTTATCCTCTATGGTCTCGGTACCCTGCTGGCGGGGCTTGCCATCAAGTCGGGCAACATCTGGTTCCTCTACCTGGGCTATGGTGTAATCGGCGGCGCGGGTAACGGCCTTGCCTACGTTGTGCCCATCGCTACGCTGATTCGCTGGTTCCCGGACAAGCGCGGTCTCATCACCGGCATGTCCGTCATGGGTTTCGGCCTTGGCGCGTTCTTTATTGGAAAGATCGTTCCCGGTCTCATCAACAACGTCGGCGTAATCAATTCCTTCATGATTCTTGGTGTCATCTACCTCATCGCTAACGCTATTGCCGCGGCGGTACTCAGCAATCCTCCCGCCGGATGGCTTCCCGACGGATTTACTCCTTCGGCGTCTACCGTTTCCGCTGCTGACTCCTTCAGCTGGGCGGAAGCCAAGAAGACCCCCCAGTGGTACATGATCTGGGGCATGCTGTTCCTCAACGTCAGCGCGGGCATGGGCCTCCTCTCCAAGCTGTCCCCCATGGCCCAGGAAGTAATCAGCGCGGCCAAGGGCATCACCGACCCGGCCCAGTTGGCTATCGCCGGCGGCGCCGTTCTGGCTACCGCATCTATATTCAACGGCCTCGGCCGTCTCTTCTGGGCAGCCGTTTCCGATAAGATTGGCCGCAAGAACGTCTTCCTCACCATGTTCGCGACCCAGGCGGCACTTTATTTCTATCTGCCGCAGGTATCTGATCCGTTTATGTTCACCGTTATCGCATGCTATCTGCTCGCGTGTCTCGGCGGCGGGTTCGCGGTTCTGCCTGCCTTCGCGGCCGACTCCTTCGGTCCCACCTACATTGGCAAGGTATACGGTTTCGTCCTTACCGCGTGGGGCGCGGCTGGCGTGGCTGGCGGACTGGCCTTCGCCAAATTCGACAAGCAACAGGCTCTCTATACCGCAGCCGCACTGCTTATCGCCGGTTTTGTGGTAACCTTCCTGTTCCAGCGGCCCAAGCATGTGTCCCACTACAAGGACGCGCCGGCCTCTGCTGAATAGCTTGGCGTAGAATAAGAGGATACTTTGGGAGAATATCCTGGTGGGGCCTTCACAAGAGGCCCCACTGTGTTATCCGCCTCACGATCCGTAACGGTTGAAAACTGCCGGTTCAGCGGCAAGCCCGTCACAGCGGTTATCAGCTGCCAGCGTTTTCCTGACGCCCTCCTCGCGCGAAATACTTGAATCTACCATCAGACATGATGCGGATATCTTCCAGGCCGCATGAAAAAGAGATTTTCATGCCGGGCCATTTTTACCATCAAGGAGAGATTTAATATGATTGAAAAGAATGTGCTGGCCGACTTCGCGGGCAAGGTGTATGAACCCGTCATTGATGCAACGACTTACGTCCATCCCCTTGCCGCGGTTATCGGGAACGTGATCCTTGGGAAAAACATCATGGTTTCACCCTCGGCGTCGATTCGGGGAGATGAAGGGCAGCCTCTGTTCGTGGGCGACGACTCGAACGTTCAGGACGGGGTTGTTATCCATGCGCTGGAAACGGAAATGAACGGCGAGCCTATCGAGAAGAACCTCATGGAAGTTGATGGAAAGAAATATGCAGTCTATGTGGGGAAAAAGGTTTCCCTGGCTCACCAGGTACAGATCCATGGGCCCGCTGTGGTCATGGATGAGACCTTTGTCGGCATGAAGGTACTCGTCTTCAAGTCTCGTGTCGGCTGCAAGTGCGTGATCGAGCCCGGTTGCATAGTCATGGGTGTGAATATCCCCGACGGCCGCTATGTGCCGGCCGGTTCGGTAATCCGCACCCAGCAGCAGGCGGACGAACTGCCCGTTATCACCGAAGACTATCCGATGAAGAACATGAACAAGGGTGTCGTGCATGTAAATACCGCCCTTGCGAAAGGTTATCTGGCGGCGGCCAAATAGCAGAGTTTCCGTCACTATTCAGTTTAGCTTCACAGCGGAGGAAAAATAGCATGTTCTCCATTCGCCCTCACCCGGCCTTCGGCCACCCTCTCCCAAGGGGAGAGGGTTCGTGTTTCCCTCGCCCTCCGGGAGAGGGGCAGGGGTGAGGGGAAAAAGCGCAGACTTGACTGAGAATGATGAATCAAGCGATTCGGTCGGGGGGGTAGGACTCTTTCGCAACCCCGACCGGACCTGCTTTCTTTATGTGGACATCCGGGGCGCTGGCGCCATGAACCGGCGCCCCGGCTCCGACCGAGGTACTCCGTTATGAAGAAATTCGGAAGCGCGGTAATCCTGGCCGGCGGACTCAGCAGCCGGATGGGTTTTGACAAGCAGTTTATGGAGATCGGTGATACGGTTCTCTCCCGCTTTCTTGCTTCTGTCCTGTCAGAGGAATTCGAAGATGTAATCATCGTAACCAATCGTCCCGAGTGTTACGAAAATGCCGGTCCTCGCATCGTCAGCGATATCATTCCCGGAAAGGGGCCCTTGAGCGGCATCCATTCCGGCCTCACGCATTCCTCTTCCGAATACGCCTACTTCCTGGCCTGCGACATGCCTAACCTGTCACTTTCATATGTCAGATATCTCAAATCACGGATGGCCAGAGGTTCCCATGAGGCATGCGTCGCGCGTGCCGGGGAGTGGATTGAACCGTTTCACTCATTCTTTGCCAGGGGCGCCATAAAGCGAATCGAGCAGTATCTGGAAAGGGACCGGAGGTCTGTATATCATCTTCTCGGGGCTCTGGACACCCTCTATCTGAAGGAGTCGGAGATTGAGGAATTCAACCGGGGAGGCCGCCTTTTCGCGAATCTCAATACCCGTCAGGAACTGGAAGCCTTTGTGGCGGAATTGCCCGAAGGAATATTATCCCACACTGGAGTCGATGGGCGCCCCGGCCGGGAACTCTTTGCCGCTTGCGGATAGGCGCGCTTTCCCGGCTATCAGTTTCCTGAGGGCGCCATCCCATTCAATCCCGGGACATGACCCCTGCCGCGCTTCCTGCGACGCGCCACGCCTTCCTTTGCCGCTGAAAACAAGATACGGGTCACGGTATCGACATTCGTATCCTCGCAAATACTTTTCCGGAGCGTACCATGATGATAACGCGCGCCATTGCGGTTGCACTGCTTGTTCTGTTTCTTCTTTCTTCCCATTCCCTTGCCGCAACCCACTCTTTCCGCTTGCTTTACATAAATGACTTCCATGGTTTCGCCGAGCCCGGGCGGTCATACGGGGCCGATGTCAGGATGGGCGGCGCCGCATGGCTGGCGGCAAAGGTGGCGCTCCTGCGCAAGGAACAGCCGTCACTGTTTCTGGCCGCCGGAGATGTGCTCCAGGGTGACAACTGGGCAAATCTATCCCAGGGACAGGCCTCCGTCCAGTTGCTGAATCTCATGGGACTGGACGCCCTCGTGGTTGGAAACCACGAGTTTGATTTCGGCTCAGACACCCTCGTGAAGAGGATTTCCGAGGCCCGGTTCCCGGTGCTGGGCGCGAACGTAGAAGGACTTGCGGCCCTGAAACCCTATGTCATAAGGGAGGTGGGCGGCGCCAGGGTGGCGATTCTCGGCGTCGTCACCGAAGAGACGCCGTTTGCGACGCATCCGAAAAATGTCGCGGGGCTCACCTTCCGGCCGGTCGCCGAGACGGTAGCGCGCTATCTGCCGGAGCTGCGCTCGAAGGCGGATATTATCGTCGTTCTCTCCCATCTGGGGTATGCGGCGGACAGGGCGCTTGCTGAGCGGACGCCGGGTATCGACGTGATCGTTGGTGGGCATTCCCATACCCGGGTGGACGTTCCTTCGCGCGTAGGAAGTACCGTCATCGTTCAGGCGTGGGAACACGGGAAGGCCTTGGGCGTGCTTGACGTGACCATTGAAGGGCGAAATGTTACCGCAATCGAAGGAAGGCTGGAGGAGATTCGCCCGGACATGGGCGAACCCGATCCCGCTGTTCTGTCTCTGGTCGGAAAGTACCGTGAAGAGGCGGATGCCGTCCTTGAGGGGCGCGCGAGTGAGACCGATGCGGATCTGAACGGAGCTGATGTCAGAAGGCGCGAAACCAATCTGGGGAATCTGGTGGCGGACATCATGCGCGAAGTAGCAGGCGCCGATGCGGCGATTATCAATGGAGGAGGCATCCGGGCAAGTATCCCGAAAGGTCCGATACTTGTAAAGAATGTCTACACCGTTTTGCCATTTAACAACTATATCGTTGCCATACGGGTCAGCGGAAAGGGCATCCGCCAGGCCCTGGAGCACGGAGTCTCCGGCGTTGAAACGGGGGCCGGCGCGTTTCCACAGGTCTCTGGACTCACCTTTGTCTATGACGTTACGGCCCGTCCTGGTTCACGGGTCGGAGAGATAAAGGTCGGAGGCAGACCGCTTGACCCCGGCAGGGAATACACCGTCGCCACGAACGATTTTCTGGCCGCCGGAGGGGATGGGTACAAATCATTCGGCGACGCAGTCAGATCGTCTCCCGATTTTGCGGTAACAGGAGGCGCTATGAAGGGAGAGAAGCTGGTTTACAGCGACTCAGGCCGGTGGTTGCGGGATGTTGTCATCCAGTGGCTGCGGAAAAGGGATAGAATAAAGCCTGTCGTGGAGAACCGGATCAGGGAGGCACGATGATGAACGTGTATGTCAATGATGAGATGTTTGAGCTCCTGCCGGGGATGACCGTGCGCCATGCCATTGTCGCAGCAGGACTGCTGGAGCAGGTGGGGGCGGGGAAAAGCGTTTATGACCAGTGGGGCAATCAAATCGGCCTTGACGGAGCACTGTCCGAGGGTGAGAAAATCTACATCAGATGACGCCGCGCGAAGCAACGGGATGATAAATGAATCTGAAGCAATTGGAAGTATTCGTAGCTGTCGCTGAAACCGGAAGTTTCACCCAGGGAGCGGAAAAGTCGTTTCTTACCCAATCCACTGTCAGCCAGCACATTTCAGCCCTGGAGTCCGAGTTTGGCATCAGGCTGCTGGACAGAACCGGCAAGGGCGTATATCTGACGGAGGGTGGCAGGATATTTTATGATTACGCCCGACGGATACTTGCGGGAACCGGGGAGATGACCGCCGCAATCCGGCGCTTCAAGGGTCTGGAACAGGTGGTTTTACGGATTGGCGCCAGCAATATTCCGGGAATCTACATGATACCCGGATTCCTTTCCTTTTTTCGTGCAATCCATCCTGGTGTTACCGTCAGTGTCGTTCAGGGAGACAGTCATGAGATCCTGGAAAGGCTGAAGGGCAATGAAATAGAGATGGGCTTCATCGGCGGAATCTATAATGACGATTCGGTTGAGTTTCATCATCTGGCCTGTGATGAAATCGTGCTGGTTGTCGACTCCCGCCACCCCTGGAAGGGTAAGGGCGAGATTGCCCCGGAAGAACTGGCCGGCGCTTCTTTTGTGTTCCGGGAGGAAGGCTCTGGCACGCGGAAATCCGTTATCGAGGCCCTCGAAAGGGCCGGGATCAAGTCTGATTCCCTGAATGTCATGGCCTGTCTGGGGAGCAATGAGGCGGTGAAACAGGCCGTGTGCCACGGGGGCGGCGTCTCCTTCCTGTCGGAACTGTCGGTCAGTAAAGAGTGCGACCGGGGTGAACTGTTCCGTGTCCCCGTGCGGGGAATTTCCATTAAGCGGCGACTTTATTGCGCCTCCCGTCGCGGAAGGGAGATTTCCCCCGCCGCGCGTTCTTTTCTGGACAACATCGCGCACTGGAACGGAAACGGAGATTTGCTCGGCAATCATTTACTGAACAAGGAAACGGGTGTCGGTGGGGCGCCTCTTATGCCGGTTGCGCGCATCGAATAGTCCGATAGGTCATATTTGTATAATCAAACGCTCTTGTTTTCCAGCCGGTTTTATCGGAGAAAAACCTTTCAAAATTAACCATTTATTATCGACCAAAAGTGAATTCCCCTTGCCGAATGTTATTTATTGTGCTATATAGCGAACTGCGGTTTGAAAGTCTAGAACGGTTTTTGAATTGCCCGCGTAATCACCCGTTTGCGATGACGCCATTCTTTCCAGCCATTCAATCCTGTGCAATACATGCTTTCTTAATACCTCGGGGGCCTTGTGCAATAAACCGCCTTTGAAAGCATCTGCCGGTCGGAGGGAATGTTTTTTGCCTGTTTTGATAACTATTTATCAAAACCACTTGCCGCATAATTTTTGATTATGTTATGTCAAAGGCAAAAGTCTCCTCGCGTATTAACATTTATATATGGTTATATAAAATTTTATATTTCGAAACGAAATATAAAATTATAATAATCGGTATTCGGAATACGGGCCGTTCCGCATGTTTCGGCCTCAGTTCCCGCCGCGGGGGCGCACTACTTCGTCCGCCCGCGGAAATTTTCATTTATCAAGCGCTTATTTCGACCTCTGTTTCATGCAGACCCACCGAAACCCGTGTTGATACTGATGAAGATATCAGTATTGGTGCGGGTTTTTTTATGCCGTACATCACAACCACAGGAGAGGAGAGCATCATGGCAGTATGTAAGTGCACGGGCGAACATGTCGATTCGCCGCAGGATGTACAACTGGCTGAATTGCTGGATCACTACCGCGGCTACAAGGGAGGATTGATCCCGGTGCTGCAGGGGGCGCAGGACA
>CAZHVY010000077.1:2070-8585 GCA_964536305.1 uncultured Geobacter sp. | reverse complement strand
GATTCCGCAGAAAGGGAATGGTCAGGATGGTATCGCCGATGAAGCGGTATCGCAAAACCAGGATTTTTTTCTTTGCCTTGTCCATTATTTTACGCTCACAATCTAGTTATCATCCGGAAACTTAAGACAAACACTATGCAGTTTCCAGATCGGAAAGAGGGGATCTTTTGTCCTGGCAAGAAACTTTTGCCCACAAAAGTTGACAGCAAAGGCTGACAAAATCAAGGGGTTGCGCGGAGGCATACTGCAGTATGTCGCACAACCAAGCACGCAGATTGACACAGCCAGGGCGAAAAAGCACCCTTTCCGAATGGAAACTAATCCAGTTTTTCGGCTTCGTCAACCAGCATGACCGGAATATCGTCCCTGATGGGGTATTTCAGGCGGCACCTGTCGCAGACCAGCGCCTCGCCCTTTTCCAGGAGCCGCAATCCGCCCTTGCACACCGGGCAAGCCAGAATTTCGAGCAGTTCTTCAGACAATGGCATATAACCCCCTATTCGGCAAACAATTTGTCCAGCGCAGAAACAATCATCTGTTCCTCCGGTATCGACATCCGGAGGATTGCGGCATAGACCCGTTCGCATCTCAGACTATGGGATGAAAGTTTTACCGCATCCTTTTCAGTAGTGACAAGATAATCAGCGCTCACTGATTCAAGCGCCTCTTCGATCTCTTCAATCTCCCCGTCTCCATAGCGGCAGTGATCGGGAAAAGCGATCACCGAGGCCAAAGTGAGCCCTGCTTGCCTGAGCATTGAAAAAAAACGTTCCGGATCGGCAATCCCGGCGAATGCAGCGCCCTTCAAGGACTGCAGACAGTCAACTGGTTCAGGAGCATTATTTCCCTGGAGGGAACGAACTGCAACTATTTCATGATTTGCACGGCAGAAAGGGATCTGCGGAAAGGCATGCATCAGGTTGCTTCCATGGCAGCGGGTGTACACGATCAGATCGGCCCTGGAAGCTGCGTTGCGCGGTTCCCTCATGAGCCCCGCAGGCAGCACATGACCGTTGCCGAAGGGGCTCTCGGCATCCAGCAGAAGAATGTCCAGGTCGCGGTGAACGCGCTGGTGCTGGAACCCGTCGTCAAGGATGAACACATCGGGTTCCAACTGCCTGAGAACATCGAGCCCTGAGCGGTAACGATCAGCGCCAACGGCCACAATCAGGCCGGGCACCGTTTCCGCAAGCATGACCGGCTCATCCCCTGCTTCCGCTGCCTGCATGAGAATCCGGCGGCCATCGGACACTATCCCTCCGGTTGTCATTGCCGAACCGCCATAGCCGCGTGACAAAACCGCCACCCGCTTGCCTTTTTTCAGGAGATAGCGGGCAATCCAGGTCACCATCGGCGACTTGCCGGTACCGCCGGCAGTGATGTTGCCCACCGAGATGACCGGCTTTGGCAAAAGGTGGGTGCGAAAAATCCCGACCTTGAACGCCAGTGCCCGCAAGCGCATCACTATCGAGTAAGGTAGTGAAAGCACAACCAATACCGTCAGGATCAGCAGTGCACCCGTCCCCCTGCGCTTGCCTTCCAGTACTGCTCTGAAATAGTGTTGAAAAGACATTCCATCGCCTTGCAAGAGATACCAGCCAGTCGGTCACCCATAACACGGAAGAAAAACGTAATTTTCACAGAAACGAAGAGATTATCTCCATGTGTCGTTCTGTCGATCCGCTGTTGCGGCGCAGGACATTCGCACCGTTCATGCCCATCTCTTTCCTTCTGCGCTCATCATTCAACAACCCGCGAAGCGAACCGGCCAGCGCGGCCTGGTCCGTAATCTCGATGCCGCCGCCATTCTGCAGGATAAGCGATCTTATCTCCCGGAAATTGTTCAAGTATGGGCCGAACAGTACCGGCGCCCCGTACGATGCGGGCTCAAGCAGATTGTGCCCCCCGACCGGGACGAGGCTTCCGCCTACGAACACAACGTCGGAGACGGAATACATTTTTGTCAACTCCCCCACTGTATCCAGAAGGAGAACTTCCCCGCTTCCCATGACAGGGGTCTTCGTTTCCAGTGTCGATCGAAGCAAATATTTCATCCCCACTGCCTGCAGCAACTCGAGAACTTTTCCAGCCCGCTCCGGGTGCCGCGGCGCAAGGATGAGGCACAGGTCGCTATTTTCTTTGACAAGCTCCTGGTATGCGCTGAGAACCGGCTCCTCTTCCCCCTCGTGGGTGCTGCCGGCGGTAAATACCATTGCCGAAGAGGGTATGCGGTATTCTTCCCGTATCGCCGCCACTTCTTGGGCGGAAAGACATCTGACCGGAACGTCGTACTTGAGATTCCCCGCCACATGCACTTGCGCAGGAACAGCGCCGAGCAACCCGATCCGACGCCCGTCCTCCGCGGTCTGCATGCAGAGGGCGGAAAAGAAACCCAGCACGCCCCTGAAGGCCCATTTCAGTTTTCGGTACCGGATGAAAGAGCGGTCCGAGATGCGCCCGTTGACCAGGACCAGCGGAGTTCCCCGCCGTGCCGTCTCCCTGATGAAATTGGGCCAGAGTTCAGTCTCTGCAATGATCACCAGGGCCGGGTCGATGCTCTGCAGAAGTTTTCTTACCGCAAAGCGGAAATCAAAGGGAAAATAGACGCACAAATCAATTTCCGGCAACTGCAGTGCGATCTTCCGACCTGTTTCGGTGACGTTGGAGAGGACGATCTTCGATTGAGGGTACTTTTTCCTGAGCTCTTTCAGGAGGGATTTGACCGCCATGGTTTCGCCGACCGAAACGGCATGAACCCACAGCACCTCGTGACCGGAGACAACGGAAAGATCAGCGGAAGACAGAAAACCGAGGCGTTGCGCGATTGCCGCCGGGCGCCCTCTCTGGAATGCGCGGTAAGCATGCCAGCCGAGAATGAGCGGCGAAAAAAGAATCAGCAGCACTTCATAGACAAAATAGAATGCCATGTCGCTCCACGGGCGTATTTTCGAAATGACTTCGACAAAGTATCAGGCGAACTGCATCTCGTAGAGTTTTTTGTAAAGCCCGCCCTGTTTCAGTAGTTCCGTATGGGTTCCCGATTGGATGATCTCTCCCCTGTCCAGCACGACTATTTTGTCTGCATGAAAAATCGTTGACAGGCGGTGGGCGATAACCAGCGTGGTGCGGTTCGCCATCAAGTTTTGCAAGGCCTTCTGCACCATCTGCTCGCTCTCGGTGTCCAGGGCGCTGGTCGCTTCGTCCAGGATGAGGATCGGGGCATCTTTCAGGAGGGCGCGGGCAATGCAGATACGCTGTCTCTGGCCTCCCGAGAGCCTCACCCCCCGATCCCCGATGCAGGTTTCATAACCCGTCGGCATCTCAGTAATGAAATCGTGGGCAAAAGCCGCCCGCGCAGCAGCGTACACATCTTCGAGCGTAGCACCCGGTTTCCCGTAACGGATGTTATTGGCAATCGTGTCATTGAACAGGAACGTTTCCTGGTCCACCAGGGCGATCTGCCCCATCAGGGATTTCAACGTGAGTTTCCTGATATCAATACCGTCTATTGAAACCGACCCTGAAGAGACATCGTAGAAGCGTGGGATGAGGGAGACCAGTGTGGTTTTACCTCCTCCCGATGGCCCGACGAAAGCCACGACCTCGCCCTTGCGGACGGAAAGTGACACGTCCTTCAGCACCATTTCTTCATTGTAGCAGAATGAGACCCGGTCGAGATCCAGTATTCCTTGTGCACGCCCCATTTCCATGGAATCCGGGCCGTCCTTGATTTCCGGCTCTTCATCCAGTATCTCGAAAACCCTTTCGGCAGCGCCAAAAGAGCGCTGGATGGCGTTGTAGGTTCCAATCAGGCCCTTTATGGGATTGTACAGCATGACCATGGCTGCCATGAAAGAGATGATTTCCGCAGAATTCATCTTCCCTTTCAGGACCATGCTGCCGCCAAACCAGATCACGGAGGCTATCCCGAGAGAGGAAATGACCTCCATGATCGGCGAGGAAAGCGCGCCGTATTTTATGGTTTTTCTCGTTATGCGGTAAAATTCCTTGTTGCAGTTGACAAATCTCTCGACTTCCCGGTCTTCGAGCCCGAAAGCCTTGACCACCTTGATCCCGGAAAAGGTTTCCTGCAGAATCCGGGAAATATCCCCGATCATTCCCAGGCTCTGGGATGACAACCGCTTAATTCGGCTGCCGATTTTCCTGGCCGGAAAAACAGTCAGCGGGATCACCACGAAAGAAACGAGGGCAAGCTGCCAGTTGCGATAAAAAATGACGCCCAGAAGCCCGATGACGGAAAAACCGTCCCGAAGCAGTCCCGTAACGATATTGGCGACCCCTTCCTGCATCACACTCACGTCGCTCAAAACCCTGGCCATCAAAGCGCCCGTAGGGTTATTGTTGAAAAAACGCATGGAGAGTGTCATGTTTTTCCGGTAAAACCCCTCACGAATGTCCTGAATGGCCAGTTGCCCCGCGGTTGCAATGAAATAATCGGCAGTGAAGCGGCATACGCCCTTCACCAGATAAATACCGATGACACCCAGGGGTAAAAGCAAGAAAATCTGCAGGTCCTTCTGGACAAACATTTTCTCCAGCACAGGCTTTATGAGAAAGGCAATGGTGCCGTTCAGCCCTGCCACGCCCAGTGTTGCGACCAGTGAAATGGCTATTCGCCACCAGTAGGGCTTGCTGAATTCAAGCAGTCTTCTGAAAAGTATCATTTTTTATTTGTTGAGCATTGCCAGAGTAATGTCCGCAACTTTTGCCGAACAACCGCCGGCGCCCAGTTTCTCCCTCATCATTTGGTATTTGTCTCTGATCACTCTATCATGTTCGGCGTCGCTGATTATCTTATCAATTTCATCCGCAATCAAGTCGGGCTGCGCCTCATCCTGGATCAGCTCTTTGACCATTCTTTCACCGGCTACTATGTTGCAAATCCCGATATGGTCGACCTTGATAAGCCGTTTTCCGATCATGTACGTAAACGGGGAAACACGATAGATGATAACCATGGGTATGCCGATCATGGCTATTTCCAGTGTCACCGTCCCTGAAACGGTAATAATGGCATCGCAAACCTGGATGACGTCGTAGGTCATCCCTTCCACAACCGTCACCTGGAAATCCACGGCTTCCAGGAAAGGATCGATATCGGCCCGCTTCAGGCTGGTTGCAAGCGGCAGGACGAACTGTATTTCGGGAAAACGTCGTTTCAGTAACCCTGCCGATTGGAGAATGAGCGGAAAGAGATTCCTGATTTCCTGCCTGCGGCTGCCCGGGAAAAGTCCGATCACTTTCCTGCTGGGGTCGACACCGATCCGCTCCCGTGCCTCGTTGGGCGAATAAACCGGATGCACTGTGTCTGCAAGCGGGTGGCCGACGAAAGTCACCGGCACCTTTTCCCGCTCATAAAAGGGGACTTCAAAGGGGAAAACGACCGCCATGTGGTCGACGACCTTTGCAATCTTCTTGACCCTGCCTACCCGCCAGGCCCAGACTTGGGGACTGATGTAATAGAGAACCTTGACGCCGGCTTTTTTCGCCACGCCGGCAAGTCGCAGGTTGAAATCGGGATAGTCGATGAGTATGAGCAGATCGGGCGGTTCCGTCCACAGTAGCTTCCGCATGCGGGAAAAAGCCCTGTAGATGGTCGAAAAATGGGCAAAGACCTCCACCAGGCCCACTACTGCCATGTCGGAAGCATCGACCAAAGTATCGACCCCGGCGGCTCTCATCCGCAAGCCACCGATACCGAAAAAGGCCACGGATGGATCCCGTTTGAGCACCTCCCTGACGAGATTCGCGCCATGCAGGTCGCCGGAAGCCTCACCCGCAATTATCATGACTCTACTGGACAATTCCGCTTCCGCTCCCCTTTATAACAGACGAGACGCTCATGTTGAGCGTCTCGATAAAGAATCTTCAACATAAGCAGATGCTCCCAGGTATCCATCCGGGACGTCCCAATGAGGCCGGATCGAAACTTCCCCGTCACCGGTGATAATCTGTCACCTGACATCTTTCCGGCCTGAGCTTTCACTGGTTTCCAGAGCTTTCCTCATGTTCGACATCCTGCACTGTAGCCGAATCACAGTCTCCGAGAAAGCCCCGATCCGGCCTTTGCAGCCTTTTTCACAGTTTTCCGCATGGAAACTACCTAGAGCACCTGCTTTATTGCCAATACGACTTCCTTTACCTGCTCCTCGGTCATTTCGGGGAAAATCGGCAGGGACATGCAACGACTGGACACATCCTCGGCTACAGGCAGGGACACGTGGGCATATTCAGCGGCGAAAACCTCCTGGCGGTGGAGTGGGATGGGATAGTAGACCGCCGATGCTATTCCGGATTTGGACAGGTTTTCCATGATCTTTTCCCGCTGTTCGGTCAGGACCGTGTACTGATGGTAGACATGAACTCCCTTCCCATCCTCGAACGGGCACTTCATCCCCGTATCCCGCATCATGGAGGAATACAGCCCGGCAACTCGCCGGCGGCCCTCATTGAATGCCGATATGCGCTTCAGCTTTGCACGCAGTATCACGGCC
>CAZHVY010000077.1:0-2060 GCA_964536305.1 uncultured Geobacter sp. | reverse complement strand
CTCGTCAAGCCTGCTGTTGTATCCTATCTCAGAATGGTGATACCTTATCCTGCTGCCATGATTCCTCAGGCTTAGAAGACGAGTCGCCAGATCGTCGCTGCCGGTCGTGACCATGCCGCCATCTCCGTAGCAACCCAGATTCTTGCTCGGGAAAAAACTGAAACAGCCCAGTTCCCCGATGGTCCCCGTCATGCGTTGTCCGGAAACAGCGCCAAAGGATTGGGCACAATCCTCGATGATACTCAAGCCCTTTTCGGCGCAGATCGTTTCAATGGCTTCCATGTCGGCCGGCTGTCCGAAAAGATGGACCGGAATAACGGCCCTGGTAGCCCCGGTGACGGCCTCAGCGATCTTCTTTGGATCGATGTTGAAGGTTTGCGGATCTATGTCGACGAAAACCGGCCTCGCGCCGACATATCTGACGGCCTCGGCGGTGGCGATAAAGGTGAAGGGTGTTGTAATGACTTCGTCACCGGGGCCGATTCCGGCTGCAACAAGAGCGAGATGGAGGGCATCGGTGCCGGACGCCACGGCAACGGCATGTTTAGCGCCGAGATACTGCGCAGCTTCTTCTTCAAAAGCGGAAACATTGGGTCCGAGGATAAACTGGCACTTCTCGAGAGCCTCCAATATGCCGCGATCTATTTCGTCTTTCATTGCAAGATACTGGTTCTTCAGGTCAACCATGGGAATCATGCTGTTATTGCCTTTCAGTCGATTTGGTGCGTTTCTCGGCAGCGTTAGCCATGCCGACGGGCACGCTTGGCGCAGGAGACCGCCCGCTTTAAGGGTTCATGCTCGCTTAAATCCAGCAACGCGCGAACGCTTCACCCCTTTTACAATTTCCTGTTGATGCGAAGAGCGGTTTCCAGCGCCCTCCTGCCGTCTTCTCCGGACACCACGGGCGGCCTCCCGGTCGTCACCGCCTCCAGGAAGGAAGCAATCTCTTCCTTCAATGCATCCACCTGCTCAAAGGCCTTTTCTTCGATCTTTATATTGGGTACGCCGGGAAACATCTCTCCATCTCCCTTGCGGAACACGGCGAACTTCTTATGCTGAAAGTCAAGAGTAATGTATGAGTCGGGCTGAAAAATACGCATCCGCCTTTCACTCTTGAGACTGATCCGGCTGGCGGTGACATTGGCCACGCAGCCGTTTTCGAACTCTATCCTTGCGTTGGCGATATCCTCTTCAGGGGTGAAGACCGGGGCCCCGATCGAGTGAATGTGTCGCACCGGCGAACGGACGATGTTCTGAATGATGTCGATGTCATGAATCATGAGATCGAGCACCACGTTGACATCGGTTCCACGCGGCTTGAACGGCGCGATCCTAATGGATTCAATGAACCTGGGGTCGGTCAGGGTGCCGCCGAGAGCCAGCACGGCAGGGTTGAACCGCTCCAGGTGCCCTATCTGGAGAACGGCGCCGTTTTCCCGGGCTGCCCTGATGAGTTTGTCGGCTTCCGCAAGGGTGACGGTCATGGGTTTTTCCAGGAGAACGCCGATTCCCCTTTCAAGGAAATCCTTGGCTACTTCATAGTGAAGTTGAGTCGGTACGGCAATGCTCACAGCATCAACCTTCTCCAGTATGTCACGGTAAGAAGTGCAGGCATGGGTCCCCACCTTGGCAGCAACCTCTTCGGCGCGTTTTCCGTCCAGGTCGACGACTGCAACCAACTGGGAGTTTTCAAGCTGGGCGTACTTTTCGGCATGGAACCCCCCGAGGTATCCTACCCCAATAACCGCAGTCCTGATTTTTTTGCTCACCGGCATATGCCCCTTTCCGATTTTTCCACGAATTCGACAAAATGGTTCAATTGAGGAGATTCGGGCAATTCCTCCCTGATTCTCTTCAGCGCCTCATCGGTCAGAAGCCCAGAACGTATGAGAATTTTGTACGCCTTTTTCAGATGCGCGAGTATATCTTCCGGAAATCCGGCCCGCTTGAGCCCGACCAGGTTCAATCCGTGCAGGATTGCCCTGTCACCGGCGGCAATGGTGTACGGCGGCACATCCTGACCGACCATTGCCCCGCCTCCGATCATGACGTAAGCGCCT
>CAZHVY010000076.1:0-8650 GCA_964536305.1 uncultured Geobacter sp. | reverse complement strand
ACTTCAGGAACAGGGAGATCTCGGAAATCATCGACGTGACTCTGGAAACGGTGAAGATCAGACTACACCGGGCACGGGCACTGCTCAGGAAGGAGATCGAAAAAAACTGCAGGGTGTACCGGGATGAACGTAACGAGCTCGCGTGTGAGCCAACGGAAGACTACGCCCGCGAAAGAAAAACGGGTTCCGGCTGTGGCTCAGGCGAATCCGAACTACCTTTAGCCAAACGTTGACCCTATCCTTTGAATTGAAAAGGCCGATGCTTTCCTGGATTGATCAAACCATGGAGAAGTTGATCTATCTCTATTTTGTTCACTGTGCTGTAAAAGGTCCCGGCGGAAGCGTAGGGACAACAGCAAAACTTTCCGGTAATGGCCCGGTAAGACTATCAAGAAAAGCCACTATTTCGATCACCTCATTTTCGGTCAGGGTCCTGCCAAACTGAACTGTTGACATGATGCGCACCGCTTGCGGAAGCTGGCCGACCGACCCATCATGGAAATAGGGCGGGGTCATTGCGACATTACGAAGGACAGGCACCTTGAACATATATAGATCTGCAGAATTACCGGTTACTGTGGCGCGGCCCTTGTCGATTTCCTTTGATCCGGTGGCTTTCCAGTAATTCTCGGTGATCCCGAATTTGGCATACATGCCTCCGCCCACACCCGCCCCATTATGGCAAGCCGTGCATCCAAACTCCATGAAGTCCTTCAATCCGCTTTTCGCAGACTTCGACAATGATTCGATATTCCCTTTCAGGAAGTCATCGAAGGGGGAGGGAGTGACCAGGGTCCGTTCGTAGGCCCCGATGGCCGTCCCCCAGTTTGCCGGGGTTACAGGGTCACGATCCTGCGGAAAGGCCTTCCTGAACAATGGAAGATAGCCCGGGATGGCCTTGATCTTCGCCATTGCGGCATTATAGTCGCTGTTGCCGAAGCTCGGGGGGCCGATAAGGGCCTGGGTGGCTTGGTCTTCCACATCTTTGCGGTTTCCGATCCAGTGCGCCGAAATCTGGAGTGCCGCGTTGAGTATTGTCGGGGCGTTGCGGGGATTGATGCGGTCGGCGGCGCCAAGTGGACGCGGGAGGGCATCCGTACCGTAGAGCGAGGGCTGATGGCACCTGGCGCAGCTCACGGCGCCGTCAACTGAGATACGCGGGTCGAAGAAAAGCAAGCGCCCCAAGGCGACCTGGGAAGCTGCCAAAGCACGGCCGGCTTGGGGCATGTTTGCCGGAAGTGGGGCAAAAACCTGGCGTGACCGGGTCGACAGGTTTTCCTCTTTGTCCGTTTCAGCAGACCTGGATACCAGGGTAATGAAAGGGGAAGCAATTGCAAGAACGAGTATGGCCAACAATGATCTGCGCATGGCTTTACCTCCACTTAGAACTTGATATAGGGCAAGATGGGCCGTACGTTAACGGATTTGCGAAAAACATCATATAGAGTCCGGGGTCTGCAGCAGCGAGCCCGGTACCGTCTTGAAGCATCAGGGTGGAGGCGGAAAGATCTTGGACACCCTGAAGACCAGGTACGGTGCTCTGCGGTAATCCTTTCCACGATTGAAGTAGGGCAACCGATCGAACTGGGACGCCGTAATGTAAAGATAGTTGTCACTGGATAAGCCCAGGCTATCAGGCCAGGATATATGCTGTTCCTGCGCAATGGTCACCAGGCTGCCGTCATAAATGCTAAAGCGTTTGACAGCGCTTTCATCAGGTTTGGCAAGGAAAAGGTTGTGCTCGCCATCCATGACCATTCCATCAACCGGCCCGGTATCGGCAAGACTTTCCACATGTTTCGCCAGTTCTTCCCGGGACATCAGGGGATTGTTCAGGTATTCCGTACGAATCCGGTATAATTTGCGCCCGGTCAATGCGTGGTAATACAGAAAACTGCCGTCGGGATCAAGGGCAAGCCCGTCCACGTGATACTGCAGCGGCTCTCCATGCTCATCCAGCAATTCTTTCCCGTCTATTTTCATGACAAAGCCCGGTTCAGCCTTTGTCGAGGGGGTATCAGCCAGAAGCCGCCTGCTCTGGCCATTCTCAAGGTTTGCTACAATGATCGCCCCCGAACCCGCATCACTGACGTATGCAACATTTTTCCACCGGTCGACGCATACTTTGCGCAGGTAGCTGTCATGCCGTATCACGGAATCATCGAAAACCAAAATATTCGTGACCTTATTCGTGGCAAGATCGATTCCAACGAGCTTGGCGCCCTTCGGCCAGACACTTTTCAGATTGACATACGCCGAGTCCAGTATCCAGAGCGTGTCATTGCTGTCGATGAACATGCCCTGTGCGGATATGAAATGGGCATCGGGACGGCCTTCCTCAGGCTTCCCCCAAAGGTTCCATTCCGTATCAGGGAAAGGTCGCTGCATGCCGTCAGGCATGACCTCCACCACCGAGTAAGCCGGGTTTCCCTGCCAGCGCGGGAAACTGATGAAAATCCGTCCCTGACTGGAAACTGCAATTCCCGAAGGCTGGTCATGACACCATGGGTACTCGTAAAGCGTTGCCCGGCGTTCCATGAGCGGGGTGTCGTAAGTTATCGGATTCAACTGGCAGCCTGCCGTGAAAAAGAGAACCGAAACCATAAACAGAAAAGCTGCCGACATTCCTGCACGATGCGCTTTCATTTGTCCGAATCCTTTCGCTGAGGATGTGGCATGTATCAGCCTGAGGTTTCCATGGTCACGTAGAAGGTCTGCTTGCCGCGCTTCACCAGCAGGAGCAGGAGCTGACCCTGCCGAACACTTGAAATCGCGCTCTTGAAATCATTCAGATTTCTTGCCTGCCGGTGGTTCGCCTCCCTGATGACGTCACCCGCCTGGAGCCCTGCCTGGTCGGCGAGGCTTCCCGCTTCAACGCCCACCACTGCTACGCCGTTCTTGTCGGTTATGCCGAACTGCTTACGCACCTGCGGCGTCAGGTCCGCGACCTTCATGCCCAATGCCTGTGCCGGGGTTTCCGTCTGGGCGGCGATCCGCTGCTCAGTCAGCTCCTCGATCCTTATTCTGAGTTCAGCTTCTTTGCCATTCCTGAATACGACGACAGCGACCGATTCGCCGACCGGCGTCTCGGCGACCATGAACGGCAGGTCATTGACGCTCTTGATTTTTTTGCCGGCAAAGGAAAGTATTATGTCGCCCTGGCGCATCCCGGCCTTGTCAGCCGGCCCACCGGATACGACCTCGCTGACCAGCGCCCCCCGTGCCTCCTTCAGGCCAAATGATTTGGCAATTTCGGGGGTGACCGACTGTATGTTCACCCCGATCCAACCGCGAACGACCTTCCCTTTTTCACGAAGCTGTGTCACGACCGATTTGGCGATGTTGCTCGGTATGGCGAAGCCCAGCCCCTGTCCCCCGGAAACAATGGCCGTGTTGATGCCGATCACTTCACCCTTGAGATTGATCAGGGGACCGCCGCTGTTCCCCGGGTTGATGGGCGCGTCTGTCTGGAGAAAATCATCGTATGGGCCGGAGCCGATCACCCTGCCGGTGGCACTGATGATCCCTTGGGTCACGGTCTGGCCCAGGCCGAACGGGTTGCCCACCGCAAGAACCCAGTCTCCCACACGGATGGCGTCGGAATCACCCAGCGTGAGAACCGGGAGTTTCTCGAAGACGGAGGTAATCTTTATGAGCGCCAGATCGGTCTTTGGGTCCCTGCCGATCACCTTGGCGGTGAATTCCCTGCCGTCCGAAAGTTTCACCTTGATGTCCTGCGCATTGTCGACCACATGGTTGTTGGTCAAGATGAAGCCGGCTTTGTCGATGATGAAGCCGGAACCCAGGCTCTGCTGCTTCACTTTGCTGTCCGGAGTGTTTTCGAAAAACTTGCGGAAAAAATCATCGAACGGGCCTTGGCCCCCATCTCCGAAAAACTGCCTGAACGGGTTTCCGGGAACAGTCACTATCGATGTGGAACTGATGTTCACCACTGCGGGCTTCACTTTCTCGGCCAGATCGGCAAATGATTTGGGGAAACCCACAACTTCCGTCTTTGTTCTGTCTTCGCACCCGACAAGGGAGACAAACAGGATGCTGGATAGGAGTGCAATTATGAGATACACTACGATCTTCGTTACACCTCTGTTATTCATAGTTCCATCCTCCTTATCCCTTCTATTTCGCTAGAGGTCCCAGTGTGATCTGGACAAAAGCCGCTGGCCGAATCCATTTGGCAAAGGCAGCCATGATCTGTTTCGCAGTAATGCTTCGGTACTTCATTGCTGCCAGATGCGGTTCCTCCAGGTACAATCCCTCTTGTGAAAGATTGAGCAAACTGAGAGCGATATCCTCGGTGCTTCCCAGGGAGAGCAATTCCTTCCGCAAGAGAAGTGTCTTTGCCTGGCGCAGTTCAACCTGCGACACGCTCTTTTTCTGCATTTCATAGAGATTGCGTTCAATAACAGACCATGCCTTTGAGACATTTTTCGGGTCGCAACCGTATTCCACCCCGAAAACCGATCGGGTTCTTCCCGCCTCAAGAAATGCTTCCACCGTGTATACCAGTCCGGCCTGCTCGCGCAGGTCATGGTACAGCCTCGTGGCGTAATAGGCACCGCGCTGACTGGACAGCACATCTGACAGTACCTGGCCCGCAGCGTAATCAGGGCTTGCGAAACCGGGAAGACGGTAGGCTACAAGCGCGAGCCCATACGGCTCGTCAGTTTCCATTTCAAAGAATTCGGGTTTCAGAGGTTTGAATTCGAAAACGGGGCGGTCGGGCAGCCGCCGGGACGGAATGGGTTCGAAGAGACGCCTGACCGCTGCCATCGTGTCGTCGGGATCGACGCCTCCGATAACTACGAGAACGGCATTGTTCGGCGCGTACCAGTCGTCATGGAAACTCTTCATCATCGCACCGGTCGTCTTGTCAAAAGATTGTCGCGACCCTAGTGCGTCATGTTCGTATGGGGTGCCGTTAAAAAGTGCCGCAAAGAGCCTCTTTTCGAGCAGGTACTCCGGGTTCGACAGGTCCCTGACCACTTCCTGTTCGATTGCGCCCCGCTCGCTTTCCCATAGTTTTTCCGTGTCCATCACCCCACGCATGCGTGTCGCTTCGATATGCAGCGCAATTTCAAGGTCTTCGGCCGGGACGGTCATCGTATATTGGGTTACGGTTTGCTGGGTGTCGGCGTTGAATTCGCCACCCAGGGCGGCGATGAGAGACGCAAGCTGGCTGGCTGACAAGCCGGGACTGCCGCGGAACATCGTGTGTTCCTGGGCATGGGCCATGCCTGGGAATCCGGGAGGAGACTCGTCGGATCCAACGAGATAGTTGACTTGAACGGCCGCGACCGGGGCAAGGGGGTTCCGTACGACGACCACCTGCAGGCCGTTTTTTAAGGTGGCCCTGGAGATATCTGCGCCAGTTGCCCCGTCTGTGCAGACGAACAGTAGAATGAGTGCGGCCATGAAATTGATACACATCCGCAAGATAATTCTCCCTGTGTCTTTCTGTCTCGGAGGATCTCCCTGATTTGGAAGTATATCGCTGAAATGCCCGCTTTCAAAAAATGAACTCACCTGTACTTTCTTAAACTGGCTGTCTGGGCACTAGGGACACATGAGATCGTAGGTCTCCTCATTGAGAGACCTCGGCGTCACCGGGTATTCCTTGGGCGCGTCTTCGCGCCGGATCAGCCCCAGAAAATTCCCTTCCGTGTCATAGGGATCGGAATTGATTTCATAGAGCCGATGTTGCGCACAGTCAGCCGTAAACTGTATCTTGACTCCTCCGACCCCCTTTCTCGGATGGACATAGTGCCATCTCACCCAGAGACAGGGTTTTCCCTGGAAAGAAGAGCGGGAAAGGTAATCGAAAGAGGCTACAATGTTTTGGTCTTCCCAGTAGAGCTGCCAATTTGCCAGGGCAGGGGATGCTGTGAACAGAATGACAAAAACCATCAATGCTTTGAGCATGGCCAACCACTCCTTTCATCACTACCGCCTGGGTTCACAAGACAAGTATACTCCTCTTGCAGCGGCAAAGCATATCCTGACAAATGGAATGATTGACTATTGATATAAAGCTTCCTTTATTCCTCCCACATCGGTACGAATTTCAGGATCCAGCGGGTCATGTATACTCCCCAGAGGGACGACCCTGCTACCACCGGTATCATGACAGCCCATGCCCGCCAATCCAGCGGCATAACTCCGTTCAATCTACAGGCTTGCCAGTATTGCCCCCCGTCTTTTTCTCCGGAAGATTCCTCATCTTCAAGACCTCCTTCCAGGAATAGACAAAGGCCGGAATCACCACGCTTACGGTAAAAAGCCCAATTATCAGGTATCCAATGTCAAAGGGTACAAACCGATCCAGACCCAGTAAAGTTGCAAGACCGGCGGCCCCAAAGAGGAGTCCGCCGAAGAAAAGCGTTCTGCCGCCTGTCTGGGCGCCGACCCGCCTGACTTCCTGTTCGGTCAAAGCCCGTGTCCATCTCAGGGAAGCCCCGAACATGGCTCCGATCACCACCAGCATGATCATTGTTCCTAGCCCGAACAAAAGTCCCGGTAGAAATCCCAGCCAGGGAGACGGCATTTTGGGCGCCGCAACAGTCATGATGAAGAGCGCGAACCCGCCGAATCCGAAGCCGGCAATGAATCCATGAACAAAGGCCCATCGGGCGGGAGGCGCCATCACCGGACCGCCTGCCTGCATATGATGTCTCATTGCGATATGGGGGGAATCTTCAGTCAACAGGCCTTCCTTGTGATGATGTCCGATAAAATGCAAATGGAGATAGCGGTTACGGCTGACGACAACGGCTCCGGCTACCGACATTGCGAGGCCGACGACAATATAGACTATACCTTCTACCATGGGTAACAGCAGAAACCTGCCCAGGGCCAGGCAGGCGAGTTCCGACACCAGCATCCGCTGCAGTGTGAACGCGGCGGAAAAGTACAGGCCCGCTTTCATGCCTTCTTTCCCGCTTGCGCCGCCAATCGCATAACTGAAAGTGATGGGCCAGGTATGCTCGTCAGGCAGAATGCCATGCAAAAGGCCGAAGAGAAATGAATATGTCAACGCCATAAGTGATGTCATAGTGCAGTTTTTGAAAATAAGGCTGCAAGTGATTCGCAAACCAAAAAGCTCTGCCTTGCCTTTCTATTATACTGTTCGAAGAAGGTATTTACAGGTACCTATTGTGCCTCCTGATTTATTCTGTAAGCTTTTAAAAAAGTTCCTTTTACCGATAATCATATGAGGTTCCCTGAAGCAACCTCCATTGTTTAAGAATCAAGAAGGGGCGGAGCCGGAGGGCGGTGATATAATTGAGTCCAGCCCCTGGAAATTGTCTTCACAATATCTTCGAGGCAAATACGGTTATGCTCCTTTGAGTTTTGAAAAATCAAGAGGGTAGGGCTGATAGTTCGAAGATTGTCAACGAGAATATCAGCAATTCATCGATCTTCTCTCGGGAGGAATAATGCGCGCATTCAACACGCTTTCGGAACGCGAAATTCTCGCCCTGGCCATCTCTCTTGAAGAAGAAGATGAGCGCGTTTACGCCGATTTGGCCGAAGGACTGCGGGAGAACTATCCCGGTTCCGCGGCTGTATTTGACGCCATGAGGAAGGAGGAATCCGGTCATCGGCGGCTGCTGCTCGAGCTTTATGTGCGAAGGTTTGGCGACCACATACCACTCATTCGCAGGCAGGATGTCAAGGGATTTGTCAGCCGCAGGCCGGTGTGGTTGGTGCGTCCGCTTGGATTGCACGCGGTACGCACTCAGGTTGCGGCTATTGAAGTCGAAACCCGTCGTTTCTATGAACGAGCAGCGGCAAGGGCCCAGGATGCCAACATCCGGCAGCTTTTGGACGATCTGGCCCAGGAGGAACGCTGGCACGAAGTCCGCGCGGAACAACTGGAAAAAGACAAGCTCAGTACTGATGTGAAGATACGTGAAGAGGAGACCAATCGGCGTTTGTTCCTGCTCCAGATCGTACAACCCGGCCTCGCGGGACTGATGGACGGCTCGGTTTCCACTCTGGCTCCGGTGTTTGCGTCGGCTTTTGCCACGCGCAACAGCTGGACTGCGTTTGCCGTCGGGCTCGCCGCTTCAATAGGCGCTGGCATCAGCATGGGTTTCGCCGAAGCTCTTTCCGATGACGGAAGTCTCACCGGAAGAGGACACCCCTTGGTACGAGGAATCGTTTGCGGCCTCATGACAGCGCTTGGTGGTATCGGCCATACACTGCCTTTTCTTATCTCAGAATTCCAGATTGCTTTGGTCGCTGCAGCGATAGTGGTGGTATTGGAACTCGGCGTGATCTCGTGGATCCGTCATCGTTACATGGACACACCGCCGCTATCCGCTGCCTTGCAAGTCGGTTTAGGCGGAACCCTGGTCTTTATAACAGGCGTGCTCATTGGCAGTTCATAATCCTGTAATGGAGTTTCTTTGGCAACCGCGATGAAAGGGAAGCGAAGCATCCGGAAGTGCCCCCCCCGGGAATTTCATATTTCAAGGGTGCGGCGAGGGTGGCCCTGCATTAATTCGTTATGTTGGCAGATATTATCGGCTTGACCGGAAAGGGGGCGGTAGGTCTTGGCAGGTTGGAAATCAATCTGGCTCAAGCATGTCCACAAATGCAACCTGCCAAGAAACAATCCTTATTCATT
>CAZHVY010000075.1:0-9016 GCA_964536305.1 uncultured Geobacter sp. | reverse complement strand
TAAACGTTTCATCCCATTCACGGACATCCGGCCTATAAACGGTTATCACATGGATAACCTCCCCGATCCATTCCACCCCGCTCTTTTTGTATTTCGGATAGGGCTTGCATTTTACGCTAATCATTCTTCCACCGCCTTTTTCAACCGTTCCGGTGACCAGACGATTTCGGCGATTTTCCGGTAAAGCTCCTGCCGTTCGTCTAAATCCTGTTTTTTGAATTCCGAATGCGCCTTGAAAGGCAGTTTGTTTTCATCCTTAAAGCGGATAAATCCGGGATTATGTGTATAGCAGTCGGGGTGTAATGATTTTACCAGAAGATTCTGGCCGAAATAATGAGGCAATTTGTCGGCATATTCCAGGTCGCCATAGCTACCGTTGAAACTCTTGGGCAAGAGCAACAAGCCGCCGATCCGGTTCCTGTGTTCGGCAAAATCTGCGGCGTGCTCAAATTCATCGCTGTAGCGTTCCGGGTGATCTGACCAGATATGTTCTATCTCATACCGGTTCTTACCCTCAGCAATGTATTCCGCGAAACGGCTTGGCATTCCGGATGCGGTTTCCACATAATCCGTAATCCGTGCAAGTATGTGATGGATGTAATACCGGTTTTGCTGGTGTACTCTCAGCCGGTCGTTGCTTGAAAAGGTTACGGTATCCGCATTGAGTTTTTGAATGAGCAATTGGATCAATACGTCGAGGGGTTTGCCCCGGATTTCTTTCATCACAATAAACATCGCATACTGCATTGTCGAATAGGTAATGCTCTTGAAATTCCAAATTCTTCGTGCAATCAGGGTGTCAAGGTACGCCGAAACGACAAAGCATTTTTTCTGAATGGTTTTTTGATCATCATCCGGAACAAGTGGCGCGAGCAGAAGCGGATATTGCAGGGTAAACGCCATTTTTGCGTTGTAGAAAATTGGTTCAAGCCCGCTGGTCAGTTTTTGAGAGGCGTTCTTAATGTTCACGAATTCACGAAGATAAAACTGCATATCGCGATGGATGAAATTATAAAAATCATCGCTCTTTATCAGTTTGATTGCGGTGGCATTATCTTTCAACCAGCGGTGGAATTCAGTACCAATTTGGTCAAAATCCTTCGCGGTAGCGCCGCGTTTGCGTTCGCGGATAGTCTGCGCGTATTGGCTGCGCAGCCAAGTCTTAAAAGCGTCCGAGTCCTCGTCCTTGCCGAGTACCCGCAATTTTTCAGACCATACCTTCCATGTTTTTACAGCGCTATTGCGTTTATCGGTATCGGTGATGCATGCGAGCAGATAGCCTTTGAGCATATCCAGCGGATTAAGAGAAAGCCCGCGGTCATTCATGGTTTCAAATATGGTGTAAGCGTCTTCGTCCGTGTATGCCGTGATTTCGACGAGGTAAACATTTTGAAGCAGCCAATCGCTGAAAAATACCAGTGCTTCTTCGTCAAATTCGTCAGGGAATAGTGTTTCGATTTCCGAATATCGATTGACTATGTTCAAGACCGATTCCGGCGCGTTGGTAGTGTCGTATGGCTGGTTGTTGAAAAGCGCGTTCATGCACTCCTTGCGTTCTTCAACATCGATATTGAACGATTCTTTCCCATAAACATCGGAAAAAATGAGACTGGAAATTTTTATTTTCTGCTTTTCGTTTTTCAGCTTGTTTTTCAGGTAAACTAAAAGCAGCGTGATGGTAGTCAATCGCTGTTGGCCGTCAATAATGAATTTGTTTCCGTTTTTTTCGCAGAGAATAATTGAGCCAAGGAAATAATTCTCGTAGCCTTGTATGGCTGAACGTTCTTCCCCCGGCTCATAACTTTCAAGAAATTTTTCGGTTAGATCTTGAATCAATTCTTGCAGTTGCTTTGTCTGCCATTTGTATTCTCTCTGGTAAAAGTCAATAGAGAACCGTGCATTTTCAAGCAGCATCCGTATGCTTTTTTCTTTTCCTTTTATCTCTTTCATTCTTCCACCCCGCCGATCATCGCAAGAATCGCTTTTTCAACCTTTTTGATGTCCTTTTCTATCTCTTCCAGTGGCCGTCATAGATCTCTTTCAAGGACTCGATCGTCTTTCCGTATTCTTCTTCGGAACAACTATCGATCGTAGTCGATAATAGGCTCTTCAATTTATCCGGATGCTCCAGTATAGATGCTTTGAATACTTCGAATTCCTGAAGTTTTACCTTCGCGTCTGCCCCCATTCTGTGCATGCCCCAGGAAGCGAGCGTCGCGTAGATCATCTCGATATGCCGCTGAGAAAGGAAATTCGTTTCCTGTTCCCTGATCGCCTGGACATGGAAATAGACCGAAGGCCCGCCGAAAGTTACGTGAATCGTTCGGGACTTTGTGTAGAGTTCAGGCAAACGGTCAACGAGTTCGTCTTCATTTCCTTTTACAAACTTGTCTCCCATACCTCACCGCCTTCTCCGCCGCTGCCAGGTCCGTTCCCTGTTTTCGTATCGTTTTCTTCTTTTCCCTCACCGCCCGCTCTGCTCTGATCCGCTCGAGAAGCACCGAGGCCGGCTCTTCCGTCGGGTCCTGGGGTACGAGCTCCCCCTTGAACGCCTTGGCGAGGATGGCCGGAGTCAAGCCCTCCACCCTGGTCCGGGCAGCCTCATATCGGGCGTCCAGCCGCTCGGCGAAGGCGAAGAGGCCTTCCACGCGCCGGACGATTTCGTGCTGTTCATCTTTAGTTGGCAAAGGGAATTCCACTTGCGCAAATCGCCCAGCACCTAAATGAGCGATGTTTGTAGTTATATTTCCTTCCTGACGGAAACGGCCGGAATGCATGTAATGCCTGAACACAAGTAAGGCGAATTCGGAAACCACTTCGGACTTTGCTTGAAACCTTATCAGTGTATTCGTGAAACAGGCATTTTCAACTTCACCACGATAGATTGCCGGGCGGCCGAGCAATTCAGGACTCTGCCCTTCGTTCAACAGAATGTCACCGGACTTCAATCGATATTTTTCGAAATCTTCGCCCGGAAAGTCCATGCACATGATATCCGAGAGATCAAGACGGTTTTCAAAGACATTCTGAACCCTAAGATAGGGACGCATATTCGACCCCGAATGATATTTTGGTGATCGCTGTCTTCCAAGTTGGATATAACCGGCGTCCGCTATCTTAACCTCTCTCCACGCAGGAGAATTATTCTCCGCCCTCCACTCCCTCGTCAGCTCACCGCTCGTAGCCGCCGCGAGCACCGACTGTCGGAACCGCTTGAGGATCGCCGGCACTCGGTCGAGCCGCTCCCTGCATGCGTCCGCGCGCGAGAGAAGCGCGTCGAGCTTGTCCGCAATCCGCTTCTGCTCGGGAAGAGGAGCAAGAGGAATTTCGAGAGACTCAATATCGCCCTTTCGTAATGATGGAACAGTTGTTGCTCTACTTAGATTGGCAAAATCTATTTTATTCAAAAAGAAATATACATATTTATCATTTATCTCTGAGAAGCCTTTAACAGCCATTACGTTGTTATCAATCAAGCAGTCCTTTATAACTAATGCACGACGGTTTAATTTAATAGCCTCACCTATCTTCGCAAATACGGTGGCCCCTGGAGGAACCGTGGTTCCCTTTAATTTATTAGCAATCTCTTTCGTAACATAATGGTTGGCATTTCTTAGTTCACCTTTTTGCTCCAATACGGCATGTGAGATATCAGCAACCTTAAAAAAACCTATCTCGCCATTCTTTTCGCCTTGAAAATCCAACGGAAAACCGATCCCACTTGTAATCTTCGCAATCTCTTTAAGTGATACTACCACCCACCCTTCAGGCAGCTTGCTCACGCCTCGGCCTCCCCGGTTTCTTCCCCGAGTTCCGATAGGAGTCCCTCCAGTTCCGCGAGCGCCCCTTCCAGCTCCGTCATGGCTTCCCGCGCCAGGACGGCCGGTTCCGGAAGGTCCTCGCTGTTGCCGTCGCCCTCCTCCTTGAGCCAGGCGATGTCGAGGTTGTCGTCCCTGCCCGCGATCCAATCGCGGGTGAACTTCCGAAAACGTCCCGCCTCCCCCGTGTCCTTTCGCTTCGCGAGGCTTTCGGGCCGCCCCCAGGGGTCGTCGCCGAAGACAAGTTCGAAGTCAGCGAAGTGCTCGCGGGAAAGGACCGTGCGCTTTCCGAACTGGGGCATGTTCGCCCGGAGGTCGTAGACCCAGACCTCCTTCGTGTTCCCCTTGTCCGTCTCGCCGCGGGTGAAGAAGAGGACGTTCGTCTTCACGCCCTGGGCGTAGAAGATGCCCGTGGGAAGGCGGAGGATCGTGTGCAGACTGCACTTGTCCATGAGGTCGGCCCGGATCTGCTTCCCGACCCCGCTTTCGAAGAGGACGTTGTCCGGCATCACCACCGCGGCCCTGCCTCCGGGAAGGAGGCCCCGGTAAATGTGCTGGAGGAAGCAGAACTGCTTGTTGCTCGTGCGAAAGGTGAAGTCCTCCCGCGTGGGGAGCCCTCCTCCCTTCTTCGTGCCGAAGGGCGGGTTCGTGAGGATGAGGCTCGCCTTGGGAAGCCGCTGGCCGTCCGAACCAAGGGTATCGCCGTACCAGATGCCTGCGTCGCCCTCCGCCGAGTCCAGGCCGTGAAGCATGAGGTTCATGAGCGCGAGGCGGTGGGCGTCCTGGACGTGCTCCATGCCGTAGAAGGTCCGCCTGTAGTATTTCTTCTGCGCCGCCGCGGACAGCGTGGCGATGTCGACGTGCTCGCGGATGTAGTGGTTCGCGGCGATGAGGAAGCCCCCGGTCCCGGCTGCCGGGTCCTGGATCACATCGTCCAGGCAAGGCTTCATGACCGCGACCATCGCGTCGATGAGCCTGCGGGGCGTGAAGTACTGGCCCGCGCCCGACTTCTTCTCGTTCGCGTTCTTCTCGAGGAGCCCCTCGTACAGGTCTCCGAGGCCCTCCCGGCGGGCGCTGTACCAGTCGAGCTTGTCGATCTCCTTCACCAGGGTGGAGAGGGTCGCCGGCTTCTTGATGAAGGTGCTCGAGTTCGTGAAGATCTCCTGCACGATTCCCGAGGAATACCGGGCGTAGTCCCGAAGCATGTCTTCGTACACCTGAAGATTCTTCGGCGCGCTCTCCGCGACGAGATCGTCCCACCTCGTCCCTTTCATGACTTCAGGCTTGCCGCCCTCTTCTTTCGGTTTCTTGATGACTAGGAGCTCTTCCCGCTCGATCTCCTTCGCCATCTTGAGGAAAAGGAGATAGGTGAGCTCCGTGACGTACTGATGATAGGTGACCCCGTCGTCCTTGAGGACGTTGCAGAGGTTCCAGAGCTTTCCGACGATGTCCTGCGTTGCGTTCGCCATGCTGTCCTTTCTTCCTTGTTGTTATGCCGAGGGAGTCCAGAGGTCTTCTTTGAACTCGCCCAGGATGCGCTCGAGCTCGCCGCCGAAGAGCTTGTCCAGTTTGTTGAAGCCCCCGCCCTCGTGCCTGAAGATCTGGTCCTTGTCGTCCATCGCGTCCCGGTCCACGACGATGTTCGCCTTGGTCTGGTCCGCGATCCGCTTGAGCCAGTCCCGCTGCGGCGTGGTCCAGGGCCTCGATGATAGGAGTTTCTCCAGGGCCGCGTCTACCCGTTTCCCGTAGGGAACGAGCGGGTCGCCGATCGCGGCCTGCCGGACGTAGCCCACGATCCTCGCCGCGTACTCCTTGTTCGTCGTCTCCCGCCAGGCCGTCTCCAGCTTCGCCTCGCTGTACCCCGCCTCGTCCAAGGCGAGCGCGAGCGACCTGAGGTCCTTCCGGGTGAGTTCCCGCGGCCTCGTGAGCACCGTGACGAGGGCCGGGATCTCGTTGCCCTTGCTTTCGAGGAAGGCAGAGAAGTCCTTGAGGTAGTCCTCCGGCCGCTTGCCGTCCCCGTAGCCGTGGGCTGCTCCCTTGAGCCTGTCTTCGTGATTCGAAACGACGATGGACGTATCTTCCTTTTGGAGGGACCTGTCCAGGATCGGTCCCAGGCCGGGCCGTTCCTTGAACCAGGAGGCGATCCCCTCAGGCGGCAGCGCGCGGAGCCTCTTCAGGAAGCTCTCGGCGTCCATGCCCGCGGCGGCCTCGAAGTCTTCCTCCTGGCGCTCGTCCAGGTGCCGCTTCTTTCGCTGAAGCTTCGCGACGAACTGGTCCCGGATCAGGCCCCGCGCCTCGTCGCTATCGGCTGTCAGCGCTTCCCGCTCGAGCCGGGAGAAACTCAAAGCCGGGTCCGTGACCGGCTGCATTTCCGTGAGGCCCTTCAGCGCGTCGTAGAGCCCCACCGCGTCGAAGACCCGGAAGCTCTCCTTGCCGATCCCCTCGCAGAGCCGCGTGGCCCGGCCGAGCATCTGGTCGAAGAGGATGCGGCTGTTCACCCGCCTGAGGAAGACGAGGTTGCAGATCTCCGGCACGTCGATCCCCGTCGTGAGGAGGTCCACCGTCACCGCTACGTTCGGGTTCCGCTCGTTCTTGAACTTTTTGATAAGATCGAACGGCTTGTCCGCTCCCCCGGTGATCTTTTCGACCGCGTCGTTCTCGACCTCCCCGTAGACCTTCTGAAAAGCCTTCCTGAGCAGGCCGACGACGATGTCCGCGTGGAAGTCCGAGACGCAGAAGATCAGGGTCTTCCTCCGGGAACTCGGGTCCAGTTCCTTCGCGAGGTAATCGCAGACCACCTGGTTGAAGGCTATCGTTACCACCTTCCGGTTGAAGTCCTCCACCTCGAACTTGAGTTCGTCCCTGGTCCGGAAAAGCTCGAGCTGTCCCGTGCCGGGCCGGTACACGGGAACGTTCTCCCCCGCTTCCCACTTGATCCCCGACTCCGAGAGTTCGGTCTTGATGCGGACCGGCGGCTCATGGTCAACGAGGAAGCCGTCGATCACCGCCTCCCGGTAGCTGTAGGTATAGACGGGCTTCCCGAAGATCTGCGTCGTGTGGAGCGCCGGCGTCGCCGTGAGACCGATCTTCACCGCGTCGAAGGAATCGAGGACCCGGCGGTACTTGGAAACGTAGTCCTCGAAGCCCCGGAAGCTCATCTCCGTGTCGGATAATTCACGGTCCAGGAGGTAGCCCCGGTGGCACTCGTCCACGACGATGAGATCGTACCGGTCCGGCGCCGGCGGCTCCCGGTCCTCCGCCGGGTAAAGGAGGCGTCTCACCATCCCCTGTACCGTGGCGATGTGGACCTTCGTGTCGTCCTCGGCCGCGGCGTCGTTCAGTTCCTTGAGGCTGAAGACGTCCGCGAAGGTCCTGAGGTTCTCCATCCTCGTGTCCTTGAACGCGCCTACGGCTTGGACTCCCAAGGCGGACCGGTCCACGAGGAAGAGTACCCTGCGGAAGCGCTTCGTCTTCAGGAGCCGGTAGATGAGGGCGATGCAGGTCTTCGTCTTCCCGGTCCCGGTCGCCATGGCGAGGAGGGCCGTGCGCTGACCGTTTTCGATAGCCGCTTCCGCCGCGAGGATCGCGTCCTTCTGATAGTGCCGGAGCGGGAAACCGTAGTCGAAGCCCTCGACCTTGAGCTCCGCGTGGGAAGCCTCCTCGTTCTGCCGCAGAAGATCCTTGAGTCCCTCCGGCGTGTACCAGCCTTCGAGGGCCCTTCCCAGGTTCGTCTTCTTTCGGAGGTCCCGGAACCAGATCCCGCTCTTCGTCTCGAGCTGCCGGAGGAAGGGCCTGCCGTTCGTGGAAAAGGCGAAGGGCACGCGGAAGCCGTCCCAGTTCCCGTCCGTCCCGCCTGCGGAATAGCCCCGGCTGTACCGCTCAGCCTGCTTCAAGGCGGAGGAGATGTCGACGTTCTTCCGCTTCGCTTCCACGACCGCGAGCGGAGTAAGCCCGGCGAAGAGGACATAATCCGCGGGTCCCTTGTCGGTAGGCCACTCCGCTATGGCTCGGTTCTTCCCCTTCTCGGGCCTGGCGCCCTTCGCGTAGCGAAGCAGAACGCTGTCCGCTTCCCAGCCCGCGCGCCTGAGCTGCTCGTCGATGATATTCCTCGTTTCCTGCTCGTCCAGCTTCAGGTGCAGCACCGCGCGGTTCGAAGCCTCGGCGATTCCCGCCTTCGCTTCCTTTCCCCGCTCCATGGCTTCCGTCCGGTTCGCCGCGAGCCGCATAGCGAGCGCATCCTTCTCGCGGTCCGCTTCCGCGGCGAATACTTCCCAGAAAGCTTTCTCGTCCGAAGCCTCTCTGAGTTTCTCTTCCAGTTCCCCGAGCCGCTCCGAGGCCTCGCGGCTTTCCGCCCGGTGGGCTTCGAGTTCCCGCCGTAGCCGCTCGAGTTCCGCCTTGAGCTCTTCGGACTCGTCTTTCGGGGCCGCAGGAGGTATGAAGGGTCCGGCCTTGAAATTCGGGTCGCCGAAAGTACGATGGAACCAGAACGCGAGCTCGCGGCACATCTTGAGCGTTGCGAGGGCCGTCGCATGATCGCCGGCGAAGGCATGGTTCGCCTTGTTCCCGGTCCGCCTCACCTCGTCGAAGAGCTGGAACACCTCCCGGGGAAGGATACCCTCGTCCTGCAGCCTGCGGAGAAGATCGTACTGCCCCTCCTCCGCCTTCGTGAAAAGACCGGCCCGGGAAGCCGCGGTCTGGGCCAGCCCCTCCGCAAGCTGCCGGAGCTTGAGAAGCGCCGTATTCGGATCGTCAGGGAAATACCGTTCAGCGAGGAGGCCGAGGCGGAGAAGCTGCTCGTCGTAGCGCCGGAGAACCGCGAAATTGCTGAAAAGCCCCTCGGAACCGGACCTTCCGGCCCTTGCATGAACTGCGGCGGACTGAGTTTTCTTTTCCATCCTGCAGATATTCCTTGATCGAGAAACCAGATACCTCATTATAGTACCGGTGGTTGCTTCCAGCAAATCAATTTTTACCCTTGGAATACCTTGAGGAAGCCATCGAACGATATTTCACCCTATAGGGTAAATTCCATACAAATACCCTATAAGGTATATTGCTCCCGGACAACTTCGATCTTCTCGCGAAAATAGGACGCGACTGCGTGGGCGCCCTCCGGTTGATCCCCGAAGGCGAAGAGCCCGGAGACGCCGTGGCGGGTCCGATATTCACAGGCATCCTGGACGCGGCGGACAAGCTCC
>CAZHVY010000074.1:0-9051 GCA_964536305.1 uncultured Geobacter sp. | reverse complement strand
AGCCGTTCTATGGCCAGAGTGTCAAGATCAGCGCCGTACAGGCCCCGCAGGGTTACCGCCGCTTCGTCGAGGATCGCCGCTGAACTTTCAGTATTGCCGGGAACCCCGGCGATGTTTGCCTGCTTTCCTTCTGCGTCCATCATTGATTCTCCTTCACGGATTCTGCCGATATTCTTCCCTCTAACCCATGCATGCTATGCAACCGCCACACTAGTGTCCCGTGCTGCTAATTCATTCCTTCAAATTGCGGTCCTTTTGGCCCCTGACTGTGTTGCGTCTCCTCAGCTTAGGCCGTGGCAGGCTTGCGTCACGCACCTGCCAGGAACCAAAATCCTTCGCAAATTGTGCGGTGAACTGACCGCACGGGGCACTAGGCCACGGCCTCGGCAGGCGTGTTCCCCGACTGGTGCAGGTAGTGGTAATATCCCTGCTTGTGCATGAGCTCGGAATGGGATCCGGTTTCCACAATCCTGCCCTTGTGGAGCACGACAATGGTGTCCATTTCTCTCACGGTTGAAAGACGATGGGCGATAACCAGCAACGTCCGCCCCATTGAGACGCGATGTATCGCCTCCCTGACCGCTGATTCCGTTTTCGGGTCGAGGCTGGCCGTGGCTTCATCGAGTATCAGTATCCGCGGATCGAAAACCAATACCCTGGCCAGGGAAAGCAGTTGCTGTTCTCCGGACGAAAGACTGTTTCCGCGCTCCGGCAGTAAGGTGTTGTAGCCGTTGGGCAGGTGAAGGATGAATCGTTCGGCGCCCACCAGGCGGCATACCTCGCGAACCCGTTCGACAGGGATATCCCCGCGGAAGAAACGCACATTGTCGATGATGCTGCCGACGAAAAGCGTTACATCCTGCTGCACGATCCCCACGACGTTTCGCAGTTCCTCCAGCGGCCATTCCCGAACGTCTTTGCCATCGATCAGGACCGCCCCTTCGGTAACGTCATAGAAGCGCGCCAGCAGGTTCATCAGCGTTGTTTTCCCTGCTCCGGAAGCGCCCACGATACCGGTCTTGCTTCCCTGGGGAATCGTCAGGCTTATGCCCTCGAGAACGGGTTTTCGACGCGCATAGGCAAATGAGACCCGGTCGAAGCGCACCATTCCGCGAATTATCGGCGCTGTCGCCCCCGGCTGTTCGATTATCTCGGGTTCCGTCCGCATGGCGCCGGCGATACGTTCCGTTGCGACCAGTGCGGGTTGAAGGACGTTCAACTGCTGGGTAATCGAGTTGATCGGCCGGAAGAATTGCCTTATGTAACCGATAAAGGCATACAGAACACCGATACTCATCGTTCCGTGGGCAACCGAGCGGCCTCCGAACCAGACCAGGGCTGCCAGGGCCATATCTCCCAGAAGCTCGGTTGCGCAGTTCATAAGCAGGGCCGTGCGATTTTCCCCTGCGGTCGCTTCCCGCAAAGCCGCGTTCCGTTCGTCGAATTTCCTCTTCTGCTTCGATTCCTGGTGAAATATCTGGATCAGGGACATGCCGTTCAGGTTCTCGGCCAGGAAGGAAACGACGCCGGAAAGGAGATCGCGGATTTCGTTGTTGGCGACACGCAGTCTTATGCGGAAAAAGCAGCAAACAAGAACGATGATCGGAATCAGGAAAAAGCACCGGAGCGCAACGTCAGAATCCAGTTGCAGCATGAAAAGCATGACCACTGCAAGGGAAAGCCCGCCCCGCAGATTGACCGGCAGGAAGTGATTGAAAAACCGGGTAAGGGCTTCCGTGTCGTTTACTACATTGGTGATGATGCGGCCGACGCTGTACCGGTCGAAATAGCGCAGTGAAAGCCGTTGCAGGTGCGCAAACAGATTCATGCGTATCGTCCTGATAATAATGATTCCCGGGTTCTGGAGGGCGATCTCCTGGCGGAAAGTCAGGGCAAAGGCAAAAAGAACCGTGGCGAGATAGATGGCAACCATGAGGAATGCCGCCCCGGAATCCGGATTGGGCACGGTTATGTAATGATCGATTGCTTCCTTGATCAGGTAGGGTTGCGCCATTTCGATCACCATGACCGTGATCACCAGGAAGAATGCCAGCGCCAGCGGCCCGCTCTGGGCTCCCGCATGCTTCAGCAGAGTTCGCCATGCGCCCCCCTGGCTTTCTTCTTTTCCGATGTCGCTTTCCGTCTCAACGGCGCGTCGTTCTTCGAAACCGATTTCCGCCCGTTCGGGTTCAAGGGTGCGTACCGGCTTGAGCCCATTGTGTTTTGCGCCGCCATTTTCTCCGGATACTCCGGACTGCATGCGCCACATGGTGGCATATGGTCCGTTCCCGAGGATCAGATCGCCATGAGTGCCGCGTTCGACGATCCGCCCATGTTCAAGAACGAGAATCTCGTCTGCATGCCGGACGGCGTTCAGACGGTGGGAAATGATGATCGTTGACCGGGGCGCCGGTGTGTGACGGAGGCCGGCTGCTATTTCAGCCCCGGCAAGATTTCTCAGGATACGCTGCTCCGTGACGGTGTCCACGGCGCTCAGACAATCATCCAGGATCCTGACGGGAGCCTCCTTGTAAATCATCCTGGCCATGGCCAGCCGCTGCTTTTGCCCGCCGGACAGGCGTAAGCCCCGTTCGCCGACTTCAGTTCCGTAGCCATCGGGGAAGCCGGTGATGGTTTCGTGAAGATCGGTCGCGATCGCTGATTTCTCGACCCGCAGGCGGTCTGCTGATTCGTCGCTGAAGGAGATGTTTTCCAGGATCGAAGTGGAGAACAGGAACCCGTCCTGGGGGGCATACGCCATAGCCTGCCGCAACGTATCGATCGGATAGTCGAGGATGTCCCGGCCGTCAAAGAAAACGGTCCCTTCCGGGGGATCGTAGAGCCGGAGGAGCAGATCGGCGAGCGTGGATTTGCCGCTTCCCGTCTGCCCGATGATTCCCAGGGTATTGCCGGGCGTGAGGGTGAACGAGATGTCACTCAGTGCATCCTGCCCGGATTTGGGGTAACGGAAGCTCAGGTTTCGCACCCGCAATTCACTGTCGATCGGAATGTCCGCCAGGAGACTTTTCCGGTTCCGGACGGCAGGGACCGCCCCCAGTAACGCAGCAATCCGGTTGAGGGAGGCCGCGGAACGCTGCACGAGGTTGAATGCTTTGCCCAGGTGGACGAGAGGATTGCGCAGCATGGCCACGTACAATGAAAAGGACACGAAGCTGCCGATGGAAATGACACGTGTCATGCAAAGATGCCCGCCAAATCCCAGAACCGCAACGAAGCTGAGATTTGCCAGCAGCGGGATCAATGCTTCGAACCGGGCGGAGTGCCTGACGAAGTTCAGCCGTTCCTCGACAATCGCGTCCACTTTGCGTGCAAAACGCTCGAAGACCACCCGTTCATTGCCGAACGCCTTGACCGTCCGAATGCCGCTGACTATCTCTTCTATCGTATGGGCCATGCTGCCGAGGGCTTTCTGACAACGCGATGACAGCTGCTTGAGGCGTGGAGCGAGGGTTTTTACCAGAAGCGGAATGGCCAAAAGCGGCCCCAGGCCGGCTGCGGTCAGCCGCCAGTCGCCCAGGGTCGCCATCATGCAGACCGCGGTTGCAAACATCGAGATCCCCGAGACCGTCATGCAAAGCTCCATGGAGGCCATCTCACGGATTACCTCCACATCGCTCAATGCATGGGACAGCAGGTTGCCGACGCACTGTTCCTGGTAATACTCGGTGGAGAGGCTGCTCCATTTGTCGAACAACCGGTTGCGGAGCTGGTAGGTCAGCAACCTCCCTTTGCGAAGAATCACGCAGCATCCCAGCCACCAGAGCATAACCCTGCATAAGCAGATGGCGATGATCACCGCTGCGGTTGCGGCCGCTTCATGCGAGCCGATATCCCCTTTGCCGAGCCGGTCCGCAAAGAGTCCCACCTGCCACGGCACCAGAACGGCAAGCAGGCTTGCCGCGGCGGTAAGGGAAACCCCGAGCAGGTATGAAATCCGGTTTTCTCCGGCAAATGTTTTGACAATATCCCAGCCTGTCATGTCCTCTCGCGGTGCTATGGTTCCTTTTCTCCTCTTTATTTCTTTTATTCAGGCTACCGGGATCGAAAAGCTAAAGTTGATTTTGTTTAATGTTCCACGGTTTTTCCAGTAGAATTGCCAATTTTCAATCAATTACAGATACAGCCAAGTAATCTTTTCACGGGGAGTTCCCGGCGTGCCGCCATGGAGCAGCGGCATCCATGTCTGCACGCCGGTTCCCTTGTGCCTACGGGAAACTGAAGGCCAGCTCCACTCCGCACTGAAAACCGGGGTCCTGGTAGGCGCCGGTCACATAACGGGTCGCGTAGTGATTATCGGTAAGGTTCCTGCCGTAAACGGTAATACGGGTGTTCCTGTCGAATATCTTGCCTTGATAACCCATGTTGAGATCCACTCTCGTATAATCGCCCAATTCATAGTAAATGACGCCGGCGGGCGACGAACTGCGACTCTTTGGACCGACATACCGGATATTCATGTTGGCGAAGAGGTTCCGGTAGCGGGCGCCGAGAAGGGCGCTGATAAAGTGATGGGATATATCGGCATTGGTGGTGTCGTTGTTAGTCGTGATATAGGTGTACTGCAAACGGTAATTGAAGTACTTCAGGAACTCGCCCGATATGCCGGTTTCGAATCCTTTGGTCGCCACCGCTGCGGTGGTCACGAAGTCGACCTCCTCCCCGGTGTTGGGATCGATATAGGAAGAAACGTTCCTTTGGCCGGTGAAGGGATCGGTGCCCTTGGCGCTTACCTTCTCGTTGTCCGTGTCATAGTAGTAAAAAGTCGCCCATGGCGTGAACGCAGGGTGTACTGCGGCGAGGATGCCCAGCTCGTAACGTGTCTGCCTTTCGGGGGGTAACTCCCCCCCGGTGGGGCTTATCTGATAACCGGAGGAAGGCGGGTTCTCGGTATAGGAATACCGACCGGTAAGGGTGAGCATGGGTGTCAGCTTGAGAGCGGTTCCGACGGTGTAGGCATAGGTTTCCTTCGCCCATATGTCGGCGTCCAGCCCTGTCAGCGGGCTGTTGTTATAGTGCTTCTTGTCCATCCTGAATCCGGCGTCGATGGCGAGCCTGTCGTTGAACATACGGTATTCGTCGGTGATGAAGGCGCCATACATTTCCTCATCACTGCGCTTGTTGGTCGGCGCCACCCCCGGCGACTCGTACGAGAGGAACTGGCCGCCCAGCTTGAGGATGTTGTTACCCCAGACGGCCGTATGCCTGAGGCTGGCGTTATGTCCGCTGCTGTTCTGGTCCTTTTTCGTAACCTGGATGCCGAGATGGTTGAATGCGTACTGCATGGTCGTCGTCTGGGTTTTGTTCCAGGGTATCTCCACATTCGCGGCGACCAGGTCGGATTCCAGTTTGTTCATGTTCATGTCGGACACGGACAGCGTTCCCACTTTCGACCAGTCAAGGCGGCCGTTTCTCGAAGTCGGGATGAGAATCCGGCCCCACTCCATCTCCCTCATGCCCCAGCTCTTGTACCAGAGCAGATCCGCATTCAGAAACGAACTCGTGTATCCTCCCCGGAAGAGGAGCGAATCGTTGCGGCTTGCCATGTTCCAGCCTTGTTTGCCGTCGGTGCCCTTGTTTTCATAGGACAGCCGGTAATCGAAATTCCCGCGTTTTTCCCCCGCATAGAGGTTTTCCCGGTGAGTGTTGAAGGTTCCGTAGGCGCCCACCAGGCCGGCTTCAGGTTTCGGCGAGCGTCTGGTCCTGATGACGATGAAACCCTGGTTGGGCGAACCGTTGTTCGAACCGAAGTTGGACAGGGGGCCGAGGGAAAGGACCGTTGCATCCCTGATGATGGTCACGGACTCGAGGGAGTCCACGGGCAGTGACGCGAGCAGACGGTCAGCCTGGGAGATGTACACGCCGTCCAGTATGATGCCGTAGCTCCCGCCCCTCATGTTGGCGAAGTCCATGTGTTGCCTTCCCTGGAAGGTAACTTCCATGCCGGGAGCCTGTCTTATGACATCCCACACCGTTTCCGGATTGATAGCCTCGATATCTTCCCTGGTATACACCTCCGTCTGCAGCTGGCTGCTCTCAGGTACCGCGTAGGGACTTGTGACCGGCTCTGTTATCCGAGAAGCCCTGGTCCCGATCTTTTCCAGTTCATGGGTTTCCTCTTTTGCGGCCTGGTCAGCGGCGTGCGCTGAAACCGCAAGGCTGGCGATGCCCAGAACAGCATAAAATAACAATACTTTCTTCATTTCCCCGTCCTTTCATAATGAGCATATTCATTGGTACATGATCTTCGCCGCATCTTCGGCGGCAAGGTCCACTTTCAGGAAGAGCCTGAAGAAGTCGCGGGTTTCCTTGACCAGGTCTTTCTTGTATTCGTTGGGATAGAGGTGGCCCATAAGCCACTGCAGCCCAAGAATGCGCATGAATGACGGCGGACGGTCGAACCAGTTGAACGGCGCCTTTGGAATCAGGTGGACACGCCCTTCCTTGACCGCCTTGATGCCGCTCCATGCGGGATCTTTCATGACCTTGTCGAAAAAGCCCTTGTCCTGGACGAGAATGACATCCGGATTGTATGTCTTGACCTGATCGAGGGATACCTTCTCCATTCCAATGTGGCATGAAGTATGGCAGCGATGGATATTGACATCTCCGGCAAGCCTCAGCAGGTGCACGTGCAGGGAATCGTCACACTCGGTGCGCAGACCGTCCGCGCCTTCCGCCAGATAGACCCTGGGCCTGGCGCTTTTCGGGATTTTCCCCATGGTCGCCTCGACTTCGCTGAGCATTTTCCGGCAATAGGCGCTTTCCCTGGCGGTCTGCTCCTCTTTCCCCATCAGCTTGCCGAGAAACTCGTAGGCTGCCGGATAGTCGGGCAGGTCGGCCAGATCGCCGACTGCCACGTAAACATAGGGGATTTTCAGTTTGCTCAGGGTTTCTTCGGATTTCTTGTGGACGGGGATTTTCTTGTCGGCCCAGACGATGATGACATCCGGTTTTGCCTTTGCCATCGCTTCCGTGTTCGAGAGCTTCCCGATAACGGGCAGGTCGTAAACGATTGGATTGAGGAATTTCCTGTTTTCATCCGTTATGGGAGACATGAGTCCGGCGAGCTTGTCCGGAGCGACCGAGTACAGCATGGTGGAACCGTAGGGCGAGGGTGCATATGCCTTGTTGATGACATCCGGGACCGTCACCGTGCGGCCTGCCATATCGGTTATCTCCCTCGCCGGAGCCGGTCCGGACAGGCTGCAGACGATGGCCACCATCAGGCACATGGTGGGCAACAAGATCAATTTTCCTGATTTCATGACAATTCCTTTCTCGATTTGATCCGGAGTCCATGACGTCTGAATGCCAAGCCATGAAGGGTCACGGATTCGGTTTGGTTACTTGCTGCAGGTCAAGGCTTTCAGTTTTCCAATATGTACTCAACTGGTATCACCAGCCTGGCGCTGACCGGAGGCTTGGGGAAGGGGGCGCTCTTTATGACCGTATTCCTCGCATCGCTGTCCAAGAGCGGCACGCCGCTGCTTCTGACGATGCGCACGTTGTTCGCGGTACCGTCACGCTGAACGACAAACTCGACGGCAAGCCTGCCGCTCCAACCCATGCGCCGCGCCAGCACGGGGTATCTCAGGTTTCCAGCCACCAGGTCGCGGATATAGGCGAAATGTTTCATCAGATAGCACATCCGCAGGGCCTCGGCACTTTCACCCTTTCCGTCGCCGCCGGATTGATCGCTTCCGGAGCCGTGACCGGACCCGGTTCCCGTCCCGCTGCCGTTTCCCTGGCGGGTGGAGGTGTAGCTGCTGTTGCCGGCAGTTGCCGAGGATGTCGGCGGGAGCTGTGCCACAGCCGCTGTGGAAGCGATCGGTACTGCTTCCGGTGAGGCCTCCTGCGGAGGCGGTGCGACATCACGCACCGGGGCCGGAGCAGGTTTGGAAAGGACCGGCTGCGGCTTGGCCACGCTCGAAAGCCGTGCCGATCTGGCGGGCCGGGATGGCGGCGCCCCGCCGGGATCCTTCATGATGCTTTTCTCTTTCGTGCCCTGTCCGTTTTCCACGGTGAAATCGATCAGGACAGGCGCATTTCCGGACGGGGGTACTCTGGCAATAGAGACGGCGACTGCCATAACGCTCATATGAAGCACAAATGAGAAAAGAAAAGACTTCGTTTCTGTATTCATTTTCATCCTTCCCGAATACTGCCCGTATGCCGGTATCACTATTGTGATTGGATTCCACATTGAACTTCGGCACAATCGCACGTCATTACTTGCTGAACACTATCCACATGCCCTCGTCGCCGCGGCTCAGGGAGAACGAGTCTATGCCTGCCGCCTCGAGAGCGTCGGAATAGTGCCTGTTGTCATGCCTGGGAATATTGCTCCCCCCCTTCTGCCATTCCGGGTATTCCTTTTTCATTTGTTCCCGGACGGCTTCCCTTTGCTTCGGATCACCAAGGCCGCCGCCCACGTAGGCTTGTCCGCACGGCTTCAGTACGCGCCTGATTTCCCTGAACGCAGTTGCCAGTTCATCCCAGAAAGGGACCGAGCCCCTGCTTATGACCAGGTCGACCGACGAGTCGGGCAGGGGGATTGTCTGCACCTCTCCGAGAAGGGTTGAGGCGCGTGCCTTCAAGCCGTTGGCTGCGATGTTTTCATCCGCGCACCTGAGCATTTCAGGCGACTTGTCGAGGAATAAGAAGTGGAGCGCGGTAATCCGGGCCAGGGCAAGCCCCAGGTAACCGCCCCCACACCCCACGTCCAGGCAGATTCCCGAGCCTATCCCGGTTCTTTCCAGTATCCGGCCGGCATAATATTCATAGATAGGGGCGTTAATATCCAGGGCAATGCGGTTGTACGTAAACACATCGGATGCTTCCATGAAAGTTGTCTCCGTTTAATTTTTTTGAACAATTTCTTGCAAGCCCGTATTCACCGGCTTTGTACTAATGCCCCGCATATCATTGAGCCGGCAGACCGCTACATGGTGTCGCATGATCGCGTTCCTCTGTGCATTTCACTTTGCAAGGATCGCCTCGATCTGTCGCTGGGTCAGTTCCAGGTTGAGA
>CAZHVY010000073.1:0-9130 GCA_964536305.1 uncultured Geobacter sp. | reverse complement strand
TTTTCAGGCTCATATGGTTCATAAAGGCGCCCCCCGATCTCAACCGACCCTCTCATGACAGGTGCCGGCATTGCTCCGCCCCGTCGAGCTGTTTCCCTATCCTATTGCGCCGACCGTCACCCGGGCGAACACTGTTTCAACCCGTCCGCACCGAACGCTCCGCGGGTCTTCCAGAAGTATAAACCAAAAGGACTGCTCCGCCATGCAGATGATTTTCCGTGAGCTCCGGTGGTAAGAGAAGAAGGGAAAGGCAATCAGGTCTGTTTCGTTGCGGTCAAGCGATGATGTCTTGCAATAGAGGTTCAGATCGATTTGGTGTCAGGCAATAGGCATACAGTTTGACAGGGAACCTTTGGATGGACTCCAGAAGCAGTTTCTGAAAAGCATGATAATCCAACGAGTTGTGAAACACATTCTGACGGCCATTGGCTCTGTTGATTATGTGGTAACACAGGCCGGCAGCTAATCCGCGTGCTATCCTCGGCGTTTATGACACCCCATAAAGTAGCCTGTCGCCTTTTCTGCCCAGGCTTTACGCTCAGATTCGACCTGGATTTGTTGTTCCTGATTGAGCAAAACCGCAGGCGTAGCCGGGCTACGTCCAGGATTTTGTGATTGAAGGAGCGGCAAAGATGGCCTGAAGATGAGATGTAAAACAGTATATACTGTTTTTTCCGAGTTCCACAGCTGTCGGCAGCGTTCTATTTTACGGCAATTCCTCCCAGTACGGTCAGACTGCCGGTAGTGATAATCAATGGTCCCTTGAGAATTGTCGGATTACCACTCTTTCCGATGTAATTCGCCGTATATCCTCCATCCAGAGAGATAGACGTGCCTGCTGTCATGTTCAGAACCTCGTCCAGATCAGCATCGAGGATGCGAATGGTTGTACCGCTGGCGGCGGCCGTGTAAGCAGCGTAAAGCGAGGTATAGCCGGTCGTGCCGATCACAGCCTTGGGGGCCAGGGAAAAGTTTGCGGTGACCGTTCTAGCCGCATCCATTGTTATTCCGCAGGGGCCTGCGCCTGAGCAATCACCGCTCCAGTCGGCGAATGTGGAAAGAGGGTCAGGGACAGGGAGCAGACTCACGACGGAACCACTGGGGAATGGCGCCGAGCAACTTGCCGTGTCGCAAGAAATGCCGGCCGGATCGCTGGTGACGGCGCCGCCACCGGTACCGGCTATGGTTACCGTCAGGGTGCGACAACCTTGCTTATCGGAAAAATCAACCCCCCATCTATTCCCTGATGAAGATGGATAGACCGAGGAATTTCCCGTGGTTACCTGTTGATATTCGAAGTTGAAACCGCTTTTGGACGCCCCTATGATATAGGTAGTATCGGAGCTTAATCTTGTAAAGGCATAAATACCGTTACTGTTTGTCGTGGCGCTTGCCATCGTGGCGCCGCCATAGAGCGTAGCCGTGACGGTAACGCCGCTGAGCGCAGCACCGGCACAGTCACTAACCCTGCCGCTGATTATTTCACCGGTTCCCGACGTGTATACATTGTATACAACTGCTGTCACAGCGGTAAAACCATAGTAGGGGTCATCAATGTTCGGCAGATTGTACCAGAGATCATTATTACCCGACCAACCCATGTTGAGATGGTGGTATATGGTGCCGGCTTGATACCCATAGCCGTCGCCGACAACGGCATGTCCTCCACTGCTGCCGACAATACCAAACAATACCGGCAGTCCCGCATCAAGGTTTGGATTTACCATCTTATCCCGTGCATCATTCGGAATGTTGTTGCCGTAGTTGTATCCCTGCGCAGCGTTGCCGTACCCGAAGGTTGACTTTAATGCGGTTGCCGTTTGCAAGATGTCGGCTCCGGACCAGTTCGATCTGTAATCCATGTTGACCGCTGCGCCGCTATCGTGCAGCAGCCTGCCGATAGCCTGTCGCTGTCCATCAGTGATATTTTCATCCGGAAGGAGAGGAATGTCCGCCCAAATGTAGGCGCCGCCTGCCCCGTTTCCCCCCATGAGTGCCTCTGATCGATTGATACCATCGACGGTAATGTAAAAACTGCCGGTTCCGACAGAAGAGGTCGGCATCTGGTGAAAACGCATCAGCTGTGACATTGCCGTGGCAACGCAGCCGCTTGGATAGTGATTGGGCGTATAGTAGTTGTAACAGTAATTGCCGCTGACGGTGGTCTGGTTCCACTTGCTCTGTATAAGGGGGGCCACCCGCATGTCTGATATGGCGGCAAACCCGTATTCGGTCAGCGGTCGGAAATTCTGCAGACGCTCCCATTTCCGCAGTGCTGCCGCCTGTTCAGACGGGAGTTCACCGAACTTATCACCGCCGAGTTGTGTACTGCCTCGCACACGCGCAATTCTCCCGGGCAGATCGTTTCCCACCAGCGCCCCCAGGGGATTTGTCTCGGACGCATCATAGAGGCCCTCGGAGGAAAAGGCGATTATCGGTTCTACAAGGTCATCCGCGGGTACAATTGCGAATCCGGCCGGTGATAGATAGACAACATGGTACAGATCTGTCCCTGCCGTGTCACGATACGTATGAACCTCGATGATTGCTTTACCGAGGTTCGTTTTCAGAGGCGCCGCGTGCATCCGTCGCCAGGCTTGAACAACTGTCATGGCCTGACCCGGTGTCGTCGGTTTAGCCCCTGCCGGAGAGAGCAGTACCGAAAGCAGTACGGCAGCCGTTAGATGAAATACTGATATAATCTTGTTGGTTCTCACCCTTTCCTCCGCCTTGACAAACCAGACTGAACACACTTTCGCACGAAGCCGGGAGAAGCTTATAATTGTCAAACCTACACTTTTTATATTCTAAGATCCTTCCTGACTTTTTCCACCTGTTTCAGCAGTTCCTTATCTAGCTCCAAAACCTGTGCAAATCTACGGCTTGCTTGCGAGACTGCCGACTCCTTAGTGCCGAACATCTCGCCGATCTCCTTGAGGCCTGCTCCGCTATATTTGTGGCAAAGATAGATAGTCGCATTCTTGGCTACCCTGCTGTTGTCAAAGACAACCCTTACCGCTTCCAGGATTGACTGCAATGATGGTTTTCTCGTCAGCTTTCTGGCGGCAGGCAACTCCCTTTCATTCTGTTTGCCGTCAATATGCTTTTCGGTAAGCGCGCCGATGAAACTTTCACTTCCGAGGATGGTTGAGGCAACTACGCTGTTAAATGGACTGTCATATTCGCGGTCCAGAAGTTCTTCGACAAATCTCCGGTATTTTCCAAAGCGCTCTTCCCCCTTGCCGAAAAAATCGAGTATGAAGGATGTTTCCAGCCATTCCGGGCGCTTTCTGGCGCCGATGTAGTCGAGGTAACTTGACCACCGGTATTCTTCCGGTTTGCAAACCATGTTCGCTCGCACTGGATTGAGATGGATGTAGCGGGATAACTCCTGAGCGTATTTATCTGCTTCAATGACTATTGACTTGTAGCGACCTTGGAACAGATGGCCAGTCCTTTTCCTTTTAATGTTGTAATAGTTGGTATATGCGCCATTTATGTGTTGCATGATTTTAGAAAGATTTGCGGAAGGGGTTTCAAGGAGGAGATGATAATGGTTGCTCATCAGGCAGTACGCATGGATTACCGCATCATATCTGTTGACGGCCGATTCGAGATACTGCACGAACTGCTCGCGGTCTTTCTGACTTTTAAATACGTCTTTGCGCTCGTTCCCGCGTGATGTGACATGGTAGTGAGCGCCGGGGTACTCGATCCTTAGCGGTCTGCCCATCTTTGTCTTCCCTTGCTTGCCAGGTTTCGGGAGAAATTGTATCGATGAGAAACTGTTTTGTCAATTATGTAGGTTTGACACCTGTGCGCTTGCCTGTAGGTTTGACACCTGTGCGCTTGCCTAGACACCTGTGCGCTTGCCTTTGGGGGAGGGGGCTCCTGCTTCAATGGGAGATCCGAGGGTATCCGAATGCGGGGAAGGAAAAGGGGCGGAAGCATTTTCCGGAAAAGAAAAAAGGCCAACGGCGCAACAGCCCTTTGACCTCTTTCGGCGATGCATGCGCTCCTTTCCAAACACGGGAGGCGACGCTGTTTCCGGCGTCGCCCATAGCCCGCACACCGTAGCCTGAGCCGTAGGTGTCACGGGTCGGAGACCTATGTCACAACAAGACGTTATATAGCACGATACTTTGCGATATGTAAACCGTTAGTGTCCTTATCATATCCGGGCAAGCGCGGTGATGCCTTCCGCGCGAAGCGTCTCAAAGGTGAAGTAACGGGCGCCGAGGGTCTGGGCCAGAGGACGGGCCAGGTCGGTCCGGATCAGGTTTGCCTTATTTTCCGTATCCACCACGATGTAGTCGCAGCGTGTTTCCTCCGCCATGAGCCGGGCCATGCGCAGGCTCTCTTCCCCGGGGGGCGCTCCGCCCATGGAGTGGTTTCCCCTTCCGTCGGTGAGCAGGACCACCAGGATGCGTGTGTCCGGGCGGTTCCTGAGGGTGCGTTCCACCAGACGTCGGGCTTCCATCAGCCCGGCGGTCAGGGGCGTCTTGCCCCCCACCGGCAGATGGGCCAGCCGATTCGCGGCCAGTTCCACGCTTCCGGTGGGGGGGAGGACCAGCTCGGCCCGGTCCTTACGGAACACGATCATGGCTACCCGATCCCGTTTGCGGTAACAGTCCAGGAGCAGTGACTGCACCGCGCCCTTCACCTCGCTCATCCGCTGCCTGGCGCCCATGGAACCGGAACCGTCCACCACGAACAGCGCCAGGTGTCCCGTCTTCCGTTCCCGCTGCTTGAAGCGCAGGTCCTGTTGCTCGATGAGGAGCCGGTCCGTCCGTCCCCTCGCCCCCTGAAACGGGGCGCAGGCCCGCAGGGTCGCGTCCAGGGCCACGTCCATGTCGGCGGAGCGCGTCAGGGTCTTCACGCACCGTCCGCACCGCCCCACGGTACGGGTGGCGGTGCGGCGGCCCGACGCCTTCCTTTTCATCCGGTCCTTGCGCAGGGCGATGTGTCTGACCGCGAACGTCCTGCCGGTAGGTTGTACCTCTTCGCGGTTTGATGATTCACGAGGGGAAGCGGAGGAATCCCCTTCTCCCTCATTTCCCGGTTCTGGGGAGTTGCCGCCACCGTCCCGGTCCCGATTTCCCTGCCGTGCTTCCCCGTTGTCCGCGTGCCCTTCTTCCCTCTGCTGTTGGTCTGGGGAGGGGGGCGGCGCGTCTTCTCCGGGGAGCAGGCGCCGGTGGGCGTATGGGAGTCCGGCGGTCCGCTCCACGTGGGAGAGGTCGACGCGCGCGGCCCCTTCCAGCGCGGCGCAGGCGCGGGAGGCATGGTAGTGGAAGAGTTCGGCCCGGTGGCCCTGGGCAGCCGTCTGTTGGGCGATTTCGGCGATGCGTTCCACAGCCTCCGGCGAGAAGGTAATGGACGGCAGCAGTCGCCGGGCGTCGGCGATCCGCGCCTCGTCCGCATCAGCCGCTTCTCCGTCGGTGCAGTCGCTACTCAGGGCGGCGCGCAGCACGGCCAGTCGCTCTTCCGGCCCTGACAGGTCCTCCATGATGGCGCACAGGCCGAAGCGGTCCGCCAGGTGCGGCGTCAGTTCGCCCTCCTCCGGGTTCATGGTGGCGATGACCGTGAAGACGCACTCCTTCCTTTCCGAAAATCCCTCCCGCTCGATCTGAACCGTTTCCCGGTCCCGGGTTTCCATCAGCAAGGCGGTCAGCTCCGGAGAAAGAAGGTTGATGTCGTCCACGAACACCGCGCCGCCGTGGGCGCGGGACAGGATGCCCGGCTGAAGAGAACGTTTGCCCCTTTCCAGGGTCTTTTCCAGGTCGATCCCTCCCAGCAGGGATTCCTCGGTGGCGTTCAGGGGGAGTTCGATGAAGGGCGCCCCCGGCGGGATGACGCTCCGGTAGAGGCGCGCCAGGGTCGATTTGCCGCAACCCCGGCCGCCCGCCAGCAGCAGGCCGCCGCAGCGAGGGTCAACCGCATTGAGGAGCAGGCCGAGCCGGGCCTCTTCCTGTCCGACGAAATCGCTCAGGCGCATGGCAGGGCCTCCTCCAGGGCGCTGTGGAGCCTTCCCTGTTCGCTTCCCATCTCTTCGAAGGGGAGGCGCTTCTGGCGGTGGAGCAGGGCCAGGAGCGCCGCGTCCCGGATCTCCGCGGCGCCGATGGCGGCCAGCTCCCGGAAGGCGGCCAGGGCGCGGGCCGCCTTCATGATGACGATGTCGGCCCGGTGGCCGTCCAGGCGCAGGGCCGCGGTCACCGCGACGATCCGCTCCAGCACAGTGTCGTCCAGGGGAATCGAGGGGAGGCATTTCCGAGCCTGCCCTATTTTTTCCGCCAGTTCTTCCTGTTTCGTGCGCCACTCTTGGCCGAATCCGTCCGGGTCGTCGTCGAAGGCGGCCTTTCGCCGCAGGATGTCCATCCTTTTTTCCCGGTCATGCAGCCCGGCCACCTGGACGCACAGGCCGAAGCGGTCCAGGAGCTGGGGCCGCAGATCCCCCTCCTCCGGGTTCATGGTGCCCACCAGGATGAAGCGGGCCGGATGGCTGAAGGATATTCCCTCCCGTTCCACCGTGTTGACCCCCATGGCGGCTGAATCCAGCAGCAGGTCGATGATGTGGTCCTCCAGCAGGTTCACCTCGTCCACGTAGAGGAAGTTGCGGTTGGCGTCGCCCAGGAGGCCGGCCTCAAAGCGTTTCTCGCCGTGGCGGAGGGCGTGCTCGATATCCAGGGTTCCCACCAGCCGGTCCTCGGTGACGCCCAGGGGGAGCTCCACCACTCGCATCTTTTTCCGGTCCCGGGGGAGCGGGGCCGCTGCCTTGCGTTCCCGGCACTCGGTGCACAGGTTGCCTTCCGGGTCGCACTGGAAGCGGCACTCCCGCACCGCCTCCAGCTCCGGCAGGAGCTGGGCCAGGGCCCGCACCGCCGTGCTCTTGGCGGTGCCTTTCTCGCCCATCACCAGCAGGCCGCCGATGCCGGGGTCGATGACGTTCAGTATCAGGGCGGTCTTCAGTTCCTCCTGCCCCACGATTGCGGTAAAGGGAAAATTCATGACTTCGATGCCTCCTCCATTTTCTTCTTCCATCCAGGGACATCCGCCGCCGTGAAGATGTCGATGCTCCCACCCTGGAACTCGCCCCGAACGTCCCCCATTTGTTCTTCGATCCACCCTTCGATCTCGATGTAGCGGTTCATGAGTTCATCCTTCACGTCCTCGGCCGGCTGCCACAGGCCCCGCTGCGAGGCCTCCAGGAGCCTCCGCCCCATCTCTTCCAGGGCCCAGGGGTTGTTCTCCTCGAAGAATTCCCGGTTCTCCTCGTCCATGAGGAAGGTGCGGGCGATGTCGTCGAACACCGCGCCGTCCACGGCCCTGGCCGTTGCCTGCCAGCCGTACAGGCGGCCCACCCGCTTGCTGATCTCTCCCGCTCCCTTGTAGCCGTGGTCCTTCATCCCTTCGATCCAGGCCGGGTTGAGGATCTTGCCCCGCGCCACCCGTTTGACCTCCTCCTCCAGGGTGCGCACGCTCACCTCGCCCTGTTCGCGGGTATCGCCGTAGTAGTTGCGTATCTCGTTTCCCGAGAGGACTCTGGCCGCGTTGATCATGCCGCCGTGGGTTCCGAAGTAGCAGCAGCAGCCGGTCAGGTCGTATTCGTCGGTCACGGTCTTGTTGAAGGTAAGGTTCACCGATTTCAGGCTATCCCTGAGGCTCCCGCGGGCCTGGTCGCCGAACACCCCCTTGCCGTAGGCGAAGCCGTTCCAGTGGAGGAAGACGTCCGCCAGGTCTTCTTCGGTCTTCCAGGCCGAGGCGTAGACAGCCAGTTGCGTGCCCGCCTGGTAGGTTCCGGGCATGGAGGCGAAGATGCGGTAGGTGGCGGCGCGCCGGGTTTTTCCGTCGTCCGGATCGGTTCCGGCAAGTTTTTCCAGGGTGTGCTTGCGCACGAAATTCATTTCCGGCGGTTCTGGTAGAGCCGCCGCGGCCTGCACCGCCTCGTCCAGCAGGTCGATTGCGGTGGGGAAATTGTCGCGGGTGATGCCTGAAACCCGGACGGTGATGTCGATGCGCGGCCGCCCCAGTTCCTCCAGGGGGATGACGTCGCAGCTCCGCACCCGGCCGTTGGACTGCCAGCGGGGCTGTACCCCCATAAGATAGAGCATCTGGGCCAGCCCCTCCCCTTCGGACCACATGATGTCGGTGCACTGCCAGTGAAAGGCGATGTTCTCCGGCCAGGTACCTTCGTCAGCCCGGTACTTCTCCAGGGTCTTTTCCGCCAGCATCCGTCCGGTGGCCCAGGCCGACCGCGAGGGGATCTTCAGCGGGTCCATGGAGTAGAAGTTGCGGCCGGTGGGCAGGATCTCCGGGTGTCCGCGGGTGATGAGCCCGGACGGACCGGGTTCAATGTATCCCCCCGAAAATCCGTTGAACAGCGCGCCCATTTCGTCCGTGGCCATGATGCGGCTGCGCACGTCGTCGATGAAGCGCTCCAACCGCTGCACAATATTCCTGTCCGGCTTCGCGGAACACGCGGCCTGGAAACCCTCCCGCAGCGGTATCCCCCGCTCCAGGTAATCCCGGCACAAGAGCCGGGCGGTTTCGTCCACCCGCTCCTTGAAGGTAGCGTCCCCTTCTCCCTCGCCCGGTTCCAGGGTCGCCCCCACCAGGCCCCGCAACGATTCCGGGCCGTTTTCATAGCGGACAACGGCATAGACGAAATCGGCCAGGCCTTTTCCCTCCGGCAGGTCGCCGAAGACGTGCATCCCCTTGGGGATGCGGGTCCCCTTCAGCAGGGCCAGGGCGTCGTGTATCTCGATAATTTTCTCATCGATGTTGTCATGGGTGATCTCCCTTCCCACCAGGGCGAGATTCCTGACCGCATCGGCGATAAGGTGGGATATGGTGTGGGCGCGCGCCGGTTCCACGCCCCGGAAGCGGCGGTATTCCTCCAGCAGCCGCTCCAGGGCGTCCAGGTCGCCGTACAATTGCCCCGGCGCCATCACGGTCTGCAGGTGGTCCACCAGGACCGCGTTGCTGCGCCGCTTGGCGATGGTCCCTTCCGGCGGGTTGTCGGCGTTGTAGATGTAGAGGTGGGGCATGGTGTCGATGCCCATGTCCGGAAAGCAGCCCGAGGAGAGGCCGGTGGCCTTGCCCGGCAGGAACTCCAGGTTGCCGTGGGTGCCCA
>CAZHVY010000072.1:0-9325 GCA_964536305.1 uncultured Geobacter sp. | reverse complement strand
CTTGCATTGCTGTCTGTCGATCAGAAAAGGCTTCCTCCCTTCGAAAGATATCTTGCGTGAAATAAGGCAAATCGCGCCATATATCGAGCTTCGCGCGGCATGGCTCATTATCTGTAAAATTTTGCGGAAAAGCCTCCCCGGGTAAACGATGCTGCCTGGGAAGCCAACTAAGTCTTTACAATTCGAATTTGCTCAACATGATAATTCGTAATAATCCGGATAATCCGGGATAATCCCCGTATTTAAACATCATAAACCGGGGAGTTTCCACAATTTCCAATTTCGCCCCAATTTCGCCATTTCGCCTAGGATTGAAACAACTTCGAGCAAACCGAAGGAATCGACGCGCGCCCGCTACACCTTCTCCGAAAGATGGGAGATTGAGACCTGGACCGGGACGGAAAGCGGAGTAGATTTGTTCTACAAGATAAACTTCAACTGACCTCCCGCCATTCCAGCGCCCGCGAGGCATGACATGAAACGTTTCCTTATCGTCCTCTTCACCTTGCTTGTAACCGCCTCCGGCCATGCAGCCCCGGCCGGGAAGAAGCAGGCGCCGCCCGTTCCGGTAACCGTCCTTGACGGCGAAACATCCAGCGACCTCGCCGCCGGGGAGATCATGATTCATGGTGGTTACCGACGGAGCCTCCGCCCTTCATACTGCAAACTGCGCTCAACAATTTCTACGTCTTTTACGAACTGAACGCCCACACCAACGCCCCCCACCTGATGGCCGGAACCTATTCCGACCTGCACCAGAACATCCAGGATTGCTTCAACGAAGCTGGAGTAGAGATCATGTCACCCCACTACGCCCAGCTAAGGGACGGCAACCAGACGACCATTCCGGAGGCTCATGAGCTGCATCAGGACTTCTTTCCGGATCATTTCCGGCATCTGGCGCCTCAGGACCTCTATGGTCATCTTGATGTCGCGAAAGAACAACTGTCGGGTAAAGGACTGGCGCGGCATCGGTTTTTAAGTTCCGCCCGTTTCCAGCCCCTCCCAGTAAGAACTGCTCGTGAGGTTTTTCCTCAAGCAGCTCACCCAGTGGGCTTCTTCGTATGGGTTATCGCGACCGGGTCTAATGGCCTCGAGGGAATGCCATTCTCATTTCGACCCCTCTATTTCCTCACTCATTTAAGATTCTTATTGCTAAACGAAGTATTGTGCTGTACAGTTTTTCTGTACCACTTAAACAGGAGAATAATAATGCTGAAGACAACCTATACAAACGCTCGAGCGAACTTTGCCGGCCTATGCGATGAGGTGACCAAGAACAGAGAAATAGTCATTATTGGTCGCCGAAATGGTAAAAGCGTGGCCATGATTTCCGCGGATGAACTTGAAAGCCTAATTGAAACCGCACATCTCATGCGCTCCCCAAAGAACGCGCAACGGCTTCTCACCTCCTTGGAAAGAGCTCTCAAACGTCAGGGTGAGCCTTCTACTTCGGAAAAGCTCCAGAAAGAACTTGGTCTTGAAAAGTAAGCGAAGAGAAGCTGTCTTCCAGTCCGAGTTCCGAGAAGACCTCCGTTATTGGGTCGAAGTCGACCGCAAGACAGCCTTGCGTGCGTTCGATCTGGTCGAAGCCGTCATGCGCGATCCCTTTACTGGCATTGGCAAGCCTGAACCGCTCAAATATCTTTCCCCCGGTACGTGGTCTCGTCGACTAACCCAAGAACATCGACTCGTATACCTGGTTCGCGACGATCGTATCGATTTTCTTCAAGCTCGTTATCACTATTAAAGATCTCTGTTTAGCTCCGAAATCCTGCCCAATTTCTGTTCAACATCGTGGGCGCTGACCTGACGGCCTTATCGGTCAGGTCGTGCGGCCTAGTTATCAGGTCCTTAATAATTTCTTAAATCCTCTGTAATTTGCCGAGTCGTATCCAAGTCTGTGGTAAAAGTCCCGGGCCTTTTTTCTTTTTGCAGAAGAAACCAGCATGATATATCTGCAGCCTCGTTCCTGCGCAATCCTCTCGATTTCCATCAAAAGACTTGTACCTATGCCTTTCTGTCGCATATCCTTGGCCACTATGACATTTTCGACGATCATGTAAGGCATGCACTTTCCGAATAAATCGTGACAGACTATTCCAGCAAGTGAAGCAACTAGCCGCCCTTCACTTTGTGCCTGCAGCAGGTAATAATTATCGTCTTTTTTTATAGTTTGAAAGAGTTCCTGCATTTTTTCGATATTGCTTTCTTCCTCTATTAGTTCTTTCTGCAACGAAGCCAATTCATGCAAATCGTCTTCAGATATAGGTTTGATGTCCATTTTATTTCCTTGACCCGGGTAGGAGGGGAGCCTTGCGGCTCCCGTGTCCCCCTCAGAACCGGACTTGAAAATTTCCCTTCATCCGGCTCAAGCACTCCGAAAAGTAACCCTTATTGGGCCACCCACCCGCTGTTTTCGCAACCGGGCTTTACGTTACTCACCAGCAGTTTTTAGCCCGAAGGCAGAGGGCGCACCAGCTAATCTTGCGATTGCCGTCCATTGCTTTCCCCCTTGAAAAAGAATCTCCTGATTTCCACGTAATGGAGCACCAGCATAGGACGTCAGCTCCCTTTCAGGCCGGGTGAAGTCGGGATGTTCTCCTTAACCCGCATCCGCCCCATTACAGGACGGCCTTCGCTTTTTCCAGCTTCTTACTCTCGCACCTCCAGCAGTGTGCCTTGCGGTTTCACCTGCTCCAATGATCCTAGGCGGAAATACGAGGTTTCCACGTTCCACGCCTTCATCTTAACGGACAACTTATGTGCAGCCTGTACGCCGGTGGTTCAATAATCCCGCGCAGATACCGTTACAATCTGCAACCTGACCACGCATGTAAACACTGGAAAACATGCCTACAACCCATTAACACCAGTGGGGTTGGGTAGCCCAACTGACGGCGCGTCTACGACTATTCGATTAATCTCACTTGTTAATCGGCAGCCCAGACTCTTAGTACTTTTGCGAACTCAAGCACAAATTCTGAGCTTGTGTGTTTATTTTCAAGCCACGTAGCAATCCAGGCAAAATCAATCACTAGTTCTTCGTTTTTATGGTTTGATGGTTGCACGTATACAATTTCAAAGGAGGGGTTCATTCCTGAATAGAGCATTTGGCCGTTAAGCAGACCAACAGATTGCAGCTTAGAGATTAGATGATTGTATTTCTTCTTGTAGGAGCTTACACTTGCAATTTGCAATATTCCTTCAACTATAGATTTGGTCCCAATTGATCTAGCTTCTTCCAGATATGTATCTTGTGCGTCTCTTCTCGATCCTGTATCTGTTTTAAACTCAATGAAGTAATTTATATTATTATTTCCGATAATCAAAAAATCAACTTTGTACGATCTGTCAGCATAATTAGTTCCTTCATGCTTCGGCTTGACTGTCGCAAGACGGATAGGTAATTCTGGAATTATTCCTACCACTCCGATCTTGAGAAAATCCGCTACAAACTCTGGTAAATAGTAACCAACAAGACTGTCAATTCTTGGCTCGGCTTTATACGCAGGTAACCGTTTCCAGTCGGCCATCATTTCAAAATACATTTTCCAGTTCATGTTGCTCCTCTCATTTATTGATTCCCTGGGGAACCTAAATCACGTATGATTATTCCGATTATTGAGGCAACGGGGCCGCCGTTTAGCTGCCAACTTTTTTTGTCGTTGTTTCAGCTCACTATAATCGATTCCCAAGTGTTCTAGTAATTTCACGATGGTATCGGCACAGTTAATTTCGTCGGTTGTCGGTTGTTGATCATAATCGAGTCCCTGATCAATTTCGCAACGGCAACCCAGACAGATATGCCTTCCGGCAAGTTCGGACCAGACGAAGTCGAAATCCTCGTGGTCCGAACAGAATGGACAGCAATAACCTTCCAGGATGTCCGGTTTTGTTTTCATACATATCCTCAGCTAACTGTAGAGCGCGATTTTTTGGCCAAAGCCTTCGGTCGATGTCGCTGAGTCCAGCCCGAAGGAAAACCCTGGTTGAAGCTGAACACACTCAACTCAGTATCTCCCGGCAACGCGAACTGCTCTCAATCAGGCGCTCCGCTTACTACTACCAACCTGTGGGAGAGAACGCTCAGAACCTGGAGTTGATGCGCCTGCTCGACGAACAGTATTTGGAAGCTCCATGGTACGGAGCCCGGCAAATGACGCGACACCTGCGCCGGGAAGGCCATAAGGTCAATCGCAAGCGGATCGGCCGCCTGATGCAGATGATGGGACTTCCGGCTATCTACCAGAAGCCGAACACCTCGAAACCGCATCCGCAGCACAATATATATCCTTACCTGCTACGAGGATTGACCATCGAGCGGTCCAACCAAGTCTGGTGCGCCGATATCAGCTAAATTCCGTTACGGCGAGGCTTTCTCTATCTGGTGGCTATCATGGATTGGGACAGCCGTAAGGTCTTATCCTGGCGGTTATCGAACACCATGGATGCCGATTTCTGCGTAGATGCACTTGAAGATGCCTTGTCCCGCTACGGCAAGCCCGAGATCTTCAACACCGACCAAGGGAGTCAATTCACCAGTGATGCGTTCACCCGAACCCTCAAGGACGCCGACATTATGATTTCCATGGACGGTAAAGGGCGCTGGATGGACAATGCCATGATCGAGAGGCTCTGGCGCTCCCTTAAATACGAGTGCATCTATCTGCATGCCTTTGAGACGGGCAGCGATGTTCGGCAAGGATTGAAACACTGGATTGAGTTCTATAACATGAGGCGACCACACTCCAGCCTGGACGACCGGACACCTGATGAGGCATACTGGCACCCCCCGGCCTGGCTACGCCGGCCGGTCTCTCTTACTGGCGGCATAACCATAACGGCTATCCACCTTATTTCCGCCGCCAACCTGTCCTAATAACGGGGTCCACCTTTCCCCTCGCACGATTACATGTTGCAGCACCCCTGGAATGACTGGCCGAGCTGAACGTGGCATGGCTTTTTTATAATTCTCTTCACATTAATTGCCCATTGGACAAATAGACAGAAACGTCCCCCAGGGTTCCGTCCCCAAGGGTCCCCCCCCCACGGTCTTACCTCGCGCTCCCAGCGCACGCACCGGTCCGCGGCGGCGCCGGGACCGGCCGTGAAAATCCTGCATGTAAACCAAAATAGAAATATGATGGTTATGGCATCGTTCCGGCCATGATCCCGCAAGGATCAGGTCCAACCGGTTGCCGGATGCCGTCCATGGCCCTACGGCCTGGTCGCGGTAAAGATCGCCCGCAGCGGCGCCGGATGCCCTTCAATTGTCCTCTCCCCCTCATCCGGATCAAGAAAATCCGCCAGCGACTCCCACTGCATCCACTCCGTAGAGCGCTGTTCCCCGAGGCTGGTGCGGGTGACATTGACGCAGGCAACCTCCGTGAATCCGCAGCGGTGCAACCACAGGGTCATTGCCGCAACAGACGGAAGGAACCAGACATTGCGCATTTTTGCATACCGTCCCGGCGGTATGAAGACCGTCTCCCCATCCCCTTCAACAATTAGGGTCTCCAGGATCAGCTCTCCTCCCGGACGGAGGCAGTCCTTCAACTCGAAAAGATGGTCGAGGGGTGAGCGGCGATGGTAGAGGACGCCCATGGAGAAGACGCTGTCGAAGCAGGAAAGCTTGGCCGGCACATCTTCGATGCCGATGGGAATGACATGGTGCCGCGGATCGCTAAGGAAGCGTTGCATCACCTGGAACTGCATCACCGAAACCAGAAAGGGCTCGATGCCGAGGACGAAGTCGGCGCCGGCGCCGCGCATGCGCCAGCCGTGATAGCCGTTGCCGCAGCCCACATCGAGGACCCTCCGTCCGGCCAGCGGCCTGATGTGCGGCAGAAGGCGCTCCCACTTCCAGTCGGATCGCCACTCGGTATCGATCTCGATGCCGAACAGATTATAGGGGCCTTTCCGCCAGGGGTGAAAGGCCTGGAGCCGGGCGATCAGCTCTTCGCGATTCATGGTACCAAGATCAGCGCCTGCGCCTATGGTTACAGTGTCCTGCAGCGAAATGCGGGACGGCCGTATCTCCGGCAGCGACTGCAGGGCGTTCAGCCAGCCGGCCATATCGCCGTACCGTTCCAGGAGCCGTTCCTCGGACAGGGTCGTTCGCAGTTGCCCGGCCCAGCGCTCCTGCCCCATGGCGGCAAGTTGCGGATAGAGTGAATCGTAGAATCTCATTTGATTGCGACCAGAGAGGCAAAATTGAAGCACTGGAACCAGAGTTCGGAGGAAGAGAAGCCCGCCGCCCGCAATCGTTTCTGATGACAGGCAAGGGTCTCGGGGATCAGCACCTTCTCCAGCGCTGACCGCTTCTGGCTGATCTCGAGATCGCTGTAGCCGTTGGCCCGTTTGAAGTCGTGATGCAGCTCTTCATGAAAGTGCTGTCGCTCCGGTTCGCTGAAAGCGATCTTCTCCGAGAGGATGAGAATGCCGCCCGGTCTGAGCCCGGCATGGATCCGCTGAATCAGCTCCGGTCGCTGTTCCGGAGGGATGAATTGCAGGGTGAAGTTGAGGACGACGACCGAGGCGTTTTCAATCGCCACATCCTGGAGGTCGGCGCAGATCATCGTCACCGGAACGGTCGACTCGGTATCGAGAGCCAGGAGCTCACTGGCGCGCGTTATCATCGCCAGGGAGTTATCCACCGCGATAATGTCGCAGTCCGGCGCAGTGATCCGTCGGCGCATGGCCAGGCTGGCCGCCCCGAGGGAGCAGCCGAGATCATAGCAATGACTCCCGGCCCGGGCGTATTTCGCGACGAGGATGCCGATGTTGGATATGATCATCGCGTAGCCGGGGACCGAGCGCTGTATCATGTCGGGAAAGACCGCGGCAACCCGTTCATCGAACTGGAAATCAATTATATTCCGCAGAGGTGCGGCATAGATGGCATCGGTATTCTTGAGCACTGGTGTCTGATCCTTATCAAGCCGGATTTTCGTAATAAGGATAAAGATATCAATTCTGCCGCAGACCGGCAACCATAACCGCTTTCGGGTCTGCTAAGCATATAGCGTCAGGTCTACACCCATGACATTGTCACAGGTGTAGACCTGGCACCTTCATCTTATCCCTGATATCTAATAGCCGCCGGATGCACCGCCTCCCCCGAAGGTGCCGCCGCCCGGTTTGAATCCCTCGACCTGCGGCGCCCTGGTCTCCGGGGCGAGGGGCTGGATCGCCGCCAGCGCCTCGGCATCGAGACCATAGAGACGCGGTTCGAGGAGCGGTTCGGCGGTAAAGGCGCCGCGGCAGCGCTTCGAACCGGCGCGCAGCCAGCGCAGCAGGCCGAAGGCGAGCCCCGCCACCAACAGCCCTGCAACCGTCAACTCCTCGGCAAGATGCCCGAAATGTACGTAGTACTTGAGGGTGAGGACCGACAGGATGGCGGAGACAACGCCGAACCAGAGCAACGCCCGGTCGCGGCGGCCGATTCCCATCGCCAGGGCCGTCATCGGCAGGATGGCGGTAAGCAGGGCGCAGAAGTGATCGCTCCAGGGGAACAGCGATTCTCCCGGCGTCCACCCGAGCCATTCCCGCCAGAGGAGTCGGTGAACATAGAGGTTCACGTCAAGGTAGATCCCAGCCCAGGCCGCTATGCGCACAGTCTCCAGAGACCAGACGTATCCCCGGGGCAGGATGTTGCGGTCGGCTAGTCGCCGTTGCGCCCAGATTGCCGCTGCGCCGAGCAGCAGCAGGAGGAAGAGCCGAGACAGGTGCGGCTGATGCCAATGGAGAATGTTCGCAATATGGAAGGGAATACCGGCGAGGGCGAGCATCGCCCCGAACGCCGCCAGGGCGTAGCCGTAGCGGACCGTCAGCAGGATCGCTCCGGCCAGGACGATGCTGTGCGCCGTCAGCCGGGCCAGACGTTCAGCACCGTGCCCCCAGTCGTGGGCGGGGATGGTGACCGCCAGGGCGAGCATGCCGACCGCCAGCAGGAGCAACACCTCCTCGGCGCCGCAGCGGTAGAGGCGGCGACCGGCAATGAGCTCGTGATCGGCGACCCAGGCGCAGAGCGGTGCGAAGATCAGGCACAACAGGGTGAAGCCGGTTTCCTCAACCTTCAGTGTCACGGCCGGCAGCGCCACCAGGGCCACCACTCCGACCATGGTGAACACGGCGAGAAGGATGCGAATGAAGAGGTTCACCCGTACCAGTTCCGGACGATAGCGCTCGGCCACCGCAGCGGCCTGCTCCGCTGTGATCATCCCGGCCTCCTGCCAGCGCCGCGCCTCCTCCACCACCGCCACCCGGCGCTCTCCTTTCTCGTAGCGGGCGATCATTCGGCACTCCGGAAGCGGCGATGCAAGGCCACCAGGGCCGTCAGCAGCGTCGCCGCGCTAACCAGAAAGTAGAGTATGGTCCCTTCACTGCTCCAGTGACCGTGTTCGAATACGAAGATAGTGATGCCGACATAGCCGTATAGGACGGCATAGAGGAGGAAGGCGAAGCTGCGTTCCCGCAGGGCGTAGTAGGCGCTGCCGCTGCAGGTCAGCAGCAGGCCGGCAAGATAGGCCGAGTTGACGGCACGCGAGCCGACCCCGGCTACCAGGGCGGCGAGGAGTACGTTGACCCCAAGGTGCAGGTGGACGGGAAGGAAGTGGCGTTTCCAGGCAAGCCGGGCCTGGATCGCCCCCGCCGCCGCCACCAGTGCCCCGAAAAAGAGAGCGTTGTTGCGCAAGGCGCCATCCCATAACCCCGTGCCGAGCAGGCTGGTTTTTACACCGAGCCAGGCGCCAAGGGTGGAGAGAGCCAGGGAGAGGACCAGGCGGTTGTCAAAGTAATGGGCGCAGAGGAGATAAATCAGAGCGGAGGCCAGCAGCCACCAGTTCCAGTATTGGGCGAGGAGTTGGTAGCGTAGCTCCAGATACCCCTGTAGCGTCCCGAGGAGGAGGCAGCCGAGCAGGAGGACGTAGTCGTAGCCCGCGTCGGGCGTCACGAGACTTTCCGGCGAAAAACCGCCTCCGTGGCGCATGCAGTATGCAAAACAGGCCGCGCATCCCATTGAGATGACCGCGAGCAGGGTCAGGTGGCCGATGGAGGAGAAGTGTTTGGCGACCAGCAGGCCGAGGCCGGAGGTCAGGATCAGGATGCCCCCATAGAGTAGCAGCCGCAGTTCCCAGTGCACCGAAAAGAGCTCCCGGCCATAAACCCGGCGCAGCAGATCCGCCTGCTCCCGGCTCAGGATTTCGCTGTTTTCAAGATCATTCAGTACCTCTTGCACACCTTTCCTCCCTTAAAGAAAAGCAACCTGTACTACTACGACATATAGCTCTTTAACATCTTAATTTATCGATCAGCAATTTGG
>CAZHVY010000071.1:0-9327 GCA_964536305.1 uncultured Geobacter sp. | reverse complement strand
GCCCCGACTACCCCCGCCAGAGGTACGTCAACTACAGGTTTGCGGATTCGCGTTACATAGATTTCCTCATCATTACCAACCTCATCGCCGGAATCGCCTCAACCGCCAGACTGTTCCTTCCCCAATGGGCGGATGCCCTTGACCAGTTTTCCATAATACTGATCGCGGCCTTCGGCATTACCCAGGTGCTTTTCGGTTTCCGGCTCCTCAAGCTTCCCGACAATCTCAACGGCATGCTCAGACCCTACTGTTTTATTACAATAATAACCGGACTCTTTATTTCAACGGTTGTACTCCTCCCCCTCGGGGTTATTACCGGCGCCATTTCGGACGTGATGCTCGGGACCATCTTCTTTCAGACGGGGGAAAAAGCGAGTAAGCCGGATGACCGGTAGCCTAGCCAGAACTTCAACCCCAACAAAATAAAGGTAACAGGAGACTGTATAGAATCCATGAAGCTTCCCGAACCGCTATACCCCGGAATATTGCTGCGTCGTTACAAGCGCTTTCTTGCTGATGTGTGTCTGGACAATGGAGAAACGGTCACGGCCCATTGCCCGAATTCCGGAAGCATGAAGGGATGCGCCATCCCTGGAGGCAGAGTTCTTCTGTCTCTAAGCGGCAACCCGAAGCGAAGATTCCCTTTCACCTGGGAACTGGCGCAAACGGACGGCATCTGGATTGGAATCAATACCAGCCGAACCAACAGACTGGTTCAGGAAGCCATCTGCCAGGAAAGAATCCCTGAACTGACTGGGTATACGGACATCCGTCCCGAAGTAAACTACGGCGCAGGCAGCAGAATCGACCTGCTACTGTCAGGGCCTTCCGGAGACTGCCACGTGGAAGCAAAAAATGTAACTCTCGTGGCGGGGAAACGGGCGCTGTTTCCGGATGCTGTAACCACACGCGGCCAAAAGCACCTCCACGAATTGATGGCAGTGGTGCGCTCCGGCGGACGCGGTGTGATTTTCTTTGTCGTTCAGAGGGAAGATACGCGGGATTTTTCACCGGCGGACGCTATCGATCCGGAATACGGAAGGCTTCTCAGAATTGCTGTTAAAGGCGGGGTTGAAGCCCTGGTCTATCAGGCAGCGGTGTCTCCTCTGGAGATAGTCCTCACAAAACGACTGCCGATAACCCTTGACTAAAGGCAGGGGTCTAATCCTCTCCAGGGGCGCCTATTTTTGGATAAAGTCCCTTTGCTCATCCGGAGTCATGCGGTGCCATCGCTCGCGCAGCGTTTGCCTCTCTTCGTCGGTCATCCGCCGCCACTTTTCGCGCAGGGCCTTCCTCTGCTCAGGAGGAAGGGTCCGGAACCAGCGGTATCTGCCGCGGATTTTCTCCTGCTCTTCAGGAGAAAGCTTGCGAAATTCGGAAAAGCGCTTGCGGATCAGTTCCCGCTGCTCGGGTGGAAGTTCCCGCCATCTCTTGTAACGAGCCTCCGCCTCCTTTCTCTCATCCGGAGTCATCCTGCCCCATCTTTCCGCCCTTCTGCGCAACCGCTCGCGTTTTTCCGGCGCCAAATCTTCCCACCTGTCCTTGTACGGCTTCAGAATCTGCTGTTCCTCGCCAGTCAATTGATTCCATCTAACGCCGCCGCCCATTCCCCACACCGGCAGCGCGCAAGCAAATATGGAAAAAATCACAAGCATTTGAGTAAACCTGTTCATATAAGCCTTCCTTGTTCATCGAAGTACAACGCCGTCTTCGCCATTTTCCGGTATTTTCCGGCTGCTTCTTTCCTGTAAATCTGGACAAGCCGGAGCAGCCAGCCCTTGCATGCGGCGACATTACGCCGATCAGCCTGCCTTGTCCTTGCTCTCAAGCCAGCGGTAGAACTCCAGATCCTTGTACAGTTCCAGCTGTTCATTCGTTGTAAGAATCTCAAGGTCTTCGGGCTGGCCGACCGGTAATGAATTATTTCCGGACGACAACCACAGAGAAACGGCAATGACAAGGACCATGGCGGTGGCAAGACCGCTGGCCGTAACCCATCGGGGAAAGCGCAGATACCAGGGGCATTTCAGTTCGGCAGCCTCGAGGGCCTTGAGCCTCATGCTCCGCAAACGTATCCTTGTCTCCTCATCAGGAAGAGGAGTGCTTTCATCCAGCAGCTTTCGCATGCTCTCCGCAAAGACCTGGTCACGTTCTTCACTTTTCATGGCCGATGTTCCTCCATCAGGCCGCGCAAGGTATGCACGGCCCGCGAATAATGAGTCTTGACGCTCCCCTCTGAACATCCCATGGCAAACGCCGTCTGGGCAACGTCCATCCCCTCCCACGCCCTGAGCAGAAAGGCCTGTCTCTGCCTGTTGGGTAGAGAGCGGATTGCCCTTTTCAAGGCAGTGGCGGCATCTGACAGCATCAGGGACTTTGCGGGATCAGGGCTTGAATTGTCGGCCAAGGTCTGGATGGGATCCTCTTTCTCATCAGAATCATCACCCGAAAAACCAAGCCAGGCCCTGAACCGGTTGCGGACCGCGTTACGTCGGTACCAGTCGGTAATTTTGTTCTGCAGAATCCTGTAAAACAGGGCGTTCCACTCTTTATCAGGACGGGAAGAGTAGCTTCGCACAAAGCCGAGCATAGCATCCTGCACAAGATCCAGGGCTTCGTCTGTATCACCAACGGAAAACTCCGCCATGCGCAGGGCGCGAACCTCAATCCCCGCCAGAAAATTGTTCAAATCTCCCGTGGAATTCAGCTCTTTCCTCCAAGACTCATTTGTTTATAGTAACGCTCTATCGCAAAGCTGGTTGACCACAAATCTCAATCCATACTTGTCGCAAGACGTCCGGAATCGCATCTGTGGAAAAGGCGGAAGATGATGTCTCCCGCCTTCCAAGGACGCCACTATATTCAAGGGATTATTATCTTAGGCAGTTGAACAGCCCGAGACACCAGAAGCAATCGCCGCAAGGTACTGTATTGGTGTAACAATCCTGTTCAAACTCTTCGGCATACAAATATTCGCAGGGCAATAAATTGCAGTTGGAACAGAAGGGGTATTCATGACGAAGGACCTCAGAGCGAAAAGACCGAAAAGCGGGATCGTTCCATACTTCAAGGATCCCACTTTCGACGGCGTTTCCGAAGGATCTGGTGTTTACATATTTTTTTCTGCCGGCGAAATGGCAACTGAAGCGATGCCACAGAAAATAGCAGGGATGGACTCCTCCATCCCAGGATATCATGGCGCTTCCATCGTCAATGAAGTCACAGCTACGATCATTTTTCGGCGCAACCTCAGGCAAACGCAGGCTGAGCCCTGTTTCTTCGGCAACTTTCTTCGCCTGTGCAAATACCTTCCGAAGCTCGTTCATGTTCCGTTCATCCATGGCGAGGAGGTTTTTCACGTGGAGGAAGATATCGCGCGCGCGCGCATCTTCCATCATGTCGCGGACGAAGTCAACGATCCTTTGCTCCTCAGGTGTTCTGATGTACTTGCAGAAATTGAGATAAAAGTAGTTGGAGATATCAATCCCAAGCGTCACGGCCTTTTTCTTCCACGCCTGAAACAGCTCTACGGCCTGGACGGTATTGGAATCGTAGGCAGTCTGGGATACATGCTCGGCATCATAGGGGAGAAGGTGGCTTACAATCGCAAAACTCGCGCCCCGTGAAGCCGACCAGCGCAAAACATCGGGCAGCTGGGAGATATTGTCTCGCATTACTACGAACTCAACTCCGATCTGAAGCTCTGACTCCGGGTATTGCCTGGCCGCCGCTCTCAGTGCCGCAAATGCCTGATCAAGATCATCCACCTCTCCGCCTTCACGAATTTTCCGGAATGTATCAGGACAGGTTGCGTCCAGAGAAAGGCAGATACGGTCAAGACCCGCCTCTACCAGAGAAAATGCCTTTTTCTCGCCGAGGAGAAGACCGTTTGACTGGAAGCCTATCCAGCTTCCGGCAGGCATTTCGTGTTTTGCGATTCGAATATATTCTTCCAATCCAGGATGAAGAAGCGACTCACCAATACCGTTCAGGATAAGAGCCTCTAAATGAGGAAACGCAGGCGCCAGGGAAAGGAAGGTCTCGCGCGACATATCCCCTTCATGAATCCCGTTACCCCATGACTGTTTCACGCACATTTTACATGAAAGATTGCATCGTGTTGTCAGCTCGACGAACAGTTTAGACGGATATTCGCGAAACGCCGGATGGGAATCCCGTCCAGGGCATCTCTCCTTATCCGGCGGATTAGGCTCTGATGTTTCCAGGGAAATGGCAAGGCTGCTTTGATCTGATACACTCATGTCTTTTCAATCCTGACCGGTAAATTATCGGCCGAAACCATGCTCACCGGGATCGAATTTCCAGCGGCATTCCAAGGCCAATTGCCTGATATTAATCCATATCCCTTTTTTCATCTATAAAAAAATCCTATAGCGGAAAGGGTAGTTTAATGCTGTGTCCCTAGCTATAGGGCGTTGCGAAAACGAACCAGTAGATAAAGACAGATTGCTCCCGCGACAGCCATGGCAATGTCGCGCAGCCAATGTACGGGGTTTCCGAGTCCGGTACTCCAGAGAGGGTCGAGAAATGCCGTAGTGAAGAAAAAGACCACGCCTGTTCTGAGCAGCATTTTCATAAGTCAATTATCCTCCGCGAAAAACACCCGTCGCCATTTCCTTACTGAATTGATAAGGTAGATTTCCTCGGAGGTTTCCAGATCACGCACGGTGATAATCCCCTCTTTTATCTTCCCGGCATCAAGGAGAAATTGACGGAACGTACCGGGCAAAAGCCCGCACTCCATTCTGGGAGTAATCATTTCAGCGCCTTTCCGGATCACGATATTATTTTTCGCACCTTCAGTTATCTCCCCGCGCTCATTGAGAAAAATGACGTCAACGCAATCAGGTTTTTTTGCCGCTTCGCGCCGATAGATCTCCCGGTTGCCGGTCTTGTGGTAGAGAAACGGGTCGGAAGAATCGACTCTCTCTTCGGCAATACTGATTGTGCCGGTTCGGAAAACACCATCTTGCTCCAGGGGTTCGGCCTCAAGCAGAAAAACGCCTTGACGGGACAGTTCAATCCTGACCTTGAAGCGGCCACGAAGTCCACGCCCCTCCATATCAAGCTTCTTGATAATCTCTGTTTTGTCAACCATGAAGCCGAAATAGCGGGCGGAACGGCAGAGCCTGTCCATGTGCTGCTCCAGGAGAAAGTAGCCGTCTGCTTCATCAAAAAGAATCGACTCGATCAGCTTGAACTCCGGCCTGGTATTTCGGGCAAACAATCCCTTCGCAAGGCATTCTTCATATTCGGCATCCACGTTAGAATCCCAGGTAATGCCACTTCCCACGCCAAGTTCGCCGGCGCCGGCCTCCCTGTCAATGACCAGCGACCTGATGGCAACACTGAAAACCGCCTCATCCATTCCAGGTGAGACGTAACCTATACAGCCGGTATAGAGGCCTCGTGGAGAGTTTTCAAGCTCCGCGATTATCTCCATGGAGCGCTTCTTAGGCGCGCCTGTTACAGAACCGCATGGGAACAAGGCCATCATTAATTCCGTCAGCCCTGTACCGGGACGAATCACGGAAGATACCGTGGAGGTCATCTGGTGAACAGTTTCATATGCTTCAACATCGAACAGAGAGGTGGTTGTGACGCTGCCATTGAGGGAAACCCGTCCGAGGTCGTTCCGCAGCAGATCCACAATCATCACGTTCTCGGCTCGCTCTTTGGCGCTGGATTGCAAACGTTTAACAAAGAGAGCGTCTTCTTCAGGCCATCTACCCCTGGCGCAAGTCCCTTTCATCGGACATACGGTCAGGAGGCCCCTGTCCAGGCGGAAAAAAAGCTCCGGCGAAACAGAGAGAATACTGTATCCGCCTACATCGAGATATGCGCTGTACCTGGTTCGCTGGGTTTCGCACAGAACGCGGTATAGATGGAATGGGTTACCTGAAAATCCAAACCTGAGCTTCATGGTGAAATTAACCTGGTAACAATCACCTGATGCTATATATTCCCTGACGACGTCCACTGCTTCGCGGTATTTCTCAGCCGAAAGTGAAGGAGTCCAGCCGGAGATCATGTAAGAAATGTTACTTAATGATTGCTCTGGCGGCCCCTCTGATCTCTTTCTGAAAATACCGAACCAGAGGAGAGGCAAGCCAGAGCCTGTTCCCGCGGGCAGGTCCCGATCAATTCCGCTGGCGGCCTCATAGCAGAGAAAGCCGGCTGCATGCATCCCGTTGGCCACATATGAGTCAACTTTCCGCAGCGCAGGAATAATTTCCTCCTGGCGATGCGCCGATATCTCTTCAAAAAGATCGGAAAATCTCAGAGCACGAGGATTTGGCCCCTGGTGTGATTCAAAGAGGATTTCCTTGTGGGTAGTCAATTCCCGCTTCCCCGGCACACATCCGAAATCGCGCATCTCATACATACTGTGCGGTCGGCGCCATTGCATCCCTCTGATATTCCAATGTGACAAAGAGAGAAATCATACTTTACCGGATCGCGGGGATCCATCTTTCGCAGTGCGGCCGTTACCTCCAGAGCCATTCGCCAGTCAGCCTGACGACGTGAGGTTAAACCGAGTAAACCGGAAATACGTTTAATATGGGCATCCACGGGGATAATCAGTTGTGAAGGCAGAACCGAACTCCAGAGTCCAAGATCTATACCGTCAGCAGGGCGGGCCATCCACCTCAGATACATGCATAGTCTCTTGCATGCACTGCCTCTAGCAGGTGAAGGAAAAAAGTGGGGAAAATAAGAATTCTCAGGTATTATGTCGCATCCGAATACATTTGAATAATCGAAGCGGAGAACGGAAGCGGTAAATTCAGTCAGACTTGATGTGATATCCTCCGCATCAGAGGCATGGCAGGCAGCGAAGTAGTTCTGTATGGAACCGGCTTCATGAATCATCGTCCTCAGGGCAAGGAAAAGAGCGCACAGATCCTTACCGTCGTGAAACCTGTATTTGAAACATGAAAATTCCTTAAGACCCTCCACCGGATCAAAGTTCTCTATATATCGACGTGGCGAAGCGGACATCCGTGCAAAGACCGAATCCAGGTTAGCCAGAATGGCCTTGACATTGCCATAGGCAAGAGAGGAGCCTATAAGGCCCACCACCTCCCTGTCCAGGGGATCCGCATATCTGTGACAAAAGGAAAGGGGATCGTTTGCCAGGTGAGCCAGAGAGCGGTTCTCGTAAAGAAGATCAAGAATGGTCTTCAGGTTTACGGTAGCGCCTTTACCCAATATCTCCACTACCTTTCTTTGGGCTTTCCAGTATAAATGTAACCGGCCCGTCATTGGTTAGGGCTACCTTCATATCGGCCTGAAACACCCCGGTGGCGACTGAAACACCAGTTTTTTCAGTCGCAGCGATAAAGATCTCATAGAGGCATCTAGCCTCGGCGGGCGCCGCGGCAGTATCGAAAGAAGGACGCCTTCCCTTGGCGCAGTTTCCAGCAAGGGTAAATTGCGAAACTGCCAATATCTCTCCGCCTGTCTGCAGAACGGAAAGGTTCATCTTTCCATTCTCGTCCTCAAATATTCTCAGGTTGGATATCTTTTCCGCAAGCCAAACCGCATCCTGGGCGCCATCTCCCTTTTCCACGCCAAGAAGCACAAGTATTCCATTACCAATGGAGCTGACATCTTCGCCATCAATGCGAACTGAAGCCTCGGTCACCCTCTGTATAACAGCCTTCAATCGGCATACCTCCAATATCCTTGCAAGAATAGACCTCTTCAACGGAGATCAAAAGTCGGGCGTACCTTCATTTGTCGCATTATTAATCCATTGGAGTTGCTGGTCGATTCTCGGCGGAAGAAGATCTGAAGGGGGAACCACTCTTACCTTTTCGTACGCAAATAATCGCCGCAATAAGCAGAGCAGCGGCTACCAGATAAAGCGCGCCACCCCAGGAAATTGCCGCGCTCATATTGTCGATCTTATGCGGCCTGCCGCCTTTCTCTGAAATCCACCCGACAAACCACGGGCCGAAACCGCCGCCTCCCCAACCCACGGTATTCATTATCCCCGCTGCCGTGCCCCTTGCCCTTGGCTCGATGTTATCAAATAAAGATGCAAATATTCCAGAATCGTAGAAACCCTTACAAACCCCGAAGAGAGTCATGGATAAGATAAGAGTTATATGGCTAGATGTTCTTCCAACCAGAAAGACGAAAACCGCTCCAAAGATCAAGCCACATGCCTGTACAAGAATACGGCCGCCACGATGCTTGCTGGAAAACCTGTCAGCAAGCCATCCGGCAAACGGAACTGAAATTGCACTTGCAGTATGAATGAAGACGGTTGCGCCAAGGCCAGCGGTAGCCAGGTCGTAGTGAAACTTGTCCTTCAGAAAAGTGGGGGTCCAAACGAGAAATACGGCCGCAACCGCATTGGCGCCCGCAAATGCCAGCATCAGTAAGGGGATGGTTGGTGATTTGAAAATGATTTTGAATGTTTCACGAACAGAAAGCAGAGTCGACAGACATTCACCTGCAGGGTCCTGTACAGGGGTATGGGAGTGGCTTCCCAAACCTTCCCCTCTCTCTGATTCACCGCGAACGGGTTCTCGAAGAAAAGCATAAAGCGCAATAGCCAGAAGCATGCCTAATGCGCCGAAAAGATAAAAACCTGTCCGCCACCCAAAATGCATAGCCAAGAGCGCACCAAGCCACGATCCCAGTATAGTTCCGAAATAGACGCTCGACTGATGAAAGGCAAAGGCTCGGGAGCGGGTTCGTCTACCATGATAATCACTCAGTAGAGACATGGAAGCGGGGAAATAGAATGTTTCACCAAATCCTTCAAGGGCTCGAACTGTTACAAAATGCCAGAGCCGTGAACAGAATCCCGTCAAAACAGTCGCGAAGCTCCAGAACAGGCATCCTCCAAGAATAAGATGTTTTCGATTAAACCTGTCACAGATGAATCCCGCGAAAAGAGAGCTGCCGGCATAAACCCACATGAACGCTGAACCAATCAATCCCAGTTGCTCTTTATTGAAGCCAAATTCCCTTTCAAGTTCAGGGAATACCGCTGAAATGGCCTGTCTGTCAGCATAATTGAAAAAACATATGAACCAAAGCATGAATACCGACCACCATTTATATGATGAATGACGGGAGTTCACACTGAAACTGATTCTGGTTGATTGTTTTTTGAACATGCAAACCCCTGATGCAAATCCCTCAAGTGAGCAATTAAATCGTCAATAAGAGCGAAGATGCAACTTACAGCATTAGCGTGAGAGAATCAACATCTGTGCTTCACCAGGGCTTTTTCGTCCAAACACGCAAAAGCCCCGCCTCTTGGGAAAGAAGCGGGGCTTTTGCAGT
>CAZHVY010000070.1:0-9420 GCA_964536305.1 uncultured Geobacter sp. | reverse complement strand
ACACTTGGAAATCTGCCTGAACCAAAAACTACCCACAGATTCTGCGGGTGAGGCGTTTTTATTTCCCATTATTATCCCATGGAGTTCCGTCATGACCGATATTTTGCTGTTCACGGTTCTGGCCTTGCTGGCGGCCGTTGTCATCCTTCTGCTCATGCTCCTCAAAAAGGTAGGGGATATCTCCACCATTACCCCCCGCTTTGACGCCTTCTCTCTGGCCCTGGACAGGACGGAACGAGCCGTGAGAGAAGAGTCGGCCCGGAGCAGGGAGGAATCGGGAAAAGCCTCGAGGGATCAGCGTCAGGAGCTTCTGGAGGCTTTCAAGACCTTCGGCGAATCGGTGATGCAGCGGATTGCCGATGCCGCCAACAGCCAGAAGGCGCAAATCGACACCTTCTCCGGCCAGCTGGCCGCCTTTACGAAAGAGAGCTCCGACAAGCTGGACGCCGCCCGCGCGGAATCCGCCATGGCCGCAAGACAGTTGAGGCAAGAGGTCATCGCCACCCTCAAGGGAATCACGGAGTCCACCACGAACACCATGGGCGAGCTGGCGAACATCCAGGAGGTCCGCCTGGAGGCCATGTCCAGGGCCATCGGCAAGCTTTCGGAATCCAACGAGAAGAAGCTGGAAGAGCTGAAGGGAACGGTGGAAGGCAGGCTGCGGGACATGCAGGCCGACAACGCAAGGCAACTGGATCAGATGCGCCTGACCGTTGACGAAAAGCTCCAGGGTACCCTGGAAAAGCGTCTGGGGGAATCCTTCAGGCAGGTGAGCGAACGGCTCGAACAGGTCCACAAGGGGCTGGGCGAGATGCAGACCCTGGCCTCGGGCGTCGGGGACCTGAAAAAGGTCCTCTCCAACGTAAAGACAAGGGGAACGTGGGGTGAGGTGCAGTTGGGCGTGCTCCTGGAGCAGGTGCTGAGCCCGGATCAGTTCGCGGCGAACCTTGCGACAAAGGGGGGCGGCGAACGGGTGGAATACGCCGTCAGGCTTCCGGGCCGTGGGACCGGCGGTGATGAGGCGGTGTGGCTCCCCATAGACGCCAAATTCCCCGTGGAAGATTATCAGAGGCTTCTGGAGGCCCAGGAGCGGGGCGACGGCGCCGGCGCGGAAACGGCCGGCAGGCAGATGGCGGCGCGGGTCAGGGCCTGCGCCGCCGATATCAGCTCCAAATACCTGAATCCGCCCGACACTACCGACTTCGCCATTCTCTTCCTGCCCATTGAGGGGCTCTTCGCCGAAGTTATCCGCAGGACCGGGCTCACCGAGGCCATCCAGCGGGAATGCCGGGTCGTCATCGCCGGGCCGACAACCCTGTGGTCCATCCTGAGCAGCCTTCAGATGGGCTTCCGCACGCTGGCCATCCAGAAGCGTTCCAGCGAGGTGTGGAAACTCCTGGCCGCGGTCAAGACGGAGTGGACGAAATACGGCGACATCCTGGACTCTGTCCAGAAGAAACTGCATCAGGCGTCGGACACCATCGAGAAGGCCAGGACCAGATCGAGGGCGGTCGGCCGGAAGCTCAGGGATGTCCAGGAGCTGCCGGCCGGAGAGACCGACGCCATACTCCCCCATGGCCTCATGGAGGATGAAGAGGTTGGCGCCTGGGAAGCCGGAACAGACGAAGAGGGATAGAAAGACAAAGGGAGCGAACCGTTTCTCCTACCTGTCTCCGCCGATGAGCGTGCCCAGGGAGCCGAGGATCGATCCCTCGTCCTTGCCTCCCCCCTGCCGGGGAGACGCCTGGAGCATGCGGCCGGCCAGGCGCGAGAAGGGGAGGGACTGGAGCCAGATCCGGCCCGGCCCGGTCAGACGGGCGAAGAAGAGCCCTTCGCCGCCGAACATGGCGGTCTTGATGTTGCCCGCCTGCTGGATATCGAAATCGACAGTGGGCTCCATGGCCACCAGACATCCCGTATCAACGTGCAGGGTCTCGCCCGGATTCAGCTTCCGTTCCACTACGGTCCCGCCCGCATGGAGGAAAGCCAGGCCGTCTCCGTCCAGCTTCTGCATGATGAATCCCTCGCCGCCGAACAGGCCGGTCATGATCCGGCGCTGGAAGAAGATGCCGATGGATACCCCCTTTGCCGCGCACAGGAAACAGTCTTTCTGGCAGATGAGGGTTCCGCCCAGATTGGACAATGTTACCGGGATGATGTTTCCCGGATAGGGGGCCGCGAAGGACGCGCGGGCCTTTCCCTGTCCGGCATGGGTGAACAGGGTCATGAAAAGGCTTTCCCCGGTCAGGATGCGCTTGCCCGCGCTGAACAGCTTGTCGGTGAAGCTTCCGCTCTGGGTGGAGCCGTCTCCGAATACGGATTCCATCCTGATGGAAGCGTCCTTGTACATCATGGCGCCCGCCTCGGCGATCACGCTTTCGCCCGGATCCAGCTCTATCTCCACGAACTGCATCTCCGAACCCATGATCCTGAAGTCGATCTCGTCCGAAACGCTCCTTGTCGTGGGGGGCGCGGGAATTCCCGCCGCCTGCGCCTCCGTCAGTTCCGCCACATGTGATATGGGGACCCAATCCGTATACCCTTCCCGCCAGGCGTAGCCGTCCGGCCCGGCCTTTACCCGTTCCTGGGCCTGGGAGAGGTCAAAGGGACCCTCCTGCCTTCCGTTATAGCTCAGATACCATTGGGACATATGCCTTTCTCCTTTAATCCCGGACCCGGCGGGAGCGGCCATCCTCCGTTCTTCGGGAGGCCCCCGTGCGCCGTTTTCAGGTTAATAGAATGAGCCTCTTGAAAAATGCTCAAAAAACACTCCCCATCCCTTGATGATGGAGGGTGAAAAGGGGCGACATGCGATTTTCCGCCAGACCACCCGCTATCGCCCGACACTCCCGGCGATGTCCGCCGCCGTTTGCGGATCGAGCTCCAGCGCCCGGCGCAAGGTCTCCAGATAGGCCCGTTCGGCGTCCGTATCCACCTCCACCGCCAGCAGGGAAACCGCGTAGACCTGCCGGGCGTCGGACCGGTTCGTGACCGCAGCGACGATCTCATGGAGCGGCCGGGGCGAATCCAGTTCGCGCTCCATGAAGGAGCGCTCCTCTTCGGTGAGGCCCGCGCTTTCCAGGCGGGATACGATGCGCTCCCGTTCCGCCTCGTCCAGCGAGCCGTCCGCGCAGGCGGAGGCAACCATGGCCCGCAGCAGCAGTATCGGATCCGTCGCCTCCGGAGGGGGCGCCATGGCCGGCGGAGCAGGCGGAGGCGCGCCCGCTCCGGGAGGGGGAGGAGGAACGGGGTTTCCGCGCACAGGGACCGGCGGTTCATCTTTCCCTTGGGGCTTGTTTCGTTCTGAAAAATGCTCGAAGGCGGCGATGGCCACCCCCAGGAGTCCCATGCCGATGGCGGCCTTGCCCGGCAGTATCCCGGCGCCCGGCTTCACCAGTTTGCCGATGGATGGTTTCAGGGAACCTTTCAGCAGACCTCCCAGCAGTTTCTCGGCGTCAATCATGCTTCCTCCTTGCATGCGGAAATAATGCGGACGGCATTGTAGCAAAAGCATCCTTGACTTCCAACAATAAAGCCGCCGCGCCAAACGCGCAGGTTTCGCAAAAAATCGACATTGACATAAATTCATATGGCGTGCTACATTTTTTAGCTTTCAACTCTGCCCTGAATTAAGGGGAAATTGCTGTGAATAAAACAGCCTTTACAATCCCTGCTGGCGCAACAATTGTCAACACGCCAAAGACCTGCGGACAATAGCCCCGCCAGTTCGGCGCATGTCCGCCTTTCCTGATGCGCTTTGATCACATTTGACACCTGGAGGCACCGTGAAACATCTTTTTATAATGATAGTGGCTAGCGTCGCTCTGGCGCCCTGCACGGCAGGAGCATTCGACTTCGGCAAGGTAGTGGAAAAGAGTCTGAAACGGGCCGACCGGCGGGCCGAACAAAAGGTCGGATCCCGAATAGACAAAGGAATAAATAAGGCAATGGATGCGCCTGAAAAGGCGCTTTCAAAAAACAGAGCAGAACGAACGGTATCTGCATCAGGGTATGAAGCTGAATACGTGGGGGCTCAGACCGAAAACCACTTAGAGTGGAGCCGTTTTGATTTCGTGCCGGGAACACAGGTACTGTTCGAAGATACGCAAGCAGGAGAGCGGAACGGTGAATTCCCCTCCCGCTGGGATCTTGCAAAGGGAACCATTGAAAACGCCACCCTGAACGGAGAGAATGTCATTCTCTTCGACAAATGCAACACCAACTCCGGCGGGTGCATCGTCCCGCTGGTAAAAAACAGCGCTGTCGATTACCTCCCCGAGGAATTCACCATCGAGTTCGACGCCTATTTCGAGGACCCCCGTCACGGCACCTACAAAATATTCCTTGTTGACACAAAGAACCAGCGTACTCTTGAAAGAACCATTCCCGCAGTGAGAAAGTGGCTTCGCTTCAACTATAATTCCGCGGACTATGAAGCCGACCCCACCAGAAAGTACTACCCGGGAACCAGTGCGGATACTACCACTGCTCCCGGCTGGCGACATTTTTCCATCTCCTTCAATCAACGAGCTCTGAAGGCATACATCGATGACGCGCGGGTGCTCAATATCCCCAACCTCGGCTACAATCCGACCGGTATTTCCCTGGGATATCACAATCCGGGCGCTAAGACCAAGGGGTACGTGAAAAACGTGCGCATCGCCCAAGAGGCGGTTCCTCTCTATGATAAGGTCATGACTGACGGTAAATTCGTCACCACTGGAATTCGCTTCGATGTCAACCGAGCGGCCATCAGGCCGGAATCCCAGGGAATCATCAACGAAGTCGTCACCCTGATGCGCTCCAATCCCTGGCTGAATTTCCGCGTAGAAGGACACACGGACAGCGACGGGGATGAAGCCTCAAACCTGAAGCTGTCACAGGCGCGGGCCCAGGCGGTGGTAAACAGAATGGTGGAAATGGGAATCGCCCCGACACGGCTCACCGCCAGGGGATGGGGAGAAAGCAGGCCGGCAACGGACAACGCAACGCCGGAAGGCAAGGCCAACAATCGTCGCGTAGAATTTGTAAGATTCTGACCATAACCTGTTTATTCACGGAAACGGCCGCGCCGGGATAATCCCCGGCGCGGCCGTTTCCGTTGTGATAGGATGCATATAGGTTTTTGCATCGCCGCCGAATCAGGGAATTTCCCGCGCAGTACCGTCCGTCACGGGGATAGCCGGTCTTCCCGGCCGGCTTTGGCAAGCGGCCGCATCCGGTTCCTGCCGAGCCGTTTCATCAGCTTCCAGAGAGGCCCCTTCACGGGGAATTGCCGCAAGGCCGTCATCATGGCGTCGCTCATATTGATCTCCAGCCCCGGCACGACCCAGTTTTTCCGCTTCATCGCCTCTGCCGTCACCAGATCACACAGGCTGTCCCGTACCGCCGGGGAGAGATAGAAGAGCGGCGCCAGGAGCGATGTTTCGGGGGTAATCACGCCCTCTTCCACGGCGAGACGCTGGAGAGCGGTTCCGGGATAGATGCGGATACCGGTCATGCCGATCACCGCCGTGGGCGCCACCTCGTCCATGAGTGCGAAGCTTTCCAGAACCGTTTCCTTCGTCTCCCCCGGACCGCCGAACAGGATGTAGTGGGCGAAGTCCACCCCGAAGTCCCTGCACAGGGCCGACGCATCCCTGATTTCCCCTGCACCGAACGACTTGCCGAGGTTACGGAGCATCTGCTCCGAGCCGGAATCGCTGCCGAACTCGAAGGCGTCGCACCCCGCCTCCACCATGACCCGCAACAGTTCCGGGGTGACAAAGCCGGGGTTGATAAACGCCGACCATTTTACCGGCAGCCCGGCCTTGATGAGCGCCCGGCAGAGGCCATCGGCGAAATCCACGGGGTAGTTGAAGATGTCGTCCACGAAATAGAGGTACTCGGTACCGTACCTTTCCACCAGTTCCCGGATCTCGTCAACAATATCCGCCACCGGGCGCGACCGTATCCGGGTCCCTTCCAGGATCGGGTAGGTGCAGTAGATGCAGGAAAATGGACAGCCCCTCTTGGTCTGGATGTTGGCCATCCCGCCCTGGCGGTTGTAGCGCTCCACATGAAACAGGCTCCGCTCCGGAGCGCCGATGACCTCCACCGCAAGGGGTGGCGAAAAAGACGCGATCCCCCTTACCGCTACACCGGGAAGACCGGCCGGCGACTCCCCTCGGGCGATATAGTCCATGAGGCGCGGCAGAATCTCTTCCCCTTCTCCGATCACCCCGAAATCCCCGCCCAGATGCTCCAGCAGTTCCAGGGGCATGAGGGAAAAACCGGACCCGCCCAGGATCACCGGCGCGGTCCCCCGGCACAGGTCCACCAATTCCTTTACGCCGTCCAGATAAGAGCGGAAACCGGGCCAGGTGACATTGTCGATATTGCGGATGGAGATAAGCACAGCGTCGGGGGGGGATTCCCGCATGGTATCCCTGATGAGCGTTCCGGGCTCCTCGGCGAAACAGAGGTCGATGACCCTCAGTCCGTGGCCGGCCGCCTTGAGGGGACCCGCGAGAAAGGATAGCCCAAGGGGAAAGACCGGGTAGGGACTCGTCTCCCGGTTGGCCGAGATCAGCAGGACATCCATCAAACCTCCAGGTAGGCAAGCATACGCCCGATCCGTTCCATGATGAGCGGGGGCGCCGAGTATTGCAGGACTCCGTGCCGGTCGATGAGCGCCAGGACGGCCCGCCCCGTCGCCCGCTCGACATTGTCCGGACCGACAATCCGGCAGAGGAATTCCAGGGTGGCGGTCTCGGTGCGCCGCACCGAAGTCATGACCCGCAGTTCCTCGTTGAAACGGGAGGGACGCTTGTATTTCATCTCCAGGGACACAACAGGGGCCATGAAACCGGCAGCGGCCACCTGGTCCGCGTCCAGCTCGAACATGCCGGCCAGGTCGTTTCTGCCCATCTCCATCCATGCTACGTAGTGACCGTGCCAGGCAACCTGGTAGGAATCCACCTCGTTGAATCTTACCCGCACCCGTGTCTCATGATATTTCATAACGCTCTCGCCGCCTCGTTCTCGATCCAGCGGTTGTACTTCTTCAGGGCATCGCCGACGCCCACCTCCAGAAATCTCGTCACCCCCGAAGAGAGAAGCGCCCGGCAGCTCCTTTCCCAGTATACAGGCTGTATCAGCTCCTTCAGAAGAAAATCTCCCACCTCGGCGCCCGTCAGAAAATCCTGATCGATGTGGTTCATGAGCGGAATGGTGGGTTCTCCGTACCGGTAGTCGTCTATGACGACCCGAAGTCCGTCGGCGGCCTCCTCCATGCGGGGGGTGTGCAGCGGGGCGTCGCACGGGAAAACCCTGGCGGAAAAGGCGCCTGCCTGGAGGGCCTCGGCCACCGCCCCCTCCATGCCCATCCGTTCCCCTGAAAGGAGGAAGTGCCGCGAGGTGTTGTGGTTGGCCAGATAGACTCCGTTGTTTTCGGAGATGGCGAGCAGCGGCTCCAGGGGAAGACCCACCATGCATCCAAGGGCATAGTCAGCGGTCCCGGCCATGCGCGACATGCAGCGGCCCAGGCGGAAGGTGAGCTCCAGGGCGTCTCCCTCGGACAGGGCCCCGCTGGTGGCGAGGGCGGCATAGATCCCCATGCTGTGTTCCGCCAAAAGGCCCGGGCGCGTCCCTTCCCGGCGCAGACGCCGGGCATGGTAGAGGCTCATGGCCGCGCCGTACACCTGGAGGGCGACACTCCCGGTGGCAGGTTCTCCCTCCCAGGACAGGTCCTGGAGAACGAGGCCCGCGCGTTCACGGGCAAGCCGGGCAACGGCATGGAAATCTTCGTCATCAGGGGGCTGTGGACCGGGAGACAGGGGCTGCCCCGGAAACATGAAACAGATCATCGTCAAGACCACTCCGGATTTGATTAAAGTGAAAAGTGAAAAGTTAAAAGTGAATCCGTCGCCGGTTACCGGGATCCGGACATCTTGTCCACCCTTCGGAGGGCGCCGCGGAATCCGATATTCATGGGAGCGAAGACCTGGACCGAACGGTGCGCCTTGAAGATGCGCCGGAACATGGAGGAAAAGGAATAGAAGGAACGGTTGAGGCGATCATGTCCGGCCTGTAGTTCCTCCGCGGTCATCCCCGCGGGGCGGAAGGTGACGTGCCCCATGTCGTAGTCCTCCCAGTTGTCGGAGGTGATCCTCCCCTCCGCCTCCAGGCGCGCCCGCACGGCGGTGCCGGGATAGGGGGTGAGGATGGGGAAGATGGCGGCCTCCAGACGCGCCTTTTCGCAGAAATGGAGCAGGCCGTCGAACAGCTCCGGGGTGTCGCCGTCATAGCCCAGGACAAATGAGCCCAGGATGCCGATGCCGTTGTCCCGGAAGGCCAGGGAATCCTCCAGATAGCTGGCGGCCCGGTTGGTGACCTTGCCCATGGCGGCGAGGGAGGTCTCGTTCAGGGACTCAAAGCCGACGAACAGGCCGAAGCAGCCCGATTCGCCGGCGGCCCGCAGAAGCTCCGGGTCGCGGGCCAGGTCGATGGGCGCGTGGGAGAGCCATTTGCAGCCCATGCCCCGCATGCCGTCGAACAGCTCCATGGCGTACCGGCGGTCTCCCACCAGGTTGTCGTCAACAAAGAATACGAAGGAATTCTTCCTGCGCAGGGTCTCCAGTTCCATGAGCACCAACTCCACCGGACGCTTCCGGTATTTCCTGCCGTAGAAGGCGGTGACGGAGCAGAATTCGCAGGCAAAGGGACAGCCGCGGGTGGTCTGGATGGTGTTGGTGAAAAGGTAGCGCTTCCCCGCGAAGATATCCCGCCGGGCAGGGGGAATGTCCTCCATGGGCAGGAGGCCGCCGGCCCGGTAGAGACGCTTCATGGTCCCGTTTTCCCGATCTTCCAGCAAGCCGGGCCACACAAGTTCACCCTCTCCCACCACCACCGCGTCCACATGCCCCAGGGCCTCGCCGGGAAGATTGCTGGCGTGGAAGCCTCCCATGACGACCGGGACCCCCCGCTGGCGGAAGCCGTCGGCTATGCGGTACGCCCGGGGCGCCTGGGGCGTCATGGCGGTAATGGCCACCAGATCGGCATCCGCGGCGAAATCGATGGTTTCAATATTCTCGTCCACCAGCTCCACCCGCCACCTGTCCGGGGTGACAGCCGCCAGCGCGGCCAGGGAGAGGGAGGGAAACTTGAACCCCAGCTCTCCCCACAGCCTCCCACCGGGCCAGCCGGGGGCGACCAGAAGGAGTTTCACTTCCGGTGTTCCGCTATGTACACGGCCATGCTCCTCACCGACTGGAACACCACGGTTCCTGTTTCGGCGTCGGGGACCACAACCCCGAAGTCCTTCTCCATGGCCACCACCAGCTGGAGGGCGTCGATGGAGTCGAGGCCGAGACCCTCCCCGAACAGGGGTGCATCGGTGTCGATGTCCTCCGGCGTCATCCCGTCGATGCGCAGGCTGTC
>CAZHVY010000069.1:0-9544 GCA_964536305.1 uncultured Geobacter sp. | reverse complement strand
AGCAGCAGGAGAAGGAAGCTCAAGCACTGGCCGAGTACCAGATGGAGAAAGCCGGGAATATTGAAGCTGCTAGGTATCTTGCTGCATATCTGGCATGGCTAAAAAAACAGCAGTTGATAGAAGACGAAAAGAAAAAGTGGGAAGATTATTATAAATACCTTAAGTCGCAAGCTGAAGAAACCGCAAAGGAAGTATTGGCGTCAGGATTACTAGACCTGTTCAATTCTATCGGCGCAGCAATGGCCTCCGGTGCGAGCTCCGCCGATGCAGCCGAAGCCGCGATGCGCAAATTCTTCCAAACCGCGCTACAACAAACGTCAATGCTGGCACTCAATGCAGGGCTTAAGCTGCTCGTTGAGGGCGGATTGCCCATGTTGCCTGTAGCTCTTGGATTATTTGCTCTTGCAGGCATATCTGGTATTGCCGCTGGAGCCATCGGTGCGGCCGGCGGCGTGCGCCAGGTTGATTATGATCAATATATTGTAAATCCGGTAATTGACGCAGAAACCGAGCTCGCCACTAAGCGAGTCGATATCATAAAGCAGCAGCTTGAAAATGAGAAAAAACTTCGCGATGAAAATCTGAAGAAAATCGAGGAATCATTCAATACAGAATATGAAGTGCTTAAGGATCAATGGCAGCGCGGATTAATATCGACCGAACAGTACAAACAACAATCTGCAACTTTAAGAAGCCAAGAAGAAACAGCAAAAGCAGAAGCCAATAAGCCAGTAGAAGAAGCAGAGGCATTGTTGGCACAAATAGATAATGCCAGAACTCAAAAATTATCATATTTGGCGACAGAAGCTAAAAAACGGCAAGACGAACTCAATTCTATGTCAGGCTGGGATAAATTCTGGTCAGGCAGAGATGAAGAACTTGTTGCAGAACTTGATGTGCTTGACGCACGCATAAAAAAGGTAAAAGAAGCGCAAAGCTTGCCGGAAATCTCAGCAGCAAAATATGGCGCAGATTTTATCACTCAGGGGCCAAAATTGATGCTTGTCGGGGATAATCCAGGTGGTCGCGAGCGCGTGCGTGTTGAGCCTATTGGGACCCCGAGCCGATATGGTCCGCAACCTGAACAGGTTGTGATCCATATAAATGGCGATGTCTATGGCATTGATGACCTTTACCAGAAGCTGGAAGCAGCAGGAAGAAAGCTGCTTAAAGCCGGTCGAGTGCGAACAGGAGTCTTTGCATGATTCGGAAGATTACTGTTGAACTTGCATTCCCAGGAGATTCTGCATGGACAGATGTTTCTGCACTTGTACTCGACAAATCATGGACTATAGATCGCCAAGCATTTAATGATGAAAAAAAATCAGCAGTTGATAAGTTCAGTTGCAGCTTAAAATTTGATAAGACACTACTTTCGAAGATCCGCATCGCAGAAGAACGCATTGGTATACGAGTAAAAAATCAAGCCGGGGATCCATTATTCTTTGGCGCGATTGAGCCATCGGTATCGCATGAGACATCTGATCATCTCGGAGATATCCAAATAGAAGCTGGCGATAATTCATGGCGGCTTGATGACAAGATTAAAACTACTCGCCAAATGCCGGAGAGTATTACTGATGCCGGTTTTTACATTTGGAATCCAGCTGATAAGCAGCTATCCATTTGTCATATTATGCTTACAGAAGCTGGTTATGCCGATGCAGAAATTGATACCTCAATAAGTGATCTGCGCCAAATTGCTATGGTTTCTATTGAGGCTGGCTCATCAACGTATCGCGAATTGCTCGATACGCTGCTTATGGAGCATGAGCTTGTGCTCCATGCAATGCCTGATGGCACACTGACATTGCTGTCTTGGCGCCCCTCGACTGTTGCAGCAAATATTGATAGACATTCGCTATCTACAGTAAAACCGTTTAGATTTGATAATCGTTTTGATAAGCGTGACGGTGCAAAAGTGATATGGGCGCAACCTGAAATCATTCAAGATGTGCTCGTTTATCGAGAAAGTTTGCCCGTCGATGAGAATGGCATTTTTACCGGCGAAGCAATTGCATCCGGAGATTATTTCCCGAAAGACTCCGACATTGAAGATATCTATCAATCATATGTTGATAACTGGCTAGACCGACCTTATCTAGCCAGGGAGACTCGCCTCAGAAATAAAGATTTGACATTAATTGCTACGAGCGAACAGCAGCTTTCCTATGATGCTGATGATGGCATTATACCGGATATTGCAGAATTTGAATATAAGCGAGCGCATATTAGATTTGTTAATAATTCCAGTAGCACTAAAAAACTATATAATTTTGAAATTAAGGCTAACGCCTTGATTCGTAAAAAGGTTGGGGCTACAAAAGCCTCACCGCTTGGGACTGAAAAGAATCTGCTTGAATACACATCGCAATACATATTTGCCAATGCCGCAGCTGATGCACTCGCAGAAGCACTTGCATTTGATGCGCTTGCCGATGAGCAATATTCGTTTGGACTGAATGTCATCATTGATATTGGGTCTCGTGTTCGCATTATTGAGCCGCGAAACAGCACTGATGTGGAAGCGATAATTCAAAAGGTTACGATCTCAGGGCAAAGCCCAATTATTGATTATGAAGCGGTGCAATTTCTTTATGAGGGGAATTTGCAACTGAATCATGATTACTCTATGGGCAATCAGACGTGGCCACCATTTGACTATCAACGCTTGAGCCAATTAATTGATGATGTGTCGCGGGTCTTCTACGACCAACCAATCGGCCCCTACAAGCGTGGTGACCTCTGGATTTCCGACGGCGTCCTATACCAAAGCAACGCCGACCGTGAGGACGGGGAGTTCTACGATTCCGACTGGGAGTGGTGCATCAGGTCAAACCTGACGACGGTCATTGAGAGTACGAATGGCGATGTTTTCAAGCCGGGAGAAAACACGACAACAACGCTGATTCCCCATTGCTTTCGGAACGGCATTGATATTACAGACACGCTCCCTGACTCGGCTTTCAAGTGGACACGGGTATCGAGGTTTCCACAATCGCCGCCGAACGACGACGATACATGGAACTTTAATCATGCTTCAGGATACCGCACGGTTGAAGTTACAACCGACAGTATATATGCACGGGCAACCTACAAGGTTGAGATTTTGGAATAACGGAGGAACACTATGGGCGTTGTAAGTACAGGCCAGATAACCCTATACGACCACAATGATGCGGCTCCAGTTACCGCGTTTATTTCGGCGAGCAAAGGGCTTTCTCAGGTTTATACGAAGGACGAGTCAACAACTTCGTATAACCCTGACTACACGAGTACCGCAAACACACTGACGGCGTATGTCTACGTCAAAGGTATAAACGTGGTGGGCTCACTTGCTAATCGAAAGTGGGGAACTACGCTTGGCGGTAGTGACCTTGGCACGAATGTATCGAGCATCACAAAAAGCACAAACATTGACCCGGCGAACCCTAGTTATAACGTGTACTTTGAGGGAGACTACACTGACCCGGTCACTACGCTTGTCACGCATGTCAATGCGATGATCACGCTTTCGTGCGTCAAAGCTGGAAGCAACGCAGTTTTTGTGCAGGTGACTGGACAGCTTGTCATCGAGGGCAACCCGACCGGAGGGACGAAAAACTCGGCAACGGTTACCGCAAACCTGATGCGTGCCGCGGGTATCGACGACACTGGTGTAACATATCAGTGGTTCAAGTCGCCGTATGCCGCCGCAGACCAGCTCGACGCAAATCACGCAGACGTTCTGGCAGGGAAGTACAGTTTCAAGAACACCGCTGGGAACACGGCGTCAGCGCCGTCTGACGGTACATGGGCAGATGTCAAATCACTGGTGGTACGAGAAGATGCGGTCGACGACATCGGATTGTACCTTGTCAAAGCAAAAGACGCAGATGGAAACATTTATCAGGCGTACTTCCAAATTTATGACATTTCAGACCCGTACGATGTCAGAATCAATGCCACGAACGGGAATGTTTTCCAGAACGGCAACGGGACGAAAAACCTGACTCCGGAAGTGTGGTATGGCAACACAAAACTCGACCTTACAAACTACACCTTCACGTGGAATCTGTATGACAAGAACGGCAAAAAGTCTGGATTTATCGATACCGCAAGGACGAGCGCGGCAAAGACAATTTCAAGCCACACAACCGGATCGAGCGCGGTTTTTACAATCTCGGTGGCGTTAGCTTCTGCTCCTTCCGCTGGAGATGTCATCAGAGTCATATCAGCCGATGGCCTTAAAATTGAGAGTTTTGAGGTGGCTTCTGCAACAACGACAGCAATCACGATTCGCGCCCCAGTCAACGGCTTCTCTAATAACTACCCTGCCAGCACGAGCGACTATGCCAACGGCAAGCTCTGGCTTTATGTAGGAAACGGCGCTGCCGCAGGAAAGAAGACTACCTCGGGGGCGGCCGCTCTTGCCGTCACTGGCGATGATATTGACGGCCTCGGCACTGTTTTCTGTGACGCTATCAATCCGAACGTCTGAGGGGTGATTATGGGTGTCGTTTCGACTGGGCAACTTACGCTTTACGATGTCAACGACCCAACCTCGTCCCAGTTCGTCGAGTTCTGGGACGGGGACTGGGCGTCTCGGTGGGTAAACTACTCAGGCTCTGGAGAGATGTCAGTTGCTACTGATTCTGCACTTCCTTCTGGGGCATTGGCACTGACAGTTGGAAACAACTCTGGTAATGACATGGTTTGGCTTATTGCCAAACAGAATATCCCGTTTGATGCGAATAAGTTATACAGAATCACCTTTTACGCAAGACGGACTGCTGGTACTGGCATTATCTATCTTGGTGTAGCTGGTGTCGCTGTAGATGGTGTAACACTTGTTAACATATCCGCTGCAAATACATATAGTTCACAGTTTTATGTGGCAGCAGCAGGCGTGAACCCAGACAGTTCTTGGGTAAAATATGTTGGTTATATTAAGGGTTCTGCTTCTAGCGGTCTTGGTGGCAGCTTCCCAACACCGGAAAATCCTGCCAAGCTCCATTCAAATTGTCGATATTTTAGACCGCTTATCCTCGTAAACTATAGTGGTGTGGCAGGGACAACTGTTGTCGGCCCTGTGACTGTCGAGGTTATGCCAGAACTTGGCGATATCCCGAACGGCACTAGCACGTACAATTTAGCCGTCGCATCAGACTCCCAGCTTACAGCGATGGCGTCTGACAGCATCATAACCCCACAGGAGAAGACCGGAGTTCTTGGGCGCTGGTGCGAGTGGTACAACGACACGGCAGCAACCTCTGCCTTGCCGACAGCCCCGACAACTGATGGCAGGTACAAGCGCATCGTCGATACTGCGACCTCGGTCAGCGGGTGGACACCGACAACAGCCGGCACGGCGTCCAAAGCCTACTACGACGCAATGGAGGCACTAAGGGCGTACCTTTTCGGCACTCCGGGTGTCATCCTTGCAGGCACGTGGAATACCAACATCAGCATCACGAAAAGCACATGGCTCAGCTTGTGGATGACAGCGGAAGCTACGGCGCAGGCCCTCGAATCGGAGATCGCCGGGAAGCAAGGGTTGACAGCAAACTTGTCCAACGACTCTCACCTTGTCCCAAGCGATGCAGACGGCAACAACGGCAACTACACCGGATGCGCTACCACCATGAGCATCTACAGGATGGGGATCGATGACTCTGCCAACTGGACAGTAACCGCCAGCCCGTCAACCGGAGTAACCGGGTCTTTGTCCGGCAAGACATATACCGTGACAGCGATGTCGGTTGACGCAGGGTACGTTGATCTGACAGCCACAAGGTCTGGATATCCGTCCTTGACGTTGCGGTTTACAGTGGCCAAAGCAAAAGGTGGAGCGGCGTTCTGGCTTGTGTCAAGCGCAGACGCAGTACAAAAATCACAGGCTGGCGTCTACACTCCAAGCACGATCACGTTTACAGGCAAAAGATCTGCGTCAGCAGGTGTCATTAACGACTACGCTGGACGGTTTGTCATTGCCGAGACGACAGACGGGGCGAGCTACACAGACAAGTACACTTCATCAGCGAACGAGACATCCAAGACCTACACACCAAGTGCGGGAATAAAGGCGCTCAGGTGCAGGCTCTACCTTGCCGGAGGAACAAGTACCCTGCTGGATGAGGAAATTGTCCCGATAGTTGTCGATGGCCCAACAGGGCCAACCGGGCCGCAAGGGCCAACTGGCCCAACAGGGCCGCAGGGACCAGCTGGTGCTAACGGTCAAGATGCTCCTCGCTACCTCGGGCTTTACAGCTATGCAAACCGCGGATCAATCACGGGGATGATTGCTGGAGACCTTGTGGTTTTATACTCTGCCACACAATCGGAGCGTGGTATTTATGCCTACGTCGCGTCTACATGGACAAAGCAAACCACCCCGACACAAGACCAAATCATGCGCTGTATGGTCGGCGTACTCGATGCCGTCCGGCAAGGATACGGTGTTTCAGCTGACTATATCGGCACAGGGGCAACGAGCTTTGAGACGCTACTGGTCAATTTCCTCTTCGCCATTCAAATCATCCTGGGAACCGGAGGAAGCATCCGAGGAGGATCCCGATTTGACGCCTCGGGCGCAGAAGTACAGCCCACCCAAGATGGACTATGGATCGGCGCGAATGGGAAGATCAAAGGATCCATAAACGACGTAGACGCAGACACCATAACCCCATCGTTTGCCAACCGAGTCCTCTACTCCACCGCAGGATCGTACAACTGGACGGTTCCTGCCAGGGTGAAATGGCTACGGGTAACCGCGATAGGAGGAGGCGGCGGAGGAGGAGGCTCCGGCGGAGCCAACGCTGTGAACAACCCCGCCCTCTACTATGACGGAGGAAACGGTGGAGCAGGCGGAAACTCCTCGTTCGGATCCTATCTCACCGCGAACGGCGGCGCAGGCGGAGCAGGGACAGGCTCAGGCACAGCGGCAGGCGGGACCGGAGCCAATGGCGGAGCATCGGACATCCTAGGAGGGTACAACGGTGCGAACGGCGCAGCGGGGGCGGCAAAAGCCGCAAACTCCACAGCCACAACCTCAGGAGCAGGCGGGGCGAGAGGAGCCTCTGCAGGGCTTTATATTAACGTCGTAGAGTCAAGCAACGCCGCAGGATCGCTCCCGAAGACCCCAACGATCTCCGCGGGAGGGACAAGAACAACTTCAACCCCAAACGGGTCCGGGTACAACACCGAGTACGCATCGGCGGCAGTGGCAGGGATAGCAGGATCCTACGGCGGTGGCGGAGGCGGAGCATCGGGGAGGATTTCTCGCTACTACGAGTACGATGTCGGATGGAGAGAATGCAAGGGAGCATCGGGCGCAGGAGGAGGAGCAGGAGCCCTTCGACAGCGCGTCTTCAAGATTTCCGAGGTTGCCGGCCAGACGATCTCCGTAGTGGTAGGAGCCGGCGGGACCGGCGGGGCCGCAGGAACAGCTGGCGGTGCGGTAGGCGGAGCAGGCGGAGCCGGCTGGGTCTTGGTGGAGTGGTGATATGGACTATGAGCAAATACAGCCGCTGGAAGCAGAAATCGAAAACCTGAAGAAAGACTTGGCACTGACGGACTGGTACGTTGTGCGGCTTGCAGAAACTGGCAAACCGATACCAGAAGAAGTGCTGGCAGAACGGCAGGAAAAGCGGCAGAGAATCAATAGTATCCAGGACGAAATTCAAAGTTTAATGCAACAAAGCACAGGATAGGCTCAAGATGAGGGAAAACAGCATGCGCACAAAAACTAACAACATGGGGGACCTGTGAGCTTGAACGAGAAGATATCTGAATTAGAACTGGCGCACCATGAGCTTGCAACTGTCGTGTGGGGAGACGACAAGAAAAGAGATAATGGTATCCGATCGAGGGTAAATAAAATGTCAGAAGTCGAAATTCCAGAAATAAAAACCACCATCTCTATTTTGCAAGGGTGCCTCGATGACCAACGGGAAAAACTGGAAACGCACATCGTCGCACACAAGGAAACGCGCAAGGACGAGAGCACAATTCGCGCAGAGCGGATCAAAACTTACGGTGCAATAGTTGTTTCGCTGATCGGCAACGCGGCGACAATTATTACCGTCCTGCTATCAAGGGGGAAATGATGGAAGTCATAAAGGGCGGGAAAATCACGGCAGGATTTACTGATAAGCGTCCTTTATCAGTCCCGGCAGAAAAAAGGAACCACATACATGGAGCGATAGATATCGCCGGCGGCGATGGTCTTGTTCGCAGCCCCGTAGACGGGATCGCCCAAGGGTTCGCAATTTTTAGAGCGCCAGGAGGCGGATGGGACCACGAAAAAGAAAAACGCCTCATCCTAGACATGCCATGGCGAGAATACTTTGCGGACATCTTCGGGGCGATTATCACGATAGAGGAGAGAAGGACTGGGCGCCTCCATATACTCGCGCATTTCTGGCCTGAGGTAGTTATTGATGGGTCTTCAAAAGCCACGGTGCAGTTCCAGTATGACAACTACCTTGAGACAGCAAAAGATGACCGGTTCGTATCGCACATGATCATGACAAAAAGAATTGAAGTCGAGAAAGGAGACATTCTGGCTCCAGTAGGAAACGCCGGCTTTTCGACCGGGGCGCACGTTCACTGGGAAATACACCACAGCACGAAGCGACTCGATGATTTTGGAAAAAGAGTGAACCCAGAGGACTACCTATGAAGGGGAAGAAGTGGCAAGCATGGGCATCGATGACGTTCGTGCTTGTAAGCATTTATATACTCACACTGGTTGTCGCGCCAGACGTGCTGACAAGTGGTGTAGGATCCACAATCGTGGGAGCTATCGCATTCGGAGCCGTAGGATATGGCGGAGTCCAGGTCGCGGATTCCTGGCAGAGGGCAAAATACTACCGCCCGGAACTCGATAAAGAAGAGAAATAAAGGAGAAGTCATGAATGAAAAGGTTAAGCTTTGTATTGTTGCTTGCCTTATTGGCATTATCCTTGGCGCCAGCACAGCAACCTGGATCGTTGGACGGAACTCAGCAAGAGAGCGGGCAGGATATGAGTCTACTCTGGCAGATTGGGAGCGACGCAATAACGAGCTCAATAACCAGCTTCGAGAAGCTCGGGCCTTGGATACAGAGCGTCGAAAACTGGATGAAGAGCGTAGAGTTATGGACGCAGAAATCGAGCGCACTCTCAGAGAAGGCTTGGGAGCTATCAGTCAAGCAAGAAGTGATTACGAACGGGGTCTCATCCAATTACGATTCGCTAAAGACATCTTTGAAGTATTACGAAAACGGTATGACCCAGCTTACCACGGAGCTGCGCCGGCAGTACCTTGAGCTGTGGTTTTGGCGGGCAACAACTGCAGCTGCTTTGTTTTTTCTTTTGTTGAAATGAATCCAAATTCAAATAGATTCAAATAACCGAAAATAAAACTGTGTATATAACTGTGTATATCCTATTCGTTCCCCATTGTTCACCATTTGATAAAAACCAATAAAATCAGCTATATTTGAACCAATAGGAAGCCATTTTATAGCCCCGCACGGTTCGGGACCAAGATGTCGGAGGTTCAAATCCTCTCAGCCCGACTA
>CAZHVY010000068.1:0-10611 GCA_964536305.1 uncultured Geobacter sp. | reverse complement strand
CGTCATGTACCAGAGCGGAGCGTTGTGGAGTTCCCTGACCCTGGCCGAGAACGTGGCCCTTTCCCTGGAACTGTATACGAAGCTGAAGCCTTCGCAGATCCGGGAAATCGCATCTCTTAAACTTTCACTCGTCGGCCTGGCCGGGTTCGAGGACTACTATCCATCCGAGATCAGCGGCGGGATGAAAAAGCGGGTCGGCATTGCCCGGGCCATGGCGCTCGACCCTGAAATACTTTTCTTCGACGAGCCTTCGGCAGGGCTCGATCCGGTGAGCGCGCGCCTCCTGGACGACCTGATCCTTGAGCTGAAGGAGAGCCTTGGCACCACGGTGGTGGTGGTAACCCACGAACTGGCGAGCATCTTCGCCATCGGCAACAATTCCGTTTTCATCGACCCGACGGAGAAGACCATGATCGCCACCGGGCATCCCAAGAGGCTGCTCGAGGAGTGCGAACATCCCACGGTGCGGAATTTCCTGACGCGTGGGGAGGCCAGGGCGGAAGCGAAGCCCGGGGTACTTCCGGCCCCTTGCTTCCTGGCATGAGCGGATAGGAATTGAGACGGCCTGCTGCTGGCTCCCGGCCGCCGTTGTCAAGACAAGGAGGGGGGATATTCATGGCAAAACCGGCAAGCAAGACACTCATCGGCGCCTTCGTAGTCGGGGCCCTGGCCCTCGTGGTTGCCGCCGTTGCCCTCTTCGGGTCGGGTAATTTTTTCACGGAACGCCCGCGGTTCGTCATGTATTTCCCCGGGTCGGTCAACGGTCTCGATGTGGGCTCTCCGGTGCAGTTTCGCGGTGTGAAGATCGGAGATGTGACCGAGGTTTCGGCCAAGATCGACAGGAACCTGTCCGTGGCCATTGCAGTCTATGTCGAATATGACCCCAAAAGCCTGGCTGTGCCTGCGGACCTGAGAAAGGAGCTGAAAGGGCGGCGCTACCCGTTCATACACCGGCTGATCGCCAAGGGCCTCAAGGCGCAGCTCCGCATGAAGAGCCTGATCACCGGGCAGCTGTATGTTGCCCTGGATTTCTTTCCCGACAAACCGATCAGGCTCATGGGCCTGGACAAGCGGTATGCCGAGATACCCACCATGCCATCCACGTCGGAAGTCCTCATGGCCACCCTGGAACAAGTCCCCCTTACCGACATCACCAACAAACTGCTCAAAGTGACCGAGGGGATAGAGAAAATAGTCAACTCCCCGGAAATCAAGGGGAGCGTTAAGAGTCTGGACGCGGATCTCAAGGTCCTTGGCGACCTCATCAGGAACCTCAACGCGGAGATCAAGCCGACTTTGGGGAATCTCAGGGATACGTCGAATGCGGCACGCGGCGCTTTCGCCCAAGCGGAAAAGACCCTTGCCTTCAATGAGGGAGCGCCCGGGGAGATGGCCCAGAGCCTGCAGAAGACCCTGGAAGACCTGCGGGGGGCCATCGCGTCCTACGAGAAGCTGGCCGACCGGAATGCCAACATTGGCTACGATCTGGTCAAGACGCTGCAGGAGATCGACGAAACGGCCAAAGCCCTCCGCTCGCTTGCCGAATACCTGGAGCGCCATCCCGAGTCCGTGGTGAAGGGCAAAAAGCCGCCGAAAGGGGAATGACATGAAGATGAGGAACCGCATCATTTCCATGCTTGTGGCAGTTGGCACGATCGCCTTGCTTGGCGGCTGTTTCGGGAGCAGCCCCAGTTCCCGTTTCTACACCCTAATGCCCCATGAAACCCGTGGCATTTCCGCCGCCGAAGGGATGGAAGTTGTCGTCAGGGTCGGTCCGGTCACTATTCCGTCCTATCTGGACCGGCGGCAGATCGTGACCAGCAACGGCAGGAACGGCATCGAGATCGCGGAATACGAACGGTGGGGAGGATCGCTCGACGACTAGATCACCCGGCTGCTGGTGAACGATCTCGCGGCGCGCCTGGCAGGCAAGGGAATTACCGTGGTTCCGTGGCGGTCCGTTACCCTTGCGGAAGCCCCGACAATCTACCGTATACCGTTAAGTATCGACCGGTTCGACGGTGTGCTTGGCGGAACCGTCGTGCTGAACGCCACCTGGGCGCTGGTCGTGAAGAAGGACAAGCAGGAAAAAGTGATCATGGCACGGGAGTCATCCATAAGCGAAGCGGTGGGTGGCAAGGACTACGAAGCACTGGTGGCGGCCATGGGCAAGGCTGTTGACAGGCTCGGGGAGGAGATGGCTGACGGTCTCCTCACCGTTGCCGGGCAAACGAAAACAAACTGAAAATTTCCAGTAGTGAACCTACCAAGGGAGGAGCCATGCCAGTAGCAGATTACGCCACATACTGCAGAATGCTTGAACGTGCCCGGGACGGGCGATTTGCCTATCCTGCGATAAATGTGACATCCCTGACCACCGCTAACGGGGTACTCAGGGGGCTTGCGGAAAGCAGAAGTGACGGCATCATCCAGGTTTCCACCGGCGGGGGCTCCTTCGCTTCCGGATCGGCCGTCAAGGACATGGCCCTCGGCGCCATCTCCATCGCCGAGCACGTTCACCGGGTTGCGGAGCGCTATCCCATCTACGTGGCGCTCCACACCGACCATTGCCAGGCCGACAAGCTTGAACTGTTCGTGATCCCCCTGGTGGAGGAGACGGAGCGCCGCCGCGCAGCCGGCCTGCCCAACCTGTTCGGCAGCCACATGTTCGACGGAAGCGCACTGTCGCTGAAAGACAATCTGGACATAGCCGTTCCGCTTCTTGAGCGCTTCCGGACGAGCGAGCTGATTCTGGAAATAGAGACCGGCGTCGTGGGTGGAGAAGAAGACGGGGTAAGGGCCGAAGCACAGGCAAAGCTCTATACCACTCCCGAGGACACGCTGGAGGCTGCGCGCCGCCTCAATGCGGTTGCGGGCGCCCGCTACCTTCTGGCAGCCACATTCGGAAATGTCCACGGCGTCTACAAGCCGGGGCACGTGCAGCTGAAGCCGTCGATCCTGAGAGATTGCCAGGATGCGGTTGAAAATTCCTTCGGCAGGGAAGCCCGGTTCGGCCTCGTCTTTCACGGCGGTTCCGGGTCTTCGGTGGCGGAAATCCGCGAGGCCATAGATTACGGTGTCGTGAAGATGAATATCGATACCGATACCCAGTACGCCTTCACCCGGCCCATTGCCGATCACATATTGAGGAACTATGACGGCGTGCTGAAGGTGGATGGCGAGGTCGGCAACAAGAAGGCGTATGATCCCCGCACCTACCTGGCGCTGGGAGAGGAGGCGCTCGCCCTGCGGGTGCGGCAGGCGGTTGATGACCTGCGAAGCGCCGGGACCACACTTTTCGCTGCCTGACGGAGGTGCTGAGACATGTCGGAGAGCGTTCCGGATTTCGGGATACACAGGCTGGGTGAATGCCGCATTCCATCGCCCATGAGGGGCACGCGTTTCGTCGAAGACAATCTGCGTCTGCTCTACCACGGATATACCACGGATTTCCGGGCAATGCAGGCGCAAGGGGTGGAGCCTCCCTCGCTGGAGCTGGCCGGTCCAAGAAAAAGTATCTTTTTCGACCCGGCCAAGCTGAAGTGCGGCATCGTTACCTGCGGAGGCATCTGCCCCGGGCTCAACGAGGTGGTCAGATCGCTGGTCATGAGCCTTTTCTATCACTACGGGGTCAGGACGGTGTTCGGGTTTCCCTACGGGTATGAAGGCCTGGCCAGCAGGTTTGGCCACACACCACTTGAGCTGGACCCGCAGAACGTGAATTTCATTCACGGCACCGGCGGCAGCATCCTCGGGTCATCCAGGGGGCCGCAGGATGTGGCCGAAATGGTGGATACCCTGGACCGCATGAATATCGGGATGCTCTTTGCCATAGGCGGGGACGGAACCCTGAAAGGTGCGGGGGCAATTGCCCGGGAGATCATCAAGCGCGGCCTTAGGATTTCGGTGATCGGGATTCCCAAGACCATCGACAACGACATCTCTTTCATCCAACAGTCGTTTGGTTTCGAGACAGCCGTCACGGAAGCCTGCCGGTTCATCACGTCGGCGCACAACGAGGCCACCGGCGCCAGGAACGGGGTCGGCCTGGTAAAGCTCATGGGCAGGGAGTCGGGCTTTATCGCCGCCTTCTCCACTCTTGCCGACAATAACGTCAACTTCTGCCTTGTCCCGGAAATCCCGTTCAGCATGGAGGGTTTTCTCTCTGCATTGAAGGAACGGTTGAAGACTCGGGGGCATGCCGTCGTGGTGGTTGCAGAGGGGGCAGGGCAGGACCTGATGCAGCATTCCGAGGCGCGGGATGCATCTGGCAACGTGCGTCTTGGGGACATCGGCCATTTCCTGAGGGAAGCCATAACAGCACACTTGAAGGAAACCGGCATGGAACTGAACCTGAAGTACATGGACCCCAGTTATGCCATCAGGAGCGTGCCAGCGACGCCCCATGACTCGGCGTTCTGCCTCCTCCTCGGACACAACGCTGTTCATGCGGGAATGAGCGGGCGCACGGACATGGTGGTCGGCTTCTGGAAGAATGAATTCACCCATGTGCCCATTCCTCTGGCCGTCTCCAAGCGGAAAAAGATCGATCCGGAAGGATGGCTCTGGAGCAGCGTCCTTGCCTCGACCGGACAGCCGGTCGATCTTCGCTGACATGTGAAGTTGTTTTTCAAGAGCATGCAGGAGGACGGAATGCTGCTGCTGGGCTGTTGGAAAACGAAGCCAGAGTACCGTTTGCGGGATCAAGATCGTGCTTCTCAAGTCGGAGTAAAGCCATTTCGTGTGAGGTTGCCATGATGAACGCATTGATTTTTCTCATACTGTTTCCCCTGGCGATTTCCCTGCTGGCATTGCTGCTTCCCCGCGGTATATGCGGCAGGAAAGTCATCGGCACCATAGCAAACATAGTCCTGTGCGCAGTACCGGTTTATCTGCTGTTTTCACACCTGGACCAGGAGGCCTCATATTTCCGCCTCGATTCCGATCTCGTCAACACGGCAATGCTTGTACTCGAAGTCCTGATCGCTGCCTACATCATCCATCTTTCGGTAAGGGCGAAGAGATACCTGCCCATTGTTCTGGTGGTGGTCCAGTTGGTCACCATTCTCGGTTTCGAGTTCGTCTACGGGCATTCGATCCGGGTCGAACACAGCCTGTTCATGGATATGTTCTCCATCATCATGGCGCTGATCGTCGGTATTATCGGCAGCGCCATATGCATGTACGGGTTCGGCTATATGCCGGAATACCATGAACATCACCCGGAGGTGAAAGACCGGCGCAACTATTTCGGATTTCTCATGTACCTGTTCCTGTCGGCCATGTTCGGCATCATCTTTTCCAACAACCTCATGTGGCTGTTCTTCTTCTGGGAGGTGACGACGCTCTGCTCCTTCCTGCTGATCGGTTACCGTGACGACAAGGCTTCCCGGGACAGCGCGTTCCGGGCGCTGAACATGAACCTGATCGGCGGCGTCGTGTTCGCTTTCGGCATCGTGTACCTGTTTATTTCCACCGGTGCGATGGAGCTTGACAAGCTGCTGCAGCTGGACAAAGGCCTCGTCCTGCTCCCGGCCGTGTGCTTCGCCTTCGCCGGGCTGGCCAAGTCGGCCCAGTTCCCCTTCTCGTCGTGGCTGACCGGCGCCATGGTCGCTCCCACCCCGGTGTCGGCCCTGCTCCATTCCAGCACCATGGTCAAGGCCGGGGTCTATCTCATCCTGCGGGTCGCGCCGATCATGGAGAACACCGTTGCGGCCAAGATGCTGACCCTGATCGGCGGGGTGAGCTTCCTGATCACCGCCATGATCGCCGTCTCCCAGAGCAACGCCAAAAAGGTGCTGGCCTATTCCACCATCTCCAACCTGGGCCTGATCGTCGCCTGCGCGGGAGTCAATACCGAGGCGGCCGTCTGGTCGGCGTTACTGCTGATCATCTTCCACGCGGTGGCCAAGTCGCTTCTGTTCCTGTGCGTGGGCATCATCGAGTACAAGCTGGGAAGCCGCGATATCGAGGACATGGACTTCCTCATCATGCGCCTGCCCAAGTTGACCGCGGTCATGATGATCGGCATGGCCGGGATGTTCCTGGCGCCTTTCGGCATGATCATCAGCAAATTCATCACGCTCAAGGCGTTCGTTAACAGCAACCCGGTCATGGCGATCATCCTGGCCTACGGCAGCGCGGCCACGGTCATCTTCTGGACCAAGTGGATGGGAAAGATCATGTCCATCCGTCATGGCGAACAGGAGGTCGTGGAACACCGGGTGAGCAACTGGGAATGGACCACACTCGGGATACTCGCGGTGGCGACCGTGGCGGTCTGCCTGGCCTTTCCTTTCATCTCTTTCCACGTGATCGACCCCTACCTGATGGAACTGTTCAACAGGGTGCCGCCGGTGGACACCTTCAACGTTCTCATAATTTTCGCCATCATGCTCGGCCTGTTTGTCCTTCTTCCCCTCGGCCTCCTGTACTACGCCTTCATCGACAAGGACTACAAGCGGGTGGGCACCTATCTCGGCGGAGGGAATATCGGCAATGTGACCTTTGAGGGGGCGATGGCGTCCACAAAGCCCATACAGCTGAAGAACTACTACATGGAGAAATACTTCGGTGAGGAACGTCTGTTCTACGTGGGCGTATTCGTGTCCCTGACACTGATCTTCATCATGTTCGGAGCAACTGCCCTATGAAAAGTATCCACGAAATAGTACTGTCCTGGGGAATGGTCGATCGGGCGCTGGCGTTCGTCCTGCTGGCGCCGCTGGCGGGAGGCCTTTTGGCCGGAATCGACCGGAGGGTGAGCGCGCGCTTTCAGGGGAGATACGGTCCCCCGGTCCTGCAGCCGTTCTACGACGTCCTCAAGCTGTTCCGCAAGGAAAGGATCATCGTCAACAAGTTCCAGGACTTCAATATCGTGCTCTTCCTGGTCTTCACCGTTTTTTCCGGAGCCCTGTTCTTCATGGGCGCGGACCTGCTGCTGACGATCTTCAGCCTGGCCCTGGCCGGCACCTTCTTCGTGCTTGCCGGATTCTGCGTCGGCTCTCCTTACAGCCACCTGGGGGCGGAGCGGGAAATCATCCAGATTGCCGCCTACGAGCCTATGGTCATTCTCATGGCCGTGGGCATGTACCAGGTCACGGACAGCTTCAAGGTGGCGGAGATCGCGCAGTTCCAGGCACCGCTGATTCTCTATCTCCCGGGGGTATTCGCCGGTTTCCTCTACATCCTCACCATCAAGTTCAGGAAATCGCCCTTCGACCTGTCCATGTCCCATCACGCCCACCAGGAGATCGTGCGCGGGCTGACCACGGAGTTCTCCGGTCCGGCCCTTGCCCTGATCGAGATCGCCCACTGGTACGAAAACGTACTGCTCCTGGGCATGGTCTACCTGTTCTTCGCCTTCAACCCCTGGCTGGGCATTATCGCGGCGCTCGTGACCTATCTGTTCGAGATCTTCATCGACATGAACTATGCCCGCTTCAGGTGGCAGCTGACTTTCGGCAGTTCCTGGCTGTTCACCGCGGTGGCCGGGGTGTCCAACATCATCGTTCTCGGTCTCATGAGGATATAGAGGGGGGTAAAGGATATGGGATGGTTCAAGCGTTCACCCTGGATACTGCACTATAATGCCACCAGCTGCAACGGCTGCGACATCGAGCTTATCGTCAGCCTGACTCCTCTGTATGATCTGGAGCGGTTCGGCATCATCAACACCGGCAATCCCAAGCATGCCGACATACTGGCGGTCACGGGGTCGGTCAACGAGAAGAGCAGGCAGGTGCTCATCAATCTGTACGAGCAGATGCCCCATCCCAAGGTCATCATGGCGGTGGGAATCTGCGCCACATCAGGCTGTGTTTTCCAGGACTGCTACAATGTCATGGGCGGGGTCGACCATGTCCTCCCGGTGGATGTCTACGTCCCGGGGTGCGCGGCCCGGCCGGAATCCATCATCGACGGGGTGATCAAGGCCTGCGAGATCCTGGAGGAGAGGGACCGGGAGCGGCGGAAAAAGGGGAAAGGACGATGACCATGACCGAACCACAGGAAATCACGCCCATCGAAATGCACGAACTGGTCGGCGCCGCCGCGGAACTGTACTCCGGGGGATATCGGTTCGTTCACGTGTGCTGCACAACTCTCGAAAGCACTTATGAACTCACCTATACCTTTGACAGGGAATACCGTCTGAAAATCCTCCGGATAACCGTAACGCCGGACGAAGAAATCCCAAGCATCAGTGTCATATACCCCAATTCCTTTCTCTATGAAAATGAGATACAGGACCTCTTCGGCCTGAAAATAAGAAACATCGCCGTCGATTACCGCGGCACGCTGTACCGCACCGCCATCGATGCGCCGTTCAGCATCGCAACGCTCAAGGTGATGTTGACCCCGAAACAGGGGGCCGGGGTCCCGAAGGAAAAGCCGGATAGCGCAACGCCCTCCGACAAGCCAAGCGGACCGCAAGAAGGATCGTAGGGGCAGGCCTCGTGCCTGCCCAGAGGGCGAACACAAGGTAGCGCCCCTCCCGACACCCGTCTGGGAGGGGAAACGATTTGGGAATTATGCAGTCTGTTCATTCAAGGAGCACCACATGGCACATAAGAATCTGATCCCCTTCGGACCCCAGCACCCGGTGCTTCCGGAGCCGATCCACTTCGATCTGGTGACCGAGGACGAAAGGGTTGTCGATGCCATACCGTCCATCAGTTATGTCCATCGCGGCCTGGAGTCCCTGGTTGAGAAAAGGGACTTCATCGACTACGTGCACGTGGCGGACCGGATCTGCGGACTGTGCAGCTTCATGCACAGCCTGGGGTACTGCCAGGCCGTGGAAGCGATCATGGCGATCGAGGTGCCGGAGCGGGCCCTCTTTCTCCGCACCATCTGGGCCGAGCTCTCCCGGATTCACAGCCACATCTTCTGGCTCGGGGTGGCCGCCGACGCTTTCGGCTTCGAGAGCCTGTTCATGCAGGCCCTGCGGCTGCGCGAGCCGGTGCTGGACATCTTCGAGGAGACTACCGGCGGGAGGGTTATCCTGGGAACCAGCAAGGTGGGCGGGACCAGGAGGGACATCGACAGCGATACCCTGAAGGGTATCGTGCAGCGCATGGACCACCTGCGGCCGGCGCTGGAAGAGCTGAGCACTGTCTTCATTGCCGACTATTCGGTTAAACACCGTTTGTCGGGGGTTGGGTACATCTCGAAAGAGGACGCCTACGTCCTCGGCTGCGTCGGCCCCATGGCCCGGGCCAGCGGGCTGGACATGGACATGCGAACCATCGGCTATGCCGCCTACAAGTATCTTGACCTGGAGCCGATGGTGGAAACAGCGGGCGACTGCTATGCCCGCTGCCTGGTACGGATCCGGGAGATGCTCCACTCCATCGACCTGGTGCGCCAGGCGGTTGATAAGATCCCTGATGGGCCGGTGGATGTCAAGGTGAAAGGCGCCCCGGATGGCGAGTACATGTCGCGCATCGAGCAGCCGCGGGGTGAGGTCATCCACTACGCAAAGGGAAACGGCTCCAGGTATCTCCAGAGGTTCCGGGTGCGGGTACCCACGTTCAGCAATATCCCGTCCATGATCAAGATACTGAAGGGTTCGGAGGTCGCCGACGTGCCGAACATCATCCTCACCCTGGATCCGTGCATCAGCTGCACGGAAAGGTAGGGAGGCGATGCCGATGAGAATATTCGTCATGACAAAAACGCTGCTACGGAACATCTTCCAGGGATACGCCACCCTCATGTACCCGAAGAGAAAGCGGGAATATACTGCAGTCACCCGCGGCAGCATAGAAAACGACATCGGGAAATGCATCTTGTGCGGCCTGTGCGCCAAAAGATGCCCCACCTACGCCATCTCCGTCACCAAGGAAAACCGGGAGTGGGTCATAGATCGCCTCAAATGCTGCATCTGCAATCTCTGCGTGGAGATCTGCCCGGTCAAGAGCCTGTCCACGATGAACCACTATTCCCTGCCTGTGACGGATAGGGTAGCGGCCATATGCGAAAGGCGCCAGGTGGCCCCGGTTCCGGAAGAGGCCGATCCGTTGGGATCAGCCCAAACATGATTGTCGCTCTCTTGAGCAGTATCAGCGCCCGGCGATAATCCCAGCCAGGAAAAATAAAAAGCCTGCCAGGAGCAATACCGGGGATAGAGAGTACCATGCTGGCTCTGTAGCCTTGGTGTATTCCATTGTTCGGGCGCGTTTCAGCATGGAATCGACTATTCCGTCCTCGCTGCGCTCATCGTGCGCGCGGAAGTAGCGTCCCCCGGAAATGGTTGAAATGCTCTTCAAGGTGTCCTGCTCCAGCCGTGTTTTAAGGTAGGAGCCGTCTTCATCCCGGTAATAACCCTCTATGCCGCCCCCGGAATCCCTTATGGGAATAAGAACACTTTTTCCCATGCCGATGCCGATTGTGTAGATGGCGATTCCCTGGGCTGCAGCACGCTGTGCGGTTTCGAAAATGGGAGATTTGTCTTCGCTGATGTCTTCGCCATCTGAAATGAGGAAGATGTTTTTGACCGTCTTGCGGGAACTCCCTTCAAGAAGGGAAACCCCGGTCGTGATAGCCTGGCTCAGGTCGCTTCCGGGAATTGTTATGGTTGCGTCGTTGACGTGCTTCAGGATGTACTGG
>CAZHVY010000067.1:0-10712 GCA_964536305.1 uncultured Geobacter sp. | reverse complement strand
ACAACCTGCCGCACGGCGTTTGCAACGCCATCCTGCTGCCGCACGTTGAGCAGTACAACCTGATCGCTGCCAAAGAGCGTCTTGCCGACGTCGCCGTGGCAATGGGCGAGAACATTGCTGGCCTGTCTCCGATGGAAGCAGCTCAGAAAGCCATCGACGCCATCAAGAAGCTGTCCGCTGCTATCGGCATCCCGCCGAACCTCACCGTTCTTGGCGTGAAAGAGCAGGATCTCAAGGTTATGGCCGAAAACGCGAAGAAAGACGTTTGCCAGCTCATGAATCCTCGCACAGCGACTCTTGATCAGGTAATCGAAATCTTCAAGAACGCAATGTAATTGAACGAAAGTTCATGTAAATAGAATTGGGGGGGTGGCTTTGCCGCTCCCCCAATTTTTTTGCCTAAACAACGAGCGCCGGTCTCTTTTTGCATGAATGTGAATGTAGGTCCGGTTTTTGCTTTGCCTTGGCCTGAGTATTTCCGTAGTGTGTTAACTGGTACGGCGAGGTCATTGTTGTGTTCGAATATAGAACGGCGTCTTTTAAAGGGTAAATACTGTCATGGAGTGAGACATGGTTATTAAACAAAATATATAACGAGTAGATATTGATCTCTTATAGCGATCGAAATAAGCATGTGCTCTTGCAAATTTTATTGTCTTGTAAATACAAGAAGTTATGGCCTATTTGTTCTGAAATATGCAGTTTGTTATACTGTAAGAGATTATTGAATTTCTTTTTAATTGACTTTGGTATGCTTTTTTTATAACGTTGTACCGGGCAGCTTCAAAAAAGAAAAAGAATGGGAATGGAGGAATGTATGGGAGAAAAGATTATCCGCATTAACATGACAAACCTCACAACTGCCGTAGAGGCAGTACCGGCGGAGTGGGCAGGGCTGGGAGGCCGCGGGCTCACTTCGACGATTGTGGCGAAAGAGGTTCCGCCGACTTGTGATGCTTTGGGCAAGTACAACAAGCTGGTTTTCGCCCCTGGTCTTCTGACCGCAACGGCGGCAGCCAACTCCGGGCGTCTTTCGGCCGGCTTCAAAAGCCCCCTCACCGGCGGCATCAAGGAAAGCAACGCCGGCGGAACAGCAGCTCAGAACCTGGAAAAGCTTGGTATCAAGGCGGTCATTATCGAGGGTATGCCGCAGGATGACAAATGGTACAGCATCCATATCAACAAGGATGGCGCCACCATCAAGGAAGACATGGAGTTTGTCGGTAACGGCACGGGTAACTACGAACTGATCAACAAGGTCAGCGAAAGACTGGGCAAGAAGATTGGCGTTCTCGTTTGCGGACCTGCCGGTGAATTCAAAATGGCTTCCGCTAACATCTCCGTCAAGGACCCTGACGGCAACATCCGCAGCCACGGCCGTGGCGGCGGCGGTGCGGTCATGGGTTCCAAGAAGGTAAAATACATCACCGTTGACGATACCGGCGGGCCGGGAGTGACAATCGCTGACCCGGAAAAATTCAAGACCCAGGCAAGGATTTTCGCGAAAGCAATGCTGGATCACCCGGTTACTGGTCAGGGCCTCCCAACTTACGGAACTGACGTTCTGATCAACATCCTGAACGAGGCCGGCGGTCTTCCCACCAAGAACTTCCGCTTCGGCACCGTTGAGCATCCCCAGAACATCTGTGGCGAGACCCTGCATGACACCATCGTCGCCCGAGGCGGAAATCCGAGCCACGGCTGTCATGCCGGCTGTATCATCAAATGCTCCCAGATCTATGTTGACAAGGACGGCAAATACATCACCTCCGGCTTCGAGTACGAGACCGTTTGGGGATTCGGCTGCGCATGCAATATCTCGGATCTGGACGACATCGCACGCTGTGACTGGGTCATGGACGATATCGGTATCGACTCCATCGAAGGCGCGGTCCTGATGAGCGTTGCAATGGAAGCAGGCATTCTCCCTTGGGGCGATGGCAAAACCGCGTACAAGCTCTATGACGAAGATATCCGCAAGGGAACTCCTCTGGGCCGTATTCTCGGCAATGGCGCGGGTTCCGTGGGCCGTACCTATGGCCTGACCAGGATTCCCGTCGTCAAGAACCAGGGTATTCCCGCATATGATCCGCGTTCCGTAAAAGGTATCGGCATTACCTATGCGACTTCCACCATGGGCGCGGACCACACCTCGGGTTATACCATCGCCACCAACATCCTGAAGGTCGGTGGTTATGTGGATCCCCTTTCCAAGGTCGGTCAGGTAGAGCTTTCCCGTAACCTGCAGATTGCAACCGCCGCTGTCGACAGTTGTGGCCTCTGTATCTTCGTCGCATTCCCGGCCCTTGACATCCCCGAGTGCTTTACCGCTATCTACGAGATGATCAATGCCCGTTATGGCACGAACCTGGATGCCAATGGCGTTGTTGAATTCGGCAAGTATATTCTCAAGACAGAGCACGAATTCAACCTCGCAGCCGGTATGACCAACAAAGACGACCGTCTCCCCGAGTTCTTCGAAGAGCAGATTCCGCCCCACAATGCGGTATGGGACTTCTCCGGTGAAGAGATCGATGAGTTCTGGAATTTCTAGAAACTAGTTCTTTTGTTTCATGCAATTTATCTGTGCGGGCATGACCTTAGGGGCGTGTCCGCTCTTTTTTTATCCCTCTTCAAATTACGTCAATTGCTGGCGCAGGTAATACTTGCCAAATCACATTCAATGATAAATTGACTTCTTGTGGAATATTTTTTACAGTCACAACAGCTTCAGGAAATTCTATGAAAGGCGCGTCTATGCCCTCCCTCGTTGACTCGTATGGAAGAAAAATCAATTATCTCAGGCTTTCAGTAACGGACAGGTGCAATTTTCGCTGCATGTACTGCATGCCTGCTGATGGAGTGCGGAAGGTGAACCATGACGAAATTCTCAGTTATGAGGAACTTCTGCTCCTGGCCGAGTCGGTTGTTCCTCTGGGTATTGAGAAGATCAGGGTCACCGGGGGAGAACCACTGGTTAGAAACGGAATAGTCCGCTTTTTGACTGATTTGTCCAAAATCCCTGGGCTGCGTCAGTTGGTTCTTACCACGAACGGGGCGTTGCTGGAGGATATGGCGGAACAACTCAGGGACGCAGGGGTCCAGAGGCTGAACATCAGCCTTGATTCTTTAAGGGAAGAGACGTTTGCTTCCATTACACGCTGCGGAAGTCTGGCTAAAGTTCTGGCGGGGATAAAAAAGGCCGAGAAAGTCGGGTTCCCCATAAAAATCAACGTGGTGGCGATGCGGGGCGTTAATGACGCGGAGATTGTAGATTTTGCGCGATGGACCCTTGAGAATCCTTATTCCGTGAGATTCATAGAGTACATGCCGACACGGGGGGAGGAAATATGGAAGTCCCGTGTCATATCGGGAGAAGAGATACTGAACCGCATCAAAGATCGATATGTTCTGCAACCGGTCGTGCGCGGAGAAATGGCGGGACCTTCGCGCGATTATAAGATACCAGGCGCGGCAGGGACGCTGGGCGTCATAACGCCGGTATCAGGTCATTTCTGCGCCGACTGCAACCGAATACGGGTTACATCCCAGGGAACGGCGAAGAACTGCCTTTTCGCGGAAGATGAGTTTGACCTGAAGCCCCTGCTTCGCACTCGAGACGTTGCGGGTCTTCAGTATTTGCTCAGGAAAATTGTGTATGAAAAGCCGGGAAAGCATCTTATTTCAGAAACCGAGCCGGGCCACAAACCTTTCGATATGTCCAAGGTCGGTGGCTAGGCGAAAATGTTGCCAGGAGATTTGCGTCTATGTCGGGAAGGGTTTTGGCTGTCTGTATCAGTGAGAACAAAGGGGAGAGAAAGAAGCCGGTGTGTGAGGTTTCCATCAGGGAAAACCATGGGATCGTTGGCGATGCCCATGCGGGGGACTGGCATCGTCAGATAAGTCTGCTGGCTATGGAGAGCATAAATAAGATGAGGGACAAAGGCCTGGATGTAACAACCGGGGATTTTGCCGAGAACATCACAACCGAAGGGATTGAATTGCCATCCCTTCCAATCGGAACAAGGCTCGCAATTGGCGAGACTCTCACTGAGGTGACGCAAATAGGCAAGGAATGCCATACACGTTGCGCCATCTATCATCAGGCCGGTGACTGTGTCATGCCAAGAGAAGGTATCTTTGTAAAGGTTATTCGAGGTGGGACCATCAGGTGTGACGATCGAATAGAGATAGTTGAAAAATAGAGAAACGCGGCAGGAGAGGAAGATGAGCCCCGCCAGGTTATGAAAATCTGGCGGGGCTTGTTTTATTTTACGCTCGGTTGCTTTACCGGGGCAGTCTTTACGCGGAAGACCGATTCGAATGTGGCTGCTTTCACTCCGTCTTCGTCGAAAACCTCCGCCCGTCCAATGATGGTGCGCTCGTCTTTTTGAAGGGCGGTTGCCACGGCCCTGATGGTTCCATGGCGTACCGGTGCGTGAAATTTCAGGGACAGCTCCATCGTTACGAAATGGGTGCCAACCGGCAGGAGACTTTTTATGGCCATTGCCACCGCGGTATCGGCCAGAGAAGTAACGGCGCCTCCGTGCATCAGGCCTTTTCCTTGAGCGAGCTTTACAAGAAAAGGCATGGTAAGGACAGCCCTGCCGTTTTCCGCTTCATCGATGTGCATGCCTAGATACTCTTCAAACGGCGCGCAGGCAATCCAGTCCGGCAGTTCGAAAGGCGGGTCGTCTTCGGCGGGCATGGGGATCTCAAAAACATTTTCGTACATTCATCAGCCTTTTACGGGATCTGTCAGTCTTGTTTCGGTAAGAGGTATTCAAGAATCATTTCGTCGAGGCTCACCACCTGCTTTTTCGGTCTGTCAGATTCATCTCGTGAAGGAATCGATGCGCATTCAGTATCTTCCAGAGGTGCGTCAGCCGGCGCGCCCGATGGGAAGGCCCGGTTGTCGTATTCTCCGGATTTCAGTCGTCGAAGTATCTCCTTGTGCTGCTCCTTCATGAGATCTTCAACTACCTTTTCCAGCATCTCGACCTTCAGAATGTCGGAGTAGTCGGTTTTTTTTGAGGCGATTATGGTGCCATCCCTGTAAAGGAGGGTAGTTATGAGTGGTTTGCCGGAGCCGCTGTCCTCGGTCTGGATATGAAAAGACACGCCCTTATATAGGATGTTATGGTTGTATCCTGGTACCATAGTGATTCCCGCTCACGGTTTGTTTTATGGAAACTGCTCCTGAGTGAACATTGATAAAAATTGATTTTTGCAAAAAGTAGCATGCCGTACTGATTGATGCAAGTGGAAAACCTGATCCCAATCACCTTATCAGGCTGTTTTACCGAGCAGTTTCTTAATTTTCGCAACCGCTTCCATGGCATCCTTTGCATAGAGATCAGCGCCTATTTCCGCGGCATACTCCTGTGTGACCACTGCCCCTCCAACCATGGTAAAGGCTTTGATGCCCTCGTCCCTGAGCTTATTTATTACATTTTCCATTTCCGCCATGGTCGTTGTCATAAGGGCTGAAAGGCCTACGGCGTCAACCTCCCGTTCCCTTGCCTCGGCAATTATCCTTCCGGCCGGAACGTTTTTCCCGAGATCGATTATCTCAAAGCCGTGGTTTTCCAGAAGGGTGCAGACGATATTCTTGCCTATGTCATGGATGTCGCCCTCAACGGTAGCCATAAGGATTCTGCCCAGGGTTTCCATGGAATCCTGCTTCATCTCCCCTTTCAGGCGGGAAAAGGCGGCCTGCATGGTTTCAGCGGACAACATCACCTGGGGAAGGAAGAACTCGTTTCTTTCAAAGCGCCGGCCTACCTCTTCCAGTCCGGGCAAGAGGGCTTCATTGCTTATCTGTGCGGGCGCCAGCCCTTCGCTGAATGCCTGCTCGACAAGGGCCAGGATGTTCTCCCGATCCCCGTTAATTACCGCTCGCGCCAGTCTGTCCCTGATGTCGTTCCCCGTTGTGTCCGCTGCTGACGGGCTGGTTTCAGGGGAAGTTCTGTTCCCATATGCCTCGATATAGGTTTCCGCGCGAAGGTCCTTGCACAGCAGGACCATTGCTGAGCGCCATGAATCCATCATGGCCTTCTCCTTGGGGTTGATGATTGCCGCGTCCAGACCGGCTTCCAGTGCCATTGCCAGGAATGTGGAAGAAATGAGAGAGCGGCAGGGAAGGCCGAAAGAGATATTGCTTACACCCAGAACCGTTTTTACTCCAAGCTTTTCCTTGACCCCTCGAATGGCCCTGAGGGTTTCCATCGCCTGTTTCTGTTCGGCGCTGACGGTCAGGGCCAGACAATCGATGAAGATGTTCTCCAGGGGTATTCCAAGATTTTGGGCGGCAGCCACGATCCTTTCCGCGACTCTGATCCTCTCCTCCGCCGTTTCCGGGATTTCCGTTTCGTCCAGTGTAAGCCCAATCACGGCCGCGCCGTACTTTTTTACCAGGGGCAGGACACGTTTGATGCTCTTTTCTTCGCCAGAGACTGAATTGACGAGGGCTTTGCCGTCAACCGCCTTCAGGCCCCGCTCTAACGCCTCGGGATTGGAGGAATCAAGAACAATGGGGACTGTTACCGCTCCTGTTACGCAGAATACCGCCTGCTCCATGGTTGCCGGTTCATCAATGCCGGGCGTGCCGACGTTGATGTCGAGGAGGGTCGCGCCTGCTTCGGTCTGCTCCATTGCTTCGCGGCGGATATAGGAGACCTTTCCTTCCCTGAGCTCCGCGGCGAAACCCTTTTTGCCGGTGGGGTTTATCCTCTCGCCTATGACTGCGGCTGGATAGCCTTGGCCGATAGCGGTGTATCCGCAACGGCTTGACAGGTAGGTCGTATCTGTTGTTCCTGATGAACGGGATAAGGGACGGTTCTTGCCGTTCAGTGCCTCGCGCATTGCCCGGATGTGCGCCGGGGTGGTGCCGCAGCATCCGCCGATGACCCTGACGTCAAGGTCCAGCAGGCGATCGTGATATGCAACCATCTCCTCGGGTGTGGCGGGAAAGATGGTTTTACCTTCCTTGAGTATCGGAAGCCCCGCGTTGGCCTGGGAAATGAGGGGCAACGATGTTACCATGCGCATGGCGCGAAGTATTTCATATATTCCATCCACACCGAGGCCGCAGTTGGCGCCTACGATATCCGCCCCGGCCGCTTCCAGCGTAATAGCGGCGGATTCCGGAGGTGTGCCGAGAACGCCCCGTCCTTTGTCGTCGAAGGTAAGCATGGCAATGATCGGGATGTCCGCGCTGATTTCCCTGATTGCGATGATTGCCGCCCGGATCTCTTTTATATCGAGGAATGTCTCCAGGGTGATCAGGTCCGTTCCTGCATCGATGAGGACCTGGGCCTGTTCCCGGTAGATGGCCGCCATCCGGTCAAAAGGTATGTCTCCCACCGGTTCCACGAAACGTCCGGTCGGACCCATGGAAGCCGCCACATAGGCATTTTCTCCGGCTGCTTCCCTGGCCAGTTTAACCGCTGCCCGGTTGATCTCGCCCAGTTGAGCCTCAAGGCCATAGTGGGAGAGCTTTTCGCGGTTTCCGCCAAAAGTGTTGGTAACGATAATTTCGGCCCCAGAAAGGAGATATGCCCTGTGTACCTCCCTGACTACTTCCGGCATTGTCAGATTGAGTTCTTCCGGTGATTGTCCGGCCTTCAGGCCCCGCTCCTGGAGCATTGTACCCATGGCGCCGTCCAGAACCAGGACTCTTTCCCTGATGGCATCCAGAAAAGGGGTTTTCATTGATGTGCCCTCCGATTGGATAGTTCGGGATTTATCCCGAAAGGTGTATGGATTGAATATCTAGCCCCGCATCTCTTCCAGCTTGAAATCAGGTTCCAGAGGTTTGCGGAGATCCAGATGGCCGCGGAAGGTGGTTGCATCCAGACCTTCAACCTGGAATTTCACTCTTTTAATGGCAGGGAAGTTGAGGGATACCGTGTTGACGATAGAGTAAGCGGCGGCAATCTCGGCGGAACTCCCCTGGGGCAGTCCTTCGATAAATTCTTTTCCCACATTTATTACAGCTGTGTCGCCGTTAATAGTGACGGAGCGGAAGATACTGTTGGAGGGGAGGGTTGGCGCCAGGTCCCCGATGGGTCCGTTGGCCAATTCCTCCAGAACTTCCCTGACGCATACTGATGGTTCACCGTCACATGGGCGGATGTTCCTCGTCTCCCGGACAAGTGCGCCGGAATCGGGCGACGCAAAGAAGAGAGATACTGAAGCGGTTTCCTCGATAGCCTGTCTGGCGGGGAGTGGTGAGGGAGAATGGCTTGCCAGATACTTTTGCAGCATCAGCGAACCAAGGATAAGCGCCGCAATCAGGAAGGCGGCCATCAGAAGATTCCTGCCGCTCATCCGCCTGCTTTTCCGTGCTCCTTTCATTGGCTTTTCAGGACCCCCTCTTTCTCAAGATTTACCTGGCGCACGTCTTCCAGATTGCCGTCGAGAAAACGATTTCCGACCTTGATGAAACCGGCGGGAACATCGGTTACGAAGTAGTGGTGATTTCCCCTTTCGGACGGTGGACGAATCAGTCCCGACTCGCGGAGTATGGCGGTTACCGTGCGAGCGGTTTCTTCCGCCGAGTCTACTAGGTGAACCCCGGTTCCCATTATTCGTGATATGGTGTCCTTCAGTATGGGGTAGTGGGTGCACCCCAGAACTAGGGTGTCTACCCCTTCGTTTCTCAGTCCGCTCAGGTAGATCTCAGCGGTGAGACGGGCCACCTCGTTGTCGACCCATCCTTCCTCAGCCAGCGGAACGAACAGAGGACATGCGCGGTTTATCACCTCAATCTCCGGATTGATCCGTTTGATGGCCTTTGTGTATGCGCTGCTTCTGATGGTGGCTTCCGTGCCGATGACACCGATCTTTCCTGTTTTTGTCGTGGAGGCGGCGCGCCGTGCGCCAGGTTCGATAACCCCTACAATGGGAATGGAGAAGCATTTGCGCAGTTCATCCAGGGAAAGGGCCGAGGCGGTATTGCATGCGACAACGAGGAGCTTGATATCCCTGTTTACAAGATACGAGGTAATTTCCATGGAATACCGGGTCACGGTTTCGGGAGACTTCGTTCCGTAGGGTACCCGTGCGGTGTCACCAAGGTAAATGGTGTCTTCCTGGGGGAGGGCCTTCATGACCTCTTTCAGTACGGTCAATCCTCCGACACCCGAATCGAATATGCCTATTGCTTTCCAGGTCACTTTTTGCGGACCTCTTTCTTGGAAAATGGTTATCTTCTTTACCCCGATATTGCCGCCGAAACCCGAGGAAGATAGCTGTTTCAGTGAAAATTATTGAATCAACTACGAAATTTATAATTTTAGTTTTAATGTTTTGCCTTTGTCAAGGCATTTGGAAGGCTCTTTGGGTTTTCGGAATTTTTCGTTGGCGAGATGCGCCTGAACTCGATTATATGGAATCCGCCGTCGATTTCCTTCGGGCGCGCCGTGAAACCCCGTGATTTTACGAAAGCCGCCTTGACTTTTTTCCCCTACGTTCGCTAGTATGTGCCGTTATGAGAAAATTAACCAGACAGATCCGGGTTGGAAATGTGTTTGTGGGCGGAGGCGCGCCCTGCCCGGTCCAGTCCATGTGCAATACAGATACTCGCGATATTGCCGCCACCACTGCCCAGATACATGCTCTGGCCGAGGCGGGTTGCGAGCTGGCGCGGTGCGCCGTGCCTGATATGGATGCGGCGGAGGCCCTTGGAAAGATTAAGTCTTCCAGCCCTGTCCCTCTCATCGCGGACATACATTTCGATTACCGCCTGGCCCTAAAATCCCTGGAGGCGGGTGTGGACGGGCTGCGAATAAATCCGGGTAATATCGGCGAAAAGTGGAAGGTGGCCGAGGTGGTGAAGTCCGCTTCGGACCGCCTTGTTCCCATCCGCATCGGGGTCAATGCCGGCTCGCTGGAAAAGGAACTGCTGGAGCGATACGGACATCCCACGGCCGAGGCCATGGTGGAGTCGGCATTGGGGCATGTGCGTATCCTGGAGGAGATCGGTTACGACCAGATAAAGATATCGCTTAAGGCATCGGACGTGATGAAGACCGTGGAAGCCTACCGTCTCCTCTCCCGCCGGGTCGACTATCCGTTGCACATCGGCGTCACCGAGGCGGGCACTACCTTTTCCGGGACCATCAAATCATCCGTCGGCCTCGGCATCCTGCTCTCGGAAGGGATAGGCGACACCATGCGGGTTTCTCTGACCGGAGACCCTGTTGATGAAGTCCGGGTCGCCTACGGCATTCTCAAGGCTCTGGGCCTGAGGCAAAGGGGCGTCAATCTGGTTTCCTGCCCGACCTGCGGCCGCTGTCAGGTTAACCTCATACCCGTTGCGGAAGAGGTGGAGCGTCGACTGCGGAAGATTGTCGAGCCCCTGACCGTTGCGGTCATGGGGTGTGTGGTGAACGGACCCGGCGAGGCGCGGGAGGCGGATGCCGGTATTGCCTGCGGCAGGGGTGAAGGTCTCCTGTTCCGGCGCGGAGAGATTGTCCGGAAGGTCCCGGAGAGTGAATTGGCCGATGCCCTGGTCGAAGAAGTGGAAAAGATGGCAAAGGCCTGGTTGTCTGACCGGTCGGACAGCTCGGACGGAAAAAAATAAAACAAGGAACAATCCATGCGCTATTCCCAGTATTTCATCCCCACCGTAAAAGAGACCCCGGCCGACGCCGAGGTGGTATCCCACCAGCTGATGCTGCGGGCCGGCATGATCCGCAAGCTGGCGG
>CAZHVY010000066.1:0-11054 GCA_964536305.1 uncultured Geobacter sp. | reverse complement strand
CGGCGAGGAACAGCCACATCATCTGCCGGCCAAAGAAAGATACGGAATCCATCTGTCCACACCTCCCTCCCGCACGTCGTCTCTCATTCTGTTGACGTACACGGTTTCTCAGCTGACGATAGTATACCAAGTCATCCGTTTGGAGCCAGCTTGGCAAAATAAGCGACACTCCACGGTTTATGATGTTTAAGTACGGGAAGTGTGCCGGATTATTCGGATTATTCTGGAGGCGGGGGTCAACGGCTGGTATTTCGGCAATATCATCTTCGGCGTACTGCTGGGCATCCTGATCGTGGACCCCGCCACCGGCGCCATGTGGAAGATCCACCAGGATTCCATAGCGGTGAACCTCTATCCAGACACACCGGAAGGACACAGCGAGCTGGAAAAGGAAGAGGTGATGCACAAGGCTGAAGAGAAGGAAAGAGGCGAGCAGAAGGTTTGCACGGGGTTGTGAGTGGATTCGTCGGACTTCTCTCGTCGTTCCAAGGTGGCGGCTTTTCCCCTCTCCCTGATCCTTCCCCATCAGGGAAGAGGGGACTTTTTTTAGATTTGCAGGAGACTCAGGGTATAATTAGTATCAAAACATGGGGCAAGCGGTCTGTGGGCGGATGTATCCCGAGCAGCTCATCCCCGGATGCGGGATGGTAAAGAGGAGGACGCCATGAAAACGTACGAGAATGTTAGTGGAGAATCGTATATCACAGCCTACGAAAGCGGTGAAGACTCAATCACGATCAAGTACATGGATGGATCGGTTTATCTGTTCACCTACCAGGGAGCGGGAAGCGCCAATGTGGAGCAGATGAAGAAATACGCGCTCTTCGGGCATGGATTGAGCGGGTTCATCAGCAGATTCGTGGGCAAGGATCGCGGCAAGAAGCTCAACTAGGCAGTTTCTGGCCATCGTACACTCGATTTACCGATCTTGATCGGCGTCATGCGCTTCCGGCGGAAGCGGGACGCCGATCAGGCCCTTTCACCTGTTAAAGTCTTTTTACTTCCAGCCGAATAACGAGAATATGGGACTGGCGCGCAAGCGTTGTCTGGAAGACTTGTCTCCGTATTCTATTAATGAGACCGCGATGTTCAGGTTCGTGGTATAAATTAAACCGATTCAACGCCAATGGTGTAAAGACGGGAGGACGGCATGCATCTGAGGAACAGGGGAAGGTCGATAGTCTTTTTCATGGTTTGGCTCGTGCTGGCGGGTCTGTTGCTGATGGGCACAGCTTCAGCGGGGCTGGCCGATGAGCTGGGCGAGCACATCCTTACGTCGATCCTGAAGGGGGAAAAGGCCTCGGACGCGGCCCTGCTCCTCATGACGCGGGATCTGAAATGGTACGAGCGGAATATGGGCCGCCTTCCCGAGACCCTGCAAAACCGTGTGCAGCAGATCCGCGTGAATATCGCCGGAGAGTCCGCCCAGATGGCCGCCAGGTCACTGAACGAGGCCGAGTCGGTGTTCGCCGCTACCGGGAGCTGGAAGCCGGGCCGTGACGCCGACATCCTCTATCTGGGGAAGAACGGAGACAGCGCCGCATCGGCAATAGAGTCCGGTTTCGATACTGTCACCGCGAGGATACTGAGGAATGCGGAAAAGGACCCAATCATCGGAAAATTCACCGGTGATATCCCGAAAAAGCTCTCCGCCGGGAGCCTGGCGGTATGCACTACGGAACTGCCGGACTACGGGTATCGCAACCTGCGCGACGCCTACAAAAAGGCCAAGGATGCTCTGGCCCGCGGCGAGTCCAGGGAAGATATCGTGCGCATGTTCCGGGATGAGGTGAAGAACGCCATGACCAGCAACGTGAGGGCCCATTTCGCGGCGGCCGCCAATCCTGACTACTACGGCGGCGCCAGCGGCCAGGAGTGGTTCAGGAAGACCTACCTGGACGACCCGGGCAGGACCCGCGTCTTCGCCCGCAACGCCGACGGCCAGTGGACCCTGCGCCAGGGCGGCATCCAGGCCCTGCCGGACGACATCGTAGAGCGCATCGGTTTCGGAGGTCTGGGAGGCGGGCAGGTCAAATTTACCAAGATCGCGTCGGACTATTCCATGTTCTTCACTCATATGGGGGGCGGAGCTTCGGACAACGCCAAGTATGCCCTGCGCGTCTGGAAGGACATGGGCCTGAACGCCATCCAGGACCTTTCCGACGAGGAGCTGAAGGTCCTGGCAGCGGCCAAGGCGGTCAGCAACAATCCGTCCCGCGCATCCCAGATCCTGGCGGACCTGGGCATGGGGAACGTGGATGACTTTAACCGCGGCATAGGAAACATGCTGTTACGCTGGACCGAGTCCCAGCTGATGAAGGATATGGAGCGCATCGTCGGCGAACTGGGCGCCGCTTCGGCCCGCTCCCTGGATGACATCGAGAGGATTATGCGCGAGGCCAGGGGGAGCATGGACCTGAACGAGGTGGTGGCCGGCCTGAACAAGCTGAAGTCCGCGCCCGACGGCAAGGTGTTGCAAGCCCGATTGCTGGACAAGCTGAAGGCGAAATTCGGCGATTCCGACGCCGGCAAGGCCGCCCTGCGCTTTGTCCTGAAAAACCTGGGACTGATGGATGAGGGGGGTGAACTCACCGGCCGCATCCTGAAGATGCTGGCGAAGATGGGCCGGGTGAACAAGGCGGAGCTGGAGGCCTTCGAGGCCGGCGGCGAGCTTTCCGAGACCCTGCGGGGCCGGGTGAACCGGGTGAAAAAGGAACTGATCGCCCTGAACGCGGGAAGCATGGTGAGCCTGGACGAGGCCCTGGATCTGGAAGGGCTGATGGAGGACTGGCGCCGCTCCCAGCCCGGAGCGATCCTCCAGTCGCCCGACGACGAACTGCGCAAGCTGCTGAAGGAGATGAGGGAGGCGCCGGACGGAGACCTGAAAAAGATCGGCTGGCTGGACGAGGAGATCGCCATCCAGAACAAGATCAGGGCCGGCATGAGCCAGCAGGAACAGATGGTGAAGATGAAGGGCTTCTGCGCCAGGGCGCAGGCGCGCGTCGCCAAGGGGGGCGGGACCCTGCGCCAGCTCCAGTCCAAGGTGCGGGACCTGATGTTCAGCCCTGCCTACACGAAGCTTGGCGACCCATCCATGAGCGTCGGCGCCTTCGACGCCATCGTCGGCGTGGCCTCGGCCCTCTACCAGTCCTACGACATACTGAACGGACCGGCCATGAGCCCGGAAGACGAGGCCCTGGCCCTGGAAAACGCCTGGGTCACCTCCATACCGATTGTGGGAGACTTTGCCCAGGGTCTCATATCGGGAGGCCAGGCCTACTACGAAGGAGACAGATCCAAGGCCCTGGATGCGGGGCTGTGGGTCACCATCGGTATCATGGGGTGCGTCCCCGGCGGCCAGCTCCCGGCGGTGGTGACCGGCATCGTGATGGCCACGAAACCGATTGCGACGGCAGCCTATGAGGCCCGCCAGGCCCAGAACCTGATCCAGGCATGGGTGGAGTCGGGCATCTGGACCGACGCGAAGCCCAAGGAGTTGCAGGGGCTTTTCGACCGGCAGGGATTGCGCCATCCGCTTACCTATGAATGGCTCCTTACGGACAAGGCGAACGTGGCCTATTCGTCCACGAAATTCGGCGACGCCACCATCAACGACTCCATACGCGATTACGCGGAAAAGAACGTGATGCCCCAATATCCCTCCGTAAAGGCGCTGCGGGACGCGCTGAAAAGCGTCTATCCGGACTTCAACGACAAGGAGTGGGACGACGAGTTCCTGGTAAAGATCAAGATCGATGCCCGCGGCGGCAAGGGGAGCAAGATCCTGTTCCATTCCTACAACCGTGTCAGGACCGCGGCCCTGAACCAGACCATATCCCATCTGAAGAAATGGGCGGAAGACGAGCTTCGCGCCGCCAAGGATTATGACTCAGAGGTGGCGCGGTTGCGCGATGAACTGAAAAAACTGGAAGACGAACTGAAAACAACCAACCTGGTAAGCAACGCCGACGCCTCGGTGGAGGCGTATTCGCGCGTCATCAAGAATGTGTGGGAGCAGGAGAGCCTTCCCCTGTCGAAGATGCGCATCTATGAACACTACGTAAAGACCTACAGCGAGATAGCGGGCAAGCTGCGCCGCGTCACCGACCTGATGAACGAGGCTTCAGCGCCGTATATCCCCGCCAGCTGGCATCTCACCGGCTATCCGGAGTTCGACAAGGGGCGCATCTCCAGGATGCTCGCCATGATGGAGGCGGGAAGAAAGGGGATCATCGAGCAGCTGGAGATCTACCTGAAGGAGATGGGGTATGAGGAGACCAGGTACGACAAGAACAATGAATGCCACAAGAAGTTCTTCGATCTCCTGGCGCCGCTGCGCTACAAGGTGGCCTTTATCGAGAACCTGATCGAGTATTACCGGCAGCTGGCCGGAGGCACGTCGGCGTGGGGCGGCGCCTATGAGGCGGCCCAGAGGCGTTACGCCGAGGCCCGTGACCGGGCGGCCCGCGCTCCTGACTTTTCGGTGCGGGCCGCCATGGAAAACGCCGCCATGCAGGATGCGTTCATGACCTTCGTATTCTCTATTCCCTATGGCCTCGCGTCCGGTGAGGCGGCCCTCTACAGCAGCACCGCCAGGGACTTCGAGTTGCGGCTGATTGGCGCGCAAAAGGACTTCGATCTGGCGAAAGGGAAGGGTGGGACGGCCTATCGCGCCCTTCAGTCATGCCTGGTGGGAGAATTGAGGATAGAGCTGCAACTCTCCAACCCGACGCCGGAGAAGGACGAAGAGGTGACGGCCGTCGCGAAGGTGGTGGAAGGGGCCGTTCACAAGGACATGATATGGGACTGGCGCTTTGAGGGGGGAGTGAAGAAAAAGGAGGTCAGCGTTGACAGGGCGACTTTTACAGCGGCCGGCAGGGGGCGCCTTGTTGCCCGGCTTTATGACTGGTGGAACCCGTCCACGGGCAAGTTCGGCAAGCTCCTGAAAGAGGCGTCGGTGGACTTGGCGCCCAAGGATACGGCGCAGTTGACCCTTATCGTCTCCGGCCCTTTGGAGACGGAGACCGGCAAAAAGGTGACCTACTACCTTTCGGTCTCGACAACGGACCCGGCGGCCCGGAATCTGCTCGCCAGGTCGCGCATCCAGTGGCTGGTCAACGGCTATCCGGTCGGCGGAAGCGACAGCTCGCTTTCCTTCTCTCCCGATGCGCCGGGCGTGTATACCGTCTCCGCGCTGGCGGTGACCGATTCGAAGGCCGGCAGAAAGACGGTCGGGTCCTCATCCCAGGCGCGGCTTGTCGTTACGACGCCGAAGAAGGATGATCAGAAAAAGGATGGCCAGAAGAAGCCCGATGACGGCGCGACCACAGGGACGGACGTGAAAAAGCAGCCGCCGTCCTGCTCCTACGAGTATTCCGAATGGGGTGAGTGCAGCCGGTCGACGAAGAAGCAGACAAGGACGGTAACCCTGAGAAAACCGGCAGGTTGTGTTGACAAATATAAACCGGCGCTTGAACAGGGCTGCACCCCTCCTCCCACCGAGGAGGACAAGAGAAATCAGTACTTCAACTGCCTCTGCCGCTGTTCCTCGGGATGGGCCGGCCACATCGGCGTCTGGTACGACCCCGAGGGCAAATCTATTCCCGAATGCAAGAGCAGCGGTCCCTGTTTCGGCGGCGCAGGCGCCTTCGGATGCACCAGACGCCACTATTTCGCCGGGCCCAGTGACTGCGCCAAGGGCTGCTGGGAGGGCGCCTTCGGCAAGGGGACCTATGATGCGAAAAAGGCGGACGACCTGAGGAAAAAGGAAAACAGGAAATACAAGAAGCCGGTGACGGTGAAGATCAAACCGTCGAAGAACCCGGCCGACTTCGGCGATATCATCGATCTTCAGGCTGAGGCCGCCGAAGGGAGCGGCGGTTATTCGTATAAGTGGGGCGGGTGCGCCCAGGACGCGAAGGAGGCTTACGCCAAGGTGGTGAACACCAGGGAGTGCAAGCCGTGCGCCGCCACCGTTACGGTCACCGACATGGACGGCGAGAGCGCCTCCGATTCCGTAACCATAAAGTGCAACACGGTAAGGGTGAAGCTCACCAGGGAGAGCCCCAGGGAGAACAGCGTGCCGGTGGGGGGCAAGGCGACCTTCCTGGCCGAGGTCTTCTCCGGGGACAAGCCGTTTTCCGGACCGACACTCTTCTATCTGTGGGAGAGGAACCCCGACGCCATCTTCGGTGATCCGAAAAACCCCCAGTATGAAACCTCGGGCGGTTCCCAGGCGCGCCATACCGCCACCTTCAGAAAGTCCGGAACGACCCCCGTATGGGTGACGGTGCAGAGGGAAATGGATGGCCGCAAGGTAACCATCGGCGAATCGGAGCAGATCCCCATGGCCGTGGTGAACCCGGAGCTGACGATTACGGTCACACCCCAGAAACCGAGCATCGGGCAGGAGGTAAAACTCCAGGTACAGACCAGGCCGCCCATGGGGGATGACATCATCGGCTTCTGGTGGGATATTCCCGGTTACTGGAGCGGTACGGGAGACAAGGCCTCCTTCAAGCCCAAGGACAGCAAGCCGGTGAAGGCCACGGTTCACGCCAAGACCAGGGACGGCGGCGACGAGGTGGGAACCAGGGATGTGACCATTACGGCGCAGGCCTATGATGTGGCCATCAGCGAGCCGAGATATCTGGAATCGCCCCCGCAGATCTGGAAGTGCGACACGCAGCTGGGTCAGGCCCAAAAATGCGGCATGGTTACGGTCAAGCCCAATGAGTTTGTGGTCTTCAGGGATATCTTCCTGAAGGCCGGAGTCACCCCCCAACCGGAATCCCCGCGTTACCGGTGGACGGTGGATCCGTCCGGCAGCTGCGGCATGCCGGGAAGCGGCAGCGAGCTGCGCCTCAACTGCGGGAGCACCGGGACCTATACGGTAAAACTGGAGGTTACCAACGCGGAGGGCGCGAAGCTGGGCGAAGCGACCCAGACGGTAACTATCTCCATTTCAAAGGATGCCCTGGAGGGGTCCCAGAAGGCCCGGCAGGCGGCGGAAAAGCTGGCAAAGGCAAAGCAGATGGTGGCGCAGGGGAATCTCGATGAAGGGATCGCCCTGGCCGGAGAGGCCGCGACTCTGGACCCGAAGAGCACGGAGGCGGCGAGCCTGTCCCGTAAGTGGGCCGCCGAGAGAGAGAAGGTCCGTCGCCACGTGGATGCGTGCCGCAAATCCATCGAGTCCAACAGGCTGCTGGACGCCGGGAAGGAGCTGGACGCGGCGGCGAAACTGCATGGCAGATACCGGCCGGTCGTGGAAGCCGCCGATCTTTTGAAGAAGAAACAGGAAGAGCAGGGAAAGAAGAAAGAGCAGCTGGCGCAAAAACTCGCCACCGCGCGGCAGCTTGCCAGGCAGGGAAAACTGGATGAGGCCATTGCCGTTGCCGGGGAAGCCGCCAAGGAGGATGCGGCCCTGGCCGCGCCGGTTCTCGCCGAAATAGGTCTGGCGGCCAGGAAGAGCGGCTGGGACGCCCTGCAAAAGGCCGATTACCAGACCGCCATAAAACGCCTCGAGCAGGCGGTCAAGCTGAACCCCTCGGACAGCGATGCCGTGAAGAAGCTGTCGGAGGCGAAAAACTACGGGGCCCAGTGGCCCCGCATCGAGGCCAAGGCGAAGGAGTTCGACGGCTTCATGGCGCAGAAGAAGGTGTGGTCCGCCCACAAGGCCATGCTGGAGCTGCAGGACATACTCCGCCCCATGGCGGCGGGACAATCGTCCGCCAACCCGGTGTGGAAAAGGGTCAGTGACGAGATGAACAAGGGTATTGCCTGGTATAACGAGTTCTCGCAAAAGAGTTTTGCCGAATGGACGCGCTTCTTCAAGGCACAGGAATGGGAACAGGCGGAAAAACACCTGAAACAGGTCATGGGCCAGGAGCTCTCGCCCGCGGACGTGAAGCAGTACACCTCCTCGCTGCAACTGGTGAATTCCATGCTGGCCCAGCGCCAGGAGGCGATGCAATATTACGAGGGCGCCAGGGCGAATTTCGCCAAGGGGATTCCGGCCGACGCCAAGGGGCTGGGCGCGGTGGCCAGGGAACTGAAGAACCGGGCGGCGCGTTTCAAGCAGGGGGACGCGCGGCGCGCTCAGCTGGAGGAATTGGCCTCGGCCATGGAAAAGGGTCAAAAGGGGCGCAATGCCAGGGAGTACGCCCGCACATTCTTCGCCAACGGCGACAGGTATTACCGGGAATACAACTTCGAGGCCGCCATGGCCCAGTATGGGGAGGGGCTGAAGGCCATCAAGGAAAACGGCGACATCTCCGATCCCGACTACGCCAGGTATTACAAGCTGCGGGAGGACGCGGCGGCCAAGGACAAGCGTTTCAAGGAACTGTACGCCTATGCCGCCGGTCTGGCCGCCACCGACAAGCCGCTGGACGAGGAGACCATCAAGAAGGGCATCGCCGCGTCCGAAGAGGCCCTGAAGATCCGTCCGCGAAACGGTGACATGGAGATCCACTGGAACAAGCTGAAGTGGAAGCTGGGCGAACTCCAGCGCGTCAAGTCGCAACAGCAGGACGCGGCTCGCAGATGCGAGGCCAAATGGGCGGACGGACAGGCCCTCTACAATGCGGGAAAGCAGGCGGAGGCGCTCGGGAAGTTCCGGGATAATATCGCCTGCGCTCCGGGCAACCGGGAGAGGGAGGCCTATGTCCGGAAGCTGGTGGATGCCCTGAACAAGCAGGCCGCCGCCAAACAGGCGTGCGCGGAGCTGCGTCGCCAGGGGGATGCCTTGGTTACTCGCAAGCAGTACGCGGAGGGGATTGCCAGGTACCGGGAGTCGCTCCGTTGTCAGCCCGATGAGAAACTGGAGGAGTATATCCGGCGGATTGAAGCCGAGATGAAAAAGCAGGAAGAAGTGAGGTCGAAGACGGCCCGCGCGCAACAGTTGCGCGCGGAAGGCGAGCAGCTGCAGAACCAGAAGCGCTATCAGGAGGCCATGGACAGATACAGGCAGAGTCTTTCCCTGGTACCGGACAAGGCCCTCGCCGACCATGTGGCGCGCATGGAGCGCGAACTTGCCAGGAAAGACGAACAGAAGGCCGTGGCGGATCGCCTGTGGAGCGAAGGGACCGCTTCTCTGAAGGCTTCCAGGCCGGAAGAGGCCCTCTCCAGATTCAAGGAGAGCGTGCGTACCTGGCCCGACCAGACCCGTTCCGCGTATGTGGCCGACCTGGAGGGGCGTAAGGCGGCGGCGCAGCGTCTCCGCAACGACGGCGCCGCGCTTCAGCGGCAGAACAGGCCCGCGGAAGCGATTTCCAGGTACCGTGAGAGTCTCGGATACTGGCCCGATACCGCCCTTGATTCCCATATCGCCCGACTGGAAGCGGCGGCGAAAAAGGCGGCGGTGAGGGCGCCTGTGACGCCCGTCACGCAGGCGCCCGTTGTTGCGGGCAAGGGGAAGGTCATACTTGATACCGGTAACACCGGCGGTGTCTATAACAACCCGGGCAAACCGGCCACCTTCACCATCTCCACCCCGCACGTGATTACCCTGATCCAGGATTATCACTGGAACAACGCCAGGGGATCGCGGGCCGGAACCATTGCCCTGCGCTCGTCGGGCGGCGCGACCTACGGCCCCTGGCAGACAAAGGGAACGCCGGGCCAGGGAGGGGTTCCCAATGCCTACTGGACATGCCATCCGAATGTCACCATCCCGGCCGGGACGTATACGGTAGTCGATTCCGAACCGTCCACCTGGGCGCAGAACAGCCAATCGGGCGGGAGGGGCTTCAGCCGTGTGGAAGGATATCCGGCCGGTTCCGCTCCATCGTCGGCCGGCAGGGTGAGCGCGCCGGTCCCGGCAACCAGGAACCAGGTTTCATCGGTAACCGCTGAATTGAAGAACGCCTCCAGGGAAAACGTCCATATCTTCACCGAAGGAGAATCCTTCTCCCCTGCCAACCGTCTCGCTCCGGGCGAGAAGAGGAAGGTAACCGTCCGGCTCTCCGGTGACGGCGGAGTAACCTTCAAGGCGGGACGTAGCGGAAAGGTCCTCGCCACGGCCCGCTGGCAGGGCGCCGGCGGGCAGGCAGGGCGCGTTCCTGTAGTCTCTTTTGATGATTCCAATCCCTTTGGCATGCTTTCCGTGACCACTGGATTGCGGTGAAAACGGGGAAAGGGCTTTTCTGGCGCCTTGTTTTTCGCTATACGGCGCTCCTTGCGCCATATCTGGAAATGAAAAACGGTAAAAGCCGGGTATACTGAAAAAAACGAATAACTGAATCAGTCCATCCGGAAACTCCGGATGAGCCACCATTGGTTTCCAATTGGGAAACTGAATAAGATTACCTTCAAAAGGAGAGGAAATATGTTCTGTCATCAGTGTGAGCAGGCGGCAAGAGGTATCGGTTGCGAGGTAATGGGCGTGTGCGGAAAGAAGCCCGAGGTTGCCGCGCTGCAGGACAACCTGCTGTATGGTCTGAAGGGCCTTGCGGTCTTTGCCGACCTGGCAAGGGAATCGGGGGCAAGGGATGAGGAGGTGGATGCCTTCATGGTGGAAGGCCTTTTTGCCACCGTCACCAATGTTGATTTTGACCCCGCGCGCCTGAAGGCGGCCATCGGGAAGTGCTTTCAGATGAAGGAAAAGGCCAGGGCTCTGTATGAGGATGCCCTTGCCAAGGCCGGAGGGACCAAGGCCCCCCGGTTCATGGAAGGCCCGGCCGCCTGGACGCCGGCCGCCGATCTGGTGAAGCAGGGCGAGCAGTACGGTATACTCGCCATCCATGGGAACGAGGACATCCGCTCAGCCATCGAGATACTTACCTACGGACTTAAAGGGATGGCCGCCTATGCCGACCACTGCCGGATCCTCGGCAGGAACGAGGACGATGTCTATGCCTTCTTCCACAAGGCCCTGGCCGCTACCGCCAATCCGGCCCTGCAACTGGAGGATTATGTGGAGCTGGCCATGGAGTGCGGCAAGGTCAACCTGAAGGTGATGGGAATGCTGGACACGGCCCACGTGGCGCGCTTCGGCAACCCGGTCCCGACCCCCGTGCAACTGGGCACGAAGGCGGGCAAGGCCATCCTCGTCT
>CAZHVY010000065.1:0-11093 GCA_964536305.1 uncultured Geobacter sp. | reverse complement strand
ACCTGGATTTCCAGGTAGTGGTTGCCGGAACCCAGGGTGCCGATCTGGTCGAATCCCCTTTCCACTGCCTTCTCGCTGACGGCGGATGAGTCAGCGCCGGAAAAACAGCCACTCTCTTCGGTCATTTCAAGGTCTTCCGGCCAGGCATATCCGTTTCGCAGGCACCAGCGGGCGCCCATTTCCGCCACGAGACGGAAATCGTCCCTGGTCAGCTTTACGAAGCCGGCGCTGCCCACTCCTGAAGGCACCCGTGTGAAAAGGGCGTCGATGAGCCGGGGCAGTAACGGTTTCACTTCTTCGAAGGTGAGTGAGGTGAGGACAAGCCTCATGCCGCAGTTGATGTCGAAGCCGATTCCTCCCGGGGAAATGACCCCGGATTCCGGGTCCATGGCAGCCATCCCGCCGATGGGAAAACCGTATCCCCAGTGTCCGTCGGGCATGCAAAAGGCATAGTTGAGGATTCCCGGCAGGCAGGCGACATTGGTTATCTGCTGGAAAACGCCTTCATCCATGCGGCTCAGGAGGCTTTCCGTGCCGTAGATCCGCGCCGGTACCAGCATTCCCGGTTTGAATGTTACTGGAAGTTCCCAGACAGTGGGAGATATCTTTCGCAGTGACGAAGGGAGTGACATGGGTGCACCTCCGGTAGTGGTTTTCGTTCATGTGAAAATTATACACCATGGAAAAAGAGGCGCGTCCCGCCATCGGCCGGAGAGAAGGGTCTGCCGTCGTGGGATATCCTTCGTGGAACTGGGTGAATTGAAAAAAGGCCCGCTGTTTCACGACGTAAGGACCATGAAACAGCGGGCAATGATGTTCAGGGTTTGCTGGCTATCGCGGGGAAGCTTCAATTAATATTGAATTCACGTCTCTTGCGGGCGATCAGTTCGCCGAAAGCGTCATCCAGGTATGCGGTTCCGCTCCTTACCTCCAGTGGTACCCGTTGTTCAAAGAGTTTGCGGGCTTCACGGATCTCATGCGCCATTACCTCCTCGAAGGTATTGGTCCTGATGCTTTCATCAACCGCGGCCTGGTTGTAGAGAACTATATCCGACACAATGAGGCGAGCCAGCCGTTTTGCCTTTGTTTGCGCGGTCGATTCCGTTGACCGGGGCGTTTCAGGGGCCGGCGTTACCGGTGGCGTTTTAACAATAGGCGCGCTCGTGAAGGGTTCCGGCTTTTCCCGGGATGGTTCAACGAGAAGATCGATTTTGGGGGGGAGCAGACTCTTTTCGGGCGGAGTCGGCTCCTGTTGCCGCAGGGAGGAAATTCTTTCTGAAAGCTCTTCGAAACGGCTTTTCTGCAGGGCGGCGTTCTCCGCCAGCTTCTTGCCGGTTTTTTCAACGAAAGAGTTCAGGACCGAGCGGAGATCCTCCCTGAGCTGGGTGATCTTGAGGTCCTTCTCTTCTCCTGATTTCCTGATTTCATCCAGGCAGGAGGCCTCGATGGCAGTGAGCCTGATTTCCATGTCGGCAAGACGGTTTTCCGTCTCCTCAAGATGCTTCGCGACGGTTCCCCGCTGAAGGCGGATGTATGCGAAGAGAGTCACTCCAACGACAGCCGTAAGAATATAGGGAAGATACGTTAACACGATAGATTTCTCCTTATCTTGTGATTTGACGGAGCGGTAGTGCTTCAGCCGTGTCGGGCGCGGCCTGTATCGGTCAGTACATAAACTCCCTCAGCCATGCTTCAAATATCGCAACCTTGTGGGCCCCGTGCTTCATCAGGGCGGCCCTTATCTCGTCCGGGCTCTTTTCCTTCCTTACTCCGCCGGGTTTTTTGGAATAAAAGAGATCCGCGAAGCAGATGATCTTCTCTTCAATGGATATGGGCGTCATGTCCCGTTTGGGAAGGGGAAGACGCTGCTGAACAATATCCTTGACGCCTATGCCCACACCGATGTGGCGCTCGCAGACCAGGGCGTGTAAAGGGAGTCCTTCCGACTCCAGTATCTCTCTTCCGAGAATGCCGTGGCAGATGTACGGCATCGCGCCTTTACATCCCAGGCGAGGCGAACTGGTTCTGGAAACGCCGATGTCATGGAGAAAGGCCGCCTCTTCGAGAAAACGGAGGTCGATTCCGGGAACAGGCAGGCCGCGGGCTATGGCAAGGGCCTTCCCTGCCACCATGGCGCTGTGTTCCAGAACGATTTCAAAGCCATTACGGTTTTCGTCGTAATACTTTTCCAGAAGTGATGTTGGGTTCAAGGCTTATCCAATCCTTACATTGTAGGCGTATTATTATACCGGGCAAACGCGCCTGTCAATCTTGCATTGAGTCGGGATCAACGTAAGGAGCGAAAAGGGCGCCTGAATTTCTGCATGGCCGGAACCGCGAAAGAGTTGCAAAACCGGTGGATCTAGAGATACATTTGATTCCGCTAAACAGACCTGGCCAAGACGGAGGTGATAAATGGAACTGAGGGAATCGGACATAAAGGTTGAGTTTTTCAGAGGATCCGGTCCCGGAGGGCAGCATCGGAATGTCACTGATTCGGCTGTCCGGATTCGTCACATTCCCACCGGAATCGTCGTGCAGGCAAGCGAGCGCCGCTCCCAGGCCCAGAACCGTGAACTGGCCATGGAAAGGCTTCGGATTGCCCTCGCAAAGCGTGAGATGGTGAAGAGGAAAAGGATCTCGACCTCGGTTCCCAAGAAGGAACGGGAATCGAGAATCATCAATAAACGGATGGAATCCCTTAAAAGGAAACGCCGTTCCGTACCGTTGGACGATTGAGCTTTGTGTGCGACCATCCACCCTTTTCTTGACCTGTAAAGGGGATATGGTCTATTGTTACGACATTTACGCAGATCGGGAACCAGTATGAAGAGACCCTCATGGGACGAGTATTTCATGGAGATCACCCGTATCGTCGCCAGACGTTCCACCTGTCTGCGCAGGTCGGTGGGCGCGGTCCTGGTGAAGGACAGGAATATCCTTGCCACTGGCTATAACGGCGCGCCTTCAGGCGTGGCCCATTGTCTGGAGGTAGGGTGCCTGCGGGACCGCATGGGGGTTCAGTCGGGTGAACGGCATGAGCTGTGCCGGGGGTTGCACGCCGAACAGAACGCCATCATCCAGGCGGCCAAGCATGGCACAAGCATCAATGGCGCTACCCTGTACTGCACGACCATGCCTTGCGTCATCTGCTCGAAGGTGCTCATCAATGCCGGGATACAGCGGATTGTCTTTTCGGAGGGATACCCTGATTGTCTTGCCGGGGAGATGATTGAGGAGGCCGGCATCGAGACCGTGAGGTTCGACGATCCCTGTAATGAGAAAGGGGACGGTCGATGAGATGTCCTTTCTGTCTTCACCCCAGCAGCAAGGTTGTCGACTCGAGGCCGGACAAGGACGGCACGACCATTCGCCGCCGCCGCGAATGCGAGGTGTGCGGCAGGCGTTTTACCTCCCACGAACGGATTGAGTATATCCTGCCCATGGTTCTGAAAAAGGATGGACGCAGGGAGCCCTTTGACCGCTTGAAGCTCATCGCGGGCATAAAAAAGGCCTGTGAAAAGCGTCCCGTTTCCGTGGAATCCATTGAAAACATGGTGGATCGGCTGGAAGGAAAGCTTCAGGAGGGCGGAGAGCGGGAGGTTCCCGCAAGCACCATCGGCGAATGGGTGATGGCCGAACTGCATGAGATGGATGAGGTTGCCTATGTGCGGTTTGCGTCAGTCTACCGTTCCTTCCGCGACATCAATGAATTTATGTCAGAGCTTCAGGATATCCTGAAGGGCGCGCGTCATTGATTTTCACCCCGGCCTTATACCTGTTCAGAAGTACGCTTTCGGCGTTCTTTCCGACAATATTCAAGGTTATTCTCCCAGCCGTCCCATCGGGTTTCCTTTCATGAGCGGATTCAGCGAAAAAATGATGAGACGCGCCCTGGCCCTGGCCCGGCGCGGGATAGGAAAGACTTCACCCAATCCAGCCGTTGGTTGCGTGATTGTTAACAACGGCGAAATAGTCGGGGAGGGTTGGCACAGGAAGGTCGGAACTCCCCACGCGGAAGTCCATGCTCTGCGCATGGCGGGTGAAAGGGCTCGAGGCGCCGACGTTTTTGTCACCCTGGAACCCTGCGCCCATTACGGGAAAACCCCCCCCTGTTCGGAGGCCCTGATCCGCGCGGGTGTTGCTAGGGTCTTCGTCGGCATGACCGACCCCAATCCCCTTGTATCCGGGAGAGGGCTGGCCGCGCTGCGCGGCGCTTCTATCCATGTGGAATGCGGTGTCCTGGAAGACGAATGCCGACGGGTGAACGAGCCCTTTGTCAAACACGTTACCACCGGACGCCCCTTTGTGATCCTGAAGAGCGCCATGACCCTGGACGGCAAGACCGCAACGGCAACAGGCGATTCCAGATGGGTAACCAACGAAAGTTCCAGGAGATACGTTCACCGCCTCCGGTCGCTGGTTGATGCTGTGATGGTTGGGGTCGGCACGCTGATAGCAGACGATCCGCTCCTTACATGCAGGATGGGCGTGCGGGGCAGTGACCCGCTCCGGGTCATTGTGGACAGCCGCTTGAGGACTCCGCCGACAGCGGCCCTGTTCGGCATGGCGTCTTCGGCGAAAACCTTAATTGCCACCATTGAGCCCGGATCATCGAGGGCCGGAGCGCTGGTGAACGCCGGGGCTGAGCTGCTCCCCTGCCGGGAAGAGGCTGGAAGGGTGGACCTGGCGGACCTGATGCTCCGCCTCGGCGAGAGGGGGGTACAGTCGGTTCTGCTGGAGGGGGGGAGGGAGCTGGCCGGCGCTGCGCTGCGGGGCGGGCTCATCGACAGGTTCCTGCTGTTTTACGCGCCCAAGATTCTGTGCGCCGAAGACGGCTTCGGCCTGTGTGCCGGGGCGGGACCGCTCCGGATGGCGGACGCGACGCGGTTGCGGGATATTACCTTGAGGCGATTTGGTGAAGATATTCTGGTATCGGGATATCCGGAGAGATAATGTTCACTGGTCTGATTGAAGATGTGGGAAGGGTCGCGGCCCTGGACCCCATGGGAGCGGGCGCCCGCCTGGGGATCTTTACGGGGCTTCCCCTGGAAGACATCCAGCTGGGTGATTCCATTGCCGTAAACGGAGTTTGTCTTACCGTCGTGGGGTCGGGCGAGGGGCTCTTTTCCTTTGACGTCTCTCCCGAGACATTGGAGCGGACTACCTTCAGGACGTTGCGTCCCGGCGCCGCCGTCAACCTGGAGAGGGCGCTGCGCATGGGAGACCGTCTCGGCGGGCATCTGGTGAGCGGACATGTGGACTGTATCGCGGTGATCCGCGAGAGGCGTGAGTCCTCCGGGAATATTCTCTTTTCCTTCCGGCTTCCCGGCCGTTTCGCCCGATATTGCATCGAAAAGGGTTCCGTGGCCATCGACGGCATCAGCCTTACCATCAATTCTGTTTCCGCTGACGGGTTTTCGGTGAACATCATTCCCCATACGGGAGGCAGAACCACCCTTTCATCGCGAAAACCCGGCGATGAGGTGAACATTGAGGCTGACGTAATAGGCAAGTATGTGGAGCGTCTTCTCGGCGGTGAATACCGGGACGCAGGGAAAGGCGTTTCACTGGAACTGCTTGCGAAAAGCGGTTTTTTGTGAGATACACTACAATTCCCATTTGTCGAGAAACGAGGACGGTGAAATACCATGCCGGTAGCAACGATTGAAACAGCAATAGAAGAAATCCGCCAGGGAAAAATGGTTATTCTCGTGGATGACGAAGACCGTGAGAATGAGGGTGATCTGACTATGGCGGCAGAGAAGGTGACGCCGGAGGCCATAAATTTCATGGCCAGGTACGGCCGCGGCCTCATCTGCCTGACCCTCACCGCTGAAAAGTGCGACAAGCTTCGTCTCCCTCCCATGGTCGAGAACAATACCTCCGCGTTTTCTACCGCCTTCACCGTTTCCATCGAGGCGAAAAAGGGTGTTACAACGGGAATTTCGGCCGCGGACAGGGCGCATACCATACTGACCGCTGTTGCTGATGGCGCCACTTCAGACGACCTGTCCCGTCCCGGACACATTTTCCCGCTGCGGGCGAAAAACGGAGGTGTGCTGGTGCGCACCGGCCAGACCGAAGGCTCCGTGGACCTGGCCCGTCTCGCCGGTCTCAAGCCTGCCGGTGTCATATGCGAGATCATGAATGATGACGGTACAATGGCCCGCATGCCGAACCTGAAGAAGTTCGCCAGGGAACATGGAATCAAGATCTGCGCCATCCGGGACCTGATCGCATACCGCATGAAGCACGAGTCGCTGGTGAGGCGCGCCGCCGAGGTGGAGTTACCCACCAGATTCGGCGATTTCAGGGCCATTGCCTTTGAAAATGATGTGGACAAGATGGAGCATCTGGCCCTGGTCAAGGGAGATGTCGGGAATGGGGAGCCCGTTCTGGTCAGAGTCCACTCGGAATGTCTGACCGGAGACGTGTTCGGCAGTTGTCGCTGCGACTGTGGCGATCAGCTTCAGCATGCCATGGAGACAATCGAAACCGAGGGGAGAGGGATCATCCTCTACATGCGTCAGGAAGGGCGGGGAATCGGTCTCACCAACAAGCTGAGGGCCTATGCGCTTCAGGATGAGGGAAAGGACACGGTTGAGGCCAACATCGAGCTGGGCTTCAAGGCCGACCTCAGGGATTATGGCATCGGGGCGCAGATACTTGTGAACCTGGGCGCCAGGAGAATACGCATCATGACCAATAATCCCAAGAAGATGGTCGGGCTGGAGGGTTACGGAATCGATATCGTGGAGCGGGTTCCCGTGGAAATCGAGGCGACCGTCTGCAACATGAAGTATCTGAAGACCAAGCGGGAGAAGATGGGCCACCTGCTGGAAAACGTCTGAAAGTTATATGCGCCGTTTCTGTTCCACGTCCACGGTTCCGGACGGGATTTCAATCTGATTTCAACAGCTTTGGAGATTTGAGAATGCCAACATATCTTGAGGGAAAACTTGACGCGGGCGGGTCTTCGTACGGCATCCTTGTCAGCCGTTTCAACAGCTTTATCAGCGAGCGCCTTCTGGAAGGCGCGCTGGACGCCCTGATCCGCCATGGCGCCGACGATGGGAAAATTGTAGTGGCGCGTGTTCCGGGCGCTTTCGAGATCCCGTTGGCGGCGAAAAAAATGGCGGAAAGCGGAAAGTACGACGCAATCATCTGTCTTGGCGCCGTAATCCGGGGCTCCACTCCCCACTTCGACTATGTTGCCGCGGAGGTCTCCAAGGGTGTCGCCCATGTTTCCCTGGACAGCGGGGTTCCAGTGATTTTTGGTGTTCTGACAACCGACAGCATTGAGCAGGCAATAGAGCGCGCCGGCACAAAGGCGGGCAACAAGGGGTTTGACGCCGCTATGACCGCCATTGAGACCGTCAACCTTTTCAAGAGGATTTGCTAGGGTGGGATCTCGACGGCTGGGACGGGAAATTGCCTTGCAGATGCTGTATGCGTCCGATATGAATCCCCTGGATGAGTACCCCTCTATTCCCAGAGTCAAGGAGGAGGCCGAAGTCCCTTTCGAGTCACTTGATTTCGCGGAAGAACTGGTACGGGGTGTCAGGGATAACAGGAAGCGCATTGACGGAATTATCTCGGAGAAATCAAAAAACTGGTCCCTTGAGAGGATGTCCAGGGTGGATCTCTGTATTCTGCGAATGGCTATCTTCGAATTGCTCTACCGGGATGATATTCCGAAGAACGTTACCATTAACGAGGCAATCGAGGTGGCGAAGAAATTCGGCGCCAAGGATTCGCCATCCTTTATCAATGGCATACTTGATGAGGTTTCGACAGGCCAGGCGGTTATGGAGTAGGCGCCATGGAGTGCCGAGCTGTTTGATATTACGATGTTTTTGTGAGGTGTTATGAAAGAAATCGGAGTTGGTCTTCTTGGATTCGGCACCATCGGCGCCGGTGTCGTAAAATTGATGGCGAAAAATGCGTCGCTTATCGAGGAGAAGCTGGGCGTGCGTCTCCGGCTCAGGAAGGTTGCCGACCTGGACATCACCACCGACCGGGGGGTACCCGTTGAAGCCGGCGTCCTTACCCGGAATGCCGACGAAGTTCTGAACGACCCGAAAATATCCGTGATCATCGAATTGATCGGAGGATACAACACCGCCAAGGACTTCATCCTGAAGGCAATCGAGAACGGCAAGCACATTGTAACCGCCAACAAGGCCCTTCTGGCGGTTCATGGGGAAGAGATATACGCCGCCGCCGCCCGGAAAAGGGTCGAGGTCCGCTACGAGGCAGCCGTCGGCGGAGGGATACCGGTCCTTTCAGCCATCAAGGGAAATATGGCGGCCAATCATTTCGGCACGGTTCTGGGCATCCTGAACGGCACCTGCAACTATATCCTCACCAGGATGACCCAGGAAGGGGCCGATTTTGCCGATGTCCTGAAGAATGCCCAGGAACTCGGTTATGCCGAAGCGGATCCCACTTTTGACGTTGAGGGTGTTGACACGGCCCACAAACTGGCCATTCTGGTCTCTCTCTGTTTCGGGACGCGGGTTGACTTCAAGGATATTTATACGGAAGGCATCAGCGCCATCAGTTCCATAGACATCAACTATGCAAAGGAATTCGGATTCAAGATAAAGCTCCTCGCCATCGGAAAGATGGATGGAGACAGAGTGGAGGCGCGTGTTCACCCGACCATGATCCCGCTCAACTACCCCATGGCCGACGTGGACGGGGTCTTCAATGCGGTCCGTCTCACCGGGGATTTTGTGGATACGGTCATGTTTTACGGCAGGGGCGCCGGGATGGATCCCACTGCCAGCGCTATCGTGGGTGACGTCATGGCCATCGCCCGTAATCTGACGGCGGGAATCGGCCGGAGGAGCGCGCCTCTGGGCTATCTGGATAACCGGCTGAAGAATCTCGAGATAAAGCCCATGGGGGAGATCCTTGGCAAATATTATCTCCGCTTCAGCGTACTGGACAAGCCGGGTGTCCTGGCCCGGATTACCGGTGTTCTCGGGAAATTCAACATCAGCATTGAATCGATGATCCAGAGCGCCAGGATGGCCGGTGAAACCGTGCCCATAGTTATAATGACCCATGAGGCCCTGGAAAAAGACATACGTCAGGCCCTTGAGGAGATTGATTGCCTGGATGTAATCAGGGAGAAGAGCAGGCTCATAAGGATTGAGGATTCGCTTCAGTAGTGATGGGGCGGAAAAAGACGCAAGACGCATCAATGGACGGCCATGGGGGAGAAAATCCTTTTCCCATGGCCTTTTTCCAACCGGGAGTTTAGGAGAATCGAGAAAATGTCTGTCTTGAAACGCGGGTTCCAGTCAAGGACGGTATTTATCCTGCTCATTCTGGGAATGATGGCTGGTTGCCTTCCGAAAGAGGTCCCTTCCCCTCCACAGAAGCCGGCAAAGGTCGCCCTTGTCCTCGGCGCCGGCGCCGCAAAGGGCTTTGCCCATGTGGGTGTGCTTAAGGTTCTGGAGGCAAACAGGGTCCCGGTCAACATGATTGTCGGCACCAGCGCCGGGAGTTTCGTGGGAAGCCTCTACGCTTACGGGTTCAACGCATTTCAGTTGCAGAAGATCTCTCTCGGCATCCAGCAGAGCGACCTGGCGGACTTTACTCTTCCGGAAAACGGCTTCATCAAAGGGGAGAAGCTGGAAGGGTATGTAAATCGCATGCTTCGCAATACACCGATGGAAAAGCTGCGCATACCGTTCTATGCCGTGGCAACGGACATTCAAAGCGGCAAGGAGATGATTTTCGGCACGGGGAACACGGGAAGCGCGGTCCGGGCGAGCTGTTCCATTCCCGGGGTCTTTACTCCACAGGTGATTAACGGCCGGATGTATGTAGACGGAGGTGTGGTGAGCCCGGTGGCGGTAGGCGCGGCCCGACGTCACGGCGCCGAGGTTGTGATTGCCGTGGATATTTCGGGCGAGGGGGAAGCCCCGAGGCCTGACGGAACCCTGAGCACCATTCTGCAGGCAATCAGCACCATGTATGCGCGCATTTCATCGCAGCAGCTCAATAATGCCGATGTGGTGATCCGTCCGAGAGTGGGCCATATCGGGTCCGCCGATTTTTCCAAACGCCATGAGGCAGTCCTGGAAGGGGAGAAAGCGGCGACCGCCGCCCTTCCCGCTATACAGGCCGCGCTTTCCGGCAGATGATATGCGAGGAGGTGTCGCAATGAAAACCGCTCGGTTCCTGGCGCCTGCCAAGGTTAACTATCGTCTTGATGTCATACGGAGACGCCCGGATAATTACCACGACCTCCGGATGGTTATGCAGCGGATCGCTCTATATGATGAAATAGAGATTACCCTGTCCGGTACAGCAGGCATAAGGGTTTCCTGCAATCGGGAAGGGGCGCCGGGAGGTCCGGGGAATATCGCCTGGAAGGCCGCGGATGCGCTTCTTTCCCGCACGGATCCGGGTATGGGTGTTGACGTCCGGATTACGAAAAACATACCGGTAGCCGCTGGCCTCGGTGGAGGCAGCAGTGACGCGGCTACAGTCCTGATGGGGCTTAACGGCATGCTTGGCCTCAACCTTCCCCAGGATGAGCTGATGTCGGTCGGGCTTAAACTCGGCGCGGATGTGCCATTTTTCATCTTCGGAAAAACGGCCCTGGCGGAAGGGGTCGGCGAGCGACTCACCGAGGTCCATGGACTGCCGAAGGTCTGGCTCGTTCTCGTAAACCCTAACGTTCATGTCTCAACCGCGTGGGTATATCAAAATTTACAATTGACAAAGGATAAGGTTGTAGATAAACTGCCACAGTTTTGCAATCTGCTGAGTGATGTCTGTGATCTTCTTTCCAACGATCTTGAGTCTGTAACCATAAAAAGCTGCCCGGTTATCCAGGAGATAAAAGACTGTCTTCTGCTGAAGGGCGCAGCCGGTGTGTTGATGTCCGGAAGCGGCCCGACTGTGTTCGGGGTCTTTGGAACAGAGGAGATCGCGCGAAAATGTCAGACGGAAATAGCGAATAATGATTCGTGGTTTTCCGTCGTCACCCATACAATCTGACAACCTTCAATACGATTGGGGCGTCGCCAAGCGGTAAGGCACCGGATTTTGATTCCGGCATTCCCAGG
>CAZHVY010000064.1:0-11334 GCA_964536305.1 uncultured Geobacter sp. | reverse complement strand
GATTATAAACTGTTATACCATTTCAAACCACCAGTTTTGCGGATTGGGGTTTATTAAAAGGGGCCGCTGAAACAAGAAAGGTCTTTCTACAAACCGGCCTCGGGCGGCCCGCATGATAATCCCTCCACCCGATCCGGCCTTAAGACCTCCAAATCTGCATCCCTTACCGTGTGTTCCACGTGGAACACTGGCTACTTTCCGATACAGAACCTGGAAAATATCTGGTTGAGAATATCATCAGGCGTCGTCTCTCCGGTTATCTCTCCGATGGCGTTCAGTGCCTCTCGAAGATCAAGGGCGACGAACTCCAGTGCGCTTTCTTCGGAAAAGTTTCCAAGAAAGGTATGTAAATGTGTTTTTGCCCGCTGGAGTGCATCCCTGTGCCTCGCCTGTGACAATACGGCAAACTCCCTTCCGTCAATAGACCCATCACTGATAAAGAGATTGAATATCCTGTCACGCAGCGCTTCAATGCCCTCACCATCATGAGCGGATATGCGGACTATATGATCCGCGTCCACGTCACGGGGCATTTCAAGTACCGAGTCAAGATCAGTCTTATTCATCACCACAATAAACCTGTATCCCGCCAACTCATCTAATATTAACCTGTCTTCATTATCAAACGGTCTGGAAGCGTCAACCACAAACAGGATCAGATCCGCAAGGGGCATCTTTTCCATGGTAAGACGCATTCCCTCCTGTTCAATTTCGTCCTCTGAATCGCGTATGCCCGCCGTATCCAGAAGCCTTACCGAAAGTCCCCTTATATTGATAACCTCTTCGATTATATCCCTTGTGGTCCCGGGAATCGAGGTAACAATGGCCCGTTTTTCTTTGAGGAGAGTGTTCATAAGACTGGACTTGCCGACATTGGGTTTGCCCGCTATCAACACCGATACACCCTCACGGATCACCTTTCCTTCGTCAAAACCGGAAAGTAATTTCTCAATCTCAGAAAGTGAATCATTAATGGATTCCCTTATGTCACGGTAATGGGGCAAGACAATATCGTCTTCGGGAAAATCTATGCACGCCTCAATCAGGGCCGTGGAATTAAGGATAACTTCCTTTATCATCCCTATCTTTTTTGACAGGTTCCCCTCCATCTGGCTTTGAGCAAGAGCCAGTGAGGCTTCGGTCTTTCCGCGAATAATCTCGATAACCGCTTCCGCCTGCAGCAGATCTATTCTTCCGTTCAGAAATGCGCGTTTTGTGAATTCTCCCGGCTCGGCTGGTCGGGCGCCGAGACGCACGACCAGCTCAAGGACCTTTCGGACAAGAAGGTATCCACCATGACATTGAATTTCGGCAACGTCCTCTCTCGTATATGAATTAGGAGCGCGCATCAGGACGACCATGGCCTCGTCCAGGGCCGCGCCGTTTTCAGGGTCGAATATTTCCCCATAATAAAAGCGGTGGCTTTGCATGCCACCGCTTCTCTTTCCGCGGAATATCCTGAGGACAATCTCCCCCGCCTTATCTCCACTTATCCTTACTATGCCGATACCCCCTTCTCCCACGGGGGTGCTTATTGCCGCGATGGTGTCACTCTGGTACATATTTTAGTCCGGTTCTCCGTTAATCCTTGAACGCGTGGTTGATATATGACTGTTGAGCAATTGTCAGAATATTATTGACCAACCAGTAGATGACGAGTCCGGATGGAAAGTTAAGGAACATGAAGGTAAAGACCACCGGAAGGGCAAGCATCATCTTGGCCTGGATCGGGTCCATGCTTGACGGTGTCATCTTCTGCTGGATGAACATGGTCGCACCCATGATTATCGGCGTAACGTAGTATGGATCCTTGGCTGACAGATCGGTGATCCATAACATGAATGGCGCATGCCTCAACTCAATGGAGGACATCAAGGCCTTGTAGAGAGCGAAAAAAACCGGAATCTGTACCAGCATCGGGAGACACCCGCCAAGGGGGTTTACCTTGTGAGTACGATACAGCTCCATCATGGCCTTGTTCATCGCATCACGATCGTCCTTGTACTTCTCCTTCAATTCAGCCATCTTCGGCTGAAGTTTCTGCATGTCCTTCATGGACTTATAGCTCTTCTGGGTCAGGGGGAAAAACAGTATCTTAATTATGACTGTGATTATTATGATGGCGATGCCGTAGTTGTGGGTATATTTGTAGAAAAACTTAAGCACATAGAGAAGGGGGTTGGCCAGGGCAGAGAACCATCCCAGGTCGAGGGCCTTTTCCAGCCCGGAACCCTGGGCCTTGAGTATATCCACATCCTTGGGCCCGAAGAAAATTCGATATGAAACACCTGCCGTCTGACCCGGCCCGATGCTCAAGGGAGCGGAAGTAATAACGGACTCCAGGTATTGCCCGTTTGACTTCATCATTTCCACGGACGCAATGCCCTTATCCTTTGCCAGGACAGCGCTCAGAAAATACTTGTCCGCGTATCCGGTCCAATCCACGACACCTGAATACTTCTTGGGTTTTTCCGCGACATCCTTGACCGACTCTACGCTGAATTTTCCGTCCGTGCTTGTAACAACACTGTTCAACTCAAAACGGCTCTGCTTGCCTGCCGGCTGAATGGGATAGGGGAGGGCAAGGGTAAGCGCCCCGTTTATCGCGGCGGAAGTACGGTTTGTCACCCTTGTGTCAAGTTCGATATCATAACCGGACCCGGTAAAAATATATGATTTGGTTACCGATATCCCCTGGGGCGAAGTCCAGGTAAATTCGATTTTCTTCTTTTCATTGGAGGATACTTTCAGCTTCTCCGCGCTCACGGCGTAGATCGCCGAAGGGTCCACTGAAAAACCGGAAGCCGCCGTCTTCAGCGCCAAACCATCCAGGGAATTCGCTGATACGAGAGATACGGTGTCACCTTTGTCTCCCGCTGTTTCCCTGTATTTCTTCAAAACCAGACTCTTCAGAGAAGCGCCCTGGGAGGAAAAAACCGCGGTGTATTGGTCAGTCTCGACCTGCACGTCTCTGGAGACCATGGCGACGGACGGTACCGACGCTGGTAAAGGTACGGGCGCCCTTTCCACCTTATCCGTCTTGACCGAAGTAACCGCCTGCTGGACAGGCGCCTGGGGTTGCTTCTTCTCAGGCCCGGGAAACAGCAATGAATAGCCGTAAAAAAACACCAGTGAAAGAACCACGGCCAGTAACGCACGTTTTTCCATAAAAACTCCTACTTATCTATGGTACGGGATCATATCCCCCGGAATGAAAGGGATGGCATTTCAGGAGTCGAGCACAGGAAAGCATTCCTCCCCTCAGAAGGCCGTACTTTTCCAGAGATTGCTTTGCATATTGTGAACAGGTGGGATAAAAACGACAGGAGTTCACCAGGCAGGGAGATATAAACATCTGATACAGCTCGATGCAGATAATGATCAATCGCTTGAGCATTGCAGATTCCGGATGTTTTCCATCGCTTTATCCAGCTCCTGGCAAACTTCAAGGTAGGAAAGGCTTTCAGCGCCGCGTCTCGCTATTACGTTAAAATCGGCCGTAATACACTTTTCCTTATGATGCCTGAAGAATTCACGCACCAGCCTTTTCACTCTGTTACGCTTTACAGCTGAACCGAATTTTCGGCTGGCGGTGATTCCCAATCGCGCAACGGGAAGCCCGCCGAAGGACCATATGACAAGAAAGTGAGGTGTGTAGATCTTTTTGCCCGAAGCGGACAGACTCAGATAGTCCGTCCGCTTAAGAATCTTTTCCTCCCTGCGAAGGGAATTCACCTCTGCTTCTTTATTTGGTGGAGATCTGAACCGAGAGGCGTTTACGCCCCTTGGCGCGGCGTCTCTTGATAACGAGCCTTCCGTTTTTCGTAGCCATGCGGACCAGAAATCCATGGGTCCTTTTTCTTGAAATATTGCTTGGTTGAAATGTTCTTTTCATATACCTGCATCTCCTTTACCGGGGATTTATTTGATTCTTGAGCGAATTGGTATTTCTACGTGTAAACAGAGCCCTTTGTCAAGACCTAATTTAGCCACCACGGAAAAATTTGCCTTGCAAATTAGGGGTGTCTCTGCTACTGTTCATTCACCCTGAGCATGGGGAAAACCGCCTTTCCTGAAGAATATTTTTCTTCATAACCTCCCGGATTTAATAGCAATTCCGTCTTATCAACAGATGTTGATAAGCATGTTTATAAACCTCCCCCAAACGCGAGAATATCTATCTATGGAAAAGGTTTGGCTTAAAGTACTTTCCAACATGGAGAAGGTTCTTACTCCCCACACCTTCACCACCTGGATACAGCCCATCAGGTTTCTGGACGCCAGGGACGATGTCCTGTTTCTGGAAGTTCCCAATAATTTTTTCAGGGAAATGGTCAGGGAAAACTATCTCTCCATGATCGAAGAGGCTGTCTCCGCAATCGTTCAGAGCAAGGTCGTGATAGATCTGAAAATCGCACCCAAGGCCCGTCACGAAGAGGTTGCCATACATGAAACGACCCCCCGTGAAGCTGAAACCGTTCCACTCCAGGAAAATCGGCACAATACCGAATTCTTGTCAAACCTGAATCCCAAATACACCTTTGACACGTTTGTCTGCGGAGCCGGGAACCAGTTTGCCCATGCGGCCGCCCAGGCCGTTGCCAACAAACCCGCCACTAACTACAATCCCCTCTTCATCTACGGCGGTGTCGGTCTGGGCAAGACCCACCTGCTGACGGCCATAGGCAATCAAATCCTCGCGGCCAATGGAAACGCGCGCATCTGCCTCTATACTTCCGAAAAGTTCATGAACGAGATGATAAATTGCATCCGTTACAAGAAGATGGAAGAATTCAGGAACAAATTCAGAAGTATGGACGTTCTCCTTATCGACGATATCCAGTTCATGGCCGGCAAGGAAGCAACGCAGGAAGAGTTTTTTCATACCTTCAACGCGTTACATGAATCACACAAGCAAATAGTCGTTACATCGGACAAGTTTCCCAAAGATATGGCCGGGTTGGAAGAACGCCTCCGCTCACGTTTCGAATGGGGTCTGATCGCGGATATCCAGCCGCCGGACATCGAAACCAAAATGGCCATCCTGAAGAGAAAATCCGATATGGATGAGATACACCTTCCAGACGACGTGGCCCTCTTTCTCGCTTCCAGTTCCACGAGCAACGTAAGGGAACTGGAAGGGATGCTTATTCGTCTCGGCGCCTACGCCAGCCTTACGGGCCAGGAAATCACCCTTTTCATGGCCAAGGACGTCCTCAAGGACATTATCGTGGAAAAAAACAGGGAAATGACGGTGGAAATGATACAAAAATTCGTTTCCGACTTCTTTTCCATCAAGACCTCTGATCTCAAATCGGACAAGAGGTTGAAAAATCTTGTCATCCCGAGGCAGATTGCAATCTATCTCTGCAGAGAACTGACCAAATCCTCTTATCCGGAGATTGGCGAAAAGTTCGGAGGCAAGGACCATTCCACGATAATCCACTCATTCAAAAAGATTTCGAAGCTTATGGATTCCGATGCGGAACTGAAAAACACCGTAGAAAACATCCGCCGCGGGATGTTGGAATAATCGGGATAAACTGTTCATGCGGACGGCTGATCTGTGGATAAATTTTGACCCTGTTGGAAAACGTCTCTTCAAGCACATTGGACCAACATTCCTTTCAAGGATAATTGTCTCTTTAAAATCAATCGCTTTAGACACGCTTCCACAATTCCACAGCCCCCTACTCCTTACTACTAAAGATCTTTTTAAAACCAATCGTATCTAGCTCTGTTGAAACTGGAGGCGCCATGGAATTCGCCATTGCCAAGGATACCTTTCTGAAAGCTCTGCAACGGGTTCAGGGAATCATCGAAAACCGCAAAACCATGCCCATTCTCTCCAACGTGCTCATCGACGCGCAAACCGAGGGAATCGACGTAATAGCTACCGACCTGGAAGTCGGGATGAAAAGCTCCTATCCAGCAAAGGTTTCCAACGAAGGGAAAATCACCGTATCAGCCAAAAAACTGTATGAGATAATCAAGGAACTTCCGGAGGAAGAGATCCACTTTTCCACCAGGGAAAATGACTGGATCGATCTGAGATGCGGCAAGGCACACTTCAACCTGGTTGGCCTTTCTCCGGATGAATTCCCGTTTTTCCCATCCATAAGAGACAGTAATTTCCTCAAACTTGACGGACCTCTTCTGAAAGAAATGGTGGAAATGACATCCTACGCCATCTGTCATGACGAGACGAAATACAACCTGAACGGCATCTTCATCAAAACCCTTCAGGAGGAAAACGAAAGCCTTCTGAGAATGGTGGCGACAGACGGCCACAGACTTTCCATGGCCGAGCGCGCGGTTCCGGAGGTATCGTCCACCGACCTGAACAACGGTGTCATATTTCCTAAAAAAGGAATCTTCGAACTCAAGAAGATCGCCGAGGAAAGCAGCGGCGAGATAATGCTTACCTTCCTGGACAACAACGCTGTCGTAAAAAAGGGAGACACTCTTGTTCTTATGCGCCTGGTGGACGGATACTTTCCGGACTACACCCGGGTCATGCCTGTTGACAACGACAAGAGCGTGACCATTAACAGGGAAAACTTCTTTCACTCCCTGCGCAGAATGGCAATCCTGTCCAGCGAGAGATTCAAGGGCATCGTCATGACACTCAAGGAAGGCTCGATGGAGATCTCCGCCAGCAACCCGGAACTGGGAGAAGCCAGGGAAACACTGGAAGTAGATTACACGGGACCCGATCTTTCGGTCCGTTTCAACGCCCGATACCTGATAGACGCGCTGTCCGTTCTTGATGAAAAGTTCGTCTGCCTGGAACTGAAGGATGAACTATCCCCGGCTGTACTGAAGCCTTCCCAGGGAAAGGGATTCCTGTCGGTAATCATGCCGATGCGCGTCTAGCCCGATGAGCCGTGTCATAAAAATAAAAAAGGAAAGCAGCGATGTTCCCTGACGCTTCCTTCTTCCGTACCGTTCTCGGATAAGATGAAATTATTCAGAATACAGGTTCATTCTTTCCGGAATATTTCCAGAGCCGAACTCAGTCCTTCAGACAGATTCAATATTATTGTCGGAGACAATGCGCAGGGAAAGACGAATCTGCTGGAAGCCATCTACCTCCTTGGAACAATGAAATCCTTTCGCATGGCCAGAAACAGCGAGCTTATCGCCTATGACTCCGGCTTCTCCAATGTCAAGGGATGGATAACAAGGGACGGGGTTGAACGAAATATCTCACTTTCAATAACAAACGCCGGAAAAAAGGCTGCCATTGACGGCAAAACCGTTGTAAGGCCCGCCGATTTCTTCGGAAATCTCAATATGGTCGTCTTCTCTCCGGAAGACATTTCCATGGCACGGGGACTCCCGGAAGTTCGAAGACGCTACCTGGACAGGGCCGTATTCAGCATCGACACAGGATATCTGGGGCTTCACCATGAATATTTCAGGATACTGCGAAACAGAAACACCCTGCTGAAACAGGGTATCAGTGACGGACTTTCCGTGTGGACGGAGAAACTAGCCGATACAGGTTCCCGTCTCATGGAAAAACGAATTTCCCTTGTACTCAGAATGGATGAATTGCTTCGGGAATTCTACGCGGCCATAGCCGGAAAAAGACATGAAGCCAGGGTCTTCTACAGATCCAGGTGTGCGGATCATGGTAACTCATCCCTGAATCTGAGACGGCAATTACACCAAACCCTGGAACAGGCTTCCAAAGAAGAGCTTCGCAGGGGAACGACCCTGGCTGGACCCCACAGAGATGACCTGGAGTTTTCCCTGAATGGAAAACCCCTGAATCACCATGGATCGCAGGGTGAACAAAGAACCTTCATCCTGTCGCTCAAAATGGCAGAGATTGAATCCATGAGGTGTCGATGGAAAAATCCGCCGGTCCTCCTTCTGGATGACATGACATCGGAACTGGATCGGGGACGCAACGGCAACTTCATGAATTTTCTGAAGGAAAAGGACATGCAGGTGTTTCTTACCACCACCAGCCTGGACAATGTCAATCTTTCGGAAATCAGTTGTTATTCCACCTTCCCGGTTCAAGAGGGAAGGATTTCAAATGAGGTAGAGAATGTCTGACGAAATCATAAACGATTACGGCGCCGACAAGATAAAGGTCCTTGAAGGTCTCTCGGCGGTACGAAAGCGACCCGCCATGTATATCGGTTCCACCTCATCCCAGGGGCTCCATCACCTTGTTTACGAAATCGTTGACAACTCCATCGACGAAGCCCTGGCAGGCTATTGCGATGAGGTTAATGTCATTATTCATCTTGATGGTTCTGTTACCGTCGTGGATAACGGCCGCGGCATACCTACCGATCTACATCCAACCGAGGGCAGATCGGCGGCCGAGGTGGTACTGACGGTGCTCCATGCGGGTGGAAAGTTCGACAATACCTCATACAAGGTGTCAGGCGGCCTCCACGGCGTAGGAGTTTCAGTGGTGAACGCGCTTTCCAGTCAACTGGAACTGGAGATCCGACGGGAAGGAAAGCTGTTCCAGCAGTCTTACCGAAGGGGGGAGCCCATGGCCCCTCTGACCATGGTCGGAGAAACCAGGAAGCGCGGCACCAAGATAACCTTCCATCCTGACGCCGAAATCTTCGAGACCACTGACTTTTCCTTTGATGTCCTCTCCCAGCGCCTGCGCGAACTCGCTTTTCTCAACGCGGGAGTCAAGATAACCATATCCGACGAGCGGGAAGAGGGAAAAAGGCATGAGTTTCACTATCAGGGCGGGATAGTCTCCTTCGTGGAATATCTGAACAGAAACCGCACCCCCCTGCATCCGAAACCCATCTATATCAGGGGTGAAAAATCGGGAGTCGATATGGAAATAGCCCTCCAGTACAACGACTCCTATGACGAAAAGGTGTTTTCCTTCGCCAACAACATAAACACCCATGAAGGAGGCACCCATCTGGTAGGTTTCCGGGCGGCGCTCACCAGAACCATGAACAGCTATGCCTCGGCAAACAACCTCCTGAAAAACGTCAAGGTCTCCATCTCCGGAGAGGACCTTCGCGAAGGTCTTACCGCCGTCATATCGGTCAAGATCCCGCAACCACAGTTCGAGGGTCAGACCAAGACCAAGCTGGGCAATTCCGAGGTAAAGGGTTACGTGGAATCCCTGATGAACGAAAAACTCTCCGTCTTCCTGGAAGAGAATCCCGCCATAGCCAAGCGCATCCTGGAAAAATCCATAGACGCGGCCAGGGCCAGGGAAGCCGCCCGCCGGGCCCGCGAACTTACCCGGAGAAAAGGCGCCCTGGATGTATCCAATCTGCCGGGCAAGCTGGCCGACTGCCAGGAAAAGGATCCGGCCATGTGCGAACTGTACCTGGTGGAGGGTGATTCCGCGGGCGGTAGCGCCAAGCAGGGAAGGGATCGGAAATTCCAGGCGATTCTTCCCCTTAAGGGAAAGATCCTGAATGTGGAAAAGGCGCGTTTCGACAAGATGCTTTCTTCCCAGGAGATCGGAACGCTCATCACCGCCCTCGGCACAGGTATAGGCAAGGACGATTTTGACGTGGCGAAACTCCGCTACCATCGCATCATCGTCATGACTGACGCCGATGTGGACGGCTCCCACATACTAACCCTGCTCCTTACCTTCTTTTTCCGCCAGATGCCCCAGATCGTGGAACGGGGCCATCTCTACATCGCCCAGCCACCCCTCTACAAGGTGAAGAGGGGCAAGAAGGAGTTGTACCTGCGCAACGAGGCGGCCATGCAGAACTACCTGCTGGAGGAGGGGACCGATGAAATGACCCTGTTCCTGGAGAACGGTTCCAAGAGCTATACGGGAAAACAGATAATCCCGCTGCTCAGGCAGCTCGTGGAATACCGCGCCCTGCTGGACAAGTTCGTCCGTAAGGGAATCAACGAAGACCTGGCACGGGTTCTGCTGCGTCTGGGAATTCGTGGCGGCATCGAGGATCTGGAGGGACTGGCGCCTCGTCTGGCGAACATCGCCGATGTCTATGACGGCGCCGACGCCAGGGTCATGCCGGATGGACGCATCATCGTCAGGCTCGACAACCTTCGCATAGCGCTGGACAACCACACGGTGGACCTGCTCGGCTCCTACGAATACGGTCTCCTCTACGACAGCTTCCGCAAGGTGAGGGACATATTCGGAACAGGCAGGGCTTTTGTCTCCAACGAGGGAAAGGAGCTTTTTTCCACTACCATCGGTCTGGAGCTTCTCTCCTTTTTCATGGACAGCGCCAAGAAGGGGCTTTCCATCCAGCGCTACAAGGGACTTGGCGAGATGAACCCGGATCAGCTCTGGGAGACCACCATGGATCCGGCAAACCGCACCCTGCTTCAGGTAAAGATCGAGGACGCCGTTGAGGCGGACAACGTCTTCACCGTGCTCATGGGAGACCAGGTGGAGCCGCGCAGGGAATTCATCGAACAGAATGCGCTGAATGTTTCCAATCTTGATATCTAACATCAGGCTGAAGGCTTTATGGCCGAAGGGCAAAACCTTTGGCCCATAACCCTTGGCCTTTTATCTATTCCGGGGTTTAATAATGCTCGAAATCATCAACAAGACTTCCGTAAACATCGAAGACGAGATGAAGCGCTCGTACATGGACTATGCCATGAGCGTCATCATCGGCCGCGCCCTGCCGGACGTACGGGACGGGCTCAAGCCGGTGCACCGGCGATGCCTCTATGCCATGTACGACATGGGCAATGACTGGAACAAGCCTTACAAGAAATCGGCCCGCGTGGTCGGTGATGTCATTGGTAAATATCACCCTCACGGAGATTCGGCCGCCTATGACACCATTGTCCGCATGGCCCAGGATTTTTCCCTGCGCTATCCCCTGGTGGACGGCCAGGGCAACTTCGGCTCCGTGGACGGAGATTCGCCGGCGGCCATGCGATATACCGAGATCCGCATGTCGCGGCTGGCCCACGAGCTGCTGGAGGACCTGGACAAGGAAACAGTGGAAACCGGTCCCAACTACGACGGTTCACTTCAGGAGCCGCTGGTGCTGCCGGCCAAATTTCCCAACCTGCTGGTGAACGGTTCCGCCGGAATCGCGGTGGGAATGGCGACAAACATCCCCCCGCACAATCTCTCGGAGGTTATAGACGCTATCATCGCGATTATAGGTGAGCCGGATCTGTCCTTTGAAGAGCTTATCCGGCTCATCCCCGGCCCGGACTTTCCGACCGGCGGCTTCATCTATGGAAGGGAAGGTATCATCCAGGGTTACAAGACCGGACGCGGGATCGTGCAGATGCGCGCCCGCGCCTTTGTCGAGACACACAAGAAGACCGAGCGCCAGTCCATCATCGTCACCGAGATCCCCTACCAGGTGA
>CAZHVY010000063.1:0-11711 GCA_964536305.1 uncultured Geobacter sp. | reverse complement strand
TTCATAGGATGAAGACATTATAAATGGTAATTTAGTATATTCCAAGTCCCTAAGTGCTGATAAATATGCTGATCTCTTACTTACTCTACCATCTTTACAAGAGCAACAGGCCATCGCCGACTTCCTCGACGTGCAGACCGCGAAAATCGACGCCCTGCTGGCGAAGAAACGGGAGCTGATCGAGAAGCTCAGGGAGAAGCGCACAGCGCTGATCTCCCGTACCGTCACCCGTGGTCTGCCGCCTGAGGCTGCCAGAGCTGTCGGACTTGACCCGCAGCCGCCGATGAAGGCGTCCGGGGTTGAGTGGTTGGGGGAGGTGCCGGAACATTGGAAAATAAAACAACTCAAGTGGGCTGTCATGTTCCAACGTGGACATGACTTGCCAACTGACGCTCGGGAGGAAGGCACTATTCCTCTCGTCTCCTCGTCTGGCATATCTGCCACTCACTCAAGAGCAATAGCAAAGGGTCCCGGCCTCGTAACAGGACGTTACGGGACCATCGGACAGTTCTATCTTATCAACGAGGATTATTGGCCTCTAAATACGACTCTCTATAGCATCAGGTTATATGGGAATGAGCCTCGCTTCCTACAGTATATGCTTACACATTTGTCATCCTTGTTCATTCTCAATGCGGTAAAATCAGCCGTCCCAGGTGTGGATCGAAATGATATTCATCCCATACAGGCAGCAGTACCTCCACTTTTCGAGCAACAGTCCATCGCCGACTTCCTCGACCGTGAGACTGACAAGATTGACCGGATGATCGCCAAGACGGATGAAGCTATAGAGCGATTGTGTGAGTACCGAACCACTCTGATAACGGTGGCCGTGACAGGGAAGATTGATGTTACAGGAGGATCGTATGGCAATTAAGCACAAAGGAACACTGGACGATCTCAAGGCTAAGGTTGCCGGAATTAACGGCAGTTGGCATGATGACGGCAACGGAAAACACACCTTTCGTTCGCAGGAAGGAGGAGTGCTGAACTGGTGGCCTTCCAGCGGAACGATACAGATTCAGGGACAAGAGACGGCAAAAACAATCCTGGAACTAGCTATATCAGGTGAGTCACGTCCTGTACCCTCGTCAAGTATTGAAAGCCCTACCACCTCTGCACCACGACAGATATTTATCGTCCATGGTCATGACTCTGATGCACGCGATCAGCTAGAGCTCGCCCTTCACCGGCTGGGCCTCGACCCCTTCGTATTAATGAACACCAGCGGTGGAGGTCAGACTATTATTGAAGCTCTAGAAGGCAAGATAGGCCACGATTTTTCGTCAGATTTTGGGATTGTTTTGATGACGCCAGACGATGTCGGCTACGCTAAGAAAGATGGACCTGAACGCGCAGAACCTCGGACACGGCAAAATGTCATCCTTGAAACGGGAATGCTGCTGTCATCTTTAACTAGAGCACGGATGGCGATTGTGATAAAGGGCCACATGGAGATTCCTTCAGATCTAAGCGGTATTATTCACTTTGGTTACAACGATCATATCCGCGAGATAGTGCCTAAGTTATGCCAAAGATTGAAAGAGGTAGGTTTTGATCTCCAGCCAGCGCAGATCGCTGCTGCTGCTCAATAGAGAAGCATCATGAACCAGACCAACGAACGAGCCTTTGAATCCTACGTGGCGGAGATGCTGCTGGCCGGCTCCGGCTGGAAGCAGGGCACCAATTCTGAATGGGATGTGGATCGCGCCCTGTTCCCGGCGCGAATCGTTGCATTCCTCCAGGACACCCAGCCCCGGATGTGGGAAGAAATATCGGCCCTCCACAGCGTCGGCCTGGAAGACAAGATCATCGCCGCTCTGGCGAAGGAGCTGGAGACCAAGGGAACCCTGCACATCCTGCGGCACGGTTTCAAGTTCTACGGCAAGACCTTCCGCATGGCCTACTTCAAGCCCGCCCACGGTCTGAATGATGAGATAATCGAACTTTACAAAAAGAACCACCTTAGCGTCACCCGGCAGGTACTCTGCCATCCCGGCAGGCACGACACCATCGACCTGCTGTTCAGCGTCAACGGCCTGCCGGTGGCCACCTGCGAACTGAAGAATCCCGGCACCGGCCAGACCTGGCGGCATGCGGTCAGGCAGTACCAGCAGGACCGCGATCCCCGTGCGCCGCTGTTCGGCTTCAAGACCAGGGCGCTGGTCCATTTCGCCGCCGATCCGGATGAAGTCCATATGTCCACCCGCCTGCGAAAGGAGACGACCTACTTCCTCCCTTTCAACCGGGGGAGCGAGCCCGGCGCGGTGCAGTGCGGGGCGGGCAACCCCCAGCACCCTTCCGGTTACCGCAGCGGCTATTTCTGGGAGGAGGTGCTCCATCGGGACAGCTTCCTGGAGATCCTCGGCCACTTCATGTTCATCGAAAAGAAGGAAGAGAAAATCGACGACGGCAAGGGTGGTCAACGGCGCATCATCAAGGAGACGATGATCTTCCCCCGCTACCACCAACTGGATGCCGTGCGGAAGCTCATCAGCGCCTCCCGCCAAGACGGTACCGGTAACAATTACCTGATCCAGCATTCGGCCGGGAGCGGCAAGACCAACAGCATCTCCTGGCTCTCCCACCGCCTTGCCAGCCTCCACGACCAGGAGGACACCAAGGTTTTCGATTGCGTGATTGTGATTACCGACCGGCGGGTGCTTGACCAGCAGTTGCAGGACGCCATCTACCAGATCGAGCACGCCCAGGGGGTGGTCAAGGCCATCGACCAGGATTCGAAGCAACTGGCCGAAGCCCTGATAGACGGCACACAGATAGTTATCACCACCCTGCAGAAGTTTCCCTTTGTCCTGCGCGGGCTGCTGCATGCCACCGGCGCGGAGAGCCGGGAGAAGGCCAGCGTGGAAGAACGGCAACAGGCGAAAGAGTGGGAGGCTGCCATTGCCGCACGCAAGTACGCGGTCATCGTCGATGAGGCCCACTCCAGCCAGACCGGGGAGACGGCGCGGGAGCTGAAGGCCATCCTGGGCTCCGCCACCGACACCAATGAAGAGGAAGCGGACTGGGAGGATCGGCTCAACCAGATCATGCAGTCGCGGGGGCGCCAGCCGAACCTGAGTTTCTTCGCCTTCACCGCCACGCCCAAGGGGAAGACCCTGGAGCTGTTCGGCAAGGTCGGGCCGAGCGGGCTGCCCGAGGCATTCCACATCTACAGCATGCGGCAGGCCATCGAGGAGAATTTCATCCTCGACGTGTTGACCAACTACACCACCTACGCCACCTACTACCGCTTGCTGAAAGCCGCCGAGGACGACCCGGCGATTCCCAAGAAAAAGGGTGCTCGAGCGCTGGCCAAGTTCATGAGCCTCCATCCGCATAACATCGAGCAGAAGACCGAGGTGATGGTGGAGCATTTCAGGCGCAGCACGAAGCAGCGCCTGGGAGGCAAGGCCAAGGCCATGGTGGTCACGTCATCGCGTCTGCACGCGGTGCGTTACATGCAGGCCTTTCAGCGCTACATCAACGAGAACGGCTACCGGGACATCCGCCCGCTGGTGGCCTTCAGCGGCACGGTACGCGATCCGGACACCGGCCAGGAATTCACGGAACCGGGCATGAACATTGATGTGGTCACGGGCAAGACCATCAGCGAGAAGCAGCTGCCCGAGCGTTTCGAGTCCCCGGACTACCAGATTCTCCTGGTGGCCAACAAGTACCAGACCGGTTTCGATCAGCCTCTCCTGTGTGCTATGTACGTGGACAAGCGGCTGGACGGCGTGCAGGCGGTGCAGACCCTCTCCCGTCTCAACCGCATGATCCCCGGCAAGGGTGCGCCGTTCGTCCTCGATTTCGTGAATGATAACGAAACCATCTTCCAGGCATTCAAGCCTTACTACGACAAGACCGGCCTGCAGGAAGCGTCGGACCCCGCCAAGCTGGAAACCCTGAAGCATGAGCTCGACCTGTTCCAAGTGTACCACTGGAGCGAGGTCGAAGCCTTTGCCCGGATATTCTACAAACCGGCGGAACGCCAGACCCCGGCCGATCATGCCCGCATGCAGCGCCACCTGCAACCGGCGGTGGACCGGTACAAGGCCATCGAAACAACGGAGCAGCGGCAGGAGTTCCGCGACAAGCTGAGCGGCTACGTCAAGGTCTACGCCTTCCTGAGCCAGATCATCCCCTATGCCGACCCGGACCTGGAGATGCTGTACAGCTTCGGGCGTTTCCTGCTGCCGCATCTGCCCATAGATCGTGACACCACCGTCGTCAAGATCGGCGATGAAGTTGAGTTGCAGTACTATCGACTGGAGCGTATCTATTCCGGCCCGATAGACGTCAGAGAGGGCGACCCAGAGTATGTGAAGAGCCCGACCGATGTCGGTACCGGCAAGGGAAAGGACGAAAAGGCCCCATTATCCGAGATCATTCAGGTATTGAACGAGCGCTTCGGCACCCAGTTCACGGAAGAGGATCGTCTATTCTTCCAGCAGATTAAGGAGAAAGCCTGCAAGAGCGAGCAGGTGGTGCGAACAGCCCTGGCCAACCCGCTGGACAAGTTCCAGCTCGGTATCCGCAAGCTGATTGAGGACTTCATGATCGAACGGATGGCGGAGAACGACAAGATCGTCACCCGCTACATGGCCGATCAGGCGTTCCAGTCGTCGGCCTTCCCGATCCTGGCACGGGAGATATTCGATGCCGTGCGATCAGAGGCGACGGTGCATGATCCCTGAGTCCAAAAAGAAAGGGCAAGAGCTTTCTGGCTCTTGCCCATCGTGTTTCTGGTGGGGTGCTGCGGGGTGTGGGGTAAGGCAACCGTAGTCAAGAAACTCCTGGTTCCCGTTCGTTGTCCCGTTCCCGTTGCCGATGACTGACATTTCGTAGTACTGCCACCAAGCCACGGCTCACATAGCGGCTCGGTGGCAGCAGTAGATAACTACTTCTGCCACGCAAGTGGTCTCAGCCGTTTCGGCTGGGGGGCAAGCTCGTCCTTCGGGCTGAAGCGAATCTTGTACCGGATGAACCCAATCCCCCATCCGTACTGATCGTTATACTCGAGGATCCCTTCGCAATTGAATGTCTCACCATTCTTCTTGCGCAGGTTTTTCAGCGTAATACTTTCCTCATCCAAAAGACTCTTCATTTCGGAGGCGGAGATCAGGTCCTTTCCCAGACCCCTTAGCCTGTTCTTGGCCAACCTGAAACTACACACCTTGGTGCCCCGATTGTCTCTTACCTCAAGGGTACCAATGCAGTAGTAATCCTTTGCACCAGCAACGACCTTTCTGCCGCACGCAGGGCACCAACCCAGCTTTTCGAAAGGCCCTTCCGGATCGATCTCCCCTGAGGATCTGTTATCATGGATATCTTTCATTGTGAACCTCGCTTTCGTTTCTTCGTTTTTAGAGCAGAATGCTGCAGACTAACGAGGGGTAACCTGAAGTTACCCCAAAATCCTTGAAAACTTAGGACTAAATAGCAGTTCTGCCCTTTGTTACGCTGATCTAACTGAAACACATATTTGCATGACCATTTCTCTGACATAGCGCGTGAATGCGTACCCCAAGGTTGCTAAGAAGCCTTGAAGGTAAGCTGTTTTTTTTGCGATTGGCAAATTAAACAACGCCTCAGGCTGGACATCTTTCAGGATTTCCAATATTAGGTTGACATCGATGATTGTCGCCCCAATGTCCGATGCTTCTCTAATCGTATCAAATAATTCTCTGTAAACCGTCAAATAAGCCCCTTTTCCATGCTTGGATGAGATCCAGTTGATGCAGTCATCGAGACCAAGGTTGAAGGTGGCGTCTGTCAAGTCGTATTCTTTTAGATCTGGGAGCTTATGTCCTTCTAAAATAAATTCTAAATTCACTGCTCTAACCGTTATTTTTTTCTCCATTGTACTTTCCCTTTCTATTCATTGATGATTGTCTAAAACTCGATTGATGAAAAAAGATAGCTTTAGTCTGACGATATCTTCACCGTTTGGCAGGGGATGGCTACCGACGACGTGTCGACATAGGAAAAAAGGGGCTGGCTGACAACAGCCCCACACAAATCCTCTTCTACTCCGTAATTTCAGATTCTTCTGCCAACTCCGGCTGATCCTGCGAAGCGGCATCCAAATTTCTGCTGTCGAGGTCAGCCTCGATAATTTCGCTCTTTAGTGCGTAGAAGCGGACCCAGCGGTCGTCGGCAGAAGCGAGTTTCTGTTTGATCTTGAGACGTCCCGGCTCGTTGGCCACCAACAGATTTTTCCGACGAAGTTCCTGAATCACTTCTTTGAGGCTCCCTCCACCAATAGCAGCGGTCAACTGTTCGTCAGTAAACAGGTAGAGGTTCTGTGCGTTGTTGCAGAAAGCCCGAACATTTCCAGAACGAGCGTTTTTATCACGCACCGCAGCAAACGATGCGTGGTGACACACCAAATAGCTCTGGAGGCGCTGAAGTGCCCGATCTGTATCGTCAATTGTGCGATTCTCCGCCAACCACAGGTCGCGCACATGCTCGACCGACTTCCGAACCTCCTCTATTTCCAGCGGGAGAATCTCGAAGTGAATGGCTGCTTCCCCGGCGATTTGGAGAGCAGCGAGCCTACGGAACACCCTCCCCTGTTCCGGCGAGGATCCTTCTGGTGTTAATTCCTGCGTATAAAGATCGAGAGTCTCGCGGAGGCTTTCCAAGGTACCCTCATAATCCTCTTCCAGAGAATCGACGAGGCCCTGAACCATTGCTGGTCCAGCAGTACCGTAATAGGTCGAGCAGTTTTGCTTCAGCAGATTGGCGAATTTTCCAGGGGTTAGGCTGTCCGGGGGGGATGGCAGGATGTTATCGATGTGGATGTCCACAATTCTAAGCATCTGTCCAGCTTTTACCTGTTTTCCAGACTGTTCGATTGCCTCATGGAAAGATTTCTCGCCGGTGGAGAAGATATTCCCGCGCCAGGTCCTGATGGTGCGGAGGTTCCGTTGGGAGTTCATTGCAGCTTTTCCCTGACCTCCTGCCAGAGCGTAGACATCCCTACCAAGGTCCGTACCCATGTAGGTGCCGAGCTCATCCAGGCAGATGACCATATCCGAGAAACTGGCCGCCAAGGCCTCGATCGCGTTGGCGGTGAGGTTCCAGCGTTTGGCGTACGAATTGGCATCAACAGCCGGGTCACTTCCCACTCCCCAGACCGACGCGATCATCTGCAGCAGCGAGGTTTTACCGCGAGAGCTGTGCCCGTACACGTGCCATCCACCGCCATCAAGACCGACCAGCTTAAGCAAGGGGCCGGACAGCGCTGCTAATACGCCGAAGACAAGGAGCAAGTTCCCGCTAATATGAGAGGCTATATTGTCCCGCCATTCGTCGAGACTCCCCCCTGCGATAATGCTATTAGGTATGTTTGTCCTCATCTCTGGCTCGTAAATAAGCTCCTCGCCGCATTTATAGCCAATAACTTGATGCGGGAGAACAAAGACCAGCATACCCTCGACCCACCCCGAATTTATGGCTCGAAGCATGCGCCTGTTCGGCTTGGACATCATCAAATAGGCGATAATGGCTTTTTGGGCGCCTGGGCATATCATCAGCCCCCGGTCAGCCAGCTCTCTGATTGCTATTGCTCCCCCTCCCACCAAACTGGAGTGAGGTAGCGCAAAGCACTTCCTGGTTCCGCTCAGGTCGACCATCTCGCATAGCGCAGACCAGCCATTCTGATCTGGGGTTCGCATATGTGCGAGTATCAGAATGGAAGTTTCTGCCGTCAGCTGGACCAGCTCACCTTCCTTGTTTGGCCCGTAGAGCGATTTTCCACGGAACTCATATCCCTCGGGCAACTCGTATGGGATTTCTTCCTGACTATTCCCACCCTGCAACACCGGAAGGGCTTCTTCAATACTGTTCATAGACAACTCCTTGGTTATTTCCCGCCACGAATACGGCAAGCAGGAGATAGGTGATATCTACCCCTGGAGCCTCATGGCAGGACCAGCGCCTCCGCAAAGCTGCGACGCTGGTGTTTATGTACCGCTTATTCAGTTGTCAAAGAACGGTCTGTCGCGGGGCTGTGATTCCACCTCCCTTCTTTCCGCTGCCCGCATCCATCATATTGCGCGTTCCATGCCATTATCTAATAATTTCAATATGATAAAGCATTTTGCAGGGAGGTATGACCTTCAGGCGGAGAAATTCCGATGTGATTCCGAAAAGATGGGGGCTCCAAGGTTGACTGGGTAGGGAATGAAACGGCGAGAGATCTGTGGGGTCGAAGACGAAAGAGGACAAAATAAATTGACATAAACAACTGAACAAAATTATTCTATAAAATATCTAAACTGTTCAAAATAAAATCAGTTACTGTATAAAATGTGTTCAAATATACTTATGAGAAAAAAATACCATGGAAAGATAATAAAGGCGATTCTTCGCGAAATAGATGGAAAAGAGACTTATCGCAAGATCGCTGAAAAGCACGAAGTATCAATAGGTTCCATCTCTGCGTGGGTGCGGAAGTATACGGCAGAGAAGGTACGGCGAAAGAAGGTGAGGAAGCAGGGCCGTCCGGTAGCTTTGTCCGACCTTACCTCCGAGGTCTTGATTGTCGCCGCCAAGGTAACCAGGTACGATACGAGAAGACTCCTGAGCCTTCTGTCCCCCTTCTTCACAACGCTCCAGGAAAAAGGTGGAAAAAGGGAGGACGTGTCACGGCGAACAGTGCAACGAGCGCTGGATGAGGCGGGAGTTGGCAAAGGATATCAGACAAAAGGGGAGTGGCCGCAAGGAACGATGGTGCTGCACGGCATCCCGGTAACATGGCGACAGGCGGGAGAGCAAGAACCCAGGAGAGACCAACTCCTGTGCATAGCTGAGAGAAGCACAGGCTTCGCATACTTCCATGCCATCTCGCAAATAAAGACCGAAAGCCTCTACAAGCACATAGATGAATTCCTCTATCGCTACCAATCCGAAATCGTACAGGTAATACTGGCAACGGAAGAATATTGTGCAGGGAATCCCGAGACGAAGCGTCAGGCGACGGCAATCGAGGTTGACCATGAAAAACTGCGCGGACAGCTCATCGAGGACCGGACAGAAGGTAGCTACGTGGTGAAGATCTTGTCAGGCAAGGCAACGAGGCGGCGGCAGAAAGCCCTGCCGATACCGGGGGAACACAGTGACAGGGATGCTCTGAATGAGACTCTGCGAAAGGCTGCCGACTCTTTCAACCAAGCGAAGCGCCTTCCGGTTCTGAACAGTGACAAGGAATACTGCGATGCCGACTCGTCCCCGCTCGACCGTCTTTGGCGGTTGGTTCAGGGAAGGAAGAAGCGGGACACCTTCGTGCGCAGGGCAAAGTTCTCTCGCTCGATGCGGAGGAAGCGTCGCAGCTGGTAAGTGTCCATTGCATCCGCGAGGTCGGGTCTGATGGGGTTTGGGGTAGACGCACTCCTGCCAAGAAAAGACCGATTCCCGCTAGCGTTCCCGGTCCAGGAGGTGGGGTGGTCCTCCCATGCTCTCTTGCCGGTAGCTCGATCCGGTCCAGAAAAATGCGGCTGGCCCTTGTTGGCCCAGCCGCATTTTTCTTGCCGCATCGTCATGGTGGGGAGCATCCCTTTTCGGCCTGCTCCCTTCGCCGTTCCCGGTGGGAGCGGGCATCTGGCTCCCTCCAGGAGCCGTCCGCCGCGCACCCCCCAGTATCCGGCTGGTACTTCGAAAAGCTTTCCCGGCTCATTCCCGGTATTCCGGTCGTTCTGATGGTAATCAGGAGTCCGCGAAAAGATAATATGTCTCCGTGTTAGATAGCCTATTTGTGTGCTCTTGTGGGAATCTTCACCTGTCCTCACCGCTCTGCGAGCGAGTCATTGGTATCACTTTTCCCTTCTCTCCGGTAATAATGCTACGCAGCTTCCGCTCCCACGCTTCGAGCGCTACCTGTTTTTCCTTGTCGTATTTGTACTGATTGTAAACCTTGATGATTCCTGTCTTGACGTGATTCAGGACAGAGTCAATAACCGCATCCGGAGTGCCCATTTCAGCCATGAAAGTGGCGGCGGTCCTCCTCAGGTCGTGAGGGGTGAATTGCTCGACTCCCAGCCGATTCTCGGTCTTAGGTTTGCCGCCTTCATCCATCACGGGATTCCCTTCTTCATCGAAGACGGGAGCATTCAGGTTACGCCACAAAGCGACCGTCAGACAATGAGAGTCGATGGGCTTTTCCTTGGAGCTGTGCGGAGTAGGGAAGACATAGCTCTTGCCCTCGGTATTCCCGATCAACTCCAGGGCCAGATCAGTGAGATAAATGCGGTGTGGTGAGCGATCGCATTCTTTCACCTTGGATACCTTCTGCCGGGCAACCGGAAGTGTCCACCACCGCCCGTCGATCTCCGCCACGGGGAGACCGGCAACCTCGTTCGGCCTCTGCCCGGTGACGAGGACCAGCTTCAATGCACGCCGGGTCTCATCCGAGATGGGGCAAGAATCGAGGTTTTGCCACAATGCTTTGATCTCCTGCTCGTTCAGAGTGCGGCTGCGGCTGTTTTTCTGAGCGGGAAGCTTCACCCCGACGCAAGGAGATGCCGAAAGAATTTCATTATCCACGGCGTAATTGAACATCTTCCGGATGATCTGAAAACAATTGTTTGCCATGCCGGGAGAACCTCGACCGATGATACCATCAAGCAAGTTCCTCACATCGCGTTTGGTTATATCCTCCGCCTTGCGTTGCCCCCATACCGGCACCACATCACGATTAAGGATTTCTTCATCCTTTTCCCATGACCGCTTGTTTCTCTTTGCGTGCTTCTCCAGGTAGTCGGTAACGAGGCCGGAAACGGTCTCGGCATTCCGCCGATCATCTCTTTCCTGCCTCTCCAGTTCTCCGGGATCTTTGCCAAGCTTAAACAGCTCATAGGACCTGTTAAACCGGGTTCGAGCCTCGGCGACAGATACGTGAGGGTATTGCCCCAGGTTCATCTCCTTCCGCTTCCCTTCGAAGGTGTAGACATGAAGCCATGTCTTGATGCCGGATGGCATGACCCGGATCGCGAATCCGTTCGCTTCACGCAGGTAATATTTCTTCTCCTTCGGTTTCAGGTTCTTGATTGCTATGTCTGTGAACTTCATGCTTCCATCCTCCGCCGCAAGCCATCGAGTGGGCCGCTTCGACCCCAGTCTAAGCCGTGCAACCTGCCGTGCAACCTCATTGTGTTGGGTAGTGGCGATAAAAAATGAGCTGCCGCGGAATGCATGATAGGTGGTAATGCTATTTAAGTCAAGTGGTTACAATAATAACTTGGAGGGTGTGGTGGGTGGTGAAATGATGTGAAAAAGAAAGATAAGGCTACTGTTAACCACCTTGTCCGTGGTTCAAGTCCGCGCTGGGGAGCCAAAATTCAATCCGCTGATTTCAGCGGTTCTTGTTTAACGCAAGACCCCGTGGGGTGATCCCCTCGGGGTCTCGTCGTTTCCGGCGTGCCCACGCCGACTTACGCCCGCCCGCACATTTACCCTGATTCTCCGTTTCGAAGCCCGCAGTCCGGGGGCCGGGTGCAACCCTGGGGGTTACGGGCGCTCACCGAAAATGTCCCTTCCGAATTCTCCCGTTCTCCGTTTTTCGACCCGCCTTGTTTAACAGCCCGACTGCATCCGGACACCCGCTTCGACATTTCGAACTCCCCTCCGGTAGGTATCTGCCGAAAGCCGGACCAGTGGGTCCGGCGCAAGCGGATTACCAGACAGCGGAAACAGCCGTGAGATCG
>CAZHVY010000062.1:0-11812 GCA_964536305.1 uncultured Geobacter sp. | reverse complement strand
CCCTTCTCAGGGGGGAAGCCTTTGAGCCTCCCCTGAGAAGGGGAGGTTTGGAGGGGTTAGACTCGAAAGAATAAACGTTACAGAGTACTAGTTTCCCCGGTTTTTCAGGAGTATCTGTTCATGCGACTATCCCTTCGTTTCATACTGCCCCTGGCCGCCGTCCTTATAGTCATCGCCTATACGACGGTTCCGCTCATGGACAAGCTCATCGAGCGCTGGTTCGTCCGTGATCTGGACATGCGCTCGCAATTGATTACCAATTCCATAAAGGAGCCTCTCCTTGAGAGGCTGGCCGGCGGTTCCACATCCAGGATAGGCAGCTATTTCAACCGCATTACCCAGGACGAGCGCCTGTACGCCATCGGTTTCTGCGATGCCACCAGCGGCGCCCTCATTGTCACGAAGAAGTTTCCGGCAGATATCCGCTGTGAAACCATCGGGCAATTTTCCTCGGGAAATGGACATGTTACGGAAAAAAAATCGGGCATGACGCTCCATGTTACCGTCGAACCCGTGGAATCAGAAGGAGTTTTCGCCGGACGTCTGGTGTTTGTCCACGATCTGGGTTTTATCCAGCGCCGCAGCGCGGAGACCCGTAAATACTTCTTCTACTTCTTCGCGGCCCTCGGATGCATTGTCTCGCTCCTGACCGTGATCATCGCGCACATGAGCAGGCGTGGCTGGATTGAGGGAACACGGGCGCTCTTGAGGGGCGAGGCCCTCAAGCGTCCGGGAGACAAAGGAGCGCTTGCCGCGCCGGAACTGCAACCCATCGCCCGTGACCTGCGCATGCTCATCCGTGACCTGGAAGCTGAATACCGGCCCCGCGACGAGGAGCAGATAACATGGACGCCCGAAGTCCTGCGCTCCATCCTGAAAAGCGAACTGCGGGGTGAAGAGATCCTGGTCGTGTCCAACCGCGAACCATATATCCATGCGAGAGCGGGAGAGGGTATCCAGGTCCAGCGGCCGGCCAGCGGCCTGGTCACCGCCCTGGAGCCGATCATGCGCGCCTGTTCCGGCACGTGGATAGCCCACGGCGCCGGTTCCGCCGACCGGGAAACCGTGGACGGACGGGATCGGGTGGCCGTTCCTCCCGAAAAGCCTTCCTATCATATCCGCCGCATCTGGCTGAGCGAGGAAGAGGAGCAGGGCTATTACTACGGTTTCGCCAACGAAGGGATGTGGCCGCTGTGCCACGTGGCCCATGTCCGTCCCATCTTCCGCGCCGGAGACTGGTCCCATTACGAGGCGGTGAATCGAAGGTTTGCCGACGCGGTGGTGGAGGAATCAGACACGGACAGCCCGATAGTCCTTGTGCAGGACTATCACCTTGCCCTGCTGCCGCGCATGATACGGGACCGCCTCCCAAACGCCACCATCATCACCTTCTGGCATATCCCCTGGCCCAATCCCGAGTCCTTCTCCATCTGTCCGTGGCGGGCGCAGATTCTGGACGGCCTCCTGGGGAGCAGTATCCTGGGATTTCACACCCAGTTTCACTGCAACAATTTCCTGGATACCGTGGATCGCCTGATGGAGGCGAGGGTGGATCGGGAGACCTTCACCATTTCCTTTGGAGGCCATCAGACGGCGGTCCATCGATATCCAATCTCCATCGATTGGCCCCCCGTGGCCGAGTTTACCGCCAAGCCGGTGGAAGAGTGCCGCCGGGCAATCCGTTCCCTGAACGGATTGCCCGAAAACCATGCCATGGGATTCGGGGTGGACCGCCTCGACTATACCAAGGGGATACTGGAACGCTTCATGGCGGTGGAGAGGCTTCTGGAGCTCCAGCCCGAGTGGCGGGGCCGCTTTTCTTTCATTCAGGTGGCCGCGCCGAGCCGCTCCAGTATCGGGCGCTACCGGGAGTTCGAGACGGAAGTGAGGTCCATGGCGGAAAGGATCAACGGGCGTTTCGGAGGAGGCGGGTATCTGCCGATTATCCTCAAGATCGAGCACCACGACCATGCCGCGGTCTACGAATACTACCGGGCCGCGGATCTGTGCTTTGTCAGCAGTCTGCATGACGGCATGAACCTGGTGGCCAAGGAGTTTCTGGCCGCCCGTGACGACGGGCGGGGCGTGTTGATACTGAGCCGGTTTACCGGGGCGTCACGGGAACTGCCCGAGGCCCTGATTGTCAATCCTTACGACATCGATCAGTGCGCGGCGGCTCTCCACATGGCGCTGCTCATGCCCGTCACCGAGCAGCGGGACCGCATCACCAGCATGCGCGGTCTTATCAGGGAGTTCAATGTATACCGCTGGGCGGGACGGATGCTTCTGGACGCGGCGGTCATGCGCAGGCGGGAGAGGATCCTGGAACGGAGTTAGCGCAGCCCGGGAAAAGCCCCGGGCCTGGTCTGGCCGCAGCCAAGCAAATCGGAAGTTACTGAAAAAGGAGGATATTGATGAATATTATTGATACGAAAATGCTGGCGCCGATTCTGGTCGCCTGTGCCGCTTTAGGTGTTTTCTTGGCCGTGCGGGGCATTCTGCTGCGTTTTGCGCACCGCTGGTCCCAGAGGACGGAAACCAGGGCCGATGATATTGTTATAGCGTCCATCAAGACTCCATCCCTGTTCTGGTGCCTGGCGCTTTCCATCTACTTCGGCATCTCTTTTTCGGAGCTGCCGGCGAGGTATGTGTCCCATCTCAGCGTCACCATCTATGTCATACTTATCATATCGGTGACCATTGCGGCCGCTAACCTCAGCGGCAGGATGCTGCGCCATTATCTGGCGCATACCGACCTCCCTTTGCCGACCACCGGCCTTGCCTACGGCCTGATGAAGGGTATAATCCTGGCCACCGGGGGGCTGATTATCCTGGGTGTGCTGGGCATATCCATCGCGCCAATCCTGACGGCCCTGGGCGTGGGCGGCCTGGCTGTGGCCCTTGCCCTCCAGGACACCCTGGCCAACCTGTTCGCGGGCCTGCATATCCTGGTGGAAAAATCCATCCGCATCGGCGATTTCATCAAACTGGAGAATGGCCAGGAAGGGTATGTGCAGGACATCACCTGGCGCACCACCCGCATCCGCATGCTTCCCAACAACATGGTGGTAATACCCAACAGCAAACTTTCCCAGAGCGTGGTCACCAACTACTACCTGCCGGAAAAACGGATGTCGCTTTCCGTCTCCGTGGGCGTGAGCTATTCCTCTGACCCCGATGTGGTGGAGCGTATTCTCCTTGAGGAAGCCCTGCTGGCGGCCGAGGAGGTTCCCGGCCTGCTGAGTGATCCGCCCCCGGCGGCCCGCTTCATCCCCGGTTTCGGAACAAGCTCCATTGACTTTACCCTCGTCTGCCAAGTGGCGGAATTCGCGGATCAGTACCAGGCCCAGCACATAATCCGCAAGAGGATATTCAAGAGGTTCCGGGCCGAGGGGATCGAGATTCCCTTCCCGCAGCGGACGGTCCATATCCAGACCGCTGCCGGGTGATTGCCCGCCCATCCCCAAGGCGAGCGGGACGTCGGGGGAGCCGGAAAGACTTTTACAGGAGCTGGCTCGAAGGAGGACTGATGGATGGAAAAGGTTTATACGGAATTCGCTTTGCTGCTTCTGGCTTCGGCCGGCGCCGGCTTTCTGGCGCTGCGCATGCGGCAGCCGCTCCTCATCGCTTATATTGTGGTGGGGATTGTCGCCGGTCCATCTGTGTCCGGCCTGGTTTCCGCCCATGACCAGATCGACCTGCTCGCCCAAATCGGGGTTACGGTATTGTTATTCGTCGTCGGCCTGAAGCTGGACCTGCGCAGCGTCCGCCACATCGGGCCGGTGGCCCTGGCAACGGGCCTTGGTCAGCTTGCCTTTACCATCCTCCTGGGGTTCGGCATACTGCTCCTCATGGGAAGGGATATGATTACGGCCCTGTACGTGGCCGTTGCCCTCACCTTTTCCAGCACCATCATCATCGTTAAGCTCCTCTCCGACAAAAAGGAGCTGGATTCCCTGCACGGCCGCATCGCGGTGGGTTTTCTTATCGTCCAGGACATTGCGGTGGTATTGGCGATGATGGTGATGAGCGCCTTGCGGGGGGCGGAAGGCGCTTCGGCGTTCCGGGATGTGGCCCTGTCCCTCCTGATGCGCATCGGGATAGCGGGCGTTCTTCTGTTTCTCCTGATGCGATATGTTTTTCCCCGGCTCATGGGCCGCGTTGCCCGCTCCTCGGAGCTGCTGCTCATATTCGCCATTGCCTGGGGAACAGCCCTGGCCGCCTTTGGGGAATGGGCCGGGTTCAGCAAGGAGGCCGGCGCCTTTCTCGCCGGTTTTTCACTGGCTTCAACGGGCTATCGGGAGGTCATAGGCTCACGTCTGTCAAGCATGCGTGATTTTCTCCTCCTGTTTTTCTTTGTCGATCTGGGGGCCAGGCTGGAACTTTCCACCCTGGGAAACGAGGCTGCGCCTGCCATCGTACTTTCCCTTTTTGTTCTGATTGGCAATCCGCTTATCGTCATGGCTATCATGGGCTTCATGGGTTATCGCCGGCGCACCGGATTCATGGCCGGTCTCACTGTTGCGCAGATCAGTGAATTCTCCATCGTGTTCGTGGCCATGGGCATTGGGCTCGGCCACATCGGCGGCGCCGCTCTTGGGCTTACTACCCTTATCGGCCTCATAACCATTACCCTTTCCACCTACCTGATCCTCTATGCGGAACCTGTTTACCAGCGCCTGCGCGGATTCCTTGCGTTCTTCGAGCGCCGCCGGCCGTTTCGGGAAATGGCGATGGAAGAGGAACATCATGAGGCGAACCGTCCCGAGCTTGCGGTGTTCGGGTTGGGAAGATACGGCGCGCGGCTCTTCAGGAAATTGCATGGGGAGGGGCTGGACGTTCTGGGCGTGGACTTCGATCCGGAAGTGGTGACGGCCCTTGAGAGGGAGGGTCTGCACGTGCATTTCGGCGACTGCGAGGATGTGAATTTTCTCGACACCCTGCCTGTTGACGGCATGAAATGGGTGGTGAGTACTCTTCCGCTGCCGGATGCGCACCGGCTCCTGTTGTCCGGGCTGAAGCACGTGGGGTATGCCGGCGGATTTTCCGCGCTTGCCAGGGACGAAACCCAGTTCTCCATATTGAAAGAAATGGGCCCGGACCAGATCCTGAACCCTGTCAGCGATGCAGTGGATTTCGCGGCTGAAGAACTGGCCGGTTTTCTGAGGAAAAAACGGGAAGAGGACAGAGGGACCACGCCGGAGTCCTGAATGGCGGTATGACATGAGGTGTCTCAGGAGGTATAGGCCGGCGTGTTATTCATCCGGAATAATCGGGCAGATGTTCAGTGACTCTCTGTTTCCTACCTGTCTGCCGTGTCTACAGCAATAGGGGCCCGCCGGTTGAATGACGGCGGACCCCTGTTTTTGATCGGAGGATGTGGAGGGTTTTCTACTTCAGGCAGGAACCGATATAGATCATGCCCATCATCTTCTCTTTCTCCCGCTCCGCCACCTGCTTCAGGTCCTTCAGGGTTGTCCGGGATATGGAGGCCTCTCCGGTGTATCCGGCCTTGTAGATAATGGCGACCGGCGTGGTTTCCGGATAGTGTTTCTTCAGGAGGGGCGTAAGTTTCTCCATCTCCTTGAGGCCCATGAAGATGGCCACCATGTCGCCGCCCGCCGCCGCCTCCTTGAGCAGTCCCTCGTTGGAGGCAAGGCTGTAGGGCGCCGTGATGATGACGTTCCCCTTGTTGCACACCAGGTTTCCAGGTCCGCCCGCCTCGAAGGCGCTGATGCCCGTGTAGATCTTGCTGTTGGCGAACATGGCGTTGGCGGCGTTGAAGGCGCTGACGCCGGTAATGACCTCGAAGCGTCCCGCCACCTCCGGTTCAATCCAGTGCTGCCAGCCGCCGTAGATGGTCGGGTCACCGTGCTCCAGCAGGGCGATGCTCCTGCCGGCCGCCAGCGTGTCCCGGATCTTCTTCATGTCCGCTGCCCGCTGGGCTTCCAGTTTCCTCTTTATCTCTTCGGGGGCCAGTCCCGGATTCTTCTTTCTGAAGACAGGCTCGAAATTCAGCATGGGGTCGAACAGCACCGGCTTTCCTCCCATGTACGCGGCGAATTGCCTGGCCATATCTTCGGAGGCGATGTAGACGTCGGCCTTGCCCATGGCTGAGACCGCTTCCAGCGTCATCATGGAGGGCTCCGCGCATCCCATGCTGATGACGTAGAGTTTCGGCTGAGGCTTCAGTGAAATGACCTCAATCCTGCTTACGGTCTTGACCATGCGGTCCGCCGCAGTGTCGTCCGGAAGGGCCAGTGTGAATTTCTTGGAGTCGCCGGATGATTTTGGCGGGATTTCGGATACCAGGATGCGTTCTCCCAGGGGCGCCAGAAAGATCTCGCCCAGGGACAGACAGACACGATACCCGTCGGTGGAAGTGACCACCACCGCCTTGTCAGTATCCTCCCGGACGCCGGCCTTCTTCAGGATTGCCCGCAAGGAAACCCCCTCATGCTTCTGGACGCCGTGATATCCATGGCCGTCGCCCACAATCATGACCTCAGTCGCTGTCCTGGGGAAGGTTGAAAGGTCCGTGAATTCAGTGGTTTTTCCAGCGGTGTCGGTTACCGTGAAGCGGGCTGGCGATGGTTTGGCGCCCTCTTTTTTCCTGAATTCCTTTCGCAGGTCGACCACCTCAATGGAAACCACGTCCTCTATGCTCCGATCCGTATGAAAATCATTGGCCAGAACCAGCTTGGGATAGCCGATGACGCGCTTGAACCGGTCCATGACCGGTTGATGGAAATCAGGGGCGTGGCATTCGCCGCAACCGTTGGCCTTGTGGGGGAGGACCGGCTTCGCGGACACGGCGAGGAGCGCGTTGGACGGATTGCGGTAAAATACCTCGCCCCAGGAGAGGACGGTTACGGCGCCGCTTCTGGAGCGCACGGCTATGGCCAGGTCGGTGGTTTTCCTGAAGCCGGGGCCGTCTTTTTCGATGCGCGCCATTTCCAGTATGGTGCGCAGGGGTGTCCCGCGATAGACAAAGACGCCGTTGAATTTCCTGTCCCGGCCCACTTCATTGAGCCTGACCTCGATTGCGCCCAGTTTTTCCAGGATCTCCGTGTCCAGGTTGAGAGGCTGGCGAACGGCGCCCCCCACGGTCAGGGCGTGGGAGTGAGAGGGAAGAGAAAAGAAGAAGAGGGCAAGGGCCGCCGCAATGGTCAAAACGATTTTCTCCATGGATGTCTCCTTTGTTTTCAGACCCGCCGGGTTTTCCCTGCCCGGCAGGTCTTGGTGTTCTTTTACTTTCTCTTTGCTCCGGGCATGTGCATGGGATTGAACAGCCGGGCAGCCATGTCCGCCAGCGCCGGCGAGCAGCGGGCCGGCGCCAGGACCATCCCCTCGGCCATCCCCTTCCAGAAGGGAGGGAGAGAGTCAAATCGGCGGGCCATGCCCCCGCTTATGTCCGGCGCCGCGTAGTACACCTTTTTTATTCCCGAGTTGATGATGCGGGTGAGGCACATGGGGCAGGGTTCCACGGAGGTGTACAGGACGATGCCGTCGGCGGCTCTGGGATCAAGGTAGGAAGGGTCGCGGGGGTTGCGTGACCTGGTAAATCGCATCCGCTCTTCCCAGCGATCGAGCAGATCCATTTCCGCGTGCTTGTCGCTGCGGAACCAGGGCTCGTACTGGCTGTTGTGACCTCGTTCCAGGACCTCTCCGGTCGCTTCGCGCACCAGGCAGGCGCCGATACCGCCGTTCCGCGAGCGGGCGCCCTTCATTGCCTCTCGAACCGTCTCCAGTACGTATTGGTCGTCCGGGAATCGGGGGTCGGGCCTGAATGCATTGATGTCCTTTTCAATTCCGTCCAGATACTGAATCCTGGCCGGGGGCATGAATCCTCCGGGGGACGCATGGTGGCAGGCGGAGAGAAAGGTCGTCAGAAGAAGAAAGAGAAGGGCAGTGGAAAACCGTTTGCCGAAATAAGGGATTCTTTTGTCATGTGCGCGCATTGCCTGCTGTCCTTGGCCTTGATGAAATGTGAGTCCCGTCGGGACGTCCGATGGTAGAGGGAGAATTATCCCCCGGTGTCGGATTGCGGTAATTTTCCTGTCACGGATAAGAGCGGCTCTGTTTCTTACAGCGACGGAAAGCACGCCTTCCGATCAACACCTTCTCCCACATGCAGCACCTTCACATCCACCCCGTAGGCTTCCCGCATGTTTTCGTCGGTGATGACCGCTTCCGGCCGACCCTTTTTCGACAGCCCGCCGCGGTTCATGATGGCGGCCTCGGTCGCCGCGATAAAGGCGTGATCCGGGAAATGGGTGGCCATGATGATTCCCATGCCCGCATCCGCAAGTGACTTCACCACCCGCAGGATCCGCACCTGGTTTCCCAGGTCGAGGTGGGAGGTGGGCTCGTCCAGTATCATGATGCGCGGTTCCTGGGCCAGGGCCCGAGCTATGAGCACAAGCTGCCATTCACCGCCGCTGAGGGTGGTGCAGGGGCGGCCCGCCAGGGGGAGTATGCCGGTCGACTCCATGGCGGCCCGGGCGATTTCCCGGTCGTGAACGCTGGGAGAGGCAAACACGGCCAGATGGGGCGCGCGGCCCATGACCACCACGTCCCGTACCTGAAAGGGGAACGCGGAAGTCTGGTTCTGCGGCACATAGCCGATTTCCCTGGCCACTTCCGCCGGTTTCATGCGGGAGATGTCCCTTCCGTCCAGGCGGATATCGCCTTGCCAGCCGTGCAGGACATTGCTGACGCATTTCAGCAGCGTGGATTTGCCCGTGCCGTTGGGACCCAGGAGGCAGAAGACATCACCGTGTCCCACGTTGAAGGAGACTCCGGCGAAAACGTCGTGGGGGGCGGCGCCGGTATAGCTGAAGGACAGGTCGCGGACATGGATGAGAGAGGTCATATCACCACCCCGGCCTTGATTTTTTGAGGAGATAGGCGAATATGGGAGCGCCCACCAGGGCGGTGAGGATGCCGATGGGTATCTCCGATTCCATGGCCGTGCGCGCAATGGTATCCACCGTGATCAGGTAGGACGCCCCCACCAGCGCCACAACGGGAAGCAGTCGTTTGTTGTCCGGACCCACCAGCAGTCTGCCGATGTGCGGGATGACGAGGCCTATCCAGCCGATTATGCCGCTGATGGAAACCGAGGCGGCGGAGATCATGGTGGAGCAGATGATAATGAGCGCCGTCAGGCGTCCCGTGTCCACGCCGAGGGCCCGGGCATTCTCCTCGCCCATGGCCAGCAGGTTGATGCGCCAGCGGATCAGGAGGAGGATGATGATCCCGGAGAGGATAACCGGCCCCACAATGGCCAGATCCTTGTTGGAGGCGTTGTTCAGGGAGCCCAGCAGCCAGAACACGATGGAAGGCATGTTGTTTAGGGGGTCGGCGATGTATTTGAGGAGCGAGGTGCAGGCGGAAAAAAGGGCGCCCACGATAATTCCCGAGAGCACGAGCATCAGCACGGGTGTGGTGCGGTAGACCCTGGCGAGCCCGACGGTCATGAGCACCGCCGCCAGGCCGAAGGTGAAGGACAGGACCTGAATCGCCAGGATGCTGCTGAAAAAGAGTATGGCCAGGGCCGCGCCCAGTCCCGCCCCGGCGGACACGCCGAGGATGTGGGGCGAGACCAGCGGATTGCGGAAGAGGCCCTGGAAGGCCGCTCCGGAGATGGACAGTCCGGCGCCCACCAGCAGTCCGGCGAGAAGGCGGGGAAGCCGCACATCGAACAGCACCGATTCCAGGGTGGGCTCCCACGTGGGTTCTATGGGAAACACCCGGGAGGCGAGAATCTCCAGGATCGTCATCGGCGGTATCCGCAACTGGCCAAGCATCAGGGCCGTTATGCAGATGATGATCAGAATCGCCGTCAGCAGAATCATCAATGTCGCCGGTGCAATCCCGATGCCAATACGTTTTTCCGCGGGGTTCATGGGATGGGTTACCTCATCCCGCGGACCGGGCCGAACTTCATCTGGTATTTCCCGGACAGAAGGGCGCCGGCCTGTTGGTCGCTCAGGTTGAACGACATGATCTCGCCGTAAAACCTCTTCACTTCCTTCATCATGTCCACGTCCCGGAAGCGCTCCGGGTAGGCGGTCTTGGCGAGCCACAGGGGATAGAGAACCGCCGCCTCTGCCGTGGGGCGGTCCCATATGAATATTCCCACGGGCTGCTTGTAGACCTGGCGGTTGCGGATGGCGGAGACGTTCTTCCAGCGGCTGTCCCGATACACCTCTTCAGGTGTCCCGGTGTCTATGATGAGGATGTCGGGATTCCATCCCAGCGCCTTTTCCAGGGATACCTCCAGGAGTCCTGAATGGAGACCTTCCTTTGCCCCGGCGGAACTGATTGCCGCCGCGGCGTCGATGCACCCGGCGTTCAGGATGCGCTCGTGCATGAAGGTGTCTCCTCCCAGGGTGACCAGGTGGCTGGAGCCGTAGCCGTTGAAAACCTTCTTTCTTTTATTCATGGGGATGTCCCTGGTCCTGGATTTGACGAAGGAAATGGTCTTTTCCAGATAGGCGATGTATTTTTCCCCCCGTTTTTCCTTGCCGAAGACATCGGCGTAGAACCGGATCTCTTTTTTCAGGAGATCCAGTCCGTGATTCATGCTGCTCTCCGTATACGCGACGGGAATGGAGGTCTTCTTTTCAACGATGGAACCGTCCAGCGTGCCTGCTATGACCAGTTGGGGCCGGGAGAGGACCAGAGACTCGATGTTCACGTGGCCGCTGGTGCTTCTCGGTCCCGGGAGTTTTCTGATGGATGGGTCAAAGGCGTTGATCAGCTCGGAACCCTTCAGGGAGCTGGTCACCGCGCACAACTGGTTCCGGGCGCCGAGGATATAGGCTATCTGACCGGTGGGACCGCCGAACAGGGCTACCCGGGTAAGGGGAACCGGTACGCGGACCTTTTTGCCGGCCATGTCGGTTATGACGCGGGTCTTTCCGGCTGAGGCGACCGTCCTGGCCGCAGACGGGGAGGAAAGGGCGAAGGTTACTGCGAGCAGCGCCAGCATGGATATATTGATTTTCCGGAGCAGGTTCATGGGTATTCTCCTGGGCAAAGGGATTTCCCTTCTTTGGCAAAAGGGAGGTGTGGGGGCTCGTTGACGCTATTTCCTGAACATCGTGACAGGTTCGATCCCGGCTATCTTCCTGTAATACTTGACTCCCTGGGAAAGGCTCACGCGAAGGGCTTCCGGGTCCGTGACCCTGACGCCGGCAATCACCGAAGCGCCGAAATCGAACAGGACCTCGCTCATGGGGGTGCTGGGGCCCAGGACTACGGCGACGGCGTCGCGGGAGAGTTCCAGAAGCCTCTGCATGGTCTTGGTGATGAGGGTGGCGCCGGTTATGATCACCAGGTCCGATTCCGGCACGACCTCTTCGGCCGCGTATGGCGGAAATTCGCCTTCCCGGGGCTCCATCTCCAGAAGAAAGGCCCGCGCAGCGATGCGTGAAATATCGGGGAAGAAGGGAAACCTGCCGACGCAGGTAACGGTCCTGCCGGATGATTCGCGGAGGAGGAAATCCAGAACATTGACGTTTTCTCCCCGCGGATCCATGAGGGAGTTGAAGGCGGCCAGTCCGAGGCCGGCCTCCAGCGGTTCCCAGCTTTTCAGGAGAGAAACGGCTTCAAGGATCTGTTTTCCCCTGATCGCGCCCGCGTCTTCAAGCTCAAACCCCTGGTCCCCCCTGAAGACATGGGAGAGGCCGGTGCGCCTGCTCTCTACGGAGATCCAGTGGAGGCCTATGAGGATGTTTTCGATATTTTTGTAATTTCGCGCGTGGTTTGTCCTCATTTCGCGCGTGGTTTGTCCTCAAATTAC
>CAZHVY010000061.1:0-12126 GCA_964536305.1 uncultured Geobacter sp. | reverse complement strand
ATAATAACGATTATTGTACGTACTACATACTTGGCAAGCAAAAAACGATATTGCTCGAAATATCGCTATGTTAATGCATAATCAGGGTGATCAAACTGTCAAACTTCGGTGGGTATCGTTCTTTCGGCTTTCCCCACGGAAGTCATGTTCCTGGTTCCGACCAATGGGGTTCTTCGGTCCGTCCTTGGGCTGGAAGCTTTTGGTGGAAGCCCATGCTTCGATAAGAGTACCGTCAACACTGAAGTGCTCGTCGGAAAGAAGTCTCGCCTTGCGGGCCTGTTTCACGACCCCGGCAAGGAACAGACGAGACGCGTCAGCCTTTATCAACCGTTCCAGGTTGGTGGAGAAGGAGGAGTGGTCCCAGACCTTCTCGTCAAGGGACATTCCCACAAACCAGCGGAACAGGATGTTGTAGCTTATCTGTTCCACCAGGAGGCGGTTGCTCCTGATGGTATAGAGTGCCTGGAGCAGCAATGCTTTCAACAGCTGTTCAGGCGGAATCGACGGCCTCCCGGTACTGGAGTACATGGCCTCGAATTCCCTATCAAGCTCAGCCAGAGCTTTGTCGGCTAGTGCCCGTATGGGACGCAGCGGATGGTCTTTTGGTACATACGATTCGGGAGCCACGTAAACGAACATCGACTCAGTTTTGCTGTCATTTCCACGCATATTAATCTCCAGCAATTTCAATGTATTGCGCGTGGTAATATAACATAAATTGACACTTTTCTGAATCAAATTGAGCTAGTTTTTCAACAACCTGCTAAGTCGCTGCTCCACATGGGTGCGTATCTGCCCCATTGCTTTGCTGCAATTGCGATAATGGAAGTAACAGGCCCATCCTCGCACAGTGGCGTTGACTTCGTTTACTATCCATTCAAACGGCATGATTGTCCTTTCTCTTTTCGTGAGATTGGTGACTCGGTCTTTGATAATTTGCAGGGATTTCTTCGAAGGCTGGACATAAGGATAATAATTCCTCGTTTTCCTGCCTTTGCCCATCCAGATTGTGAACCCGAGAAAGTCGAACTTCCCATCGAAGGCATTGACCACTTTCGTCTTTGCCTCGTTCAGGGTGAGCCCAAGCCGCTCCAGTATCTGCCGCAGCACTGTCATTGCCTTGTCGGATTTCTTCCGCCGGCAGAGAATGACGATGTCGTCCGCATAGCGGACGATACGGGCGCCTAACCGTTGTTGCAACTGCCGCCGCTCCCATATCCTGTCCAGTATGTGCAGGTAGAGGTTGGCCAATAACGGTGAGATGACTCCGCCTTGCGGCGTACCTTTGCGGTTGCCCTTGCCGCCGCCGATGTTCCGCTTCGTTCCATCCTTGTCCTCTTCCATTACCGGGGCCTTAAGCCACATCTGGATGAGGCGCAGTATCGCGCCGTCACAGATGCGTTCAGCGACCACGGCCATGAGCTTGGCGTGGGGGATGGTATCAAAGTATTTGGATATATCGGCGTCGATGATTTCGGTGTATCCGGTGTTCATGGCATATGACACGTCATCGACTGCGTCGTGGGCTGACTTCTTCGGCCTGAATCCGTATGAGGTATCGCAGAAGTCCGCTTCGAAGATTGGCTCGATGACCAGTTTTGCGGCCATCTGCACCACCCGGTCCCGGATGGTCGGGATGCCAAGGGGGCGCTGACCGCCGTTGCTCTTTGGTATCATGACCCGTTTTACCGGTGCCGGTTCGTACGTCTTGTCTCTCAGTGCTTCTTCCAGCTCCGCGATAAACGCGGTTACCACTTCCGGTTCCTCGATGGCCTCGAAGGTGACGCCGTCTATCCCGGCGCTCCCTTTGTTGGCGCGGACAAGGCGATAGGCGTGACTGAGAATGTCGGCCCGGTAGACCTTGTCATACAAGGCATGGAAGCGGTAGGCCGGTTCCTGCTTGGCCTTGCGGTAGAGCTTCCTCTGCAGCGTCCTGATTGTTTCCGGGGTTGTTAGCATCTCTGCAATCCCCTTTCCTCCGCTCTTTGGTCGCGTGAACAAAGCAGGGTCCCTTCCCTCGGGCGGGGTTGTGTTGTCCCGTGCCCTCAGACGGTACTATGGACCCCTCCGACTCCCGATACGGCCCTACGCGATTTCGTTGCCTTATACGCGCCGGTTGGCGCTTCTCATGCGCCACCGCATCGGGTCTCCAGCACTGGGCTGTTTATCTTCCGCAACATGCCGCCCCTGCTACCCCGGAAGATTACACAGGTCGCTTCCGTTATCTGAACCTGTGACTGCGACCTTCCCCATATGTCCACTGGGTCGGCATCTTCGGTTGAATTTAACGAGGCTACTTGTGGGTTCACTTTCGTTACGGCCTGCTGCTATGCCAATTGGAAACTTACGACCTCCTGTTACCAGAACGCCGCTTCCTTGAGCTATTGGGGTGAACGGACAATTTCCCGGACGGGACTTTAACCCACTAGAATAAACAACTGTTACTGCGTACGGACAGTTTATTTATCTTAGGTGAATTAAATAAACTGTCCCCAGAATCCCCACGAGGTGAATTAAATAAACTGTCCCCAGAATCCCCGCGTTCACGAGGCTTTCGCCGCGCTTGTGGTACTATTCGGCTGTCCGACTACTCGCAAGGCATCGCTTCCCACTTCGCTCTTCGCTTATAGGGCCGCTTATTCCAGTGCCAACCGGAAACCTTGCGAGTTCTCCTGGGGTCACGTCCAGGTCTTCCGTACCGTGCCGTCCGCACACACCTTGGTTCGATGGGAGGATGATAGCGCCTTCGCCTCCATAGTGCAGGCTCGACCTTTGCCCCATCTTTGGCCAACCGGTTCATCACAGGGTAGCCCCGTTGATTACGGCCCGGTACTTCTCCTCATGCCCTTCGGATTCCACCTCACGGTGGACACCCTGCCCTCCGGTGATTTATACTGTTCACCGGCCAGCGAGGAATTACCCCCGCTTTTGGATATGGCGCCCCTCATCCGAGCGCCAGAGGGACTTGAACCCTCCTGACCTGGGCGTTGCCCAGCGCACACTATGGCTTCTACTGACTTCTGCCCCATTGTAGTGGCGGGAAAAATACGCACAACGTAGTACCAACTCACCTGATCTCCAGGTTCTCAGCCTCAAGCGCTCCCAGCTTCACGGTGACGCTTCCCCTTACGGCCGTGCGGCCAGTGATGGTCGTAAAGCTCGTGTCATATCCACCCGTCAGACGGACCGGTACTGGGTGGTTCAGGTTCAGCTCCTCTGTAAAGAGAAATGCCCTTGCCTGGATGTTACCGCCATCAGTGAGGGCGCCATAAGCTTCCGTAAGAGTGGGGTGGTAAGATGGCGGCGTGCCAGGTATCCGTGCGGGCTGAACGAAGGTGAACTCGGCCGAGACCGCCCTGTCACCGTTCATGACAACGCCGCATCCGCCCGTGCCTGAGCAGACGGACCAGCCGGTAAAGAGGGAGTCGCCATCCGGAAACGCGGTGAGGCTGACTGTTGAGGTGTAGGGAAAGAAATTGGAACAGCCGCCGCTCGGGCAGAGAATCCCCCCGGGGGCGCTAACAACATTCCCGCCCCCGGTTCCTGTGAGCGTTATCGAGAGGGCCGGGGACCGGGTTACGGAGGCGGTCCGGACCATGTTGTTGCCGGCCTGGTCCCATGCGGTTACGGTAAGGTTGTTCGCGCCCCATACAAGGCCGCTTATGGTGTAGCTCCAAGCGTCTCCGGTTACCGCGGCGAACCCGTCCGAGGCCGTGGTGTCGGTCGCGACTTCCACGTTGGCCCCCGCCTCCGTGGTTCCGGTCACGGTCCGGCTCGTGGCGTTGGTCGGAGTACTCTCCGGGTCGATGGCGAGGAGGGGCGGCGTAGTGTCACCCCGGCCCCCGACCTTGTAGACATCTACCCGCGGGGACTCGCCATACCCCTGGGTGATGTAGAGCCTGCGGGTCAGGTGGTCGTAACCGGCGCCTCTGATGTCGGCGCAACCGCTGGTATCCATGTCGTCCAGGGTCCAGACGGCATAGGGGCGGGGTTCCCAAGTCGCCTTTTCGCCGTTTTTCACCGCGACCAGGTCATTGGCGTCGTAGGCCCAGACCTGGTGCTGGTAGGGATGGGAGTGGGTCCCTTTGGAATGGTCGCACGGGTCAACGCAGCATTCGCCGTGACAGTCGGCCGGGCAGGTCCCCTCGGGGTCGATCCCGCAGCCGTAGCAGTAGGGACCCGTACCTTGCCTGCCGATGAAGAGCACGCTCCTGGTCCCGGACGGGAAGGCCATGCCGCCCATCTGAGTTGCGTTGTTGAAGAGGTTGTTCTGGGTGGTCCCGTTCGCCAGGGGGTGGGCCAGAGGATAGAAGAGGAGGGTGGTGCCGGGGATCGGATTGACGGCGCCCACGTGGTCGGGATCGAAGGACGTGACGGACGGTCCGGACGAGGAGGCGCTTATTATGGGCAGGCAGCAGTTTCCCGTCAGGGCCGGGCCTCCCAGTGCACTCTGCCACTGTGGAGGAACCGGGGTCATGAATCCCCCGAGAGATCGGGGGGTGGCTGCTGCCGTCATGGGGAAGAATCCCTGAAAATCGTCATTCCGGGAGAGGTTCAGCCCCGAGACCCCGTGCGAAGCGGTCTGGGTGTAATCCGCGTCGTAGTACTCCGACGCGCCCACGATCAGCCGGCCGTTATGGACCAGCATGCCGTAGACGTAAAACATGTAATCGGAAAGGGTGTCCCACTTGCCGTCACCGATGTCGTTGAACTCCTGAAGGACCGTCGCCTGCGGGAGTTCGTCCCAGTTGCCGCTGATTACGGTTGATTTCGGGATCTCAACCTGGGCCACATAACCGGGATACCAGGCATGACCCTCCAGGAACAGGGTGTACCTGCCGGTCGCGGGGTCGTGATAGGGGGCAGGCCCGTGCCCACCGTAACCAAACCTGGAGCCGCCGAAGGTCCCCTGGGGGAGCCGGAACGCACCAAGGTAGGTCATATCGGTCTTGGTCAGGAGCCCCTCCACAGCGGCAGCCGGCACGGGCAGCAGGAGAAACGGCAGGGCCATGACAAGCGCCAATATCGCATTCGGGCATAAGGTAGCGGTCGCTTTCATATTGAACCTCCTTGTTCACAGAATCGTTATGTCCATTCACGGTCAGCGAACCGAGCCCCACGGTCAGCTGGCGAGCGTGGATGAACCATGACAGCACGCCTCCCTAGAGTACCCGCAGGGGGATGCGGGGTCTGGTCAGTGCTTTTGAAGCCACAGCCAGACAGTCATCAACGCGACTGAGGGATACCGGATTGCCGTGAACATCGACCTTGCCAAGTTCTTCGACACGGTCAACCACGACCTGCTCATGCACTTCGTGAGCAGGAAGGTTCACGACAAGAGGGTTTTATCCCTCATCGGCAAATACCTCCGGGCCGGGTTGGTGGTGAACGGGCGGCTGGAGAAGACCTCCATGGGTGTCCCCCAAGGTGGGGCTCTTTCACCTCTCTTAGCCAACATCCTGCTGGACAATCTGGACAGGGAGCTTGAGAAGCGCGGCTACCGCTTCGTCCGTTACGCCGATGACTTCGTCATTCTGGTGAAGAGTCAGCGTGCCGGCGAACGGGTCATGCAGAGCGTCAGGAAGTACCTGACGAGCAAACTCAAGCTCACGGTCAACGAAGACAAGAGTCAGGTCGCCAGAAGCGACCGGATAAGCTTTCTTGGCTTCGTTTTCAAGGGTACCCGCATCCTCTGGTCTGACAAGGCATACCGGGAATTCCGACGCCGGGTCAGGAAGTACACCGGAAGAAGCTGGTTAGTTTCCATGAAGTACCGACTGAACAAGTTGTCTACCTACATCCGGGGTTGGATGGGCTACTTCGGCATATCCGAAGGGTACCGCGAAATCCCGGAAATAGACGGCTGGATTCGGCGCAGGGTGCGGATGTGCTACTGGAAACAGTGGCGGTGGTTCCGCGCCAAAATTCGGGAATTATTGAAACTCGGTACCATTCTCGGTACCGCCATCCGCGCGAGCCTGAATAGAGACGGCCCGTGGGCAATGGCCCGAAGGCTGGCCGCCCAGTTCGGGATGACCAATCAATGGCTGAAGGAACAAGGTCTCATATCTGTCAAAGAACTGTGGGTGAAAAACCATTACCCGGCTACGGCCCGGTAACTCTGTGAACCGCCCGGTGCGGACCCGCATGCCGGGTGGTGTGGGGAGTTGCGCCTTGCAAACGCATGGAATTCATTTGCCTGAGATGGTAACCGCGGTAAAGCCTAGCCAGCAGCCGCGTACCGAGTCTTGCGTGATGCCCGGTAACGGTCATTGCGAAGCGTAGACAGGGAAGTTGCAGGCCGAAACGAAAGTGAACGGATAATTAGCCCGGAATCAAACGGGTTGAAGTAGCCAACCTTATCTCTCAATGGGGAAGGCGGAATTGCTGGACGCGGTAAGGCGAGTGTTCAGGAGTGCTCCCGGGCTTCGCACCGTCGGCATGTAACTGAAGGATTACATGGGAACAAGGGAGATCCGTCAGGTTCAAGAGTGCCTTGTAGGGTCTTACAAGCAGCCAAAAGCGAGGACGGCCCAATTTCTCGACAACTGGGTGACCAGAACATTACAGACCGATCTGGAACCTATGAAGAAAGTAGCCAAGATGTTACGCAACCACAAGGCAATGATTCTCAACTGGTTCAAGGCAAAAGGCCGGCTTTCCAGCGGCGCGGTAGAGGGCCTGAACCTCAAGGCAAAATTGACCATCAGAAAAGCGTACGGTTTCAAATCGCTCAAATGCTTAGAAGTTGCGCTTTATCATACACTTGGCGACCTGCCAGAACCTCTATGCCATCACAGATTCTGCTGACGAGCCACTTTTTCCTAGAGAGGTTTCCGGGTGCAGGACAAACGGGAAAATTTTCGATTTACACCACTGACAATCATAGCTATGCAAAAAGGTCATTCCCGAAGCGGTTTTCGTCGGGAATCCAGGAAGTGGCATTCGGTTACCTGCTGGAACTGGTTGACCAGGTAGCAACCGTATACGGTTACTTCCATGAGGGCGCACCTGGCCGATGTGACAAACCCTTCCAACCCTGGGTGCTTGTTCAGATAGAGCAGCAATGCATCTTCCTTTTCCGTGCCGCTCAGCTCCCGGCATTCTCCAAGCAGGGTCGCGGCAATGGCATGTGTAAAATCTCTCGCGCTGTTGGTGCGGTTGTCGATAAGCAGCGACACGTGGCGGTTTGATTGCATATTGGCGAATTTCCGGGTGTCGCGATTGGTTGCGAAAAAAAACCTCCGCTGGTCGCCGGTGACGGCAAAAGCAACCAGGCTGGTATAAGGGTGGCAGCGATCCTCGGTGGCAAGTACCGCCAGCTGCTGGGATGCACACAGTTCGCGCAGTTGGATGAGAGTGGTATCTGATTCTTTCATGGCGCCTCCCCGATCTTGCCTACGGGGGCCAGGTAGACGCCAAATTCGTCATACCCATCCACCCCCAGGAGTTCGTCAACCAGGGTCTGGTTGTAGGCTGCTATGGCGCAGGCGCCGGCGCCAATGGCTTCGCATGCCAGGTAAAGATTCTGACAGACATGGCCGGCATCGAGAGCGATTACCTTGTAGGAAGCTTCCGCATAGCGCCATTCCGTCCGCTCGGGAACAGCTGCCCAGATGAAGACAACGGCGGCCCGGCCTGTAAAGCCTTGACCGTGCGTTGCTGCGGCGAGACGCCTCGGCAGGTTTTCGATATCTCGTACATGTACGATGGAGTGATCCAGTGGCAGGTAACGGTAGATACCACTTTCAAGGCCCTCTACTCTCTGCGCAGCAAGATAGGTTTCAAAGGGGTGGCGGCAGCCGGCGGAAGGAACCGTTCTCAAGACCGCGGCCTCGTGGAGCACGGCCCTGACCCCTTGGGTCGCCCAGAGGAGAAAGGCCAACTCATCCAGAGAAAGGGGTTCGGAACTGAATCCGCGGTGGCTTTCGCGCGCGGCAATGGCGGTTTGCAGATCGCATGGCGGGATTGACCATGTCTCCCGGTTCGGCAACGGGATTATCCTGCTCCCCGGAGGCGCTGCTTTCTGGGCGGGTGGCGGCCGGAACCCCAGGGATTGCCGCGTTGCCCTGAAATTGACCACCTCCCTGATATGGTCGGTCAGGAAGTATCTGCCGATTTCCGTGGTTATTGTCGAATGTTCTTTCATGTCTGGTCCTTGAGAATGACGATGGTCTCCGGAGTTTCACTGGCCGGATCAGGTTGCCTGCGTTGTCGCAAAAGAGGCGCGCTTCGGCGCCGGCTGCTCTGGTTACCCGCACAAGGCGGGATGCCGCGTCGTTGCGGTATGGAAAGTAAAGGGAGAAGCGCCTTGGATCGGCCGACTGCGCGGGATTGAGTGTTCCGGAACCCTGACGGGCAGGCACGGCATGACACACAGGTTCCGTAATTTGAGCACGGTATCGTCACGGCGCCCCAGGAACACGACTCTGCCCTTCGTTCCGCACAAAACCTAGGGATAGGGGCTGTCCTTTGGCGTTCCCGTCGATCCGGCATGAGCCACCAGCGGGGTTCTGTCCTTCACGGCGAACACTTCGATCGCCGACTTCCCTTCGATGGGACAGACATTTTCGCAGATGCCGCATCCGATGCAAAGCTCGGCCACCACGTAAGGCTTTCTCAGGATGGTCGGCCGGCCATCCTCTCCGGCGACCTTTTCCGTTTCAGCCCGGATGGCCTTGCCCGGCATGGGACAGTGCTCCTCGCAAACGATGCAGTTGACATTCCCGGCATAGGGCAGGCAGTGATTCCGGTCTATTACCGCCTTGCCGATGACCTCCCGTCTTTTTGCCTCCACCGGCAGGTCCGGGATTGCTCCGGTGGGACAGACCTGGCCGCAGAGGGTACAGCTGTACTCGCAGTAGCCCAGCCGGGGCATGAACAGCGGAGTATAGATCCCTTCCAGTCCCGTTTGGAAAAGCGCCGGGTACAGGGCGTTTTTCAGGCAGACCTTCATGCACTCCCCGCAGCGCACGCACTTTCTCAGGAATTCCTGCTCGTTTCTCACCCCGGGGGGGCGAAGGACGCGGGCCTGTGCATCCGGCAAGCGAAAACGGAACAGGCGGGCAAGAAAAAAGCCCGAAAGAAGCCCACCCAGGAGAACGCGCCGTTCGGGGAGGCAGGGTTCACCCCTTCCGGATGGCGCAAACCTGAACCCTATCCGCTGGAAACGGCACCTGAGCCTGCATTCCATGCAGCGGATGCACTCCTCGCGCTGCAGCGCCTCCCCGTCAAACGATGTGGGACAGAAGGAGCGGCAGTCTCCGCAATCAGGGCACAGAGTTGCCGGTATCCTGTGCAAGGGGGAAAAACGGGCAATCAAGCCCAGCAGAGTCCCCAACGGGCACAGCCGGCGACACCAGGCCCGGGTCTCGTAACGTTCCAGAAACAGGATGCCGAGGAACATGGCCAGAGAGAGGAAGGCAAGAGGGTAGAAGGTCTCCCGAAACGGAAGGACATAATCCCGGATCACGGCATAGCCGGGCGCCAGGACATCCCTCCCCTCCCCCATGATCCGGTAGAGCCCCACCCATCCCTGGCGGACCGTATCACCCAGGAGGGGATACAGCGAAAAGGTGATGGCCCTGACCAGAATGGCCAGGGGATCAAGGACTCCCGCCAGGTTGACATTGAACAGCGCCGCGCCCAGGAGGGGCAGAAGAAGCCAGTATTTGACGTTTCCCTGCAGGAATTTCAGAGGCGCCGTCTTGCTGACTCGGGTGGTGACCAGGTCCAGCACCGTTCCCAAGGGGCAGATCCAGCCGCAGAAGAACCTGCCGAGCGCCAGCGTGAAGAGCGCCACGAGCGCCGCCGGCAGCAGAAGCACGGTAAAAGATTTTTCGGCAAGCAGGTAGCAGGCCGCCAGCAGCGGGTCGGCCCTGAAAAAGCTGTTGACCGCAAGGGATACACGGTCGTTCCCCCGGTATTCTGTCATGACGAAGAGCGCCAGGAACAGCAGGAGGAACAGAAGCTGGCAGAAGCGCGGCAGGGGCATCTTATTCAGCTTCATTGCTGTCATGCCCTGACAATGCGCATCCTGCTGATGTTCATCTCGCCAAGGCCACGACGGTACGCCGCAACGGTTGTGCCGACATTCTCCGGCTTGAGCCCGAACAGGGTTGTGGCATATGCGTCCGCGGCCACGATATCAGTGGATGCTATGACCTTGTTGAGAATCTTCACGTCCGACAGGTCGCCTCCCTGGGGCCCGTGAGCGGTCAGGATCCTGGTGGCGTCGATAATGGTCAGCGTGCTCTTCAGCACTGCGTTGATGTCCGCGAGGGCGCCGTCGATATGGCGGTGGACGCTGCCGCGGTTACCACCCATGACCCCCATGATGTTCTTCAGACCCAAGGTAAGTCCCGTGAGGCCGTGATGCTTGGCCACCGGGACATTGATGAGGACATCGGCGGAGAGTGCTTCATCATAGAGCTCCCACTCCCTGATGGATCTGCCGTTCAGCCTGACCTTGCGGAAACGCTCATCCTCGATGTGTTTCAGATCAACGCCCTTCATGCCCTTGAGAGCAGCCTCCATGCCACTGTTCACATAGCAGCGTCTGGCATCGTTGCAGGTGCGGTCGAAGACCTTCACCCTTTTCGCCCCGGCGGCAAGCGCCCCGGCAGCCACCGCCCGCACCACCAGGGGATGAGTAGTGGCCGCCTGCTCGGGCCGCCGGTCCCAGCCAATGTTCGGCTTCACCACCACCGTATCGCCCGGCTTCACGAACCGCTTCATGCCTCCCAGCGCCGACAACGCCCGCACGGTGACCTTTTCGTAATCCCGGCCTTCCGCAACCACGACAACCGTGCCTTCAGCCGCAAAGAGACTGCGCAGCATACCCGTGCCAAACAGGGACGCCAAGCCGAGAATCTTCAAGAATGTCCTTCTCTCCATGACCGCGCCTCCCGATTTCACCATTCCTCAACGATATCGATGTGCAGGGATGTTTTTACCGCTATACTTTACCACAGGACAGGAAAAACTGAACTGGCCGCAAGGAGTACAAGCAATGAATGAAGTCGATGCGGTTGTTTTTTATGTCTTCGATTGCCGTCAGACGTCCGGTATCGGGATTCGCCTCCGTTGTTTCGAATACCAGGGTCTGCTGACCGCGGGAATCGAGTTCAGTTATCTAAGAACAACTTGGTTTATCGATAAAAAGAAAATAACCGGGCCTCCGAAGCTTGACACTTTCAAGCACTTAAAAAATGCTTAATCAGGTAGTCGCATAAAATTATCTAGCAGTTTTTACACTACAAAATCATTATTGAATACGCACAGGGATCGGTTTTACTCCTATCTTCTGGAGCAGTTCTTTCTGTTCCACCGTCGGCTTCGTGGCCATCATGGTCTTCTTCCCGTTGATGCTCAGTTCTCCCGCCTTTATCCACTGTAACGACTGTAACATTCTTTGCACGGATACCGGTTGCAGACGGTTTCTCATCCACCGTTCCAGTTGCAGCGCCAGAACACAAATGAAGACGTGCGCCCGAATGCGCGGCTCAGTCCAATGGTAGACCGGCCGCAATAGCAGACTGTTCTTCAATGACCGCCAGCCCCGTTCTATTTCTGCCAGCTCCTTGTAGCGTTTGACGATCTCTTAGGCCGACTGCTCAAGATCGGTCGTCTCCAGCATCAACATGCCGTCAATGGTCTCTTCCCACGTCAGCGCCTTGCGGTTCTTTTTGACGGAGAGCTTTCCGCCCGCAAGTTCCACGTCGAAAAGCCCCAATAGGTTCCGGTCGCGGAGATAATCGCGGATGCGGTCGCAGGTCCCCTGGGTGGTCGGGGGTCTCCCTTTTCCGGAAGGGTTGTCGAGTTTCCGTTCCGCCTCTTTGATCCAGGCAGCGGCTTTTTTGAGGCGCTCCTGCCGGTTCTCCCGGCTCTCGGCGGCAATTTGGAGTGAATAGGCCACCACGAAGCGGACCGCTTCCCGGACTTCTTCCTGATACTGCTCCTGATCGCTTTCCCCGGTAAAACCCTCCTTCAAGGCGGTGATTACCTCGGTGGCATGTTCATTTTTTCGTAACGGGTGGGCTACGATAAACCCTATTTCTTCGCCAAGCATCAGCAGAAGGTTGGCATCGGAGAGCATACCCCTGTCTCCCACGAACACGACACGCC
>CAZHVY010000060.1:0-12157 GCA_964536305.1 uncultured Geobacter sp. | reverse complement strand
CTGCAGGCCGTTCTCCGTTGCCAACATGATGGGGGACGCCACCTCCTGCAAGGGTCCGCGCCATTCGGCCATCACGCCATTGCACAGGTACTCACGTTGCTCTATCGTGTCCTTAATCCTGAACTGATCGGGAATGTCTCGATCAGAAGGAAACAATTCTGAAAGCCGACAATTCGAATTCATGCGATACCCTTTCTCCGGTTAGCCCTGGTTCCATTCATTACAAGAACGAATTTAATCTCTTCCCCCATGTGTGACCTCCAGTGCTTTTGCCAGGCGCTCCCTTTGGTCGTCCACGATTATCCCGGTGCTTCCCTGGTCATGAGACTCCAGGAGTTCGACCTTGCCGTCGCTCCGCGCGAAATATGCCGAGTTCGTGTCCGCAAGGGCCGGGAAATATCCACCGGATATGTCCTCATACAAATCGACCTTGTATAAAGGGCTTCCTGAGGGACTCTCGTCTCCTGTTGACAAACTCAACGATCCTTTCCTACTGCATACCGTGTATTTGCCTTGATCATTCTTGTATCCGACGAAATATTTGCCCTGTTCCTTATGGAATATGTCGGCATTGAGGAGGAAATATTTGTTGCCGACAACTTCATAAAATCTGAGCCCATGTATCCTGTATTTCTTACCTGAATTGCACAGCGTCCATTCCGAGGTAAACCTGTCCGGACAATGGGTCAGCAGTGTCCGCTCTTTCCGCAGGGTCGTGTTTTCCAGGTTTTCGTAATTCGTATGGACAACGCTGGGTCCGGCTGTCATGTCGTGAATAACCAGCGCATTATCAAAGGCTGTGACGGCTTCCAGGTAACGCTCTTCACTCCAGGCGCGTTCAATGTAGTCATTGATGTCACCGTAAATTACCGGTGCTGATTCGAATTCCGCTTTCGGCATCTGCAGGCGCTGGGGCCTTTTTTCCGAGTAAAGCCGTTTCCAGAGTTTCTGGTCGTGCACGGTGTCCGAGCTGAAAATCAGAGTCTCAATGCCATTCCGTATCTTGACACCCGTGCACGATATTCCGTGCCATACCGGCGCAATTATCGCCTCAATCGTAAAGCCGTCACCTGCAAGAATGTTGTTGTCTTTTTCATAGAAATATGTCGACGAAAAGGGGTAAAAACTGGCCGGCTCGATCCATTCGCCGTAGTCTGGATCCTTGAAGAGCATTCGCGGTCTTCCCGTAACAGGGTTGACGATTACTTTCGCCGTATCCGGCGGTGGGAGATTTCCCTGACCGTCGACGATTGCGAGAACATACTCTCCGAAGCTTTTCTCTCTGGGCATTATTCTGTATCGCGCCTTTGGCCCGATCATTCGATAGTCGACAAAATCCTCGAACGCCACATCAGTTACCGTCGCTCCATCGTCCGAAAGCCCCGTGCCCAATATCGGCATCGAAGCCGCCTTGAGATCATGGTAAACGGCCTCCGTGGTGAGCAGACAGAGTTTTTTGCCCATGTCGGGGGCATAGCGGAAAAACAGGGCAAGATCCGTGAACCATCGCTTGTGATCGTCGTGGCAGTGGGTGAGTATCAATCCTTCAATCCCTTTGAGATCATGGCCGCCGATCTGTTGAAACAGCGGAGTTCCGCAATCGAGGAGAAAATCTGATTGGCCAAGTTGCAGCCTGTACCCGACGCTTTTCCCACCCCGAGAGAAAGGCCCATGATCTCCCAGCACGTGCACTAATATTCCATCCATAAATTGTCCTTCGTTTGCACAATCAACGGTAGTTTTCAGCAAGTTATTTGTTCGAGAGAATCCAGCTCCGACCGGATCTTTTCTGCGATGTACAAATCCGATACCTTGGCAACATCGAGCGCTTCTTTATAAAACGCGTGCGCTTTCCTTATATCCTTCTTTGCCCGGGACAGGAGGCCGAGACTGTACAGGGCCTTGGCCAGATATCCCGGCATGTTGTATTCCCCGGCGCTGCGTGCGACCTCCTCGAAATGGCGGCGTGCTTTGCGGCGCGCCACAGGAATGGACCTCAGAAGGAACCAGAGGTTTCTCAGGATGACGCCCAATGTCGGTTTGTCCGTCCCAAGAGCCAGTTGAAGATAGATCTCCCCCAAGTAGAGATGACCGTTCACCTGCTCGGTATAATTGCCCAACGTTCGCCAATGCTCGAGTGCATCATGCAGGTGCCGCACCCCCTGTGACATCCTGCCGGCCAATGCCAATGTGGCGCCATATGGCATGTCCACCGATGCGAGGGGTAGAATGAAATCATTTTCAATGATGTCATCCCGCACCTTGCGCAGCAATTCCAGGCCTTCGGAAACCTCCCCCTTCAGGGCCAGCGCACCGGCTTTCACGGCCCGTGCACAGAACTCGTCAATAAGGTCCGGACATAGCTGAAGAGCCTGCTCCGCATTCTCCAGGGCCTCTTCGTATCGCCCATCCATGACGTTGATAAATCCGAGAGACCATTGGGCATGTGACAAGAATCGATTGTCCCGGAACCTTTGTCCCAATTCCATGAGTTTGGAGCAATACAGCCGACTTTCGGCGTATCGGCTGCGCAGGAATCGATGGACTGCCATGATGAGGGTAGCCTGGAGAAAGATGACGATGTCATTGGTTTTTTCGGCGCATTCCAGGGCCAGCCTGCAATAGCGCTCCACCATGGCTTCGGATTGCCCGCTGTCCGGTATCCAGTACGAGTACAGCCAGGCAAGCACCCTCGCTGCCTGACCGATGCACTCCGGATCATTTAATTCTTCCGCCAGGACCAGTGCCCTTTCCACCAGCGGTTTTGCCTTGTCGCCACGGCCGGCAAAAACGTGTGAGTCCGCCAGCCAGGTAAGCATCAGAGACAGGCGCCGCGTGTCGCCAAGGGTTTCCATTTTCGGCAGGTAACGTTCCAGCAGCCGGGTCATCCCCTTGAAATCGGCACGATACACGAATGCTTTTGCCCATTTGGTGAGCACATCAGCGAGGAAGAGGTCGTCGACGCACGATGGCTCGGCTTCGATCAGTTCAACAGCCTGGAGAAAACGGTGATGGGCCTCTTCCATCGAGCATACCCAATAGCTCTTCTCTCCTGCCATGACCAGGTACTGCACGGTCTTAAAGATGTTGCGCGTATTTCCCCAGTGATGGGCAAGGGTATTGGCCCATTCGTCCAAACGGTCGGCAAAGAGCTGTTCCATGGTCTCGCCCACCAGTTGGTGGAGCTGTTCCCTGCGCTCCTTCAACAGGCTGTTGTATACGGCGTCCTGAAGGAGGGCATGCTTGAACCGGTACACAACCTGCTCCTCGAACTGCTCCCTGAAAACCAGTCTCAATTTCTCGAGATCGCGCAGATACGGTTCAAAGGATTCACCGAGCCCCGAAACCGGCCGGGCTATGTCGGGAGAGAACCGCTGGCCGATGACGGCCGCGGTCTGCAGAAGCGCTTTCGGTCCCTCTTCCAGCCGGTCCACCCTGGTTTGCAGCAGATCAAGGATGGTCGAGGGAATCTTGACTTTATCAGGCGCGAATGCACAGGAGACCGTTCTGCCTGCCCGTTGAATGGCGCCGCTGTCGAGCAGGTACCTAGTCATCTCCTCGGTATAGAGCGGATTGCAGCCCGTTTCCTCGACAATCACCCGTGACAGCCCGTCATCGATCATGTCGCACCCAAGGAGCGACTTGGCCATGTCAATGGTGCATTGCCGGGACAGGGGAGCGAGCTGCACTTCCCTGGCATTCGCCACCCCCACCCACGGGGATGTATAGGAAGGGCGCGCGGTGCAGAGGATGAAGAGCGGCGACTTCTCCACTGAATGGACAATCCGGTCGAGGAGGTTTTCCGATGCGGGATCTATCCAGTGCAGGTCCTCGATTGCCAATATCATGGGGGATGTGAGGCAGCGGTTGCGAATGAGCTCAACCAGGATTTCCCTGGTCCGGTCACCGACTATCTTTGCATCGTGACCGCGGAGGGAATCGTCCCTTTCTTCGAACCCGAGCAACGCCATGAGAAACGGCTTGGCTTCGGCGGGCATGCCGAAGAGCTCGAGGCTCTGTTTCATTTTCCGCTCAACAACCGTACGATCGTCTCCGTCATTGATGCGGAACAGATTATTCACCAGGTGCATAAAGGGAAGCAGGGGAGTGGACGCGCCGCAGGATGTGCAGTTGCTCTGGAGATAGAGGTATCGCCTGTTTTCGATGCGCCGCTTCAGCTCATACAGAAGCCTGGATTTTCCTACCCCTGCCTCACCAATGATCAGGGCCAGCAGTGGAGAGCCTTGTCCGGCCTTGTCGCAGTAGTGCTCCAGCAGGTCCAGCTCTTCCGATCTCCCGGCCAGGGGGGTGAGACCGCGCAGGAGGGACGCCTCGAAACGGAGGGCCTGCTCCTTGATTCCCTCCAGGTGGTATATCTTCTGGGGTTCCGCCTTCCCCTTGATGTGTTGTTCGTCCAGGCAGAGGCAGTCGACGAACGGCGCCACGAGGTTAAAGGTGGCTTCACTGATGAAGATGTGCCCCGGTTCGGCCAGGGACTCCAGGCGGGAGGCGAGATTGACCGTGTCGCCCACGGCCTTGAACTCCATGCGCAGATCGGTGCCCAGTGTGCCGATGACGACCGGTCCGGTATGGATGCCGATGCGGGCCAGGGGCCGGATATCCAACCCGGCATGGAGTTCATCGCCGAGGGAACACATCCTTTCCTGCATTGCCTGGGCCGCGCGGCAGGCGCGCACCGGCGCGTCTTCAAGTGCGATGGGAGCGCCAAACAAGGCGAAGATGCCGTCACCGGTCAGTTCCTGCACGCTTCCTTCCTCTCCTTGCACAGTGGTGATCATGCATTCGTAGATTCGCTCCATGACTTTGAAGGTAGCTTCTTCCCCGAGCGCTTCGGACATGGGAGTGTAGCCCTGGATGTCCGCGAACAGGGCGGTTACCTGGCGGCGCTCACCTTCGATCCTGCCGCGGGCGGCAAGGATTTTTTCGGCGAGCTTCGGGGTGAGGAAGCGCTTAATGATGGACATGTCGTCGAAGGGGCGGGAAGGTTCCGGCTTTTCTTGTCGCTCGACGGTATCAATTGTCGATTCCGGCATATGGCCGCAGACTACGCAGGGAGTGCTGATAGATTGATCTTCAGCTCCACAGGAAGAACAGGAGGCGCGAAGCCTTTTTCCGCACCGACCGCAGAAGTTCAGGTCGTCGGATGTATCGAAACCGCACGTGGGGCACTTCATTTTCGCCTCCCCGACCATCGAGAATCCTCAGTAGTCCAATCCAGAAACGTATTCCCCGTCGTCATCAACCGCAAAATTTTCAGTTTCCGTTTCCTTCCAGTGAATCCAGAGCGGATCGGATCTTTTTGGCAATTAACAAGCCTGATGTTTCAGCGACTTTCAGTGCTTCTTCGTAATAGGAACGCGCTTCTTCATGCCGGTTCTTTGCCTGGGACAAGGTGCCGAGACTATAGAGTCCCCGTGCAAGGACCCATGGCATGTTGAAAGCTTTGGCGCACTGCACAACATGCTCATAGTGGCGGCGTGCCGACCTGCATGCGACGGTAAATTTCCGCACCATAAACCAGAAGTTTTCAAGGAGGACGCTTGGCGTGAGCTTCATTGTCCCCATGGCTATCTGTGCATACACATCCCCCAAGGCGAGATGCGCCCATACGGGCACTGGGCAATTGCCCAATGACGTCCAGTACTTGATTGCGTCGTTCAGGTGACGGACCCCTTCTTCCACATGACCCGCTTGCACCAATACGGCTCCATAGGGTATGTCGATCCCTCCAAGAAGCGGCAGAAAGCCGGTTCTGATGATGCCCTGACGTACCTTGCTCACTATCTCGAGGCCCTCGGCAACTCTGCCCGTGAAGGAAAGGGCCACTCCTTTTACTCCCAGAGCGCACAATTCATCCAGGAGATCCGGTGATAATTGGAGTGCTTGTTCGGCATTCTCGAGTGCTTCCTGGTATCGTTCTTCGTAAAGATTGCTGAAGCCCAGAGACCATTGGGCATAACTCAGGCTGCGGGTGTCACGATATTTCCGGCCGATCTCGATAAGTTTTGAAGAGTAGAAACGTGCTTCAGGAAATCTACTGCGCCATTTGCAATAAAGTGCCCTGGCAACCGTTACGCCTGTCATGACGAGGATGTTGTACACCTTCTCGGCGGATTCCATGGCCAGTGCATAATAGCGCGCTACCATGGCTTCGGATTGCGCGCTGTCCGGTATCCAGCAGGTATGCAGCCAGACAAGCGACCGTGCTGCCATGGCGATGCATTCCGCATCACCTGTCTCTTGGGCAATGGCAAGGGCCCTTTCCAGCAACGGCTTGGCTATCATGCCGTGACCGGCGAAAACGTGAGACAAGGCGAGCCAGGAAAGGACCAGGGATAGACGCCGTTGGTCGCCGAGCGCTTCAATTTTCGGAAGGTAAGGGGAAAGCATTGCATTCAAGGCGATGAAATCGGCGCGATACAGATAGACCCGCCCCCATTTGATGAGCACGTCCGCAAGGAAGGAATCATCTACACATCCAGGTTCGGCCTCAATCAGTTCGAGTGCCTTGCCGAAGCGCTGATGGGCCTCATCCAATGCGCAGACCCAATAGCTCTTCTCCCCGGCCATGGCCAGGTACTGGACGGCTTTGCAGGTATTTCGGGTATTGCCCCAGTGGTGGGCGAGGGTATGTGCCCACTCGTTCAGGCGGTCTGAGTAGAGGGATTCCATTGTCTCTCCCACCAGCTGGTGGAGCCGTTCCCGACGCTCCTGCAACAGGCTGTTGTAGACAGCGTCCTGCAAAAGGGCATGCTTGAACCGGTACACGACCTGTTCTTCTGTCTTTTCCTTAATGACCAGACCCAACTTTTCGAGCTCGCACAGATGCCGGTCAAATGATTCGCCCAACCCCGAAACAAGGCGCGCCAACTCGGGTGAAAAGCGCTGCCCGATGACGGCCGCGGTCTGGAGGAGAGCCTTCGGTGCTTCTTCCAGTCGGTCTATCCTGGCCTGTAGCAGATCCAGAACCGTTGAGGGGACTTTGATGCTTCCGGCTGCAATTCCGCACCTTGCCGTCCGCCCCGTGCGTTGGATGGCGCTGCTGTCGAGGAGGTAGCGGGTCATCTCTTCGGTGTAGAGTGGATTGCATCCCGTCTCCTCTATGATTATTTTCGACAAGCCTTCATCGATGGTATCGCAACCGAGGATGGACCTGACCATATCGACAGTGCTTTGCCGGGAGAGCGGTTCAAGGCTTGTCTCTCTGACATTCTTCATCTGCGACCACGGTGATGTGAAGGAGGGCCGGGAAGTGCAAATGATGAGAAGCGGCATCTGATCTTTTTCCCGGACTATCTGTCCGAGCAGATTTTCCGACGCCTGGTCGATCCAGTGCAGGTCCTCCACGACAAAGACTGCAGGGCACAACCGGCATCGTGACCTGAGGAGGGAAATGATGGTTTCCCTGGTCCGTTCGCCAATGGTCTTTGCGTCGATGCCCTGGAGTGAGTCATACTTGTCCTGGATTCCGAGGAGAGCCATCAGATAGGGTTTGGAAGCGACGGGGTCCATGCCAAAGAGTTCGAGTCCCTGCCCGACTTTTCGCTCGATGACTGTCCGCTCATCGTCATTGTAAATGCGAAAGAGGTTTTTCACCAGGTGAATGAACGGCATGAGAGAGATATCCTTGCCGTATGACGTGCAATTGCTCTGGAGAAAAATGACTTTTTTACGTTCAATCCGACTCTTCAGTTCATAGATAAGTCGGGATTTGCCGACTCCTGCCTCACCGATGATCAGAAGCAGCAGGGTAGAGCCTTGGCCTGCCTTCTCACAGTACTTCTCCAGCAGGTCCAATTCTTCCGATCGCCCAGAGAGAGGGGTGAGCCCGCGCTGAAGGGATGCTTCGAAACGCAGTGTCTGCTCCTTGATTCCCTCCAGGTGGTATACCTTCTGGGGCTCGGCCTTCCCTTTGATATGCTGTTCGCCGAGGCAGAGGCAAACGACGAACGGCGCCACTAGTCTGAACGTGGATTTGCTGATGATGATGTGTCCCGGCTCGGCCAGGGACTCCAGGCGGGAAGCGAGGTTCACCGTGTCGCCCACGGCCTTGAATTCCATGCGCAGGTCGGTGCCCAGCGTGCCGATGACGACCGGTCCTGTATGGATGCCGATACGGGCCAGGGGGCGGATGCCGAGTTCGCTTTCAAGTTGGTCGCCGAGGGTTTTCAGCTTTTCCTGCATTGCCAGAGCCGCGCGGCAGGCGCGCACCGGCGCGTCCTCCTGGGCGATGGGAGCGCCGAACAGGGCGAAGATGCCATCGCCGGTCAGTTCCTGTACGCTTCCTTCCTCCCCGAGCACAGTGGTGATCATGCATTCGTAGACGCGTTCCATGAGCTTGAAAGTCGCTTCTTCCCCGAGCGCCTCGGAAAGGGGGGTGTAGCCCTGGATGTCCGCGAACAGGGCGGTCACCTGTCGGCGCTCCCCTTCGATCCTGCCACGGGCGGCCAGGATCTTCTCGGCGAGCCTTGGGGTGAGGAAGCGCCTGATGATGGACATGTCGTCACCAAGGCGGGCGTTGACCGGTTTGCCATCCCCATCGGCGGTGGCAGGGGATTCTTCCTGAACGTGACCACATACGGTGCACGGAGACAGCACAGGTTGATTCGGTGCGCCGCAGGAGGGGCACGAGACACGGAGCCTTTCTCCGCATTGTCCGCAGAACTTGATCCCGTCGGCATTGTCAAAACTGCATTTTGGACAATTCATTTCAGCCTCACCGCAGGAAGAATGTCCTCGACTACGTGCAAACCCACGCAAGATAAAAAGGGTTTAAAGAATGGGTGTAAAAGAAATATTTTTACGATTTGATATAAACTATATCAAAATAATTGCCAGTGACCATGTGGACTGGGTAATGGCAAGCGAAAAGGTTGAAATGTGCAAGTTCTTAAGTACAGTTTCAAAAATGATGTGGTTCTTTCGTTCAATTAACGTTGATGTCAGAGCGGTTTTCTCTTTCCGCCCATCCATTGCCTGCATTGCAGAAGTGAGGAGGTTCTCTCCAGTGAGCCGGCAGTTTGCAGCAAGAAGTTTTGAATCTCTTGTTGAAGCAGATCTCCAGGAAGTCTACGAACAGACCAAACAGGAGGCACTCCGTGATTACGCTTTCCGGGTCAAACTGGAGTCCACAGATACTCTCGAAAAGCTGAGGAAACTGGTTTTCGACGATACTGCGGTACATTACCGCTGGAATGCTCTAGAACTGCTTGAAATATCCAACCGCTTTCGTCTCTTCGACGCTCCGGAATTCGAAGTCCTCCTTTACGAAGAAACTGGAAATGCGGAATTGCGTGGCATTCCGAGAGCCAGGGAGTTTTATCTGCTTGCCTTGAACAAGGTCGGCAGAACGGCTGAGGCAATTGACGAGTGCAAGAGAATCATAGCCCAAGGTGGTGGAAATGGCCTGGTGTGCGGAATTTTGGGTGATTCATACTCAGACAGGATGGAGATTGCTGAAAAGTTTGCCACGGCTCTGAAGCAGGCTGAGGGCAACTCGACCTGCGTTGATGAAATCAGCAAGGATGAGTTCGTTCTGCAGTTTCCTCTCCTTGATGTTGACTCTGTTACGTTTGACGAGGTTCATTCCCTTCGCCGGCAGCTGCTCGGCGAGTCAATTCGAGCCTACCGCCAGGGTTTCGAGCAGTTTGGGACCGCCTTTCCCGGACTCTGCTGGATGATCCGCACCCTTGATGAGTACACGGACCTGCTCGAGGAGAGGGCATGCCTGCGGGAACATCGGCAAAGCGGATCGCTGGGCCAGCAATCGGGTGACCCGCTGGGACGGATCGAAACAGAGGTCAGGTCGCTGGAGCGGCTCATGAACGCTCAGCCTTTGCTCCTCCATGTGGCGCTGGAACTCGAAGGGGGCAGGGAATCGCTCGATTTCTGGCCACACTCGGGCGAGCTTCAACTGGCATTTACCCGTGGGTGCGACATCGTTGAAGTCCAACCGATACTGGCGCGCGTTTTTACTACTCTGGACGCTGAATTCAAGCTGGAGATTTCACTGGATGACCTGACGCGCATCAGGGAACAGCATGCCAGGATTGTGGAAATAAAACGAAGAGAAGGGAGGGAGACCCAGGAAGAGGAACGGCTTTTGGAGCGGATGGGAATAGTGCTTTCTGAACTGGTGGCAGGCCAGGACAGGTTCGTTGCCTCCGGCAAAACCCGCGGTTCGGCTCTTAACGGATTTTACAGGGAACTGGCTGAGTCGGCGTCCTCTAACGCTAAGGATCTTTTTCTCAAACGAACTGTCAATTTCCATGCCCTGATCAATAATCTCGTGCCACAATACGTTCCGGGAGGTATCGGACGCGTGGGAGCGCGGGTGCCGGATTTGACGGTTAACCGGAACGTGCAGGAGGACTTGCATGAAATCGTCACCGAAAAGGTGCTGCGGGCACTGCCTAACGGGGAGCCTTGGCAACCAAGGGACGTGATCGATGTCATCCAGGGGCTGGTGGGCGAACGGCTTGGCCTTTCAGAGCTGCAAGATTTGCAGTCACCTGCACATCGGGGATTCGATGCCCGTTCCGAGGGGCTGATCCTGCTTTCGGGCATAGAACCCGCCATGCGCATCGGTTCTCGTACCATCACCGACCTTACTGCGGTTCTGCTTTTGCGCACGGGAGACTGTCGCGAGACAATGTACCTGAACGGGGCGCTCTATGCTTGCTACCAGAAGATACGGGTATTGGACAAGATTCGGGAAGCGATGGAATGTCTGGAAAGGGACGATATGGAAAGACTGAAACATATCACCGATGTGGATATTCCGGCCATCCTTCGCTGGCAGCTGCGTGGCGGGCATGTCGCGGTTTACGTCGAAGGAATCTCTGTTCGAAACAAATACCACGTGGAACGGTTATCGGAAGACGATTCAACTGCTTCCGAACGCCAGTATGGCGTAGCTGAGTTCAGGGCTGGTGTGCCCCTGAGCAGATATGAACTTGAAAATTCGAAACTCATGGTGAGTTACGCAGATGGCTCGGTAATCGTTGTCGAACCCCGCGATCCGTCAACGGGAAAATGGCGGCCCATCGAAAACCTTGCAGTCCCGGGAGGCGGCATTCCGAGAATTCCGAAAACGGGCGCCCGAGGTGGAGGTATAGCGGACATCCGGTTGTTGAATCTCGTGGAAGAGCACACCATGTCTTTCCTTTACGATGGGGAAACCGGGGACGTGGAATTGTGCGATGGCTTCTATAATCAAAGGCTCTTCCTAAGCCCGTACCGGTTCGAATCCGGGTGTCTTGATATCTCGGGTTTACTCGAGCATCATGGGTTGATCAGAGCAGGCACTCGCTTGGTGCGCTCATCGGATGAAAGGATTGCGAATCGCCAGGTTTATATAGAATTTCTGCCACATTCTACGACCGACCACGCGCCTGCTCTTGGAGAAGGAGATTTGACAGGTGTTTTCCGGCTCATGGGGCGCCTGTTCGAGGGCAAGCTGTGCGAGGAGCGGCGACGCCTCGAGGACGGCACTTCGGTCGTTCCGGTGGTTCTTGAGAAGGTGCGAGCCTGGCAGCACGTGATGGGTGATACGGCACGGCAGGGCCAGGCTTTTGACCAGCGCTTTGCAAGGGTGCTGATCGAATTGGCAAGGGACCGTCCAGAACTGGTGAAATTGCATGACGTGAAACGTGACCAGCCGCTGATAACCCAAGGCTGCGAGAGTGACAGTGTGTACTTGGTCTTGAGCGGAAAGTTTCACATTTTTCAGGACGGAAAACTTCTGATGAAAAACGATGAACCGATTACAGCTCCACCGGGTACCATTTTGGGAGAGATATCGGTTCTTCGCGATTGTCTTCCGACTGCGACCGTGGTGGGTGATGGGGTCGTACTCCGCATTGCCAGGAACGAATTCCAGCGGCAGATGGTCATCAATCCGCTTTTTTATGAAAGCGTGGAGGAACTGGTCAGGATGCGGCTTGAACTCGACCGGTCTCGACGTGAAAGAAGCGGCGATGTCGGTGGACTCTAGGGCGTATGATGTGCCGAGACATGAACTTTGCTACTTGATGCTGCTAATAAAAAAAGGACCTGCGGTTTCGCAGGTCCTTGAATTTTTTTGGTTGCGGGGGAAGGATTTGAACCTTCGACCTTCGGGTTATGAGCCCGACGA
>CAZHVY010000059.1:0-12190 GCA_964536305.1 uncultured Geobacter sp. | reverse complement strand
AGGTGGTTAACAGCCACCTGCTCTACCGACTGAGCTACTGGGGAATAAATTGTTATTCCAGAATTCTCGTATGCTTGATATCCCGGAATTCTGACTGTCGAGACACCGTCTTGATTGATCTTTCAGCTTTTCAGCGGCTTTGTTGTCTCGAGTGGGCTTTTTTAGCATGTACCCCATTAAGTGTCAAGAAAAAAAACCGCGCAGTCTAAAAGTCTGAAATGGAAAATGGAAGAATCGCCTTAAAGGTCTTAAGGATGGATTGGCTCGAGATGAATACCTTTCTGGGCGCGTTCTGAAATATACCGAATGGTATTTTCTGTCTTGACAATAATATACCGTCCGGTATATTTCACTTGAACTATCACGATGGGGGTTGGGTTGGGAAAAGCGGAGGAAACCAGGCAGGCGATTATCGAGAAGGCGGCCGTTATCTTCAACAAGAACGGCTACCAGAGAACATCCATGGCGATGCTGTGCGATGCCCTTGGGCTTACCAAGGGGGCCATATATGGTCATTTCGAGGACAAGGACGATTTGGCGGTCGAGGCCTTTCTCCATAGCGTGCGCAATGTGGCGGACCGGGTACGTGAACGGCTTCAGCCATGCGCCAGCCAATTGGAACGGCTTCGGGCGTATGCCGGTGTCTTTCCTGACTTTTTCGAAGATACTGTGCAAAAGGGCGGGTGTCCGATACTGAACACCTCCGTAGACGCCGATGACGCCCACCCCCGTCTGCACGAAGAGGCGCGCAGGGTGCTGACAGCCTGGGAAGGCCGCCTCGTCGCCATGGTGAACGCCGCCAAGGAAAACGGCGAGATTCGGACCGAGGCGGATGCGGAGATGTTCGCCGCGACATTTATCGCCCTTATCGAAGGCGGTATTCTCATGGCCAAGACCATAGGAGACAAAAGATACCTGGATCGCGCTGTGAGCGGTATCAATCTGCTCATCGACCGTATGAGGGTTGGTGAAAACTGACGGGAGGGGAGGAACGCATGGGACTGATCACTATTAATGAAAACGCGTGTACCCGCTGCGGCATCTGCGCCAAGGCCTGTCCGGTGGGAATAATAACCGTGGGGGAGGGCTTTCCGGAGAGCATCGGGAAGATCGAGAAGGGGTGCATCACCTGCGGCCATTGCGTGTCCGCATGCCCGACCTCTGCCCTCAGCCATTGCCGAATGAAGCCGGATGAGTGTACGCCTTTGGGGGCGGACTGGCGTCTGACGCGGGCCCAGGTGGGGCAACTCATCAAAGGCCGGCGATCCGTCAGGAATTTCCGTGCCCAACCGCTCACTCGGGAGGTAGTTGAAGATCTGCTGGAGATTGTTCGCTATGCTCCCACTGGCATGAATACGCAGACGGTTTCCTGGAAGATCATCCTGGATGAGCAGGAGGTCCAGTTCCTGTCCCTGGCCGTTATTCAATGGATGCGCACCTTTGAAGGCGACGAGGCTCACGGTTTCAGAGGGATGCTCAAGGCATGGGAACTGGGCAGGGATCCCGTACTCCGCAAGGCCCCGGCTCTGATGATCGCCTACGGCGCCGCCGATGATCCCATGGCCTCCACATCGGCCACCATCGCCCTGGCAAACCTGGATCTGGCGGTGGTTCCCTTCGGTCTCGGCGCCTGCTGGGCCGGATTTCTCCACATGGCTTCCGCCCAATCCTTTGAAGTGGCGACTGCTTTGGGCCTGCCCCAGGGCCACCGCATGTACGGCGGCATGATGCTGGGTTATCCGGAATTCGAGTACGTCCGGATCCCGACACGCAACCCGGCGCAGGTTATCTGGGGATGAAAGTACAAGATTTTTGAACAATAACAATGAATATAGGAGCCGCACCAATATGACGGAACAGAATTTCCACCGATTCGGAGGGGCCAGCCGTTATGTCCTGGACGAGGAACTGGCCAAGATTGTCAATGTCTCCATGGCCCTGGAGATGCCACTGCTTCTCAAGGGCGAACCGGGCACGGGCAAGACCATGCTTGCCCATGCCATTGCCGAGAGTCTGGAGATGCCGCTTCTGATCCTCAACGTCAAGTCGAGCATGAAGCTGGTGGATGCCCTCTACCATTATGATACCCTGACCCGTCTCAACGACAGCCGCTTTGGCGATTCCAGCCGGGACGTAAGCAACATTTCCGAGTACATCCGGATGGGCAGGATCGGACAGGCGTTTGTGGCGGACCAGAGGGTTGTCCTCCTGATCGACGAGATCGACAAGGCGGACACCGATTTCCAGGACGATATGCTGGATGTGCTGGACCAGATGCAGTTTGACATCATGGAGATAGACCGGACGGTCAAGGCCCGCTTGCGGCCGGTGGTTATCATCACCTCCAACGCCAAGAAGGACCTCTCCGATCCGTTCCTGGGGCGTTGCAACTTTCACCACATCGCCTTCCCCGAACCGGACATGATGCGACGTATCATTGCCGTGCACTTTCCGGACCTGTCCGATGATCTGGCCCAGGCGTCAATCAACGCCTTCTACCGCCTCAGGTTGGTGGAGGGGGTGGAAAAAAAGCCTGCCACACGGGAACTCCTTAACTGGATCCGGGCGCTCAAGGCGGACCCGGATTTCCGCACGGAGGCGCTGGGCAGCGGGTCATTTCCTTATCTGGGCGTCCTCTTCAAAAAGAGCAGTGACCTGGAGCGCGCCATGTCCTGCTCGGCTGACTGAGCGTCCGGGAGGTTCAGCCATGTTCGTGCCTTTTTTCTATGCCCTCCGGGATCGCGGCGTTGCGGTGACTCCCACCGCCTTCCTCCGCCTGCAAAAGGCCCTTGGCCTGGGACTTGTGATTTCCCTGGATGATTTCTACACCGTGGCCCGTTCCATCCTGGTGAAGAGCGAGCGCGATTTCGATGCCTATGACCGGGTCTTTGCCGAGTTGTTCGCTGGCGCCGAGGCGGAGTTGCTGCAAGGGGTTACCATAGATGACACGGTTCGCGCACTGCTGGACCAATGGCTGAAGGAGCCGGAGGAGGTTGCCAGGGCGCTCGGCATCGATGTGGAAAAGCTTCGGAAGCTGAGCGGTGAGGAGCTGGTGCAATATTTCCTGGACCGCCTTAAAGACCAGAAGGGTGAGCACCACGGAGGCCGGAAATGGATCGGCGTCGGCGGTGTGTCGCCGGTGGGGCACTCGGGCAAGCGGGCGGGAGGCATGCGCATAGGCGGCGCCTCGCGCAACCGTTCGGCCATCAAGGTGGCCATGGAGCGGCGCTACAAGGATTATTCGCGCACCGCCCCCCTGACACGGGGCCAGATGGGAGAGGCGCTGAAGCGTCTTCGGCGTCTGACGCCGGAAGGACCTCGGGACGTGGTCAGTGTGGACAAGACGATCTATCACACCATGCGCAACGCAGGGGAGATAGAAATCATCTTTGACCGGCGCCTGGCTGACCGACTGAAACTCCTCCTTCTCATCGACAACGGCGGCTGGTCAATGGACCCCTACGTGGATACGGTGCGAACCCTCTTCCACTATGCCCGCTCACAGTTCAAGGACCTTTCCATCCGCTATTTTCACAATACCATCGCGGACAGGGTCTGGAGCGATCCCGAACGCCGCAACCGTCCGGAGGCGGTGGAGGAACTTCTTGGCCGAGACCCCGAGACACGGCTGATCTTCGTAGGGGACGCCAGCATGGCGCCGGAAGAACTGCTGAGGGTGGATGGCGCGATACAGGTGGAATACCGACAGAAACTGCCGAGTATCGAGCGGTTGAAAACGCTTGCCGCAACCTTTCGCCATTGCGCATGGCTCAATCCCATGTCCGGGTCCCTGTGGTCTCATGGTGAGACCATTACCCTTATTCGCCGCATAATACCCATGTTTGAACTGAATCTGGAGGGACTGGAAAAAGCCGTGCGTCACCTGACGGCGCGCTGACGTGGACAGCCGGAGAAAGGGCGTTCGCGCAAGTATTCCGACTGATGGCCTTAAGGAAAAACCGGAATAGGCATATGACTTTTACTTCTGTTATTTCTTTCCGGTATACCTAACCTTTTTCAGCCATTAGCTTCCTCACACCATACACTTCTTGACTTTCCTAGACGACCGGTCTATTTTTCCGTTTATGGCGACGAAAGACACCAGAAGCGATATTATCCGTGCGGGCATGGGGATTATTGCGCGCCACGGTTACAATTCCACCGGCATCGAGGCGATCCTGAAGCAGGCCGGCGTGCCGAAAGGATCTTTCTACCATTATTTTTCCAGCAAACAGGAATTCGGTCTCCAGGTCCTTGATCACTTTGCCTCCGGCATAGAGAGAATCTTTTCGACGATGCTGTCCGATGCCTCCCTTTCTCCTCTGGCGCGTTTGAGGAAATGCGTGGAAAGCCTCGTGGTCAGGTTTGAAGACAATAACTGCGGCGTAGGCTGTCTCGTGGCGAACCTGGGCCAGGAGCTGGCGGATCAGAACGAGGAGTTCCGCCAGCGGCTTGCCTGGATTTTCCGCTCATGGATGCGGCTCTTCGAGCAGTGTCTCAGGGAGGCGCGGAGCGCCGGCGAGATTCCGGCTCAATCTTCGTCCGAGTTGCTGGCCGAGGTTTTCATTTCCGGGTTTGAAGGGGCGCTGCTTGTTTCAAAGGTGATGAAATCATCGGCGCCTTTGAGGAATTTCATAGATTTCTATTTCGAAAAGGCGGTGCGCTGAACGAACCGAATGGACTGGAATTGAAGGCTTTCCGGGTCAGCGGCGTCCGCGAAACCGGCGGAAAAGGGGAACCATATGAAGAAAATGCAGGTGCCTGCCATGACGGTAATTTCGAGCGTCGATGAGGCCGGAGGGATTGCTCTGGCGCCCACGGCGAGACAGATTGCCCGCCTTTGCACGCTGATCCAGAAGGACTGTTTCGTGAAGATTGAATCCGGCTGCAGCATGCGGAACGTGCTCTGCGAACAGTTCGGCATCACTCCGGAGTATGTGAAATCTGAAATAAAGGTCTTCTTCCTGGATAACAGCCCCGTGGACGACATTGATGCCGCAATAGTAAGAGACGGGTCGACCATGGCCCTTTCCGCGGCCATGCCGGGGCTGGTCGGCGCATCCATGCGCCAGGGCGGCCTTTCCTGGATGCGGTCGGGCATCACCTATCACGAGGATGGTGAGGGACAGGGAAAGAGCATGGGTGTCATCCAGTTGAAGCTGTTCAACCAAGTGATGGCTGATCTGGGTGAGGCCTTCCTGAGGCGGGGGGTCTACGTGAAAACAGGTGTCCTGGCTGCTTTTTTCGCCAGGTTTTCGGAAGAATTCTGGAGTGAGTGCGGTAATATTACGAAAAACGGTGAAAGCGTTACCGGCGCCATCCTGGTGGAGTATCTGAAGTCCAGTGATGAATGGGTGAAGTTTTCAATTCGTTGATGATCTGGTTTTGCCATAAAGCATCTCATACATCACATGCTCGGAGCTTCACAATTGAGCGGTTTCCCGTCGTTTCGCGCCGGACTTTCAAGTTGTCCTCGGCATTCGGGAGACCGTTTTTTTGTCTTCGCCATGTCGGTTCAGGCCATTGATCCCGTTCGCAAGACATTTGGCAGGTTTTTCCGTCCGGGTTTTTTGTATAAGCCCTGAAAATGTCTATACTGTGTACTGATCCTGATTCAGGGGGGCGGCGCCTGGCGTCTACATCTGCCCCGGCGCCGGCCGTGAACAACTGTTGTAGCGCTGTCCCGTGGAGGCAAAAAGCTGAAATATGACTTGCGGTGATGTGTTTGTACAGATCGTCCACGAGGTTACCGGGCTTGGGAAAGAGTATCTGGATTCTCTTCTGAGGGAGGCGCTGACGGCCTTTCCCGGCAGGATTTCCCACGACCAGGAAGTTACCGACAATGAAGCGCTGACGATGTTGTCTGCTCTGAGGAAGGAACGAAACCACATTCTTGCCTGGTGTTACCGGGCGGGACTCAAGGTTCCGGAAAGCCGCCCCGGCAACGCATGAAAAACGCCAGGTTGTAAAGAATGGCGAAATTCCGGCGTGAACGGAGATGATAGTCTGGAACAGGTTTTCTGAGGGTTGTTTTGGGGCGGAACCGTTTGCCTTCCTGATGATTTCAATAGGAATGGCGTTGTCTTCCCTTGCCCCTTCTGGCGGGTACTGCCCTTTCTTTCTTGGGACGGGCTTCACTGACGGAGATGATGCGTTCTCCCATCAACGCTTCATCGAGGGAAACAATGGCTTCTTTCGTTTCCTCAACCGTTGACATGCGCACATAGGCGCACCCCTTGGATTTGCCGGTGACTGGATCGGTGATGATATGAACTGAAGTAACGACGCCGGCCACGGAGAAAAATCTGCGCAGATCCTCTTCCGTTGTCTCATATGACAGGTTTCCCACATACAACTCTTTTGCCATTCATTTTTCCTTTACTACAGAAATACGAGTCTTGTTACGTCAGGGCATGCCCAGGAGTACCGTTAAATCAGAAAATGGCTTCGTGAGGATTGCTCTGCAGCCAATCATGGCTTGCCGACGGCCTCGACCGTTCCTGTCCGGCATGGTCTAGCTTCCGTATGCGGTCCCTGCCTATGATTACCCAGCCGCTGGCGCGCTTGAAGGAGATAATCTTTCCTTCGCGAAGGAGACGGCTGATGGCGAAGGATTCAACCGTGCCGTGAGTGTGGTCACAATAAATAACCGGTATCAGCATACTGTTCCCTCCACAATCTCATATCCGTCCAATTATAATAAGCATCGCTTTGTTTTCAAGCCGTCTTCCTGGATTGCTTCCATTTTGACATCTGTATGCAAGGAAGGGCTAGGCGTTATGTTCCCTTGTTGCGTGGAATTCCAGACCTTTCCAGTTTTCCATGGTATTGTCCAGTCTCCACTGGCTTCCCGCCAGATAGGTCAGGTTACCTTCGCCGTCGTTGTAAAGGCTCATGGACTCCTTCTTGCGGAAATCGTCAAGCATTTTCCGGTCCCCTGCGACCCAGCGGGCCGTAACATAGGAAACGGGCTCATATGCGGCCTTAACGCCGTATTCGTGCTCCAGTCGATGCATGACCACGTCGAACTGGAGGAGGCCCACGGCGCCGATGATCCAGTCCGCTCCCATAAGCGGGCGGAATACCTGGGTTGTCCCTTCCTCGGAAAGCTGTATCAATCCCTTTTCAAGGGCCTTGGATTTCAGGGGATTGAGAAGGCGGATCTTGCGAAAGTGCTCCGGCGCGAAATTGGGGATTCCGGTGTATTGCAGTTCCTCTCCCTGGGTAAAGGTATCGCCGATCTTTATGGTGCCGTGGTTATGGATGCCGATGATGTCGCCGGGGAATGCCTCGTCGACATTTGTCCTGTCCTGGGCCATGAATATGGTTGCGTTGGCGATCTGCACGTCCCTGCCGAGTCTGATGTGGCGCACTTTCATGCCGCGCGTGAACCTGCCGGAGCAGATGCGGAAGAACGCGATCCTGTCGCGGTGGGCCGGGTCCATGTTAGCCTGGATCTTGAAGACAAAACCGGTAAATGGCTCCTCGTAGGGGGATACGGTGCGCGTCAGAGACTCCCTGGGTTTCGGCGCTGGGGCGTTTTCGACGAAAGAGTCCAGCAGTTGTTGAACGCCAAAGGTGTTGATGGCGCTGCCGAAAAAGACCGGGGTCTGAAGGCCCGACAGATAGGCGTCCCGGTCGAAGGGGTGGGCCGCGCCTTCCACGAGTTCCACATCGGACCTTAGTTCCTCCGCCTGGGGGCCGAGGAGCCGATCAAGTTCCGGGTCCGAGATGCCGGTCGTGGTCAGGACGTCTCCGGCGTCTTGCGCCAGTTCCGGATGGAAGAAGGCGACCTCCTTTGCGGACAGGTTATAGGTGCCCCGGAAACGCTTCCCCATTCCAATGGGCCAGGTCATGGGGGCGCACCGGATCTGGAGATTCTTCTCGATATCATCCAGAAGATCGAGGGGATCCCTTCCTTCCCGGTCCAGCTTGTTGATGAAGGTCATGATCGGTGTGTTGCGCAGGCGGCAGACTTCCAGCAGCTTCCTGGTCTGGCTCTCAACACCCTTTACCGAGTCGATGACCATAAGCACGGAGTCAACCGCAGTGAGGACCCGGTAGGTATCTTCGGAAAAATCGTTGTGCCCCGGGGTGTCCAGCAGGTTGATCTCGTAGTCCCGGTAATTGAACTTCATCACCGAAGAGGTTACTGAAATCCCGCGCTGCTTTTCCATCTCCATCCAGTCTGAAGTGGCATGGCGGGCGCTCTTCCTTGCTCTCACCTCGCCTGCCTGCTGGATGGCCCCGCCGAAGAGGAGGAGCTTTTCCGTTATGGTTGTCTTTCCGGCGTCCGGGTGGCTGATAATGGCAAAGGTGCGTCTCCGGTCTATTTCCTGTTCGTTGTGCTTTTTCAATACCTTCTCCTGGGGGGGGTGACGATAACGCAAAAACGGAAGAAAGGCGAAGAATGTATCCTCGCCTTTCCGTGTTCGTCTTCAAATACCTTACACTTTTTGTTACAGTGAGGGCAACATAAATATGGCTATGGAGCGGGGAAGCGCATAAGCGCCGTTTTCATGGATTATGATGAAACCGCGTTTCTCCGAATATACCTCTCGGGATAATCGAGTCTCACGGCCCTTTTTCCCTCGATTGAAGCCAGATATGCCGCGATAACCGGAATGTCGGCGCCGGGCCAGTCCAGTTCCGGCAGCTGGTGGGGGGAAAGCCAGGCGATGGCGTTATGCTCCCTGAGCATGAGTCTTCCTCCCGCCAGGCCGCATACAAAGGGGATGAGTTCGATGTCGAAATCGTCATAACTGTAGTAGACCCTCGGCAATGCTCTTTTGATCCTTACCTTGATGCAGAGCTCTTCTTCCAGTTCCCGGGCCAGGCATTTTTCCGGGCTCTCTCCTTCCTTCAGTTTCCCTCCGGGAAACTCCCACTTCAGGGGCATGGTCATTATGCCGCTTCTCTGCGCGGCCAGAACCTTTCCGGCATATTCGATAACGGCGCATGCGACCCTGATGCTTTTCATGCTCATGGAATTCTCCCTCTGTTCCGTCACTCTTGTTGCCTGGCCGGGATTCCCTTGGATTCCGGCATCCCTTGTATAATAGGATTCTCCAAGTACAATAGAGGCATAAGGATTCATAATTCAAGGTTTTTTTAATGCCGCATTTGGAGGGACCGGCCTTTGGAAAATGAAATCAAAATATTACTTGCCGACCAGGACCAGGTTTTCCTTGAGCTGGTGAAAATATACCTGAAAAAATCAGGGGCAAGGATTATTGCATGTACCAGCGGAGAAGAGGCGCTAAGCGCTATCAGGCATGAGAAACCCGTCATTGTCTTCATGTCGGCCGCTCTCCATGGGCTCTCCGGTCTCAAGTGCTGCGAAACGGTAAAAAACGACCCTCTTCTGGAAAAGATTCCCGTAGTGCTGACCCTTACTTCAGGAAGCGTGGAGCAGCTCGATGCATGCAATCAGGCCGGATGCGACGAGATATTACGGAAACCCGTTGATCGTCATACGTTTTTCAGTACAGTAAAAAAGTATGTCAATCTGGACAAGAGAAACGCCCCTCGGTTCAAGGGAAAACTTGATGTACGGTTTACGCTTCCCGACGGTTCCGCGGTTGCCAGCGGGGCATATGACATAAGCAGCGGTGGACTTTTTCTGGAGATCAGTAATCCTTTGCCGGTTTCTTCAGTGATATCGGTGAATTTTGTCTTGCCGGCCTCAGATACCGAGATTGAGTGCGCTGCGCGTGTCGCATGGACCAATAATCCTGACTCTCCGGCAAAACCCGCCTTCCCTTCGGGAATGGGGGTAAGCTTTGTTGATTTGCCTCAGGAATGGGAAACGGCTATCATGGATTTCATCCATGACAGACATATCGTTCCGCTGCTCAAAGACTAGATTTTTGACCCTGCCTTTTTCGGGTTCAAAAGAACCCGTTTCCGGATGGAAGCTGAACGGACCCTTTGGCGTTTATCGCGTCTCATTTTATTTACAATTAAAAAAAGCCCCCTGAGATTACAGTCAGGGGGCTGTTTGCGTCTCGTACCGCTCTTTAAAACAGTTGTCGGGGTCCGGCACGATTATGCGTACATCTATGTCAAGACCACCTTGGCCGGCGGTCTTTCATTATGCTTCGTACGGCTCACTCCATGGATGACGCCTTGCTCTTTTGACAGGAGAAGAATACCTTACAGCATGCCTTCAGAAGCTTCAATACAATGCAGATTACCTTATTACAGTAAGTCCGGCGGCGGCGACGTTGTCGGGATCGATTTCGATCTTGAACATCCCGGAATTTCCGGAGTTGTCCTGGTCAACGATGATTCCGTTGGGGAGCACGTTCATGACGTTTGCGCAATAACCGGTTTCATACTTTACTACGTTTCCTTTTTTGTACGGAAGTGGTGCACTCATTTTCTGCCTTCTCCTTTCGACGTTGGTTCCCCAGATTCTGGGTTCATGTACTTCAAGCCACTGCGTAGCCGACCATCGGCTCGCACGGGATGAAACGAATCCTCAGCAGACATTTCCCTTGAAAAAATGGTGGAGAAAATCGCCGTGATTACCGGCTGGTGCGCCGTAAGGCTAAATTTCCACATCAGGAAGGATTTTTACTATAACTAAAAGATCGTGTTCTGTCACCCATCTGCGCGCGAGAAGGGTTTTCCGCCTCTTTCACGCCTTACACCGGCGAACAGCCGCTGATTCTAAATATGGATCATGGGAATGTCAACAATAAAATGAAGATCCCAGCTTCGTAAAAAGTTCATAATCTCAGGCATGATCGCGTGATTCAGTCACATGGGGGGCTGGGCGGCGCCTGACGGCCCGTCTTCAGGGGCTTGAAAATTATTGAAACTGCTGGCCGTTGAGGGTATCATTCCCCGGAACGGGCGGGTTTTTTATTCGTATTCAATTTGATACGTCAAGATAATTTGGGCACAGGAGGAATCTATTCATGCATTTTCAATTTTCTCTACCCAGTTCAGTGGCTTTCGCCCCGGGAAGCGCCAAGACCGTGGGGCATCTGGTATTGGGACTGGACGTGAAAAAGGTGCTGGCTATCTATGACAGCGGGGTCAAAAGCGCGGGGATAGCCGATGCAATCGCATCGTCTCTGAAGGCCGCGAGCCTCGAGGTGACGGAATATGACAAAATCACCTCAAACCCCTTTGATGGCGCCATAGAAGAGTGCGCGGGATTGGCGCGTGAAGCCGGGATTGAAGCCATTGTAGCCGTTGGTGGAGGGAGCGCCATAGATGCGGGCAAGGCGGTTTCCATACTTATGGCAAACGAGTCTCCCATCAACCAGTACGAAGGCATAAATCTTGTCAAGATTCCGGGTCCTCCCGTAATTGCCATTCCCACCACCGCCGGCACGGCCAGCGAGGTGACCTCCTTTACGGTAGTGGCAGACTCCTCGCGCCGGAAAAAAATGGTAATCGGCGGTCAGAACGTGGGCGCTCGGTTTGCCCTAATTGATCCTCTCCTGACCGTGTCCATGCCCCCATTGTTAACGGCAGAGACGGGAATGGGCGCTTTCTCCCATGCCGTTGAGGCTTATTTGTCCGTAGCGGCTTCGGTGGCGACGGATATCAACGCGTTGAAGGCAATAGAGCTCATCGTGGGAAATATTGCACAGGCGGTTGAAAACGGAGCAGATGTTGAAATCAGATCTTCGGTGCAGCTTGGCAGCATGCTGGCTGGTTTTGCGTACAACTCCGCCATCCTGGGCCTTGCCCATTCCATATCTCACCCTCTCACCGTTCACTGCGGTCTTTCCCATGGGGTGGGCAATGCGGCGGTTCTGCCCCATGTAATGCGCTTCAACTCTTCTTTCGTCACGGCGAAAATCAGGGATATAGGCCTTGCGATGGGCCTTGCGGTAAAACAGCTCCCTGACGATGAAGCCGTTGAGATGACGATAGCCGCCATTGCCGATCTGTCTCGGAGGATCGGCATCCCGACGCTGAAGGAGGCGGGGGTCTCCCGTGAATCATTCGACGTGGTCGCCTCCGATGCCCTGACGGAGATAAGCACAATCTTCAATCCCCGGAATCCAAAGAAGGAAGACGTGATTCGTATCCTGGAAAATGCCTTCCAGTAGAGGGTTCCGGGCGGAGATATCCTGTTGACAAATAATTCGTGAAAGGCTATAAAAAGCCTTCTTCGGGATGTAGCGCAGCCTGGTAGCGCACTTGCTTCGGGAGCAAGGGGCCGCTG
>CAZHVY010000058.1:0-13837 GCA_964536305.1 uncultured Geobacter sp. | reverse complement strand
CCCGACTACCCCCGCCAGAGGTACGTCAACTACAGGTTTGCGGATTCGGGATAAAAGAAGAAACCGGTTGTGCTGAAATGCTCTCAGAGCAGCGGTAACAGGGCGATCGGAGCGGACGGATAATACTACCGGTTGCCGAATCCAGGTAAAACTCCCCTGATTTCAGTTTCGAGGGAATACTGTGTATTTGTATGATAAGCATTATGACATTATCGTTGTAGGCGCGGGACATGCCGGCTGCGAAGCTGCTCTGGCGGGCGCTCGTATGGGTTGTATTACGCTTCTGCTATCCATAAATCTGGACGCAGTCGCGCTTATGTCCTGTAATCCCTCCATCGGAGGCCTTGCAAAAGGGCACCTGGTTCGTGAGATTGATGCCCTTGGTGGAGAGATGGGGAAGGCCATCGATGCAACAGGTATTCAGTTCCGGACTCTGAATACGCGAAAGGGCCCGGCGGTTCGGGCATCAAGGGCTCAGGCGGACAAGCAGCTTTACCGATCGAGAATGAAGGCTGTTCTGGAAAACCAGGAAAATCTCGATATGAAGCAGGCCGAAGTGGTGGGTCTGCATGTGGAGGGTGGTTCGGTTCGGGGCGTGGACACCAGGGTTGGCGTAAGATTTCAGGGAAAGACGGTAATTTTGACTACAGGCACCTTTTTGCGTGGCTTGATACATGTGGGGCTCACCAGTTACGCCGGTGGTCGCGCTGGTGATCTTCCCGCAGTTGGTCTGTCTGATTCCCTGAAAAGACTGGGCTTCGAAATCGGGCGACTTAAAACCGGAACGCCTGCCCGTCTCGACGGCAGAACCATAGATTTTAGTTGCCTGGAGCCTCAATATGGCGATATTCCTCCCGTCCCGTTTTCCTTCTCAACGGAACGCATCGACAGGCCTCAACTTCCCTGTCATATTGTCTACACCAATGAGCGCACCCACGATATCATACGGGCGAATCTTGATCGTTCTCCACTGTATGGTGGTCTGATAAAGGGTGTTGGACCGCGCTATTGCCCCTCCATTGAGGATAAGGTGGTGCGCTTTCCGGAAAAGGATCGTCATCAGTCCTTCCTGGAACCGGAAGGGGCGGATACGGTTGAGATATATCCCAGTGGTCTCTCGACCTCTCTTCCCATAGACGTACAGTTTGCCTTATATCGCTCAATCAAGGGGCTGGAGAACGTTGAGATCATGCGGCCGGCCTATGCCATAGAATATGATTACGTCGACCCCATACAGATCCATTCCTCCCTTGAGACCAAACCCGTTAAGAATCTATACCACGCGGGGCAGATCAACGGGACGTCCGGCTACGAGGAGGCCGCAGCGCAGGGTCTGATGGCGGGGATCAACGCGGCGCTCGCAGTACGGGGACGAGGTCCCCTCGTGCTGGGCCGCGGCGAGGCTTACATCGGGGTTCTCATCGACGACCTGGTGACACTCGGCGCCTCCGAGCCTTATCGCATGTTTACTTCCAGGGCAGAGTACCGGCTTCTCCTTCGCGAAGACAATGCGGATCTCAGGTTGAGGGAAAAAGGGTATGACGTAGGTCTGGTCTCCCCAACTGAATACGACAGGTTTCTGAAGAAAAAATCCTTGATTCAGCAGGAACTCGAGCGGGTCCGATCCTCTCGCCTTGTTCCCTCGGAAGCCGATCAAGCCTTTCTCGAGGAGCTTGAACTGAGGGATTGCAGGAACGCCATTACCTTTGAACAGTTACTGAGAAGACCCGGATTCACTTATCGCGACCTGGAACGTATAGATTTTGACGGTAAAGACCTTCCCGCTGATGTCCGTGAACAGGTTGAGATCCAGATCAAGTACCAGGGGTATATCGAGCGACAGTATCAGCATGTAGAACGTCAGGCCAGACTGGAGAGCAGCAGGATTCCGGAAGGCTTTGATTACGGAAACCTGCCCGGCTTGTCGGCTGAAGTAAGGGAGAAGCTTATCCGCTTTATGCCGGACACTCTGGGACAGGCTTCGCGAATCCAGGGGGTCACTCCAGCCGCCATATCCATTCTGGCAATGGCGCTGAAATCAGGCTGGGGTAAATGAATATGACGGTGACGCGATTTCTTCGGCAATGCGTGGGGGATATGGGTATTGAGTTGACGCCTGCTTCGTTCCAGCTTTTCGAGAAGCTTGCCGTTGAATTAAATAAGTGGAACAAGAAGATTAACCTTACCGCAATTCGGGATGAGCGGGATATCGTCATCAAGCATTTCGCGGATTCCTTAACATTGCTTGAGCTGATGGGTGATTCAGGGCTTCTCCTCGATGTGGGATCCGGCGCCGGTTTTCCAGCCATACCGCTGAAGATTGCGCTTCCCGGCCTTTCTGTTGTCTCAGTAGACGCCGTCGAAAAAAAGGTCTTGTTTCAACGCCATTGCTCGAGGATACTTGGGCTTGTTGATTTCACGGCACTGCACACGAGAGTCGAAAAACTGGCGCACAGCCACACCGGTCGGTTTGATTACGTTGTTTCCAGAGCCTTCTCTGATCTTTCATATTTTGTTTCGCTGGCTTTACCGTTACTGAAGGAAAAGGGAAGGATTCTTGCCATGAAGGGGAGGATGGGAGATAGCGAATTATCTTCCGCACTCTCTGACATAAGCGACCAGGGCGCCGTTGTCATCGACTGTATCAATCGGAAATTGCCCTTTTCAGATGCTGAGCGCTGTTTGATTGTCCTCGAAAAAAAGGGCGGTTGGCATGACGATTCCGTACTGAAAGTCGAATTTCGTAAATAACCGGCCCAATCTTTCCTCTGCCCGTATTTACTTTACGGGAAGGGCAAGATGTGGGGTTCGTAAAACAAACCGTTCACAGGTCAAATTTGAAAGCTCTTTTTTATCTGCGGTTCCCCGTTTTTCGTAGGTCTGGCGGAAAACATCCGTTCAAATTCCGCTGAGTCAATCCGTGACACAACCGCTCACTCCTGAAAGCAGTCACGGATGCTTTCTTCCCGCTGCTCCAAGCCTTGACTTGATGCTGTTGTGGGCTACTCTTACGCTTACGAAGGCCGAAGCCTGAAGACCCTCGTATTCCCTGCCGGCGAAAAACACCCTTGGTTGCGCGCGCAATTCCGCCGGCCAGGGCGATGAGGCCCTGAGCAAATCCCGCTATTCTGACTGCCCTGTTACCGTGAAGGACGATGAGTGTATATCTTGTTCTGGATAATTGTCGTTTGTGCTTCACTGGTATTTTCCCTGACGGCCGTATTCCATGCGCTGATCATGAAGCGCGACCCGCGATCCGCTCTTGGCTGGATTGTTGTATGCTTTACAATTCCTTTTCTTGGTCCATTACTTTATTGGATAATGGGAATCAACCGGATCAGCAGGAAGGCAAAGAGGTGGCAGGAAAAAGGTAGACATATCGGCGGCCGTAATGTCTTCCAGTTGATTCGTCGGGATTACGTTCCGCCGTCACTTCCCGAGACTGCATTTCATCTGCGAGAACTTCGCAATCTATCAGACCGCATCGTTTCCTCCTCTTTTACCGCCGGCAACGGGATTACGCCGCTTCACAACGGTGACGAGGCATATCCGGAAATGCTTCACGCCATTGCCGGCGCCCGTTCCTCAATTCATCTCAGCACCTACATATTTGATGTGGATCACGCGGGCCGTCGTTTTGTCCAAGCATTGACCGCGGCAGCCTCGCGTGGGGTGGAAGTGCGAGTCCTCGTGGATGGTCTCGGGGAGAAATACTCATATCCGCCTGCCGGAACTCTCTTGAAAGGGAGTAAAATCGAGTTTTCCCGTTTCCTTCCACTGAGAAAAGGCGGATACCTGAATCTCAGGAATCATCGCAAGATCCTGGTGGTTGACGGAATCACCGGATTTTCCGGAGGCATGAACATAGGCGGCAGGCACATGATCAGGGACCCAGAGGTGATTTTTCCGGTCGCTGATATGCATTTCAAGCTAGAGGGTCCAGTGGTAGGCGATCTGCAGCAGGTATTTCTTGAAGACTGGTATTTCGCGACCGGGCGTCTCATGGACGAAAAAAGGTATTTTCCGCCATTAACAGAGACAGGATCCTCATTGGTCAGGGTTGTCGCGGACGGGCCGGAAAAGGATTTCCGCAAACTTCACTGGATTATCATGGGCGCGCTTTCCTGCGCTAGAAGACGGGTGGGAATAATGACCCCATACTTCATCCCTGACCGTGCCCTGATCTCTTCCATGGCCACAGCGGCCATGAGAGGGCTTGACGTTTCACTTGTTCTCCCGGCCATAAATAACCTGCCTCTGGTGCACTGGGCAACCAGGTCTTATCTATGGGAACTTCTGCAGTGCGGGATCAGGGTCTTTTACCAGCCACCCCCTTTTGCGCACACCAAACTGTTTCTGGTGGATGGCGTCTGGTCGCTTCTCGGATCAGCAAATCTTGACCCGAGAAGCCTCATGCTAAATTTTGAGTTGAATATGGAAGTGTATGATCGTAAATTTAGCGAGTCGCTGGAGGGTGAATTCATGAAAGCGGTGGCCTGCTCAAAAGAGGTGTCCCTGGCTGAAATGGATAACCGCCCTTTCCGGGAAAAGGTTCGTGACGGGGTTGCCAAGCTGTTTTCTCCATATCTGTAAGAAGCATTTTTCAAGTGTCAGGGCCTTCATTCACTTGCGCTCTCCTCCGTTTCGGTGCAAAGTGTCTGTCATACCCTTTCACATTAAGCGTAGAGCTCCAGACCTTGCGGTAGAGGCTTTCTGGTATACAATGTTTCTATCATTTTTTATGAGTGAGAGGACTTCTTATGTCCGGACTTGTTGCAGCCGTGCTCTTAAATCCCCTCATCCGCCCAAACTCTTTATTCTATCCGGCGGGGATGGAATAAGGAGTCCGGGTGAGGGGTAATGGGTGGGAGAGGAATAAAATGGGAATATTTCTGTTGTTTTGTAGAAGTGAAATTGAATGGAAAGGGGACAATACATGAGAAAAGGCTTTTTTCTTACAGGTTTGATGATGATCCTGTTGATGAGCGCATCCTGTACTACCTATCACTTCGGTGTAAAGGACAGGGCGCAACACGTACCCGATGAGTTCGGGCAGACCGAGGCTGTAATCGCCCGGGCGGAGCAATCCTCCGGGGCGAAATATTGCCCGGAAAAGCTGGTAAAGGCCAGGGAGCTCGGCAAGCAGGCAGCCGATGCATACTGGGTCTGCAATAATGACGAAGCGTCCAGGCTGCTGGCCGAAGCCCGTCGCCTTGCCGAAGAAGCGGAAAAGTGCGCACCCGCTCCAGTGGTAAGACCCGAGCCGCCTCCGGCGCCCGCGCCGCCACCGCCGCCGGAAAAAATCTGCATGACGCTGAATGTGGAGTTTGATTATGACAAGGCGGATGTGAAATCCAAGTATCACGGCGTAATTGAAAAGGTCGCGGATTTCATGAAGCAGTATCCGCAGGTTACCACAGTGATAGAGGGTCATGCCGACAATCGTGGCAAGTATGAGTACAATATCCGGCTTTCCGAGCGTCGCGCCGAGAACGTTAAAAAATATCTTGTCGAGAAATTCGGCATTGCTGAAGCTCGTCTCACAACCAAGGGATATGGTTATACGAAGCCAGTCGCCTCCAATGCCACCGCCGCAGGTCGGCAGAAGAACCGCCGTATCGACGCGGTTCTTGAATGCGTCCAGTAAAGAAATAACCCGCTCAACCCTCGCGAGCCTTTCGGTTATTGCGGATCAATTCCTCCCCCCATAAAAAAGACCGGCTGCCCCATCAGGCAGCCGGTCTTTTTTATGGGAAAAAGCCATGAGAAATTTCCGGCGCGGTCAAAACAAACCGTCAGTTCACCTCTACCACAATCTGTCGCGGTTTCACCTCTTCCTTTTTCGGCAAGGTTATGGTCAACACGCCTTTGTCACAGGCGGCGTTTACCCTTTCCCTGTCGATGGACTGGGGCAGTGAGAAACTGCGCTGAAATGTGCCGTAATAACGTTCGATGCGGTGGTAGTTTTCCTGGCGAATTTCCGAATCCTGCTTGCGTTCCCCGCGTATGGTCAGTGTCGCATCCTCAATCTTGACTTCAATGTCTTTCTGGTCGACACCCGGCAACTCGGCCTTTATGACGACTGCTTCGTCGTTTTCGAAGATATCAACAAGAGGCTGCCACACCCCCTCCCTCAGTTCCTCGCAAGGTTCCCGGCTCCATGCCAGGTCCAGCAATCGGCTCATCTGGTCCTGCATGCTTCGCAGCTCTCTCAACGGGTTGTATTTGACAATCGCCATCTCGGACAACTCCTTTTCGCGAAAAAATCCCTCATGATAATACCACTTCGCATCCTGGAATTAAATTTATTTCAGCTGCTTCCCTTTTGGAATGGTGTGCTTGAGTTTTTTTGATCCGTCATAGAGAGAATTTTTGTTCAGCGCTCTTTTTTCCTTCAGGTCTTTTTTTTCATAATTATCAGCCAGGACACTTTCCGCTTCGTCGGCCAGTTTTGCAATCTTCTCCATTTCGTTTTCCGTCATAGATTATTACCCCTTTGCAAAACGCGTTGTTGTTTCGAGAAAAAATCAAAAAACTGAACCCGTCTCACCCCCTTTAAGCTTGATTGCGGTTCTGAAATGGTAGCAAATTTTCGGTCACGCGCAACCAGGCAATCCGTTGACGAGTAGTAGTTCCACGTGCAAAAAAGCCGAAAAATCAACATTGCAACTTGTATGGAAGGGGGTAATGCTCTAGTATGCATCCCGTTCAGGCCATGGGACAAACCCTTACACTGGAGACACATAATGCTCGAATACAAGGTTGTGGAAATAACCTCTGTGGCGGAGGATACCCTGGAAGAAGCGCTTAACGAATGGAGCTCCAAGGGGTGGCGTTTTGACGGCATGCAATTCGCCATGCGGGAATCCAGCAGGAGGCCCGGCATGGCCTTTCTCCTTTTTACCAGGGATAATTCTTTGGAGGATGAGTAGATGGCGGAAAAACCAGTACTGTACCTTATTGACGGTTCATCCTATATATACCGGGCATATTATGCCATTCGACATCTCTCTTCTCCGAAGGGTTTTCCGACCAACGCCCTGTATGGTTTCACACAGATGCTGTTGAAGGTGATGAAAGACCGCAACCCGGATCATCTGGCGGTTGTCTTTGACGCCGGCCGCCGCACCTTTCGGACCGAATTATACCCGCTTTACAAAGCCAACCGGACGGCCATGCCCGAAGATCTTGTCCCGCAGATTGCCCCGATCAAGGAGATGGTCAAGGCATTCAACATACCAGCCCTGGAAAGGGAAGGGTACGAGGCGGACGACATAATAGGGTCCATCGCCCGGCAGTGCGAAAAAAAGGGAATGAGAGTCGTTGTCGTGACCGGTGACAAGGACCTGATGCAGATAGTCACGGATTCCGTTACCCTGCTGGATACCATGAAAGACAAGGCGAGCGGAATCCCGGAAGTGCTGGAGCGTTTCGGGGTTGAGCCGGCCCAGGTCGTTGATGTACTGGGTCTGGCCGGCGACAGCTCGGACAATATTCCCGGAGTTCCCGGTATCGGGGAGAAGACAGCCCTGAAACTGATAAAGGAGTTCGGTTCTCTTGACGCCCTTCTGGAAAGGGCCGGGGAGGTGAAGGGAAAAAACGGTGAACGTATCCGTGAGTATGCCGACCAGGCGCGGCTTTCCCGAACACTGGCCACCATCGACACCAATGCTCCCGTAGACTGCCGATATGAAGATCTGGAGGTTTCCCCCCCTGACACGAAAAGGCTCAACGAACTGTTCCGCGAGTACGGTTTCACGACCCTCATGCGGGAACTGGGCGCCGAAAACCGTCTTTCCACGGAAAACTACCACACCATAGTTTCCCACTCGCAATTCTCCCGTTTCCTTCGGGACCTCCGGGATGCGCCGATGTTCGCCCTGGATCTGGAAACCACCAGCCTCAATCCCTTCAATGCCGAAATTGTGGGATTTTCCTTCTCCTTCCGTGAACACGAGGCCTTTTATGTTCCGGTCGGACACAGCTATCCCGGCGCGCCCGTCCAGTTGCCCCGCGAGGAAGCCCTTCGTGAGCTTGCTCCGCTCCTGACCGACCCTGACCGGCCCAAGATCGGGCAGAATATCAAGTACGATTACCAGGTTCTCCGGCGTTGTGGAGTCGTGATGGAGGGAATCCGCTTCGACACTATGATGGCCTCCTATCTTCTTAATCCGGCCCGTTCCAGTCACGGTCTGGATTCCCTGGCGGTGGAATATCTGGACCATAAGATGATTTCCTATGAGGAGGTTGCCGGCAAGGGAAAGGAACAGGTCTGTTTCTCCAGTGTGCCCGTTGAAAGGGCGGCCGTATATTCGTGCGAAGATTCGGACGCCACCTTCCTTCTCTTCGGCATATTCTCAGGAAGATTGGCTGAATCCGGAATGGAGCGTCTGTTTTCCACCCTGGAGATGCCACTGGTCAGGATACTGGCGGATATGGAATTTGAGGGGGTCAAGCTTGATACGCCGCTTCTCCGCGAGCTTTCCGAAGGCTTTTCCGGGCAAATCAAGGCCCTTGAGCGCGACATATTCGCCATGGCCGGATGTGAATTCAACATCAATTCGCCAAAACAACTGGGCGAGGTTCTTTTCGAGCGTCTCCACCTTCCCACGGGCAAGAAGACGAAGACCGGATGGTCAACCGACATGGAAGTTCTGGCCAGACTGGCCGGCGACCATGAGATTGCTTCCCTCATCCTTCAGTACAGGAGCATTTCGAAGCTCAAGTCCACCTACACGGACTCCCTGCCGAGACTAGTCGACCCCGTGACCGGCAGAGTGCATACCTCATATAACCAGGCGGTGACCAATACCGGCAGGCTGTCTTCCTCGGAGCCCAATCTGCAGAATATCCCCATACGCACAGAGGAAGGGAGAAAGATTCGCCGCGCATTCATCGCCGAGGAGGGGTCTCTCCTCCTTTCCGCCGACTATTCCCAGATTGAGCTGCGCGTCCTTGCCCACCTTTCCGGAGACCCGGTATTTTGCGAGGCGTTTACCAGGGACGAAGATATCCATACCCGCACAGCCAGCGAGGTCTTCGACCTCATGCCCGCGCTGGTAACCCCGGAAATGCGCAGGCAGGCCAAGACCATCAATTTCGGCGTCATATACGGTCAGGGCGCTTTCAGTCTGGCAAAGGAACTGGGTGTATCCACGAAGGTGGCCAGGCAGTTTATTGATAGCTATTTCGAGAGACACAGCGGTGCGCGCGAATTTCTTGATTCCTGCGTCAGAAGCGCGGAGAAGGACGGGTTTGTCACCACCATTCTCGGCAGAAGGCTGCCCATACCGGACATCTCCAGTGCAAACGCCAATCTCAGGTCCTTTGCCCAGAGAAATGCCATAAACTATCCTATTCAGGGATCTGCCGCGGATATCATCAAACAGGCGATGGTGCGGGTCAGCGGGAGGATGAAGGAGGAAGGCCTCAGGAGCCGTCTCATCATGCAGGTGCATGACGAATTGATTTTCGAGGTTCCGGAGGAAGAGCTGCGGACCATGGAACTGTTGGTCAGTCATGAGATGGAGCATGCAGTTCCGCTTCTTGTGCCGCTGAAGGTGGATATAGGCTGTGGAAGAAACTGGAGCGAGGCGCACTGATTGGCATTGGCGATGTCTTTGACCGGGATTCGCAAAAAAATAAAGGGAACCGGATTTCCGGTTCCCTTTATTTTCAGGCCTCTCCACTCTGCCGTGGGTTGAGGGCCTCACAGCGAGTTCCTCAATAGGTGGGTCTCTTTGTACCGCTTCAGGCAAATCCCGCGCAATGGGGAAGCACACCGCGATCTGAAAGAAACCCTTTTTACGAATATTCCGCTTGGGCTTGATAACCTCACGCGCATGGCAGAGAGACTTACGTGAAAAGATTAACCCAGAGAGCTGAAAAATGCAAGCGACTTCTACCCGCTCAAGGGGGGGAAGAACCTCTATCCAAGGAACTCCAGAATCTTGTCCAGCTCAGCCATCAGCTTTTCGAAACCAGCCAGGGTAAGCGATTGCGAACCGTCGGAAAGGGCCTTTTCCGGGTCGGGATGCACCTCCACCATTACGCCATCGGCGCCCGCCACCACTGCGGCCTTCACCATGGGGGCGACAAGGCTTCTCCTTCCGGTGGCGTGGGATGGATCAACGACAATGGGGAGATGGGTCAGCTCCTTGATGAGGGGGATTACCGCCAGATCAAGGGTGTTGCGCGTCGCTGTTTCAAAGGTGCGTATTCCGCGTTCGCAAAGTATTACCGACGGGTTCCCCTCGGCAAGGATATATTCCGCGGCCGCGAGAAACTCTTCTATGGTCGCGCTCATTCCCCTCTTCAGAAGGACCGGCTTCCTGATCTTGCCCAGTTCGCGGAGAAGCTCGAAATTCTGCATATTGCGGGCGCCCACCTGAAGCATGTGGGCATACTCCGCCACGAGTCCCACCGTGTCCGGACTCATCACCTCGGTAACAAAGGGAAGCCCCGTTTCACGGGAAGCCAGAGCCAGGAGCTTGAGCCCTTCTTCCCTCAATCCCTGGAAGGTATGGGGACCGGTTCTGGGTTTGAACGCTCCCCCGCGCAGCATATCCGCGCCCGCAACCTTTACGGCCCGGGCGGTCTTGAGAATCTGGTTCTCACTTTCCACGGCGCAAGGCCCGGCCATGACTACTGGCCGCCTCCCTGTTCCGATCTCGATACCGGCCACCTTCACGATGGTATTCTTGGGATGGAAATCCCTTGAAACCAGCTTGTATGGTTTCGATACATGGATAACCTCCTGTACTCCCGGAAGGTCGCGGACGGTTGAGTCGTCTACATACCCTTTGTTGCCCAGGACCCCGATGGCGGTTCTCTCACTTCCGGGAATGGGCGCGGCCGTGAAACCCAAACGTTCGATGGCCCTGATGACGGACTCTATCTGTTTCTTTCCTGCCTGGTGATTCATGACGATAAGCACGGGAACCTCCGCGGATTATGCGCTGAAATGGCAAAAGACGGGAAAAAGGTACCATGAAAACCGCTTTGGTGGTAGTATTGATTTCCCTTTATTTTCTTCCTGATTATAAGGAAAGCGAGGGTTGCCGGGGGCCATCCGATGATGGAAACCGATAATGGAGGCCACACACCATGCGTCTTAAGGAAGAGCAGATTGACAAACTTGCGGCAAGGGTTGCCGCCGTCCTGACGGACGGCGCCGTTGCCATGCCCAAGGTGGACGGGGCGAAGATCCATGACTGCATTCGAAAAGTCATAAAAGCAGACCTGAAGGCGGAGGACGACCTGGAAAAGGAAGCCGGCGAGCTTCTCGAAAAGACGCTTCGCGCGGCCGGCGGAGGAGACGACATTGACCGTCACAAGATGCTGAAGATGATCAAGTCAAAACTGGCCCAGCAGAAGAAGATGATCCTCTGACCCGCGGTTGTTTCCCGTTTGAACTGAATTCAGGAGGGTACTCATGCAGTTTTCCGAGGAACGCATCTCCCACATCGCACACAAGATTCTGGACCGCCTCTGGCGCGACGATCTGGTGGATTTTCCTGACGAGGCCCGTGCTCTCGGCGCCATAAAATCATCCATAACGGACTATTTCGCCGTTGCCGACGAGATAGACGCCATTGTAAGAAAAAAACTGTCTTCGTACTCCCAGGCCAAGGTTCCTGGCAGCCGGGAGTGGGATGTTCTGTACCAGAAATTCTTCCGGGAAGAGGCGGGCAAGAAAAATTGGTAAAATTTTCAAAATAAGAACTTGATTTTTATCAGGACCGTGTTTATATTTGAACCCGTCATTAGCACTCAGATGTTTTGAGTGCTAATATTTTTTCCAAAAACAATTACATATCCAGGCAAGAAAGGAGAATGAAAGCATGAATCTGAGACCCCTGCAGGACCGCATCATCGTGAAAAGGCTTGAAGAGGAGAACAAGACCTCCGGCGGGATCTATATCCCCGATACCGCGAAGGAAAAACCCCAGAAGGGTGAAATCATCGCCGTGGGCAAGGGCAAGGTGACCGAAGACGGCAAGGTTCTCCCCATCGATGTCAAGGTGGGCGACAAGGTTCTGTTCGGCAAATACGCCGGCACCGAAATCAAGATCGAAGGCGCGGATTTCCTCATCATGCGTGAAGACGATATCCTCGGCGTAATCGAATAACGGATATCGCCACTTTTTCCAGAAAACCGATCATTTATCTCCAAGGAGGATACAACTACTATGGCAGCAAAGACCATCAAGTTTGACCAGGACGGCAGAAATTCCATCCTGAAAGGCGTAAACACCCTTTCGGATGCGGTAAAGGTGACCCTCGGCCCCAAAGGCCGCAACGTCGTTATCGAGAAGTCCTTCGGTTCTCCCGTCATCACCAAGGACGGCGTAACCGTGGCCAAGGAAGTGGAACTGGAAGACAAGTTCGAGAACATGGGCGCCCAGCTGGTGAAAGAGGTCGCCTCCAAGACCTCCGACGTGGCCGGCGACGGCACCACCACCGCAACCGTTCTCGCCCAGGCCATCTACAGCCAGGGCGCCAAGCTGGTGGCCGCGGGCAACAACCCCATGGACATCAAGCGCGGCATCGACCAGGCGGTGGAAACGGTCGTGGCTGAACTGAAGAAGATCTCCAAGCCCATCAAGGACCACAAGGAAATCGCCCAGGTCGGCACCATCTCCGCCAATAACGACAAGACCATCGGCGACATCATCGCCCAGGCCATGGAGAAGGTCGGCAAGGAAGGTGTCATCACCGTCGAGGAAGCCAAGTCCATGGAAACCACCCTGGAGACCGTGGAAGGCATGCAGTTCGACCGCGGCTACCTCTCTCCCTACTTCGTCACCGATCCGGAGCGCATGGAAGCGGCCCTGGAAAACGTCAGCATCCTCATCCATGACAAGAAGATCAGCAATATGAAGGACCTTCTCCCGGTCCTGGAGCAGACCGCCAAGTCCGGCAAGCCGCTCCTCATCATCGCTGAAGATATCGAAGGTGAAGCCCTCGCGACCCTCGTTGTCAACAAGCTGCGCGGCGTGCTGAACGTCTGCGCCGTCAAGGCTCCTGGCTTCGGCGACCGCCGCAAGGCCATGCTGGAAGACATCGCCATCCTCACCGGCGGCAAGGTCATTTCCGAAGAGCTGGGCTTCAAGCTGGAAAACACCTCCATGGACATGCTCGGCAACGCCAAGAAGATCACCGTGGACAAGGACAACACCACTATCATCGACGGCGCGGGCGCCGAGGCCGATATCCAGGGCCGCGTAAAGCAGATTCGCGCCCAGATTGAAGAGACCACCAGTGATTACGACCGTGAGAAGCTCCAGGAGCGTCTCGCCAAGCTGGTGGGCGGCGTAGCGGTCATCCGCGTTGGCGCGGCAACCGAAACCGAGATGAAAGAGAAGAAGGCCCGCGTGGAAGACGCCCTCCATGCAACCCGCGCCGCTGTTGAGGAAGGTATCGTCCCTGGAGGCGGTGTGGCTTACCTTCGCACCCTGCCTGCCCTCGATGCGCTGAAGCTCTCCCATGACCAGCAGTTCGGCGTCAATGTCATCAAGCGCGCCCTTGAAGAGCCGATCCGTCAGATCGCCGCTAACGCCGGAGTCGAAGGCTCCATCGTTGTGGACAAGGTAAAGGCCGGAAGCGACGCCTTCGGTTACGACGCTTCGGAAGACCAGTATGGCGACATGGTCCAGGCGGGCATCATCGACCCGACCAAGGTTTCCCGTTCCGCACTGCAGAACGCCGCTTCCGTGGCCGGCCTGATGCTGACCACCGAGGCGATGATTGCCGAGAAGCCCAAGAAGGACAGCGGCCCGATGATGCCTCCCGGCGGCATGGGCGGCATGGGTGGCATGGGCGGCATGGATTACTA
>CAZHVY010000057.1:0-13975 GCA_964536305.1 uncultured Geobacter sp. | reverse complement strand
CGTCCATGCACACAGATATGGTCCTTCGGGTTTGCCCACCGCTTCTGCCAGCCGGTTCAGGAATCCTTCACGATCATGATCGTCGCGGAAGATTTCGCAGCCTTCTATCCATCTCCCCATGACATGATGTACAATCCAGGCACATGCAATCTCGGTTGGCTCGGCATTCCTTTTTATCCGTTGTAATTCGCTTGGGTTAGTAAATAACCTACAGAGCCACCAACGCCCCCTCTTTCCCTTTCCGGATCATGGGCCGGAACAAGTGGTACGAGTCGATCGAGGAAATGTAAAAGGATCTGGAAACCTACCTTTATCACCATAATCATGAGAGGACCCACCAGGGGCAAATCACGAAACGAAGGGTTCCCTTCAAGGCATTTATTGACGGATTGCCAAAGACCTTAAAAACAGTTAAAAACGAAAAACTGGCAGCCTGATTCTTGACCCGTTCAAGGGCTGCCTGTTAGGTGATTACCATCTCTGTACACATAATAATTGTTGTTATTGACCTTTTTCCATTACCTCGACAGTAACGGTTTTTTGCGACGACAACAGAGTTTTCCTGTCTATTATCGTGAAAGTTAGGTTGGCGGGGCCCGGTTTCAATGCTTTGAATTCATAAACATAATTTTCTTCTCCCCATGAGTCGAGATGATTAGACTTATCTCTATCGAGTTCCAATAAATACTCTTTTAGTTCTTTGTCACCAACTGGAATTACGGACACGTGGAATGTATCCCCGACATGCACCTTTGATGGCGATATGTTGAAGCGAGATATTTTTGGCGAATAATCAGAAATATTTTGTACAAGATGCTTTTCAGCGTAGTTTTGTATCCATTTGGCAAGCGCAAAGGTGTCAAGAGGGGGGCCTTTCGTCTTACGAAAATCACTATGTTCTATTTTAATAAATACATTGCGATATATCCAAATCCAATCTCTACTGTCTGAATGAAGAAGATTGGCGCAGAGGTCGCCCAAACCTTCAAACTTATTTTCAGGTATGAACATGGCAGTTCTATTTGTCATCTGGGATACGAAGCGATCTAAAACAACCCGATTCCCAGTGCTTGATACTACAATTGTAATGCTAATATATTCCTTTTTTCTTCTAATTCTCCATTTGTACTCGGCTCCCCATTGGGTAAGATGAATACAATTACCTTTATCAACTCTCCACGAAGTCCCTTTAAACATATCCCATTCTGCTGGAGAAGACCAGTCTGCAACAACTCCCTGCCTATCGTCAGCCAGCTTGATTTTGCTAATTCCGAATTTTTTTTCACATTGTCCCAGTAAGGGTTGCATAAAATCGTATTTGGTATCCATAGAAACTCCTTGTCGTTGTGTGCCTAAAATACAACAAATCATTATTATAGTAGAAATAGTATAACGCATATTCAATTAACTCCTGTAACTCCATATTGTTCGTACATATTGTGAATGGTGCCTGCAATACGCTTTGCATTTGGACCGGCGGCTGTGTCAATGCTTGTTTTGATGTATTTTGCTCTTGAGTCTCCGGTGTGTGGCCCAGCGCAAGCATCATATATTTTTTCTACTTTTAATTCACAAAAAGCATGATTACCAAATCCGGTTCTGACAAGAGGGTTATCGATGTCTTTGCCTGTTATAATTTGTTTGCTTTTGTTCATTTTAAAAAAAGGATTATTGCATAAACCATAACCTAGAAGATGAGTTGTCCGGATAAATCCGAACGGAGCCATGTATATCCAATGCAAATTTACTCCAATTGCGCCGCAGAGCGACTGTAAAGCACCAGCCTGATCATAGCAATTTGCAAACATTTCAGCCCTTTTCAAATAATCACTTAAGTTGAAGATTCCACCGTTTCCCAATACGCCATAGTAAGACCTTCCCCCCTTTTCACTATCATACTTCAACCCATGCTTCCCATGGCAGTATCGAGTAATCCTGTCCGTTGCCGTTTCAGCATTCTTTATATTGACAATCACGACCCTTTTGCAGAGTAACCTGAGCGCCTCGGCCCATACACCTTGCGCTTTTTCATAAAAATCGGCAGGTTTATCAAGTATGAAAAAAACCTCCGCGAAAGTGCTGTTAAGCACATTCGCGCCGGGTTCACCCTGTATATTCAACTGCCACGATATTACGCCTTTGTACCATTGAATACCTTTACGAGGGTTTTCAATTTTAACCTTTACAACAGTTACGCCTTTCTTAAGCGGGAACTCTCCCTTCATCTTCAGGCCCCCAAGATTGCCCAATAAAGTCGCTTTTCCGGACATACGCTCCAATTTTGTAACATTGACTGTCACATTCGCATAGCAACCTTTCTTGAAATCGGGAATCGTGTAGACGGCCGGCTTCTTCGAGCAGGTATCATCACCCTTCACCTTATAATATTTGACCTTGCATTCGACTTTTTCCCCTTCTTTCCAATGCGGAGGTTTTACAGTAGCTTGTTCTACCGCCACCTTAGTCTTAGAATCGAAAGTCAGTTCTGTAACCTTTGCATTAACACCCTTCAACAGCTTTACGCCGTTTGATATTCTCACTCCATTAGCCATTGATTGGTTGTCCCCCCTTTCATCGCAAGGTGTCATTCTTGACATCATGGTATCGGACACAGGTTATTCTGTTGGGGCCACGATTGGAGAGCCGCCCCCGACCTCGCACACGGCCTTGCCAAAAGTATTTCCGTTATTCATCTTGAATCTGTCGTCATGCCTGACCACCCGCTTGCCGTTTACCCTTACGCTGGGACTTGCCTCGGCAGGTTCGCATGTGCTCACATTTGTTCCAGATTTGATCCCACCAGCGGTACCCGGCTCGTCTCCCGTAACCGAAGGGATGGAACTTTGATCCAACAGGAAAGCGCGGCAGCCGACAAAGTTGACGTTAGGGCTTATGGAGGCGCTGTCGCCAAAATTGCCGACAATCTGGTAGGGGACCGGTGGAGTGATGTTGCCCATGGGGGTTTTGCAGACGTCAGGAGTGACGCTGACCACGATCATGCCGGAATTTTTTCTGGCCCCTTCAGGATTTTTGTGTCCCGGTTTCCTGCCAGGCTTTCTTTCAGGAAACCGGGATTTGTTCACGGTTCGCGCCACTTCCGTCTCGCGCCCCTCATGTCTTGATGATTTATCCATTTTGTTCTCCGTTTTTTGTATTTCAAAACAATGCCGTCTTGCAGACACTCAGTCCGGTATCCAGCCGGCCAGGGGGTTTCCTTTTGCAATAGCCTGCCTGATTTTTTTCCGTTTGTATGTCTCTATTCGGGGTATTAGCATTGTCTCAACGATATCTGTTTCTGGACATTCGGGAAACACCGCCCGCCACACCAAAATTACCTTCATGGCGTCGGGTTCGATGAGCAGGGTATCCAGCCGCGAGGGAAAATAGACGGTATTCCCGTCCGCATGTCGTACCTTTATGGCAGCCAGATATCCAGGAAGACTGAATGTGAGATCCCCTTCGGGCGTCAGGTTGTAAAGTGCAACCGTTTCGTCACCCTTGAGATGGTCCGTCTGCATATCCGGGTTTGCACCGTTCCAAAATGCCATGTCAAAATCTTCTGGTAGATATGGCCATCGGCTTTCAAGCCACTCGCTGTCATACGTTCCAGCCAGCTTCAGCCGTTGCCCCCATGCCTTGGTGATGACGCCGAATCCGCTGGGGGCATAAGAACGGCCGACCATGATTACCGGATCTTCAGGAGAATCGATTTGAGGAGCCTGCAGGCTCCTGATTTTTTTTACCTTAAGGTACCAATCTTCCACGAATCCGAGTCCGACCGGGTTCCAGGGGCATATGGTATGAGCCAGCGGCGCCTGGTCTGGGCCATCAGGATGGCTACCGCGCTGTTGAGAGGTCAGTCGAAACCTTTCATCCAAGCGATTTCTGTCGGGATCGTCAATATCGATCCTGCACTCTCCACCGAATGCAAATTCATAGCGAAGCGGCAATGATGCAATAGGCTTGACGGGTTCCTTGAGCTTCCATCTTCTCCCGAGGCCCGCCTCCCAAGAGCGGGGTGCCGTAACGACCAGTCTCTTCCGCATAATCGGCGTTCCAGGATTCCCGCCTCCACGTGTCGGGGCGTGTATCTTCACTTCGACGACAAAACCAAACGATGGTGTGCCATTAGGGGCATAGGCGGTGGCGTTCACTATGACGTCGCACTTAGGTTTGAAGGGAGCGATGTCGCTTTCGCTCCTGACGCTGCTCTTGTTTAATTCGCCGAAATATTCGTCGATGAGCGCAATGGGCGATTGCTCCCGGGATGGATGGAGCGAACCGTCGTCTCCGATGTCGAGGGTTGCACGCATGACAACGACATGGAATGCCGCATCGCGACGATCCATGCTCCTGAAGGCCAACACGGGAAACATAGTGCGGTTGTTGAGTTCCATGAGTCGATCGCTCCTCAGTTCAGGTCGATGTCTTTTCCGGTGATTTGCACGTGGCCTGATGATTCAAAATCGAAGTTCGCGCCGTTTATTTCCACATTGCCCTCTCTGTCCATTCGTATGTAAGATTTGCCGCAGACAATGGTAAAGCTTTCTCCCACGTTGATTTCAAAGTCACTTCCGACATTGATTTCCCGATTTTTCACAATCCTCTCCGTCATGTCGGCGCCTACAACCACCGCCTTTTCCAGGCCCACCTCTTCGGCCTTGGCAAGGCCCACGCTTTCGTTCATGGCGCCACCCACGGTCGCCTGGTATAGTCCGCCTATGGTCAGCTCCTTGGCAAAGCCTATGGTCTCGGCCTTGTTGATGGCCACTGTCTCAGTCTTGTTGGCTCCTATGCTCTCGGTGTGGTTGGCGCCCACAGTCACGATCTGGTTGACGCCCACGCTCTTGGTCCGGTTTTGCACCACGGTGAGTGTCTCGTCACGGCCGACGGTCTGGCCCTTGTCGTTTTTGACCAGGATGTTCCAGTCCTTCTCGCTCTGCAGGTAGATTTCCTCTTTCCCCTTTGCGTCGTCGAACCTGAGTTCGTGAAATCCTTCTCCTTTGTGGGTCTTGGTCTTGAACCCGCTCCGGGTGACGCTTTTTTTCAAGCTGTTGATGGGCTGATTATCGCCATTGTAAACACTCCCGGTCACGATGGGCCGGTCCGGGTTCCCCTCCAGGAAGTCCACCAGCACCTCGTCCCCAATGCGCGGGATGAACTGGACTCCCCGGCTCAAGCCACCCCAGGCCTGGGCCACCCTGAGCCAGCACGAGCTCCTGTCGTTTCGCTGACCCTCCCGGTCCCAGTGGAACTGCACCTTGACCCGGCCATGATCATCGGTGTGAATTTCTTCTCCTTTCGGGCCGACGACGATTGCAGTCTGCAACCCGGTGATGACCGGCTTGGGAGTGTTGAGGGCTGGACGGTACTGGGTGGTGGCTGGGATGACGGTAAAGCGGTTGTCGTAGGTGGCGGCCCCGCCGGCTTTTTCTTCCAGTGCCTGGGGTTGTGAACCGTCGTGACTGACCTCGATGATGAGATATTCGCCGTTCAGGCTTGCTGAGTCGTGATCTGTGAGGCTGAATTTATAGCCTGGTGTCAGTCGGCACGAAGAGCTTTCTCCGTGACCCTGCTTCCGCGGGGCGACAAGCTGCTCCATGCGCACCTCGGCAAGTATTTCACCGTGGGCCTGGGTAGTATGCAGGGCGGCGTATTCATAGATTTCGTAGTGCGGTCGTTCCGATTCCATCTTTTTTGCAGTCAGGTCCAGGTCGGGCCTTTTGAAGAAGAAGTTCTTGTGGGTGAACGCTTCCGGGGTTCTGCGCTGCGAAAAAGTGAAACGGCTTACGCTCTCTTTGTCCGCAACCAAGCCGTCGCCGAAGCTGCAGGTAATGGATGGCTTGCCGGCAATGGGCACATGGACCGCCAGGTTGTCGCTCATGACCAGGACATGCCTGTCCTTGTAGTGTTCGAAGAAGTAGCAGATCCCTCCTTCCTCCATGAGACGGCTGATGAAGTCCAGGTCGCTTTCCCGGTACTGAACGCAGAATCCCCGCTTGCGATCGGAATTTACCAGGGCGAACCGGTAGCCCTCGGAAGTGATGCCCGACTCTTCCAGAATAGTCCTGATGATCTCCTGGGTGGTGGTCTCCTGGAAGATGCGGCAGTTTTTCCGCAGGGAGAGAAAATAGACGGAAGGTACCACTTCTGCCTCGTAGAGGAATTTACGCCCGCTCATACCGGTGAACTCAAACCTTCTGACCACTCCATGGAAATAACGGTCGCTACCGGATAGCCTGTCGTTGTTGATGACGGTCAGCAGTGCTTCCCTGCCGATAATGTCGTCGAAAGTTTTAATCTCGGATGTTGCAGCCAACTCTACTTGTGATGAGAAATAGCAGGATATCTTTTCGGATACTGTGAAAGCAACTACTGACAGGTGCGCGGATGTGCCCGATATGGCAAACCGGAATGATTCTTTGGATGAAGACAAGGTTATTGCCATAAAATGTACTCCTTTTTATCGATAAATATTTCGCTGGCTATTTGTCCTGCGGATATTTACAGTTTTTCGTTCTTAAAAAGCGTTTTTATGACAAAATAGGTATCTTGCATATCCGGACAACTACTCCGGCGCAATTGGTGAATACTATCATTAAGTGGTCATATGGAATATCCATCTATTTCAATTTGCTGTAGCAGAGCCTCACCAGTTTTTTTCTGTTGATTTACCGTCAGAATACAACTCCATGGAATTGTCCTTGAAACCAGGGTCGCCGTACTTTGTTTCTATTACACTGAACTTGTTTACGGCTCTTATCATGTCAGTGACTTATATTGAAGTACTTTCTGTTGACAGGACTTCCTGTATAAGGATTAATTCGGAATCTCGCATTCTCGACAGTATTCAGTATGAACATTCCATCAGTATCGAACCCATAACTGATTGCCCAATGAAAATGTGAAGATGTCCGTGGCAGCTTATTTGGTTTCTTAATCACTTGTTTCAAAGTTATTTTTGTTACTTTTCTTGATATCGTATAGAAAGAAAGTACCGGTGTGTCGGGCTTACTATTGAACGGGAGCAGATTCGCGGTATCAGGCAATTTAACAACTACATCTCCTCGATTTGATACGGTTCCTGCTTTAATTATCACTGGAATGGTCCATCTTATTTTGACGTTTTTATTGTGCTTATGGAATATCATGGTTACAGCTTTAGCTTCGTCATATCCGACACAATATTTATTGTTGTTAGAGCATGATACTGCACCACCCTCATCAGTTGGTGCATCAGCTTCAGCAGATAAGGTAAAGAGAGCCGACATAACGACCGCCAACAACATTCTATGGAAATACCTTAACCTTTGCCTATACATACCATGGCTTCCGATTTCGCTATTGTACACCACAAGGAATTGTCTCATACAAAAGTCCTCTCTGTTGAAGTATTAAATAATATGAACTAGGAAACAGGTTTTATTACTTTAAACTGAGTATTTGGTACGAGTCTGTTAAGCACGTTTATTATTTCCGCTAAGTGACGGCGACGAATTTGTCGACCAACGTTCATGAGACTGTTCGTGTCAGCGAGATTCTTCCGATTAGCCAAATACTCGTCCGGCAGCCCTCTTTTCGGCGAACCGATCGTGTGCCCGTACTCGTGAGGGCCTGCAATGAAGTCTGTACTCCTCCCCTTTGCACTATTTACTGCAACACGCGGCAGTAAGTCCGCCGTATTCAATTCGATTTTTCGCTTCTGGTGATCGACAAAGCTTCTGTGTAAGGCCGTGGGCCCGGCGCCAGGCGGCATTTTCCAGACCGAAACCTCCCAATGGGCCGGGCCTTGGAGGACCCAGCGAATGTCAAAATTGACCGGGATTTCAGCACCTCGGGAGAACCTGCGCGCGACATCGCTCGTACCACCCGCTATGCCGAGACGCACTCGATGGCTCCATACCCCCCAAATCTCACGATCTATCAAGTTATGGGTATCTTGCTTCTCTTTCTGGGTCCAACTTGCGGTTACACCTGGCCAAGGTTTCCAGAGATAATGCCAGTCTTCTCTTACGAAAACACGGCCTCCAACAGTATCGAAGTCAACTGTCCCCCAGGTTTCACGAGCTACTCGATGTCCCATGGCGATCACCTTATATAGTGTTTTTAAGCAAATACCGCAGCAGATTCACACCCAAAAACCCCTTCCCATCCTGGTTGCCAATTCATATTCACTATCATCCCGGGCATCTTCAATAATGGTCCTGGCGAAGTACGCCTCGGCGACAAAGCCCCAAAGGAAATGGTCAAGCACCGTCCCAAACAGGTACATGTCGCCAGGAGAACCGTAGTATTCGGGGTCCAGCCGTATTCGTATCGTCCACCCCCGCTTCATGACCTGGCGCACGATCCGGTCGCAGGCTTCGATGTGAAGTCCCCGTATCCCCTCGAAGCGACGCTCGATGCACTCGGCCGTCTGCCGGTCCCGGTCATCCGAGATGGCGATGAGTTTCAGAGCGGAGCGCAGGCTTCCGACCGTCAAGAGATTAAGGTTGATGAACTGCATGCCGAAGACCCTCCAGAGCCGGTTGTCTCCCAGCGCGTCGAAGCGGGGGCGGGTAACCATGGTGCGATTGGTGAAGGTGACGAAATCCGGTGATTTGTCCCTTGGTTTACAGATATCCCCGACACGCAGCCTTTCAGTCAGCAGTCCGTTTGTGCACAACAGTTTCACGGAAAATGAAATGAAGGAAACTTGCTCCTTCTTTTTATTGTTGGGGGACAGCTTCACCGAAATGGAGGTTTCATATCCTTCCCCACGCACTGACTCAGTCAGCGTCTCCCGGTAGACGGGAGTCGGATGAAGGGATGCTCCGGGCCAACCGATCCGCGCGATCACTACACTGTCCGCTGACCTTGCCGCTATTCCCGTTACCCTCTCGACGGCATAAACCGCATAGTGCTCCGGTTTTCTCCCCTCCGGGATGACCGGATATGCACTGTCTTCGTCCTGGTAAAGGATAGGCCGTGCCTTGTGGGGAAAGACGTTCACCGCCGGTGTGGCGAACATGCTGAAGTCCTCTTTCGTGACCCTTTCTGGTGTAAAAGGCGGATGTTCCAGTTCAAACCTTATCTCGAATCCGTTGCCTTCACCCCTCTCCCGCCATTCCTGCCACCCGGTGATGTCGAGAAACAGGAACTTCTCCGGGAATACTGAAAATTCCCTGACACAACAAGTTCCGTTTTCCTCGTCGCCCAGACCAGGGAAGAGTCCTTCGTCAGCTTCAAAGCCAACCGGTTTCAGGTTTGAAGATGAAAGGACGGCTGCGGTTCCGTCAGCGCCGTGAACAATCATGATTCTCTTGAGATGCCGGGTGAGGAGGAGATACAGGTCGGCTGCGCGCTCATACTCCCCTGAAAGGAACAGACGCACCGTGTGCGGCTGCCAGTCCGCCAGTTGGATCCCCATCAGTTCCATCCTCAGTGTGATCTCCGGCGCTTTTCCCGGTGGATGGGAGAAGGAGGCGTCAACAAGGATCAGGGGATGCAGCTCCACCGGGAAGACGGTGGTGAAGCGGCAGGATGTCTCGTCGACCGGGACGGAAGCCACTTCCGTCCCCTTGGGGATGATGTGCTTTTCAGTGCAGTTGGGCTTGGGGGTGAAGACTATGACGGTGCATGCGGGAATCGGCCGCATATTCCGGGGCTTGACGTTGCGCATGACATCGTGGATGATCTCCGGCAGGTCGTCATCCAGCTTCATCTGCAACAGGGCACAGAGAAACGCCGTGCCCTGGAACAGCCGCTCGACCGACGGGTCTGTCATCAGCGGTTCGAGCAAGGGGTGTTCATTGCCGTATCTGGCTGCCAGGGCTTCGATACGGGCACGTTCTTTCCGGTAGTATTCCCTGGGGGTCAAGGCGGGCGGTGGAGTATCGGGGTCCGGTTGCCGGCTTTCCCTGCCCGGGATGTGGCTGGCAAGTGGAAATTCCATGCTGGTCTCGGGCATGGCATCATCGAAGACGAAAATGTTGCAATCCAACACGAAACGGGGATCGTCCATGACGAAATGCTCTGCCTCGCCCTCGGCCAGGACCAGCTCCAGGTCCACTTCCAGCGGGTCGAGCAGGTACAGGTCCACAAGTCGTGCCAGCTGTTCGTACCGGGGCGTTCCCGGCAGCAGACTGTTGTAGTCATCCCAGCTTAAGGGGCCTATCCTGATGCGCATCTTGCCCATGCGGTCTTCCACTGCCGGGCCCAGCACGGCGTCGACATCCAGGGTGTTGTTGCCGACATCCAGGCGCATCTGCTGGTTCTCGGGAATCGCCACGGCGCGCTTTACGCACTGGATGACGGTTATCCTGTTAATTCCCAGGCTGTCCCTCAACAGGGTTTCCAGGCCTGAGACGGGACGGGGCAGCAGGGTGAAGAGCCCGCCGTACCTGAGCAGGGGAAAGGCGTCCGGCAGATATGCCGCCTGTTCCCGTTCTTCAAAGCCGAGGAGGCCCCACATCCTCTGGATGTCCGCGGGATTCTTTTCCTCTACTATGCGGATCAAAAGCCGGTATTTGCTCCAGCACTCAAAGTACAGGTGGTAGAGCCGCTGGTGGATGATGTCGAGGAAGTCGCGGAAGACGCTTTCGTCGTTCGACGCCTCGTCCATGAGGTCTTTGGTGTAGAAGGTAGGCAGAGGCGAGGCGGAACCGTAGAGGCCGAGGAAGGTGGCGGTGATCTTCAGGTTGTCGCCGTCGCGCTCCACTTTTGACACGTCTGACGCCGGGAACGCCAGGGACAGTTCGGGACGAATATGGACCCGCTCATGCCAGGGGATGCCGGGTATGCCGGCCTCCCCTTCCGGGTCCAGGCACCTGCGGGCAAGGCGCATGACCTGGACGAAGGAGAACTCGTGGCCATGTTCCAGCAGTTCGTCCATCAGACCAGCAGTTGCCTCCCCAGCCGTGGTGGCCATTGATAGCAGTCTCCTTTAAGCGTGTCTTCGATGCTTAAAACGGTAAAAACATTGGCAGCGGCACACTGCCCCAGGAACCGGTCGAGCAGGCAACCGAAAAAATACATGTCGCCCGGACCGCCGAAATGGTCTCTGCGCGCCCTGATCCGTATCTCCCTCCCGCGCACCAGCGATCCGTCAACCCACCTGGCACAGGGCGCTTCCGATACGCTTTCGATCCCGGAAACGCGCTTCCTGTCGGCTGCGATCGACATTTCCCCGCGGTGGCCGGGAAACAGATACATCTCCAGCAGGGAACGAAGATTATCGGAAGTCGCCAAAGACAGGCAATCGAGTGAGAGATGATTGCCGAGACGTTTGTGCAGATCCGGCTCAAGCAACGGATTTATGGCTTGAGTGACCGGTGTGATATTGCGGACCGACATTCCCTCCGGCAGATAGCTGACAGGTAATGCGACGTCTCCGACGCGCAGGTTCCCGGCGAGCGGTCCGTTGGTACAGGTAAGACCAACCGAAAGGACCTCTTCCGCCTCTATGGGCAATCCGGGCGGATAAGCTACTGACAGGTAGACATCATTGCCGTCGCATACCTGCGATTTTCTCGAACTGGTGTGATAAACCGGCGCTTCCCGATAGTCCCCATGGAGCAGATCCATAGGGAGGCAGATCCTTTCCCGGCCCGTTTTTCGACTGAAGCCTGTCACTCTGTCCACCGAATATATCGGGAGATGGTCGGAACGCTTTCCTGCCGGCCGCAACAGGTAGCTGCCAGCTCGCTGGCCGAGTAAAACCGGGTCGGCTTCATGGGCAAAGATGTTTGAGGCAGGGACGGCAAAGAGTGCAAAACTTTCACGCCTGATTCGCAGAGGTACAAAGGCATTTTTGTCCAGTTCGAAGCTGACGGAGAACCTGCTTCCGTCGCCGCGATCTTCCCATCTCTCCCAGCCCCTAAGCTCGAAAAACAGGTACTTCTCCGGAAAATTGAACATGTCCCGGAGAAGCCGGTACCCCGGGAAAGCGTGTGGAGGGTACGGCGCCAGCGGTTCTTCCGCATCGAACCCCGCAGGACTTAAACAGTCGGCAGTAAGTTCTGCACTTTTCCCACCCCTTTCCGGCTCAATCAGGATGCATTTGAGATGGCGGCAAAGCGCCATGTACAGATCCGTAGCGGATACGTGATCGCCGCCAAGAAACAGGCGCAGACTGCTCGGCTGCCACTCTGTGAGCGTCAATCCGTCCAGCTCCATGGTGAGCCTGATGGTGGGCGCCCGCAAGGTTGAGTGGCAGAATGCGACTTCGACAAGACGCAGGGGATGAACCTCCACACCCCCTATCGTGGAAAATCTGCAGCACGTTCCATCCACCGGGACAGAGGCTATTTCTGTTCCAGCAGGGACAGTGCACGACCGGGACAGTGTTGATGGCGTGCTGAATGCAACTATGGTGGCGGCAGGAAACGGCATGAGATAGTGGGGAAACAGAAGCTGCGTCAACTCGCACACGATGCCGGGAAAGGATTTGTTCAGTTTCCTGCGCAGAAGTGCCACGTTGAAGGCAACACCTTCAAGGAATCGCTCAACGTCAGGATCGTCAGTTGGAGCGCGAAGCAGTGATGCCAGCGCCGGCAAAGCTTCAGCAAATTCTGCAGCCACCTCCTTCAATCGGAACAATTCATTCTTGAAACAGGGGCTGTTCATTCCGTCACCACATTATTTTCCAACGACCATGAGCTCGATTTCAACATCCTCCGGAGCGCTGCTCCAGCATGAAGTCCCCGGAACTCAGCTTGGCCAGGTCTTCCAGGGCCTGCAGCACGCTCTTCGGATCGGTGTCGGTCCTGACCGCCAGGTAGAAGCGGTTTCGCCCCTCGAAAATGGACGGCTTCAGCTCGGAGGCGAAGTAGGTGCCGTCGCTCACCAGCCGTATGATGTATTCGGGTCCGGCGGTGATCTGGTCCAGAAGGTGAGAGATCATGTCCTGGGCAGCGGAAAAACAGTCCCAGATGGCATTATGATCATAATCTGGAATCGTCCTTTCCTTGTCCCCGTTTTTTACCGCACCCAGAACGCTTATCTCTTCCGAAAACGTCGTAAGCTCTCCTATCAGCTGACGCAGAACGCCGTAGATATGCCATGGATGAGTAAATTCAGACTTTGTGCAATGAAAAAGCAACGGGACATATCGGTTGATCGACCTCAATGCCAGAAAGTAGACCATGTCCCTCGAGCCGAATTCCGCGGTCTGCACCCCGCGCCTGCTCTTGTGCTCCTCCAGTTGGTAGGCCCTGGAGGCGACCTGGTCCCTTATTTCGGTTACGAGCTTCGCGAGGGAGTGGGAAGAATTGCAGGACAAAGAGGGTGGTATGAAATCTTCGGATAGCCTTATTTCCTGGCCGAATTTCTGAAGTTGCGCAATTTGAATGAACTGGTAGTCCCCCCTTTCATTCCTCTCCGATTCCCAGAAGATTCTCAGGACGAAATGCAGTTTCCTGATCCAGCCCTCCGCGCCCCCTGCATGCAGATCTCTCGCTTCCTCCGGATTGTTTGCGGTAGCAAACCTGGTTGAAACTGTCGAAACATTGGCGAGAGAAGGAAGCACGGTTACATTGGCGCCGTCATCGGTCCAGTTCTTGAGACCCAGGTATATGTTCAAAGGTTTCCCGTCCTTGTCCCATTGTTCCAGGAAAGACCGGGCATTGATAAGGGCATTCCCCTGGAGGGAGGCATGGGTTCCGTCAGGAAACACGAACTCTCCTTTCAGGAGGTTGAACGAACCGGTCTGGAGCGCTCCGGCGTCGATTTCCATGTTCCATAGTCCCCAGAAATATGGCGCCATATATTTCTGAAAGGGAATGAGAAGACTCTGGTTCGCACGATCAAGGTGCTGCAAATGCATCGATCGGAATGAGATCCCCTGGTGCCAGTACAACGGCTTCGCAATGCTCATTTATTTTCTTTTGCCTCCTGTATGCCTGCGGAACCCATGTGGAGCGTTATGTCCAGTTTCTTCGGATTGTTGAAGAAGGACGTGGGAACCTGGTAGACGCGGACGGTATTGGCCTTGTGC
>CAZHVY010000056.1:0-14576 GCA_964536305.1 uncultured Geobacter sp. | reverse complement strand
ACACTTGGAAATCTGCCTGAACCAAAAACTACCCACAGATTCTGCGGGTGAGGCAAAAATATTAATGGCTGTTCTTGATTCATGTGATATAAAAAAAGTCACTACTACAATTCCAACCAACCGGTTTTTATGCAGATATCCGGACAAGAAGGAAAACAGATGCAACCGTTGTCCGCGGGAATATCGGAAATACGACAAAGGGTCCTTCTCCTGAAGGAAATCCCGCCGCTTCCCATGATCGCCCAGAGGATCCTCTCCATGCCTCCGGAGGCCGATGTCCGGGAGATGGCCGAGATTATCGAACACTCTCCCGAGTTGTCCGCCAGGCTCCTGGGAATGGCCAATTCCGCCTATTTCGCCTGGCCGGGGGGCGTGCATACCATCCATGACGCCATATATAAGGTCCTTGGTTTCAAGCTGGTAAAGAGCCTTGTCCTGGGAGTGACGCTGAGCGACGTTTTCGATATCAGGAAGTGCCGGGGGTTCCGCGTGGAACGCTACTGGTTCACAGCCATCGCCACGGCCCAGATGTCCCAGGGACTCTTCCAGTCACTCCCCCCGTTTCTGCGGTGGAACCTGGACAACATACATATGAACGGCCTTCTCCACAACCTCGGACTGGCTGTTCTTGCCCACCTCTATCCCGGAGACCTGTCGGCTGCCCTTGAATTCCGGAGCGAAACGGCTGAATTTTCGACAACCGAAAGGATACGGAATGTCCTGGGGCTTCTTCCGACCCAGGCCGGGGGATGGCTGGCAAGGAAATGGCACCTCCCGAGGGATGTGGTTCTGGTCATGGAGCATCACAAGGAGAAGGAATACAGAGGAGATTTCTGGCCGATCTCGCTCCTGGTGGGCTACTGTGAACAGCAGGCTCAGCGGCTTTTCACGGGAAAGGGGATATGCCCGGAGCCTGAGACGGAGGCGCTTCTCGGGATTGATCGGGAGATCTACGACAGGATGCGTCTGAAGATTGACGGACAACTGGATAATTTGCTCTCCATGGCCTCATACATGGCAACGGGAGAACGGAATGGCTAACCATCTTTCAGAATCTGCCATCGCGGACCTGAATGAACGTCTCATCTCCCTGCTTGACTCCTTTTCCGCCCTGAGCACACTGAGCTCCCTCAGCATACGCCAGCCCAACATAAAGATCATGCTTCGCAAGGCCCTCAAGGGACTGATGGAAAACGTGGACATGGAACGCTGCTCCATTTTTCTCCTGGAGGGTAAACGCCTGGTGAATTGCGTGGGTATGGACTGGGACAGGGTGATGAACGAAGACGAGAATGACGGCCCGGATTCCCGTTCCGACTTTCGCGACGCATCCATCGGCGTAGGGATCATGGGACTGGCCGTACAGACGGAAACCCTCCAGCACTGCCGGGACTGTTTCGCGGATCCCCGTTTCAAGGTCGCTCCGGGTCCGACCATCGGCTCCCTGATCAGCGTCCCCATCTTCCAGATTGGAGGCGAGGTACTGGGCGTACTTAATGTCTCCCATTCGCTCCCCGATTTTTTCAACGAATGGCATGAACGCCTCCTCCTGGTATGGTGCAATTGTCTGGGCCAGATCATTGCCGGAAACCGCCTGGTGACCCAGATGGACCGGGAGATCGACAAGAGAACGGCTCAACTGCAGAAGGCGCTTGTCGAGGCGCAGACCGCGGAACAGGAACTGAGAGCGAGCGAGAAACGGCTGAAGCTGGTTCTGGAAGGGAGCAACGACGGCTTCTGGGATTGGAACATGGTCACCGGGGAGATAAAGTTGAGTCCCCGCTGGACCGAGATTCTCGGCTATACACTCAACGAGGCGGAGCACATTTACGGCAGGGGAAAGCAGCTGGTCCACCCTGAAGACGAGCCCTATGTCAGGAGCATGCTGAAACGCCATCTGGAAGGATTAACCACCCAGTACGCGGTGGAATACCGGATGCGCGCACGCTCGGGCGAATGGAAATGGATCCTCGATCGCGGCAAGGTGGTGGAAAGGGACGAATCCGGCAGGCCTCTCCGCATGACGGGAACCACATCGGATGTGACGGACCGCAAGCTGGCCGAGAAAGAAAAGAGGCTTCTGGAAAGCCAGTTGAATCACTCGCAGAAGCTGGAGGCCATCGGCCAGCTGGCGGGAGGGGTGGCCCATGAATTCAACAACATCCTGACGGCAATCATCGGTTTCAGTCACCTTCTGGTGATGAATACGGAAGAAAACAGCCAGGTCCGGCACTTCTCCTCACAGATCCTCACCTCGGCGGAAAGGGCCTCTACCCTCACCCGCAGCCTACTGACCTTCAGCCGCAAGCAGATCTTCTACCCGCACCATGTAAACGTTAACGAAACCATTGAGAAGATTGGAAAGCTCCTGTCCAGGCTGATCCGGGAGGATATAGAATTCATCACGGAGCTGGAGCGCGAGAAGATCATGGTCCTGGCGGACGAAGGCCAACTGGAGCAGGTGCTGGTGAACCTGGTGACAAATGCGCGGGATGCCATGCCGAGAGGAGGCAGGGTAACCGTCCGCACCGGGGTCGTACATCTGGACAGGGAGTTTGTTCAGGCAAGGGCCCTGGGAGAACCGGGAAATTACGCGAAGATCTCCGTAATCGATACAGGCACCGGTATGGATAGCTCCGTCAGGGAAAAGATGTTCGAGCCGTTTTTTACCACCAAGGAGCCGGGAAAGGGAACGGGCCTCGGTCTGGCCATCGTTTACGGCATCATAAAGCAGCACAACGGCTTCATAGATGTTTCAAGCCGTCCGGGAAAGGGAAGTGAATTTTCAGTCTATCTTCCGCTGGCAGGGGAGGAAGAAACCGCGAAGCGGGAATCGGCGCCTCCCGATATCCGGACAGGCACCGAGACCATACTCATAGCCGAAGACGATGATGATGTACGCCGGCTTAACCGGGAGCTTCTGGAAGAATGCGGATACAGGGTTCTGGAGGCGGCCAGCGGCGCCGACGCCCTGGACGTTTTTCTGGAAAACATGGATGCCATAGACCTGCTGCTCCTGGATGTGATCATGCCCAGGATGAACGGCAGGGAGGTCTATGACCAGATACTGAAGATCCGTCCCGGGGCAAAGGCGCTGTTCACCAGCGGATACACGGGAGATATCCTCGGAGGGGCGGCGGGCATCGATCAGGAATTCGACTTCCTGGCAAAACCCCTCAGTCCGGACGTGTTACTGGCCAAGGTCAGGGAGATACTGGACAGGACGTAGTATCCCCATTGAAACCTCGGGGTGGAGGCAACCCCGGCGCCGGGACGGTTGATATTAAGGGCCGCGATGCTCAGGCGTCCGGATTCTCCTTTATTCCGAGGAACTCCATCAACCGGCTGAAGGATGAGTTCACCACCTGATCTTCGGCAACTCCGACCCTCGCCAGCAGTTGGACAGCCTCTCCGAACTCCCCCACCCCCTGCGCGATGTGGGCGTCGCTTCCCACCACCACCAGAGCCCCTTTGCGGGCGATCAGTCTTGCCAGTTGCTCGCAGTTATGCCTGCTCCCGCGCCTGCTTACGGAAAGGGACGAGTTGTTGATCTCCAGGGCCGTCCCGGTTTCCACGGCGCCCTGGACAAGAGCCTCCAGATCCACCTGGTACTCCGGGTTTCCGGGATGGGCAATCCCCCGGACAAGGGGGTTCCGCATGGCCAGCAGCACCGCATCGGTATTGGCGGCGACGCCCATGGCTTCAAAGCCGCATCCCGTATGAAAACCCGCCATCACATAATCCAGCCTCGCCAGATAGGTTTCAGGAAGGTCGATGGCGCCGTCGGCGCCCGTGATGTTCGCCTCCGCTCCCCGCAGTATTCTCACCCCGGAGATCCAGGGGGGGATGAAACGCATGGCGCCGAAGTGATAGAGATGGGGTCCGCCCGGCATGGCCGGCCCGTGATCGGTCAGGGCAAGGGCCCGCAAACCCTTGCGAGCGGCCTCGGCGGCCATTTCATTGACCGTGGAATAGGCGTGGCCGGAGGCAATGGTATGGCTATGCATATCAGCGATTATTATCATGGCGGCATGATTCCACGGCCCGCCAGAAATGTCAATAGACCCCGCCAGGCGCGATTACCCTTGCAAAGCGCCGCCGACAAGGATGATACTGCCGGAAAATAATCAAAAACCCGATTCCGGGAGTAATGAACCTCAAACCGGCAGTTGGAGGTATCCGTAGAGAGCGACTCTGTCGTATTTCGTTGCTGCTCTTAGCGAAATGGAGCGGCCACAGCCGATACTGTCCGAACCCGAAGGGTGAGTTTATCGGCTGTAGCGAAATGAGCTTAGAGCAGCGGAAATAGGACAATCGGAGCGAACGAAGGATGCCTCCAACTGCCGAATCCAGGATGAACGATGACAGACTGGTTCCCCTTCGCCCTCTCCGCCCTGATCCTGATGGGGTCGCAACGCTTTCTGTACAAGGTAGCAGCGGAGCGTCAGTGTGAAACCGCGCCGACGACCTTGTGGTTCATGGCCACGGTAACCGTCATAAGCGGCGCCGCATTCATTTTCCGCGGCGCGACGGTACCAGACCTTCGCTTTCTCCTGCTGGTCAGCCTCGCCAACAGCATTTCCTTCCTCACGGCGACGGTTTCCCACATGGAGGCCCTGAAGCGACTTCCCGCCGGGATTGCCTATCCCCTGATCCGGCTGGACGTGGTCATGGTCGTCCTCATCTCCCTTGCCTGTTTCGGCGAGCGCATCTCCGCCACCCAGGGCGCGGGGATCATCCTCGGGTTCTGCGCCGCACTCATAATCGCCCGGCAGCGAACCGGGGGAATAGCCTCCATCGCCTCCACCCGGGGCTTCCTGTTCGTGGCGATCGCCGTTATCGCCGGGACAGGGTCCGCCGTGTCGAGCCGCTTTGCCGCCATGGCAACGGACAAGACCGCTTTTATCGCGCTATCCTACGGCCTCTCCACCATGTTTGTCGCCGGTTTCGGAAAAAACCATGAACAGAGGAAACCCGTGAAGGGGATTGGAGGCCCTTTTCTCATCGGCATCAGCATGGGACTCCTCAATGTGGCAGGCTACTACGCCTATCTGGAGGGTCTGGCCCGGGGCCCCCTCTCCCTGGTAACGGTAATTACCGGCATGCATTTCGTGGTAGCGATACTGCTGTCGATCCTTGTCTACCGCGAAAGGATGACGCCAACCCTGGTGACCGGCATCATCCTTACCGTCCTCTCCCTGATACTGCTCCGCGCCTGACAGGAAGGCTTGCATTGACCGGTCCGCGTGATAGAAGTAGGGGGACAAGCGGGAAAAATGCGGGCCCAGGTAACGGGCCCCGTAAAAGGCAGACCGTCCTGAACACCAAGGGAGGGCAAGACATGAAAGATGCCATGAAAAGAACCCTGCGAAGCCTTGATGGCCTGTCGGCAGGAGACGCCTTCGGCGAGCTGTTCTTTTTTATTCCGCCTGAACCGGCAGGATGGGACGACCTCCCCGCCGAAAAGTGGCGCTGGACCGACGATACCCATATGGCGCTGTCCATCGTGGAGACGCTGGGAAGGTTTGGCCGCATCGACCAGGACGCCCTGGCCCTGGCATTCGCGCGGCGCTACATGGAGCAGCCCAACCGCGGATACGCGGGTGGGGCGCGACTATTGCTGTCACAGATCGCCACCGGGTCCGACTGGCGCCAGGTGTCGCCCAGGCTGTTCGGCGGCGGTTCCTTCGGCAACGGCGCCGCCATGCGCGTTGCGCCGCTGGGCGCCTTTTTCGCCGCAGATCCCCAACGCGCCGCGGACGAGGCGCGCCTCTCCGCCGTGGTCACCCATAGCCACCCGGAGGGACAGGCCGGCGCCATGGCGGTGGCGGTCGCCGCTTCACTGGCCGCCTCCTTTCCACGACCCTCGGGCCGGGAGTTCATCGATGAGGTTCTGCGGCACGCGCCGGACGGGATCACCCGGCAACGCCTTCTCCTGGCCCGGGAAATCCCGGCCGGGGAACACCTGACGGCCGTCAGGACACTCGGAACCGGATACGAGGTAACGGCCCAGGACACGGTCCCGTTCTGCGTCTGGGTCGCGGCCCATCATCTCGACTCGTACGAGGAAGCGCTGTGGCTGACGGCCAGGGGCCGTGGCGACTGCGACACCACCTGCGCCATTGTCGGCGGCATCGTCTCCCTCTCCGCCGACCTGCCACCCGCCTGGCTGGAGCGGCGCGAGCCCCTGCCGCTGTTGGAAATGGGAGTGATTCAGGGGTGAACATGACCAATTCAATCTCAAACGAGACGCCGAAGATCCGCGAGATGAGCCGCCTCTGCACTCAAACTGTTTGAAGGGACTTTCCATGAACCTTACCGTCTCCATCGCCCAGATGAAGGTCGCCGTATCCAGGCCGGATGAAAATCTGGAAAAGACCGAAACGTTCATTGCCGAAGCCGTAAAGAGGGGAAGCGATCTCATATGCTTCCCGGAGATGTGGACCACCGGATTCGACTGGAATTACCTGCGCCAGGCCTCCGCGGAACATGAAACATACATTGAGCGGGTGGCGGGACTGGCGCGGCGGTACGGCATCTGGGTCAACGGCTCACTGCCTGAGTCCACTGTTACTGGAAAAGTGGCCAACACCTCCATCCTGTTCGACCCATCCGGGACGCGTGCCGGGGTCTACCGCAAGACACACCTGTTCAGCCTGCTCCACGAGAATGACCATCTATGCGCCGGAAACTCCCTGACAACGGCAGAGACCCCCTGGGGAACCGTCGGGCTCTCCATCTGCTACGACATCCGTTTTCCCGAAGTATTCCGCTCCTATGCCCTGCGGGGCGCCCGCATGATACTATCTCCCATAGCCTTTCCCCATCCGCGCCTGGAGCACTGGCGAATCCTGTCCCGCGCCCGCGCCATCGAAAACCAGATGTTCCTGGTGGGAGTCAACCGGGTAGGCGGCGAGGATTTCGGGGCGAACGTCCCGGTAACATATTTCGGGAACTCGGCCGTCATCGACCCATGGGGAAGAACGGTGCTAGAGGCCGGCGACACGGAAGAGGCGCTCCTTACAGCCGCCATCGACCTCCGCCAGGCGGACGAAGTTCGTTCACGCATGCGCGTGCTGGAAGATCGCCGGCCGGAAGTGTATCAACTGGACTGAGGCAAGCGATGACGGGCACGGAAGAGGCATAGCAATCCAGAGGAAAGGAAGAGATGATGAGGATAATTATGGTGGCAGTCTGCCTGGCGCTTGCTTCAGGATGCGCGGGCATGGAAAAGAAAGAAACGGACATGGCCGCCCATGACAGGCTGGCCGGATACCTGTCCCTGGAGAGACTTCCGGACAGCACGGCGTTGATCCCGCCGCCTCCGGCCCCCGGCTCGACGGCCTTCGCCCTGGACGAGGAGGTAAAACGCTCCGTGTTGCCCCTCCGCGACACGCCAATCTGGGATATGGCGGCCCACGACTCCGACCTCTCCATGCAATCAGTGGCGGACGGTTTTTCCTGCGCCCTGAAGATTGCTCTCACAAAACGGGAGACCCCGGCGCTGTTCCGCCTCCTGGAACGCACCCTGAGCAACGTGAAAAGCGCCGTTTCCATTGCCAAGAAGAAGTACGGCCGTCCAAGGCCCTACGTTGCCGGCAATGAACGCACCTGTACCCCGGAATATGAACGGCGCATGCGCAAGAGCGGCTCGTATCCCTCGGCCCATACTGCGGCCGGGTGGGCCTGGGCGCTTATCCTCAGCGAACTGGCGCCGGAAAGGGGAGACGAGGTTCTGGCGCGCGGCATCTCGCTGGGCGACAGCCGGATAGTATGCAACGTACACTGGCTGAGCGATGTAAACGAGGCGCGGATGGTAGCGGCGGCGGTGGTGGCCCGCCTGCATTCTGATCCAGTCTTCCGCGCCGACCTGGAACTGGCCCGCGCGGAACTGGCGGAGTCACAGGCAAAGGCAGTCCCGCCGGCCGGCCCGTGCTCCAGACCCTATCGGCTGACTCCTGTTTCCAGGTGAAGGGAAGGGAGTTTTACGGCTGATTGGCTGATTGAACAAGGGGCCTGCCATAAATATCAGGCCCTTTTACAACCATAAATGAGTTTTTCTCGAAAAAGCACATCATTCCCATCGATAGCAAATCAGGTATCATATTGCTTCAAGTATCGATCTGTTTGTTTTCACCATCTTCATTGTTTTTTGCCGCAGTAGACAACTTATATTCAAGTATCTGTTTTTCATAGCATTCAGGGCAAAGCCCATGAGATAAAAGAGCGTCTGAATTTTCCGTGATGTAGTCTTCTAATTGTTGCCAGACTTCCTTGTCATTTCTTATTTTTTTGCAATACCCACAAATTGGAATGATGCCTTGTAACCGCTTGACCATTGCAAGCGCTTTTTCCAGTTCATCGACTTTCAAGGACAACTCATGGGTGCGTGACTCCACCTGTTCAACCAATCCTTCTTTTTCCGCCTTCAGATTCATTGATAATCTGTTGAACGCATCAATAAAATCGGTCACTTCTCTACTATTGGACTTGACATCAATCTTCTCACCCAGCTTTGTGTCGTCGTTAATAATCTGGTTGACTCGATTGCCAACAGCGGTGATTGGCCGCAATATAAGTTTGTCGATGGCAACAAACTGAGTAATTACCGTGACGCCCAAAATCAACAGCAGGAAAATCGATAGCTCCAAAGAGAGCATATCTGCTGCTTTGAAGGCCTCCTGCAAGGGGATTCGTATCGAGATTGCGGAAACCAATTCACCTTCTGTGCGATTGAAACTGCGCATGCCGCCGTATCTTCGGACGAGACCGTATGGAGCGTAATCAGGCTTCGTATGGCAACGCAAACAGCTTTGCTCCATACTCTCGCCACGACGCATGACTACGAAGTAGGGCCTTCCATCAATGTTCCTTGTAAAGGATTCCGTAACGAGATCCGGATTCTTCTTCAGTTTTTCGATGAATGTCTTTTCAAAGACATCTGCTTCGTTATCACGGGTCCGGGCATTGACGGCAGACTCTTTATAGTAATATCCTGAGGGAGATAAGACTCTGTAATATTTATCTATTTCCCTTACGGCATAGGTGGAGGACATCCAAACAGGGTCAAAGTACTCCGGGTCAGCCTTTTTACCAAGTGCTTCAAAAAAACTAGGTTTCAGTTGTTTCGTGAAATACGTATGTATCGATAGATTATGATCAAGAAGAATGCGACTCTTTTCGGACGCTTCATCAAGCGCAATTTGCCTCTGCTGAACATTAACACTTACTACTATTGCCAATGATATAAAAAGAAATACCGCTACATAAACAGCAAGGATGGTTTTTCTTGTGGGCAGTTTTCGCATAGATTACATTCCATATACGTGGTGTACGAAGACAAAGGTTCCTGATAAGAAGCCATCGCATCATTCTCCAGTCTGTCAAAGCGGCCAAACAGAAAAGCAGAAATCGTGGATGGCTGAAATCAGTCTAGATCTTCGTAACCATGTTTGCAAGGTCCTTAAAGAAGTCTTGCGAAACCTGCTGCCCTGCATGATTCAACCTGGATTCGGCAGTTGGAGGCATCCTCCGTTCGCTCCGGATGCCCTATTTCCGCTCTAAGCTCATTTCGCTACAGCCGATAAACTTGGGCTCGGACAATATCGGCAATAAGCGAACGCTCACGGATCCGCTTTCGAGCAATCCCGTGAGCGTTCCTTCACAACGTGATTTTGCTGTGCTGGTCGCGCATTTCCGCCACGGAACCGGCCAGCGCCTGAGCCCCGCGACCTTGACACCGTCCTAGAAATCCCACGCTTCGATTCCGACGGCAATCCTCGGCGCGATACTGACGTTCTGCATTTTCCCGTAGGGGCTTTTCTCGGCAATAGGCCCGCACATGTCGAGGACGCCTATCTCCTTCCGGTTCGTGAAGGGATTGGACACGATGTTCGCAACGCCCCGCAGGGATCTGGTGCGGCCGCTTCCGGCGGTCTGCATCCTGCCGGTGAAGCCGGAAAAACGGGGTTTCCGGAGGCAAGGCAAATCAGCCTGGCTCGTATTTGCATGATGCGCGGTCAGGGCTCAGATGATGTTGGTTGTTTTTAATGTCTCTTCAGTTCAAATTCACTCCTTTGCGCATGGAAATATTTCCAATACCGGGTAAACTCCACGGAAAAGGAGGCTCTCATGACCAAGATCATTGTCGTTATCTACAGTATGTACGGGCACATATATCAAATGGCGGAAGCGATTGCCGCCGGTGTCCGTGAAGTACCGGACTGCGAGGCCATCATAAAAAGAGTCCCGGAAACCCTTCCCGAAGAAGTGCTCGGGAAGATGGGGGCCCTTGAGGCGCAGAAGGCCATGGCGCACATTCCTCTGGTTGAAGCGGAGGAACTGGCTTCCGCCGATGCCATCATCTTCGGAACGCCCACACGCTTCGGCAACATGTGCGGACAGATGCGCCAGTTTCTCGATTCAACCGGTCAGTTATGGTTGCAGGGCGCCCTTGTGGGCAAGGTCGGAAGCGTCTTCACCAGTTCCGCGACCCAGCATGGCGGCCAGGAATCCACCATCCTGAGCTTTCACATCAACCTGCTTCACCAGGGAATGGTGGTAGTGGGCCTGCCTTACACCTTTGCCGGACAAATGGATAACTCTCAGATGACCGGCGGATCACCCTATGGCGCTTCCACCATAACCGGTTCTGACGGTTCACGGATGCCGAGCGAAAACGAACTGGCAGGCGCCCGTTTCCAAGGCGCCCATGTAGCGAGGATTGCCCGGAAACTTTCACAGAACATCTGAATTTGGCAAGCCTGCCCGAGAGGATTTCGTCAACTGCCCGAAGTTATTTATAGAACGTACTACTGGCGACCCGGCCCTTTATTCATTACCTCTCCATGGCTTCAACCTAACGGAAAGACAGATAGTCCCATGAAAAAAAAGAAGGAAATAACACGCAGAGAATTTCTCGGCATTCCACCAAAACTTCTCGCTTTCACCGCACTCTCCGGGGTCATCGGGACCCTCACCGCCTGCTCTTCCGATTCAGCCGATCCTCAGATGAAGAATCCGAATATCTTGTTGATCATGGTGGATCAGATGCAGACTCCCCCGGAGGGATACGGACCCGCTGAGGGTGCGGCGAAGGGATTGAAGGAGATTCTCGGTTTTCGGCCGCTTTCTCCCGACAATGCATACGCCCGGTTCTTCCCCGGCCTCTTGCGATTACGGCAAAACGCCGTTGTCATGAGAAAGCACTATACCGCCTCCGCCGCCTGCGTGCCGAGCAGGACCTGCATCATGACCGGTCAATATCCGAATGTAACCGGTGTCGACCAGACGGACGGGATATACAAGTCCGCCGACGATGTGCCGTTTCTTGACCCTGATGGCGTGCCGACAATCGGCGACTGGTTCCGTTCCGTCGGGTATACCACCCATTATTTCGGCAAATGGCACGTATCGGAAGCCGAAGGGCCTGATTATCTCGAACCCTGGGGCTTTTCCGAGTGGGAGAAGTCATACCCCGAACCCCATGGCGGAACCGCGGACAATAACGGGGCGTTTCGAGACGTCCAATTCGCCGACAACGTCGTGGACTTTCTGGCAAAAAAGGGAAAGGACACCTCCTCTGCCCCGTGGTTTGCCGTAGGATCTCTGGTAAATCCCCATGACTGCAGCGCCTGGCCCACAAACTGGCAGACGCCTAACGGCACCGGCGTTGTTCCCTGGACCGATTATCCGCCGCCGCCGCCGATTCCGGCCAGGGGCGACACAAGCCGCCCGGGCGGCTTCCAGGATCCCCAGATCCGTGTGGACCTGAACCCGGACGGTTTCCCTCAGGAAAACAGCGCTCTGCCGCCAACCTATGCCGAGTCCCTCGACGGCAAGCCCCATTGTCAGAAAGACTACGCCCTCAAGTGGGGACTGGCCATGGAAACGAACGTTAATTTCGGCTTCGTGTCAGGTGGTCTGCCGTACCGATCCCCTCTCCCCTTTCAACTCCAGGGGGAATACGCAGAGGAGTGGTCCCTGAAATACAACCAGTTCTACTTCTATTGCCACTATCTTGCGGATCTGCAGCTCCGCCGGATGTTGCAGGCCCTTGATGACAATCGACTTACCGACAAGACAATAGTTGTTTTCCTGTCCGATCACGGCGATCTGACGGGAGCGCACGGCGGCATGATTCAGAAATGGCACAACGCGTACGAAGAAGCAATACGGGTGCCGATGGTCGTATCTTCCCCCCTTGTGAATAAAAACAAGGAGAAAATGAGGGAAATCCTTCAGCCCACAAGCTCAATCGATTTTGCGCCGACGGTGTTGGGGCTTGCCGGATTTGATGAAGAAAAGGTCAGGGGCGCAATGAAAAACGTTCACGGCGCATCAGTGGTGAAACCTTTTGCCGGCGCCGACCTGTCGTCCCATGTGAAAGGCGAAAGCACCGGCGACATCCTCGGGCCTGACGGAAAACCCCGGCCCGGCGTTTTCTTCATGAGCAATGATATGATAACCGAACTCGGGACCATTAATCCGGGCGATACGAAAAAGGCCTGTTACCAGGCATTCCTGAAGAATGTCGAGGCGCGGATCCACGCCGGGCTTGACCTGGCGCCCGGAACGGTCCGGCAGCCCAACAACGTGAGGGCGCTGTGCACCGGAGACTGGAAGATAGTTCGCTATGTTGACCCCAAAGGAGTCGAACAGGATGAATGGGAACTGTATTGCCTGAAAACGGATCCCGTTGAACAGACAAATCTGGTTGATTTCAGGACCGGCGAGGTGCGGGACAACGTGACCGTAACCGGCATGACAAAAGACGAGCTGAGACAGAAAAACAGGCAGCTGAGAGCGGATCTTGCCAAACAGGAAGCTTCCGTGTTCGGCACGTCCGTCTGAACGTTCCCGAAGGGGTATGGATATTCGCCCAATGGCCGACACCAAAAAGAAAACCGACAGGAACGCCTCCGCTCTCCACGGTTCGGCACACCAGGGCTTTTCCCTTATGGCAAAACCTGCCGGACCCGGCTGCAATCTCCAGTGCGACTATTGTTTTTATCGTGAAAAAGAGACCTTTTTCCCTGAAAACACTGTGTTCCGCATGTCTGATGAAGTTCTTGAGGCCTACACCAGAGAATATATCGGGTCCCAGCCCGGGCCGGAGGTCACCTTTGATTGGCAGGGTGGAGAACCTACGCTGCTGGGGGTCGATTTTTTTCAGCGGGCGCTGGAGTTGCAAAAGAGGTACGGCAGGGGAAAACAGATTTCCAATACACTTCAGACGAATGGAACGCTTCTCGACGAGGCATGGTGCGTCTTTCTCTCAAGGAACAGATTCCTGGTCGGTCTGAGCATGGATGGTCCCGAGGCTGTTCATGACGTCTACCGGAGGGATGAGCACGGAAGACCGACCCTGGCAAGAGTTCTCCATTCGTACCGCATGATGCGGAGTCACGGCGTGGAAGTAAACGTGCTTGCCACCGTGAACAGCGAGAGCTCACGGCATCCACTGGAAGTGTACCGGTTTTTCAGACGGCATGGTGTGCAGTTTATCCAGTTCATCCCCATCATTGAAAGGGAGGCCGATTCCGAAGCCGAAAACCCGGGGCTCTCTCTTGCCGCTCCGCCGTCCCTCACCCAGGAAGAGAAGTCGACCACCCTGACACCCTGGAGTGTCGGGCCGGAACACTACGGCGAATTCCTCATCCAGGTTTTCAAAGAGTGGATACGGAATGATGTCGGCACGGTCTTCGTGATGAATTTCGAATGGACACTTGCTGCCTGGGCAGGGGTCGGGCCGGGTGTCTGCTATCTCTCTCCCCGGTGTGGAAATAGCCTTATCCTGGAGTACAACGGCGACATTTTTTCCTGCGATCATTTCATGTACCCTGCATACCGCCTCGGAAACATACGTGAAGGCGGGTTGAAAAAAATGGTCCGTTCAACGAAACAGAACACGTTCGGCGCCTCAAAAGAAACGACCCTTCCCGGACAGTGCCGCGCTTGCGATTACCTTTTTGCCTGCCGAGGCGGATGCCCGAAACACCGCTTCGCCACGTCTCCCGAAGGAGAACCCGGATTGCATTACCTCTGCGAAGGATTGAAAAAGTTCTATGATTACGTCCATCCTTCCATGAAACAGATGGTCGGGCTTATCCGGAAGGGAATTCCGCCACAGGAGATCATGGCGACGACAGATCAGCCAGCGGGGCCTAAGGTAGAGTAGAGGGAAGGGGTAATCCTGCCCTCTACCCTGCCCTCAGTCTTCTTCCTGGCGGATCGTACTCTAAATGCCCCTGATGTGTTTACTTGCCCAGGCGCAGGGCGCCTGGCTGTGGCAGACATGGAGCCGGTCCAGGTTGTCCTCTGTTGGCAACCGTACATACAGTTGCATACTCCGTTATCTTTTACCCGAAACGTGAAAGTCTATCCTTGATGCACATCAAGAATCCCGTCTTCAAAAAGCCTGCAGGCGGTAACTGGCATGCGGCAGATACAACACCGGCCGATTTCCGGAAGAAATCGGCCGGTGTGCGGCTGTTGAATATCCAGAGAGGGTATCGCTTATCCGAGGATCTGCTTCAGGTCCTCATCGGGGGTGGAGATGGGGGCGATATTGAAGT
>CAZHVY010000055.1:0-14717 GCA_964536305.1 uncultured Geobacter sp. | reverse complement strand
GGATTATAAACTGTTATACCATTTCAAACCACCAGTTTTGCGGATTGGGGTTGAAACCGTCTTTTGAATCACACTTGAAGACAATTCCTTCGTTTAGGGCAAGCATAGAGCCACATAAACGCGATGAAGCATGTTCAACCGGTTGGCATCTGAAGAAGCGTTGTTGTACATCCTGGAATGAGTCGATTACAGATTTAACTTGAGCCGCTGTTGCAATCGAAGGTGCTGGCCGTTCTGATAGGGTCTGTTGAAGCTCCATGATAGCTTTGTGGAAGGTCGTGTGTTGAACGTCGGGGTTGTAGGTGGGGTTTTCGTGTCGGGATGAATCAGATACTTGGAATTTTGACATAATGTCTCCTTACCGCCTCACGGCGGGTTGAATTGCCCGGCATTACCGGGGTTGAAGTTATATGGTCAGTGCCGCCACACCTGCCGCGTCAAGCAGGTCTCCCTTGCCGTCTCTTTCCCATGCCGTTTCAAGCAGCCGTCGTGTCTCCGGTGGAAGGCTCATGAGCAGAGCCTCTCCGGTTTCGTGGTCAATCGGGATACCGGCTTGAACGTATCCGGGCCGCGGGTCGGTAGGTTCTTCATCCGGCATAGGAGAGAAGAGCGGTGGTTCATCATCAAACAGATTTGCGCGGTCCCCCAGGGGGGGAATTAAAGGGGGGGGATCTTTTCTTATTTCTTAAGTCTTCCCTTTCTTCTGTATAGTGTGGGCCATCTGTGGGCTTCGTGCGGGTTTCGTTGTGGGATTCACTGTGGGCTTCGTAGTTTTTTGGGTCTTGATAATAGTCGTAATTACAGATAGTTATTATCATTCCGCGTGTGGTCTTCGTAGTGGTTATCATTGTGGCCTTCGCGAGGGCTTCGTACGCGCTTCGTAGTTCATCCCTCGTCGGGGTCACACGACGATACCCAACCTTGTAGCTCATGGCCTGCCGCATCTCGTCAATGCTGGTAAATAGCTGCCCGCGCTTGAGTTTATCGCGGTCTTTCCAGTTTGCTTTCAAGAGAAGCCATTGCCATAGCTTCGCGTACAGCGGGGGTTTGTCCATGATCTCACTATCAGCGATCTTTCTGGCAAGTAGGATGTATCCGCCTTCAATCATAATCGCGCCTCCCCTCAGGCTGCCAGCAATCGCATTGCCGGTGTTAACACGGTCGCCAGTTCAAGGACTCTTGCCGCCGCGGCCTGATAAACGGCTTTGTACGGGAGTGCTGCCGTGATTCCCTGCTCAATGACCTCGGAAACAGCGGCTTCGATGACGGCGAGCTTTGCCGCCAGTATTGGAGGGAGGTAGTCTCTGACCGGAAAGGATCCGTCTGTGTCCAGGCCAAGGGCCTTGTAGGTCAGCTTTGTGAAGGCGAGAAAGTATCTGTCGGCGTTCCGGCTACCTTGAGTCTTGGCATAGGCGACAAGTTGAGCGATCGAGTCCGTTTCCATGCGTCTGACAACCTTCCCGGCGTTTCTGGCTTCAATGAACTCCTGGTCTTTTCGCCGCGCAAGGGCCTTTTCCATGCGGTTGAACTCGCCGATGAACTGCTCCTTGAACTGCGCGGCCCTCATGCCCCGGAAGCCCATTGCTAAAAAGGTGAAACCGTCCCTTGTGACTCGATACATCGGGCGGCTTTCCCCCTTCGCGTCAAGGTATTCAACGGACGTAAAGTTGCGTCGGTTGAATGAGGGAGAGCAGTCAAGTTTTTCGATTGCCCTCAGTACGTCGCCATGTCGCTTTTGGAACGTCTCTGCAATCAGTAGTGATGTTGTGGTGGGTTTGCCGTGACTGATGGTGACAAGATTTCGATTGCTTTTCAGGTGAGTTGATGGTAGATTGGTCATGGTTTTTTCCTTTCAATCCCCGGCGGGCTGGCACCTTCCGGGGATTTCTGTTTGCGGTCCCGTCCTCAACATTCTGCTTTCAGCTTGCCCGCCTCAGTAGTGGATGAAACAGTCATCCGATCAATGTAGTCCTCAAGATCCTTCATTCGATACCGAACACATCGCCCCACCTTGATGAACCGTGGACCTTTTCCTTTCAGTCGCCACTGTTCCAATGTAATGTCGGACACCTGTAGGATCTTTTTGACATCAGCCTGTTTGAGTAATTGAATGTTGTCCATGTCGTCTCCTTTTTTGTTGGGGTGATAATAAAAAAGCCCGCACCAATGACAATTATGCTTGTCAAAAGTGCGGGCTTCACTAGCCTCTGAAGAGGATGAACCTAACCGCTGTCTAATTGTGCCTATTGTATATCAGGCATCATGTGGCATTGTCAAGTGAACGCACCCACGATTTAACGACAGGTGCGGTCGTCCCTCCTTATGCTGCTTTCCGCTTCCTTCGCTCTTCCAGGTTGACGACCTTTTCCGGTTCCGCTTCCGGTTGCGTTACCACCGGAGTGTATGGACACCATGCGTGGGTTGCCAGCATCAGCGCATCCGTTACCCGCTGCATCGGTTCGCGGAGCTTTTCCACGTCGATGACGATGTATCCTTGGGTAACGTCATTCGCCTGACTGTGATTCACGAGCCGCTTCAACACCGAATAGGAAACCTCATTTTCAGCGACAGTGATAAAGGTCCGCCGCAAGTCATGGTTTCCGATCTTCAATCCCGCCTTCCGCTCCACCGCTTCAATCTGACGCCGGGTTTCCATAAGGTGTCCGGTCTCTCCCTGGCCTGGGAAAACAAAATCGTTTTCACGCCACGTTAGGGCCTTCTCGAATAGATCCCGAACGTAGTCCGACACGGGGAGAGTGAGCGCCCGCTTGTTCTTCGTCACCTCCGCCCGGACCGTGAACGTCCCGTTGCGAAGATCAACATCTTCCCATCGTAAGCTCAGGGCTTCAACCTTCCGAAGGCCGGTGAACAGCATCAGCAACATGCTTGTGCGGGTGACGGGCTGTTCAAGGTTCATGACTGTATTGAACCACACGGGCAATTCGGATGGTTGCAGGATCGTTTGTCGCCAGGTTTCCTTCCTCCACTGACCGGTTGCGGAAAGCACCTTGACCGGGTTTTCCGGGATCTCGATGTACTTCTTTGCCATAGCGAAATTGATGAGAAGGCGGAGGTATCGCCCCAATTTGTTGGCGGGTATAGGCCCAACCTCCTTCGCTGTTTTCAGGTGACGTGCGGAGACCATTTCAGAAGTAATGTCGGCAATCGGCTTGATCAACCAGTCGCCAGCATAGAGCCGTAGCACCTTCCCGTAGTCAAGGACGGTGTTCGGCTTCAGCTCCTTAGCTTCGGTGTATTTCTCAAGAACCTTCTCAAGAGTGATCCCACGGACCCGCGCCTTGGATTTCTCGGCGTTCACATCAACCCCCTTGGTCAGGTCCGAAAGTGCGCTTATGGCGAGGCCGCGGCCTTCGTCGGGAGTCAGGACACCATGCTTTCCAAGGGTGATGCGCGTCAGCTTGCCGTTAACACGCCGCATGACGATATAGGTTTTTTCAGATGACGACACCCTGACACCGAATCCTTTCAGGTCAGAATCCCATGCCTCATATCGTTTGCCCAGTTCAGCATACGGCAATCGATCAACTACGGTCTTCGTCAGTTTCCGTTTCTTCATGGCGTCCCCTCCTTTGTTACCCTCAATCAACCTGGGTAACAGTAGGGTAACAAATGAAATGAAACAAGTCAACACTGGGCACAACTGGGAAAGCCATTAAATAGCGTATTTACAGGTGTTAAATAATCCGTGATGCTCAAAACGACTCGGTTCAAAGAACTGAAAATCCTCGTGTCGGCGGTTCGATTCCGTCCCTGCCACTGAAAAATCAAGGGTCAGCTTACCGAAGCTGGCCCTTTTTCTTTGTCTTGAGCAGCATATGACGCAGGACATTATCGACTTGCCAACTCCTCTCGCGTGAGTCGCGCAATCCGAACCCAGAAGAAGGCCCACTCAAGAGGGGCCCTCTTTTTTTGTGGAAGCGGCTTTCAAAGCACCAAAAACACGGTAATAAAAATCGGTGACACTATCCTTCGGAGCCAAGAGACGTTGCCCGATTACACCTAATGGCGGCTCCTAAAATGGGGATTGCACCCGAGGCTACCATCCTTAGTCAAGAATTGATTAACTTAAAATATAAGGGATGAATCGAATTACTCACAAGATAAACTTGATTGATGGCGGATGAATTGCTATATTCCCACAATCCGTATCAGGCTCGAGAAAAAGCCCATGCTGCGAACATGGGCTCACTCTCGGCAACTTACCAGACATATCGTAACAGGCAGTAACTACAGAAGGGGCCGGGTTGCACCATGAATTTCAATACCGTACATTTACATGACTGTGCCGAGGTGCGGCCCGGCTTTTCCGCTAAAGGCGCCATAGTAAACGAGCCTGGAGGAACCGTTCAGGTCATCACGGCCCAGCATCTCACAAGGGGAGAGCCTTACCGCTATCGGGAAGAACACAAGCTCCTCATAACTCCTTCCCGATCCGCTGAAAAATACCTTGTTGAGCCCGGCGACGTGCTCTTCATGTCACGCGGCTCCAACAATTATGCCGTGCTGTTGCAAGAGGTTCCCCGGCCGGCAATTGCTCCCCTTACCTTCTACATCCTCAAACCCAAGTCCAATATTGTTCCGGCGTATCTTGCCTGGCTCATCAACCAGGAGCCGGCTAAAGGCCGATTAAACGAGATACGAACCGGAGCAGGCACGCCTATGATCCCGCGTCAGGAATTCGGCGAGATCAATATTCCATTACCATCTCTGGACATTCAACGCCGGATAGCACGATATGCCGATCTGCAGTCGCGAGAAAGTATGTTGTTACAGCAACTTGTCGAGGAGACGGAACGACTGCGCCGGTTGATCGGCCAGCAGCTCTTAACCCATTTGACCAATGAAAGACAGGAGTGACCCTACGATGACGAGCAGGATATCCCAGCAAGAGATAAACGACATCCTCTGGAAAGCATGTGACACCTTCCGGGGAACCATCGACGCCACGGAGTACAAGGACTATATCCTTACCATGCTGTTCGTGAAATACATCTCCGATGTCTGGCAGGATCATTATGATGAATACCAAAAGCAGTTCGGTAATGACGAAGAACGCATTCGTCGCCGCATGGATCGGGAACGGTTTGTGCTGCCGGAGGAAGGCTCATTTTATTACCTCTACGACAACCGCGAGGCGCCCAACCTGGGAGAGCTGATCAATATCGCCCTGGAAAAGATCGAGATGGCCAACAAGGCCAAGCTCACCAACGTATTCCGCAACATCGATTTCAATTCCGAGTCCCGGCTCGGCAATGCCCGCCAGCGGAACCGCATCCTCAAGCACCTGCTGGAGGATTTCGGCGCCCCGAAGCTGAACCTTCGTCCCAGCCGAATCGGGAACCTTGACGTTATCGGCAGCGCTTACGAATACCTCATCGGCCGCTTTGCCGCCGACGCCGGCAAGAAGGCGGGGGAGTTCTACACCCCGCCGGAGGTCTCGCTGCTCCTCGCAAAAATGCTCGACCCGAAACCGGGGGAACGGATCTGCGACCCGGCTGCCGGATCGGGATCTCTACTTCTCAAATGCGCCAATCACGTGCGCAATACTCATAACAGCGAAGACCATTCCCTTTTCGGCCAGGAGGCCATCAGCGGTACCTGGGCGCTCTGCATGATGAACATGTTCCTGCACAACGAGAATAGCCGCCGGATCGAGTGGGGGGACACTCTCCTCGAACCCAAACTGATCGAAAATGACAAGCTGATGCGTTTCGAGGTGGTGGTAGCGAACCCTCCCTTCTCCCTCGACAAGTGGGGCGCCGACAAGGCTGGCGAAGAGGCCAAACGTTTCAACCGTTGGCACCGGGGCGTTCCCCCTAAAAGTAAAGGGGACTATGCCTTCATCTCCCACATGATCGAGACAACCACCCAGGGAACCGGCCGGGTCGGCGTGGTTGTCCCGCACGGTGTCCTTTTCCGGGGCGGCGCGGAGGGAAAAATCCGCCAGGCATTCATTGAAGAAAATCTTCTGGATGCCGTCATCGGCCTCTCTCCCAATCTCTTTTTCGGCACCGGTATACCGGCGGCTATCCTGATTTTCCGGCGCGACCGGGGTGAACGGACTGACGTAATCTTCATTGATGCCAGCCGGGAATTCGACAGCGGCAAGAACCAGAACAAAATCCGCGAGGATGTGGAGGTTTCTAAGATTGTCGAAACGTACCGGAACCGGCAGACCGTGGACAAGTATTCTTACCTGGCAAGCCGCGAGGAGATCCGGGAGAACGACTACAACCTCAACATCCCCCGCTACGTGGACACCTTCGAGGAGGAGGAAGAGGTGGACATCGGCGCTGTCCAGGAGCGGATCATCGGCATAGAAAAGGAGCTGGCCGAGGTGCGGGAGCAGATGGCGGCGTGCCTGAAGGAATTGGGGCTGTAACCATTTCGAGAAAGTCCCCGAATTGATTGGAGAGACTTATGACAAAAGGCGAACCGATCATCTACACCACCGAAGACGGCCATGTGTCCATGCAAATGCGGGCGGAGGACGGCACCATCTGGCTTACGCAAAAGCAGATTGCCGAACTCTTTGATAAAGACGTAAGGACAGTGAATGAGCATATTAAAAACATTTTGAAAGAAGGTGAGCTGGATGAAAATTCAGTTATCCGGAATTTCCGGATAACTGCAACTGATGGAAAAACCTACGATACTGCCCATTATCGCCTCGAAATGATCCTCGCCGTCGGTTACCGCGTCCGCTCACCGCGCGGCACCCAGTTCCGGCAGTGGGCAACCAGCACCTTGCGCGAATACCTGGTCAAGGGCTTTGCCATGGAAGGAATCGTCAGCCCCGCCTACACGATAGTCACTCCGAAAGAAAATGTTGACGCCGAATTCATGGCGCTGCTCTTCAAGTCATTGCCGGTCGTACATCTCTTCCATCGCCATTCCCAAGGTCTTGTTGACGATACCCTCAACCTGAAATGGCGGCACTTTGCCGAGATCAAGGTTACCATCCCGGAGAAGGCCGAACAACAGGCCATTACTGCCGTTTTCAAAACTGCCGACCGCGAACTCGGCCTCCTCCGCTCCCAACTCGACGCTCTGCGGGAACAGAAGAAGGGGCTGATGCAACAGCTATTGACTGGGAAAATACGGGTGAAGGTGTAAATGAACGTTTTGCTGACGTCAGCAAAACGATGCCCAGAACATTCTGGAGGGAAGATGAAAAACGAGATCATCATTGCATTGCACAAGAACTTCGAGGAATACGCGCACCAAGTGGATGGCTAGGAATACTGGTTTGCCCGCGAGTTGCAAGGACTTTTGGGCTATACCCAGTGGCGCAATTTCGAGCAGGTCATCGACAAAGCGAAAATTGCCTGCCAAACAGCAGGTCATTCAGTCAACGACCATTTTGCTGACGTCAGCAAAATAGTCGACATCGGATCCGGGGCGGAACGAAAGATTGAAGACATCATGCTCACCCGTTACGCCTGCTACCTGATAGCCCAGAATGGCGACCCGCGCAAGGTGCTCACCGATCGGGGAATCAAGCCGGAAGAATTGCCACCGGCCGAAGATATCAAGAAGCTGGAGCGCCGTGTAAAGTCCGAAGAAAAGAAACTTCCAAAGCAGTCCGGAAGAATCAGCGCGAAAGGCAATAAGGGGAACCGGCCATAAAATTTTCGGCCTCGAAAAGCGTGTATGGGAATAGCGGTATGGTGTTTGATTTGCGGCTTTTCAGTCCGGAAAACCTCATCATGGAAATAATTTCCGGCGTTTTTCCGATGCTTATCATCTTCATGCTCAGCAATGGATATTCCGATTTTGCCTCCCAGGTCGGAAATTACATCCCCAGCCATGAAATTCAGTTGGCATTTGTCTGCTATCTCGCCTTTGGCTTAGCGATATCTATCTCAAGTTTTCGTCTGCATTTTTCACCATTTATATTGCGGATTTCTTTCGCTTCCGTTTCCACCTGCATCTCGATGTTACAGGCCCTTGCCGGGTTTCTCATTTTTTTCAGCATATATGCCTGTTGGCATGGAGCATTTCGGTATCTTGTTTTATTCGTGCCCGGCTACCTTTTTTTTCACCTTGTCGCTGCGAATCTCACTGTGTTCATTGACCGAATGCGTCAGAGGTATTTGTGAACCATGACATAACCGGAGGAATGGTATGCACCTCTCCTACCTCGAAGACTTCGACTCCGTAATCCCGGCGATCCAGGTGCTGCACGCCCTGGGGTGGAAGTACCTGAGCCGCGAGGAGGCACTACGTCTGCGCAATTGCAGGCAGGATCAGGTGATCCTGGTCGAGGTGCTGCGTCCTTGGTTGGAGGCGAACAACCGAATCGAGGTAAAGGGAGAGACGCACCTCTTCAGCGACGCTAACATCGCCGAGGCAATCCGGCGGCTTACCGAAGAGCCATTCGACGGACTGGTGCGGACCAACGAAAAAATCTATCACCTGCTGACCCTGGGAACCAGCCTGGACCAGACCATCGGCGGTGACCGCAAGGGCCGCTCATTGCGCTACATCGACTGGGAATCAGATCCTGCCAGAAGCCGGAATGTCTACCATGTAACCAGCGAATTCCCCGTCGAGCGGAGCCGCTCCCACGAGACAGCCAGGCCGGACCTGGTGCTGTTCGTGAACGGAATCCCTTTCGTGGTAATCGAGTGCAAGCGCCGCGACAAAGACCAACAGACCGGCGAGAAGCAGATTGAAGTCGCCATCTCCCAACACCTGCGCAACCAGAAGGACGAATACATACCCCACCTTTTCCAATTCACGCAGCTCCTCATCGGCACGAGCGTCAATGAGATTCGCTACGGCACGGTTGGGACGCCACGCAAGTACTGGAGCGTATGGAAAGAGGAGGGTAGCTTCGAGCAAGCCATTCATGCCGCCGCCAACCACCGCCTGCCAGCGGATGTGGAGGCAAAGCTCTTTGCCCCGCTGGAGGAAAAGGACGCCGAGGCGTATCGTGAGGCACGCGGGTATTTCACAGAGCTTTGGGCCGCTGGCGACCGGCTCCCGACGAGCCAGGATCGGACCCTCTGGGCGTTGTTGCGACCTGAGCGGCTGCTGGAGCTGGTCTATGGGTATATCGTCTTTGATGCCGGGGTGAGAAAGATCGCCCGCTACCAGCAGTACTTTGCCGTCAAGCGGACCCTGGAGCGGGTAACGCCGTTACATGAAGGGCAGCGGCAGGGGGGCGTCATCTGGCACACCACGGGAAGCGGCAAATCGCTGACCATGGTGATGCTGGCCAAGGCCCTTACACTGCACCCGGCCATCACCAATCCCCGCGTGATCATCGTTACCGACCGGGTGGACTTGGACGATCAGATCTGGCGTACCTTCGAGGCCTGCGGCAAGGCCGCGGCGAAGGCCAATACCGGCGAACACCTGGTGCGGCTCATCACGGAGGGTAAAGCAAGCGTCATTACCACCATCATCAACAAGTTCACAACGGTGCGTGGCAAATACGGGATCAAGGATCCCAACCCCAACATCTTCGTACTGGTCGACGAGAGTCACCGTACCAACTACGGCACAACGGCTGCCCAAATGCGTCGGGTGTTCAGCCATGCCTGCTATCTGGGCTTCACAGGCACGCCGCTCTTGAAGAACGAAAAGAGCACGGCCCGTAAGTTTGGGGGTTTCATCCACTCCTACACCATGCGCGAGGCTGTGGAGGACGAGGCAGTGGCGCCGCTTCTCTACGAAGGTCGCATGGCACTCCTGGAACAGAATCGTGATGCAATGGAGCGCTGGTTCGAGCGGGTCACGACGGGCTTGAGCGACGCGCAACAGGCCGATCTGAAACGGAAGATGGCCACCAAGGAGGCGGTCCAGAAAGCTGAACAACGTCTGCGGATGATCGCCTTCGACATCAGCGTCCACTTCCGCGACAACCTCCAGGGGACCGGATTCAAGGCCCAGTTGGCAGCCGACTCCCGCACCAGCGCCATCTTCTACCGGAAGTTTCTCAGGGAGTACGGCATGGTGGAGGCTGAGGTCATCATGTCGCAGCCGGACACCAGGAAAGAATATGATACGACCGAGGAAGAGGATGTTTCGCTTGTTAATGCCTTCTGGAAAGAGATGATGACACGTTTTGGTTCGGAAGAGCGTTACGTCAAGGATCTCATAAGTTCATTCGGCAGGGAGGACGGCGTAGAAATCCTGATTGTGGTGGACAAGCTGCTGACCGGCTTCGACGAGCCGCGCAATACCGTGCTCTACATCGACAAACAACTCAGGGAGCACAACATTCTCCAGGCCATCGCCCGGGTGAACCGCATCTGCACCGGCAAGGAGTTCGGTTACATCGTGGACTACCGGGGCGTTCTTGGTGAGCTGAACGAGGCCATGAACACCTACGATGCCTTGGGTGGTTTTGATGCCGCCGACGTGGACCTGACCGGCGCGGTGATCGACACCCACGCCGAGGTGCGGACCCTGCCGCAGAAGCATACGGACCTCTGGGACGTATTCAAGGAGGTCGCCAACAAGCACGACAACGAGGCCATGGAGCGACACCTGGCTCCGGAGGACCGGCGACACGCATTCTACGAGGCTTTGACCTCTTACCAGAAGACGTTGGCGGTGGCGCTGGCGACCGAGCATTTCTACGAGGAAACGACGGCCGACCGGATCAAGACCTACAAGGACGACCTCAAACGGTTCCGCAGCTTGAGGGCGTCAGTGCAGCAACGTTTCGCCGAAGCGATTGATTACAGCCAGTACGAAAAGCAAATCCGCAAGGTAATGGATAGCCACATCCAGGCCCCGGATGTGGAAGTCGTGACTGGCCTGGTGAATATCTTTGACGTGGAGGCGTTCGACAAGGAAGTGGAACGTCGGGTGGGAGCTGCGGCCAAAGCCGACACGATTGCCAGCCGCCTGGTGAAGACCATTCACGAAAAGATGGATGAGGACCCGGTATTCTACCGCAAGTTCGCCGACCTAGTGCAACAAGCCATCGACGATTATCGTAATCGGCGGATTTCCGATGCCGAGTACTTGCGCCGGGTATCTGAGCATATGGCGACGGTCAGGCAAGGGCATGAGGTAGAACTTCCGGAACAACTCACACGCTACCGGGAGGCACCGGCATACTATGGCGTGGTGGGAGAGGTGTTGGAGAGCTACGGCCCGGAACCGGTCGAAAGAAACCGGATGGCGGCGGAGATGGCCATTGCCATCGAGGAAATCATCGGCAGACTGAAGCGACGTGATTGGCACACCATGGAAGACGTGATGAAGGACATGCAGAACGCCATTGACGACTACCTTTTTGAGACACGTGACAAATTCGGCGTCACCTTTACCACTGCCGACATGGACGAGATCATCGAACGGTGTCTCTCCATCGCCAGGAAACTGGCAGGAGGGTAAGACCGATGCAGTCTGACGCAGTTGCATGGGGAACAGTGGATATCCCCTATCGATATGGTTTTTCTCAACGGACAACACTGGCAATCAGCGTCCACCCCGACTTGTCCGTGACGGTTAAGGCTCCACATGGGACAAGCCCTGAGACAATACGGGAATATGTCTTACGTCGCGGGGGATGGATTAGCAGAGCATGGCGTGATTTCGAACCCTACCTCCCAAAGCAACCCCCGAGACGGTTCGTCAGCGGAGAAACCCATCGCTATCTTGGACGGCAGTACCGGTTAAAGCTGGAGCAGGGAGAGTCGGAGTCAGTAAAATGCTTACGTGGATACCTGTGGGTAACGACAAAGGACGAACCAACACCTGAGCGGGCGAAAGCCTGGCTTGACACTTGGTATCGTGCCCACGCCAAGGTGGTATTCAGCGAGCGCCTGCTTGCCTGTCACAAGCGGACAGAACGGGAAGGTATACTTCTTCCCACGATGCAGATTCGGCAGATGGCCAGCCGCTGGGGGAGCTTTTCCCTTGCCGGTCGTATCACGCTTAATCTCTCGCTCATCAAGGCCCCCAAGGGGTGCATCGATTACGTAATCATGCATGAGCTGTGTCACTTCAAAGAGAAGCACCATGGACCACGGTTCTGGAAGCTCTTACATCGTTTGATGCCAGATTTTGAGGAGCGGCGGGCGAAGTTGAATTTGTATGCGGAATAAGGGAACAGCCTTCAGTCCATGGCAAGTGATATCCGACCGAATGATTCTGTGGAATGCGAGGATTAAGGGAAGATAATAACAAGGAAGAGCCGCCGGCGACACGCGCCATGCCTGAAGCGCCAACAGAAAAGGCGAAGCATTGAAAAGCTTCGCCTTTCTAATTATCCAGTCTTATCCAGTACCTCTACTGTCTTCGGAATCTCATTCTACCGGCGCCCAGAAGTCCGGCAAGCCCAATGCCAAGGAGAATGACCGTGGAAGGCTCGGGAACGGAAGTAGCGGTCAGGGAACCGTTGAATGTAACGCTGCCGGCCGCGATGCCGTCCCTGTTATCGGGATATTCCGCAATCGCAAGGGCATTCATCTGCATCAGATATTCCTTCAGCTCGGTCATGTCGGCTGCGGTAACCGTGAAAATGACGCTGTCGTCCAACGGCATCTCCCACGCCACGGTCAGGTCGCTCAGAGAGAGCGAATCACCGCCTTCCAGTCCGAAGAGCGAGAAAGGAATGACGACATTTCCCAGATTTGTCGACCCCGGGGCCTCCAGCGCCGGACGCTCGTATTTTCCTATTACGATAGACGCTAAAGGTCCCACGGCGAAATCCGGGCCCCCTCCATTGAGGTCGACGGCAAAGCTCCTCATACCGATTGACCAATCATATTTTCCGGCTGGAGGAAAGTTCTGGTTCACCGTTCCCGTGAGACCGGTGAACGACAGGACGAGAGGCCCTCCCGTGTCATATCCGCTAAAGCTGAAATCACCCGTCACATTGAAGTCCGTGGTGTAGGAAGCGGCCTGGGCCGTTGTCACGGCAATCATCGTCACCAGCATGATCGCCATTGTGAAAAATGCCTTTTTCATTTTCACCCTCCTTTTCCTTTCTGATTTTCAACAAGATGCGCCTTTCTTTTCAGGGCATCATTAAAGCAGATCAATGCAATTTACATGCAAAAAGCAATAAACACTTGATTATACGTAATATTTAAGAATATCCGCCTCTTCCGCCTTTATGGCGTTTGTAAATATTCTCGACAGCGCGTGCCGGCACAGCCGCGAGATGCCGGCTTTAACTGTCCAATATTTATAAAGGATTTGTTACCAGTGTTGAAAGGAAGGTGGAAGCTGTTCAGGCGGATATCTTTACACCTTTTTCCATTCCCGGTGTCAATGCGGCAAACTCAATTCCCGTTGGGAACGCCCCTATCAGACTAATCAGGAAAATCAAGATAACCGCTTTCCCGTGTGAAATGAAAGCATCATGTCATTCCCTTGCCGGTTCCTCAAGCGCCCCTTTCTCATTTCTCAAGCAGTTTCGTGGTATCGTACTCGAAGTGCTGGTAGTCGAGGAGGCGCTTCCAGGCGCCGCCCCAGTCGAAACCCCGACTGGTGAAGATGTCGACTTCCCTGCCGCCGGTCCTGAGCAGTCCCGGCTCTTTCCTGGAGCGGTCCGCGTAGACGGCGCCCGTTGCCGGCAGAGTCAGGCAATCAGCGGGACGGGCGGTGCAGAAGGCAAGGGCCGGAGACGGGGCGTCATAGCCGTTGCGGCTGAGGAACTCTCCCTTGTCCTCCTCGCCGTCCCAGCCGAGCGTACTGAGAACGTCGCTCCTTGGAGAGATGTACGGGTTCTGGAGCGGGTTGATGTCGATGGCGCCGCCGTAGCTGTGCCTGGACCAGACGCCGGGCTTGCCGGTGACGTCCCGGCAGTTGAAGGCCGAGGTGTTGTTGGCCTCCATGGAACGGTCATCACTGGCGTCGTATTTCTCTATCAGCTCCATCCGCTCGATGGGAAACTGCTCGGCGTGAAGATCGCCGAAAGCCCTGACCACCGGGAGAGCCAGCTTCCGGTGCACCACCAGTTCCCCCACCTTCTGCGTGCCGTCGAATCCCCGATGGACGAGCACCAGGTACCGCAGGTCGGAGATCGGTACCGGACACCCTTCCTTCCAGCTCTTTTTCAGCCGCATCTCGTCCGCCAGGTTTTGCGGCACGGACAGGGCCATGCCGAAGAATCCGTCCGCTCCGCGGTACTCCACCTGCCGCTCTCCCAGACCGGCAACCCTGGACCGTACCTGCTTCTCCGGCACGCCGGCCTGCTCGCCAATGGGCGCCAGACGCGACAGTCCGGGCAGCGCCGCCAGGTCACGACGGTTCGCCATGACCATCTGCGGTTTTTTCGAAGGATCGAGCCAGGCGAGAATCCTTACCAACTCAGGTTCGTCTACCGCCACACACCCGGACGTCGTTACGCCCTCCTCCAACCGGACATGGAGAAAGATGGCGCTGCCGAGGCCCCTGACAACAGGGTTGCGGTTGTAGCCGATCACGATTCCGTGCCGGTAGCGGTGATCGGTACGCTTCATAACCTCGTACGACGCGGCGCCGGTCTCGTTCCGCTTCGCCCAGGTGTTGTAGTCGGGCGCATTCACGTCATCCACCCAGACGTCCTCTTCCGTTGCCTGGCGGTAGGGCATGCGGCTGTCGACTGCCGAAGCGTAGCCGAATGCGAATTCCATCGGGAATACGCCGGTGGGGGTCCGGCCATCGCCTTCCCGTTTCTCCCCCCGTGGAGCGATTCCGTTTCGGCCGATCATGGCCGGAACCGGAGCGAAGCGGGCTTCCCA
>CAZHVY010000054.1:0-14725 GCA_964536305.1 uncultured Geobacter sp. | reverse complement strand
TCTCTGGACGATCCCCGATTCCGACCGGATACGCGCCATGGTGGATGCCGGGAAAGTCAGAAGGGCCCTCGTCGTGGGAGCGGGGTTCCTCGGTCTGGAGATGGTGGAGAACCTCCATGCCCGCGGCCTGCGCGTCACCGTGGTGGAGATGGCGAAGCAGGCCATGAGCGTCCTGGACCTGGAGATAGCCGCCATTCTCCAACGGGAATTGGCGCTGCACAGGGTGAGGCTGCTGCTGGGAGAGGGCGTCGCGGCCTTCGAGCCGGCTGGCGACGGCGGTGTGGCCGCTCGCCTGACCGGCGGACGGACAGTGGAGGCGGACCTGGCGCTGTTATCCATCGGTGTCAAACCGAACACCTCTTTCATTGCCGATTCGGGCATCGAGCTGGGCCCCCGGGGCCACATTGTCGTTGATGACTATCTGCGGACAAGCAACGAACATATCTATGCCGCCGGTGATGCCATCGAAGTAACCCATCCCCTGACCTTGAAAAAAACGGCGATTCCACTGGCCGGACCGGCCAACAAGCAGGGGAGGATCGTTGCCGGAAATATGCTTGGCCGGATGCCGCGGCCGTACAAAGGGACCATGGGCACCGCCATAGCCAAGGTCTTCAACCTTACCGTCGGCATGACCGGGGCCTCGGAAAAACTCTGCCAGGCGAACAACATCTCCTTCGACTCGGTGATCATCCACCATAACGACATTGCCGGCTACTACCCGGGCGTCATGAAGATGTGCCTGAAGCTCATCTTTTCTCCGGAAACACGGAAGGTGCTCGGGGCCCAGGCCGCCGGTTACAGCGGCGTTGACAAGCGCATCGATGTTATCGCCACGGCCATCAAGGGGAACATGACCGTAGACGACCTGGCGGAGATCGAGCATGCCTACGCGCCCCCCTATTCTTCGGCCAAGGACCCGGTCAACATTGCGGGTTTCATGGCGCAGGACATCCTGGACGGCCTGGTCTGCGCCGCAACCTGGGAGGAGGTGGAAGCCGCCGGTAAAGCGGGAGAGTTCCTACTGGATGTGTGTACACCGGCGGAATTCGCCCTGTGCGGGATTCCCGGCGCGGTAAACATTCCGTTGTCCGAACTGCGCGACAGGATAGGCGAAATTCCCCGCGATCGGAAGGTTATTGTCTATTGCACGGTCGGCCAGAGGTCTTACTATGCGGCACGGATATTGGCGGCTCACGGTTTCAGAAAGGTCAGCAACCTGTCCGGCGGCTGCGAAACCTGGCAGGCCGTTACAGGAGGTCGGCGGCGGAGGCATGAAAAGGATTCCACTCAGGTCTGGTCCTGTTCATCCTGCGGAGGGGAATTGAGTCTGATGAAGGTGGGATTCGCCTACATGACGGGGAATTTTGAGATAGACCTGCCTGCTTGCGGGGCCTGTGGTCTGGTCCTGGTTCCGGAGAGTCTGGCTCTGGGAAAGATGGCGGAAGTGGAACGTATCCTTGAAGACAAGTAGAGAAAGGCGTGAAAGCCGGGGGGGATTCGATGCGGAATTTGCCCCGGAATTTGTTCCCGGAATTTCCGGCCGTTACACACCCCGTAATGCCGCATGGAATCTATGATAACCTGGTAAAACCGGGGAGTGTCCCTGGTTTTTGGTTTTCATTTCGGGATCAACAGAGGCGGCAAGCGAGTCTACCTTTACGCATATTTGATATAAACATGGTAATATGGCTTGTGAACTGGATTCAGCAACGGACTCACCGCGCTTACCTGTCGCATAGGAAGAAAAAGATGGCAATGATTCAGTCCTAGTAACTATCGCTGAAGGGTTATGCTGCGACGTTGATTACTTTTGAGGGAATTTCAACAATGGACGACCAAATGAATGAAGCTGAAATGACCATGATCATCTCAAGCGACATGGATGAAGTTGAAATCGTAGAAAAACGTCAGGCCGTCCTCCAGTTCAAGGTCAGCGCCAGTACAGCCACATTTTCTCTGGATGCGCCGCAGATAATCATTGGCCGGGCCAAAGACGTTGATCTCCGTATACCTGACAGTTACCTCTCCGGAAAACATGCCCGCATCCTTGTTGTTCATAATTTCTACCATATCGAGGACCTTGGTAGCCGGAATGGCACATGGGTAAATGGAGAGAGGGTCACTTTCATGCGTCTCGCTCATATGGATGTAATCAGGCTGGGGCAGACCACCCTGTGTTTTCACCAAAAAGATGTAGTCGATGAAGATTACATCCACAAGTTAAACCTGCAAACGATTCAGTCCCTGGCGCTGGCTGTGGAAGCAAAGGACCCCTACACCAAGGGCCATTCCGAACGTGTTGCCGAAATTGCCGAGCATCTTGCCACCATAATGAGTCTGGCCGAAACCGATGTCGAACGGGTCAGAATTGCCGGAATTGTCCACGATATCGGTAAGATTGGAGTCCCTGAAACCTTGCTGTTAACTAAATCGGGCCTGAACGAAGCGGAATACGATATGATAAAGCAACATGTGGTGGAGGGTAAGCATATCCTGAAGCCGCTCAATTTTCTGAGCGATATCATACCGGCCGTGTATCACCATCACGAGCGATTTGATGGAACAGGGTACCCCGACGGCCTCGTTGGCGAAGAGATACCCCTATGGGCCAGAATTATCCAGGTTGCCGATTCCTGTGACGCCATGGCCATGAGCCGGCCTTATCGGGCGGCTTTTTCGAAAGAGCGGGTGATAGATCAATTCACCCGCTGCGCCAGCGCCCAATTTGACCCCGACATCGCCCGCGCCATGATTGAAATACTTCGGCACTGATCAAGCAGGGTGTTACGGTGTTGTGACCAATAGCACGGAAATATTGTCCCTGCCGCCATTTGAATTGGCAGCATTGACGAGATTCTCTGCCAGGGTGTCAAGGCGGGTGTCCCGGCTTGCAAGAATGATTTCGATTTCAACGTCGGTCAGCATATCGGTCAGGCCGTCGGAACAGAGCAGGAGCAAATCCCCCTGCTTGAATTCAACAGTTTTATAATCGAGGCAGGGCGGATTTCCACACCCGATTGACTGGGTTAGGGTATGAAAATTTTTCTTTGGAATCTGTTCAATGGGAACGCCGTTTGCCAGTCGCTGATAGCCGACGGTGTGGTCGTTGGTGAGCCGCCTTAGTTTATTTCTGTCTCTTGTGAGTACCCCCTGGGGCATAAATGAAGGGATAGTACGGGTGTGGGGTTCATGCTGAAACAGATAGCATCGGCTATCCCCGGCATGAGCAATATACGCCACTTCCTCCCGCAAAACTGCAGCAACCAGAGTAGTTCCCATCTTCGAAAACGATGAGTTTGTGAGTGCTTTGGCGCTTATCTCCCAATGAGCAGTCTGCATGGCATGTACCATCAGCTCAAAATAACCATCAATCTCAGTGCGTTCGATATTGGAACGCAATATGGAATATACGGTTTCAACAGCAAGGGCGCTTGCCACTTCACCGGCATTATGCCCGCCTATACCGTCTGCCAGCAGGTAAATACCAAGGTTATCATCCGTGCGGATGAAGTCTTCGTTATTTTTGCGGACAAGGCCGGGATGTGTGGTATGGGCTGATATCATGAAAGTCTTTATTGTAGCCTTGGTTGACAGTGAAGCTGATAAATCGTTTTCAGAAATGAATATTTATCGGACGACAGGTCTCTATTGAAGTTCGATGCGGTAATTACCGGTTCAATATGAACTGTAATGCCATCTACAAGAAATTCATGGCATAGGAAATTAGTTTCAATTCTCTTCTTCACAAAAAGGGCTCCGGTTAAGTCTGTCATCGGCAATATGATAAACGGTATAATATGATTTTTTACTGGACAAATGCCGGCCACGTCCAGTTCTCTTTTCATATGCTTCAACAGTTTGAGAGCCTGGTTAGCCAACTGGATATTTATGTCAGGAGTTAAATCGATAATAGTGAATGTCCGTATATCAACGATTTTCTCAAATGAAATCAGAAGAGTTGAAAACGGTGAGTTATAGCGGAAATTTCGCTTGATCTCGAGATCAAGAAAAAAAGCCATGGTCGCTGCATTGAATGCGCCTTGAGGGAGTTCGATCTTTTGAGAAACAGCCTCTTCGGCGCGAAGTTGAGCTTTTTTTATAATATTATCTAATTTTTCTGCGGAGAAACCATGGGAAATCAGTAAGGCTCGTATTTCATCTGCGACACCATACCCATCCAGTCCCTGATCCGCTATCTGCTCAATAATCGAAAGTACCGCTTCTTCATCAAGATTTTTCGAACTGGTGATAGTCTTTTTAACCCAGGCGCCTTTCAATGCCGAAACGGTTTCAAAAAACTGACTTGCGAGTTTCCTGGCAACTTCAGAGACAATATTCGAGTCGATATTCTGTGATTTCAACCGGTCGAGAATCTCGCGCTCAATTCTCGTAACAACTGCTTTCAGCAACATGCCGCCGCCACGGGCTGCAACTTCGGATGATTGAAGGGCAAGGGCGGTACTCACCTTTTCGATATAATCACTCAAAATTGCCGACATTTGTTGATCATCAGCGCTGACGCCGCCTTTTTTTATTTCAGCAGCCAGGACAATCAGCCTGGCCGCCTCTTCCGGCGCTTCCTTGATTCCTTCAATCAGTTCATTCAGCGTGAGTCCGATCTGGTCCGATGCCTCAACCAGAATCTGAACCAAACCATCACTCTCCAGCTCTTTACTCAGCTCCTTTACGAGCGTCAAATAATCGGAAGGGGACATCCCTTCGGCAAATAGACCATCTTTAAGCTGTGGCAGCAGGTACTTCAGTTCCTTTATATCCGGCAGCATACGTCGGATAATCTGGGCCAGTCTCTTGACGGAAATCTTGCGGTCGCTTCGGTATTCTTCTTTAATCAGTCGTACAATAACCCGGTAACTGATTTGATTTATCTCGGTAACGACAAGCTCCTGCGCGGCAATCAATTTCCCTGTTTCTCTTTGAAGCTTTATAGTGTCGAGAACATTCTCTTTAATCTTATAGATTGTTTCGAGCATTTCAGCCGGAGTATGACGGGCTCCATCCTCAGATTTCTCCGATGAAGAGAGTTGATTATTGATTGATCTTATTTGAGTTGTTATGAATTTGTCATAATCGGCCTGGGATAATTCGGAAGGGTCGGCTGTTCCTGTTGCGGGAACTTCATTTTCATTGGCGGAACTGCGCAGAGATAAAATTTCCAATAATTCCCCGAGGATTTTACCCGGATCAGGCTGGACATCAGGTTCTGTTCCAAGGGAATGCTGGTTGCCAAATAGTGACTGAGTTTCCGAAAACACCTCTTTATTGACGACAGCCTCATCAAGAGTTACTTTTTTATACACAACATAATTGATTTTTATGCCTTCAATCCCTTCCTTGGTGAGGTACGTCTGCATTGCATCTACGCTCTTGAAATCAGATAGCGATCCCATAACGTAAAGAAATGCCAGAGCGCTTTCCAGAGAAGTATTCTTGTCGAAGCTGATAGACTGTATTCCAGCCTTTTTGAACCGATTGTTAATTCTTTGAATGCTGACCAGCTTGTCAACACAATGATTTTCAATATAAATAGAGTCTTTTTCGGAGATTATCGTTATAGGGCTTAAAGTGTCGAGCAGTGGATGCAATACCTTGAAAAAGGCTGCTGCGCTATCTTTTGTGGTTTGATGGCTTCCTCCATACATAAATGCATTATTGAATGCCAGATTAAATGCCCTGGCAAACTGTAATGCCTGTGCTATATCTAAAGCAGCTTCTGGTATGTCCAAGGTATATCCCTGTAGAAATATATTTTATTTGGTTTTCATCCGGAAAGTGTCGACAGGGGAGGGATTGGAACTTCCCCGGAGCCCCTCGTAATCGGGCGCCATCCTTCGCGCGGATCTACTACTCTGCTGCACTCATGCGCTTTCCCGTCATTCACCCGCTTGCATTGAAGCCGTACGTGGGGTTCCGTGAAAGCCACAACCCGTCCCTTTGCGGCATTTCGTGGGGTTTCCGGATGGAATCTATGTAAGATCGCTTTTGTGAATGTAATTTTCAAGCACGGTTTTAAACTCCATGCAATCGGCAAAACGAGTATCGGGGTTCGCTGCAATTGCCTTCAAAATTATACCCTCAAGTTCGCTGTTAATTGAGGAATTAATTTCAGATGGTCTGGCTGTAAAAAAAGCGTCCGGCTCGGTTTTCTTGCGTTTGATCAAATCAGTAGCCGATTCTTTATATATCGGTAAAAAACCTGCCGTCATCTCAAAGAGCATAACGCCAACGGAGTAGATATCGGTTCGGCCATCAATTGCAGCACATAAAGCCTGTTCGGGTGACATGTACAAAGGTGTTCCGACCAGCATCGGTTTTGCGCTGTATTCCGCCCAAACAGTCCGGGCTATGCCGAAATCCGCCACAAGCGCACGCCTGAACCGGTCATCAACAAGAATATTAGCAGGTTTGATATCTTGATGAAAAACTCCTTCTTCATGAGCATATCCAAGGGCATCGAGAATCTGGCAGATAAACTGGAATGTTTCCGCCACGGGGAGGATTCGCTTGGCGGGAACCGGGTGTTTGCGCGCTTTGCTGATGATCGTTTTCAAATCATGACCGACAACCAGTTGCATAACTTGAAAAAAGAAATCGCGGGTCTCTCCCATCTCATACACAGGCACAATATTCGGGTGGGAGAGAATCCCTATCGTCTCAGCTTCATCGCGGAACATCTGCTGGGCTCTTGCGGTACTCGCAACTGATTTGGGGAGGATTTTCACCGCAACCTGGCGCTTGAGAGTGGCCTGATACCCTATAAACACTGCGCCCATACTACCTTGCCCCAATAATTTGACCAGCGTAATGGTTCCGATATTTGCACCTATATATTGTGAGAGGTCAGTAGATGCGATAGCGCACATAGATCTTTCTCCATCTGTAATGCTTCGTGATCAATGTATAACAATTTCGCAAGAGGGGTAAAGCCATAAAAACATGAGGGTATTTGACAGCCTGTAGCTTTCTGTTATATAACAAAAGCATATGTTCAGCTACCAATTTCCCAGGCAAAAAGTACTTTGCGATGAGAAACCGTTTTCCCGTGAACTGTTGCGCAGTTTGCTGGAGATGGTCTACACCGGTTCTCCCCCGTTCACCGGATACTTAAAGGTTGCAGGCATTGGTTCTGACCTTCATTTTCTTTTTTTCTTGAAAGGCGCGCCATATGCTGCCGGCAGATATCAGAAGAACAAACCGGTCGGTTATTCAATCCAGGATTTTGGTAGAATTCTGGCAACAGCCGATGATAAAGCCATATCAATAACCCTCTGCCAGACAGACCCAGTTCTGTTGAAATGCATGCTCCTCTTTCTGCAGACTGAGCCCGACATTAAAGCGCCTACATCATTACTCGACATTGAACGCATTGTTCGACATTTTGGTGAGGAAGGCGATAATGGGATAATTGCTCTTTGCCGGGACAGAAAAATAAGTTTTTTCTTCAAGGCCGGAAAGCGGGCTCTTGCCTATTATTCCGATACGGCGTTCAAACGTCCGGAAGGAATGAGTATTGACGAAGAGATACAGCTTTATGCATTCCAAAAATCTGGAGAATTGGTGGAGGCGTTCTTTTTCCGTGATATACCTGCAAGCATGGCAGAGGACGTAAACCTGTTTGACAAAGATATGCTTTATACACTTCTTACCGTAGGGTATCTGAAGAACAAGCGCAAAGAAGATAAAGAGGTATTACCTGCGACTGCTGTGGAGAGTGGCAACGTTCCTGATGCCCATCAAAAGCCTGAGTCTCCGAGCGTCGTACTCATTATTGAGTCAGGGCCTCTGCAGGGAAAAAGTTTTAGTGTAAAGCTTCCTTGCACAATCGGACGTAAAGACTGTAATCTGATACTGGATGATCGCATGATCTCGCGGCGGCATGCAGAACTGAAACTAGTTAGGAATAAACTGGTAATAGAAGATCTGGCGAGCAGAAACGGTACCAGGGTAAACGGAGAGAAGATTACCGTGATGCAGCTGGACCCAGATGATTTGATAACCATTGGACCGATTAATATAAGAGTTTCTCCTGCATAGTCCCCCCCTCCTGACCAATCTGCTTACCGTGTACACCGCCCCGGGTGAGCTTACACCCGACAACGAAAATGAACGTATAGACCATTCGTAACCGATCACAGGGGGTGAATTTTCCTCTGACGTCAAATGCGATTTTTTGCTATGGTGTGTCTCAAGAGGAGATACCAAGGCAGAGGCGCTTTATCAAATACGCGGGCGACAGATTGGGAATGACGATCTCGCTGACATCCGCGCGATGATATCCGACCATTGGGCCAGGGGGCGAAGCGTTATCTCCCGGGTTTTGTGCGAGAGGTGTTCGAATTCCGGGGACAATTTATTTACTTACTTTAGTAGAGATACATGTAATGTCCCCGGAACTTGGGACTGGTCATGGGTTTCGTGAGCGGGGTGCTGTTGGCGATACGCGCGGCGCATGAATATCGTCGAGGTGCTCAGGGTCAAGTGATACATGTTACCATCTCCCTTGTGGCGGGTTGCTGATGCCGAGGTGACCCCCCATGATACGCGCCAGCTCTTCCACCCGCTGTTTGTTCAGCAGAAACCCGCTGTCCACGGAATACTCCCCAGTTACCGTGCGTACCTTCAGGTACAGCTCCCGATCGTCGAACCAGCGCTTGCGGCCATACTCCATGCCGGTCACGTCGGCTCTCCTGATATCCCAATGCCTGAAGCCGTGATGGACGATGCGTTCCCTGTCGATGTCCAGGAAGTGCGCCCGGCTTTTCCAGAGAACCCATGCAATGAGGAAGAGAAAGAGAGTACACACGGCCATGCCGAACATATGGCGGAGGTCGTCCATGGAGAAGATGAGAACCAGGGCGCCGCCCGCAGCCAGGAGGGCGAGCAGGTATATATTTGGGTGGTTCGAGAACTGTTTGTAGTATTTAATGGCGGTATTTCCTCTTGCCGGCATTTCAATTCAATCCTTTGACGGAAGGATACGGAACAGAAGGGGGGTAGTCAAATTTTCAGTGCCGGCCACGATCCCTCCAGCGGCGAACCATTGGGTGAGGTTCGGACCACGCCGCCGGAGCAGATCGCCGGGGTGGTGACGCGGGCAGGGATATCATGGTCCGGGCGGCCCCGTGTCTGAAACGTCTGGTTATGGAACTGGGGGGGGGGGTGGTTTTAAATGGTACAAGGTACCAGGGTCTTTTCCCATTATTTCCGGCTGGCCGGAGGGTTCCGTGGAAGTGGAAAGATGAGCATGCAAAAGGAGGAGAAGGTTTTGAGAAAAAATTACATCTCCGGTATGGCGGCCGCGCTGGCTGTTGCACTATCACTGGTCGCCATGGCCCGGCCGGCCGGGGCGGCAGACGGGCGCCCCGACCCGGAAAAGAAGGTTGAAAACAGGAAGGGCATAACGGTTTTACTGCCCGATGGTTCTCCCGCCATATCGAAAAACATCATGCTAATCGTTGATGTCAACCGGGAGGTCGGCGAACAGGAAAAGATGAGGCCCTACGGTACGTTCAGCATTCCGGTTTCAAAAAACATGATGAAGGTCGTCGGCGTCACGCGAAAGGTTGGCGAAATGGAAAGGCTGGGACCATACGGGCCTTTGAGTTCCGATGAAAACGGCTTCCTCCCCCTGCCGGAGGAGGTCCTGGTTGCCGCGGAAAAACAGCATTCATTCATGAATGTCGGCAATTTCTTTCCCAGGGTCATCATGTACGACAGGCCGTCGGATTCGGTTGTCCTGAAAGGGGGGGGATTCCTCAACACCAAGGACATCTTTTTCGGTCGCCCCAAGAGCGTGAAACTGATCCGTTCCAGCCTGGACGAAGAAGAAAAAAGGGAGTTCTTTGCCGGCGGCGCGATGTGAGGGCTTTTTTTGCGACAATTCAGGTCGACTTGCCCCATCCCTGACGCGCCCTCAGGAGACCGGCAAGACCGGGAAGAGACAAGGAGGATTCCAAGTGAATGCATCTGGGAAGGGTCTTGCGTTGCCGCGCAAAAGGGAAATGGGCCGGATAATCCGTCTTCTGCTGCTGGGAATGGCGGCCGTCGCGCTCTTGTCGGCCTGCGGAGGCGGTTCCGGCGATTCGCCCGCCCCTCAGGCAAGCGTCGCCACTCTGCCCGAGTTCGAAAAAAGCGCCGGGGAAATCGAGGCGGCCACGGCCGGGGCGATAAGAGAGGCGAATGCCATTGAGGCGAGGATCGCGGCGCTCAGACCGGGCGAGGCGACATTCACGAATTGCGTGGCCGCGCTTGATGATGCGTATTATCTGATAAGGAACACGGCTCAGAGGATGAACCTGCTGGCCAATGTCTCTCCTGACGAAAACGTGAGGAATCAGGCCAGCGCCTCCCAGATATTGCTGGAGGCCTGGCTCATAGATTCCGACGCCCGGAAGGATGTCTATGAAGTCATGCGGGCCTATGGCGATTCCAATCCGAAGCTGGCGGGCGAGGACAAGCGCCTTCTTGACTCCATCCTCCGTGAATACAAGCGCAACGGATTGCATCTGCCCGCCGGGACGCAACAACGGATCCTTGCCCTGAAAAAGGAGATTGCGCAACAGGAAGCCGTGATTAAGCGCAACATCAACGAAGCCGCCGGTGACGTAGTCGCGGTAACGGCGACGCGGGTCCGGGGAATGCCTGAAAGCATCCTGGCCGAGTATGGCCGCGATTCGCGGGGCAACTACCTTATCCCGGTGGGGATAGAGTACAAATATTCCCTCTTCATGGAATTCTGCCCCGACGAGGAAGCCCGCGCGGAGGTCTTCGAGGCGCGCAATTCCATGGCCGCGATGGCCAATAAAGACTTGATGGCCGATGTGGTCAGAAAGCGGGCGAAAACGGCGCAGCTTCTGGGTTATGCTTCGTGGGCGGACTATGTGACGGAAACCAGGATGGCCGCCACCGGACAACGGGCCGTGGATTTCGTGCAGGGGCTTATTGATGGTCTGGAATCCAAGTTCCAGGCGGAAAGGGAGGCCCTGCGCCGGATCAAGGAAAGCGAAACCGGAAAACCCGGCGCGCGCCTGGAGTCGTGGGATGTGGCTTATTGCCAGAGAATACTGGAGAAAACCGATTATTCCCTGGACATGGACTCTCTCCGTAAATACTTCAGCTACGAAAACGTCCTCGACGGCATGTTCCGCGTCTTCGAAAAGGTCTTCAGCCTGAAGATCGAGTTCGTGACCCCACCCTACGTCTGGTCTCCCAAGGTGAGGCTTGTCCGTATTTCCGACGCCGGCGCCGGCGAGGTCCTGGGGCACCTCTACCTGGACATGTTTCCCCGGATAGAACAGGGAAAGTACCCCGATTTCGCCGAATTTTCAATTATCAGCGGCAAGCGTCTGGCCAACGGGGTCTATCAGAGGCCGGTCGCTGCCCTGGTATGCAATTTCCCGGAACCGGCGCCGGGAAAACCGGCTCTTCTGGCGTATGATGACGTGAAGACCCTGTTTCATGAATTCGGCCATGCCCTCCACGATATCACGACCACCGCCCGATATTCCGCCTTCTCGGGCACATCCGTCCCCGGCGATTTCGTCGAGGTCCCTTCCCAGAATCTGGAAAACTGGATCACTGACAAAAGGGTGCTCGATAACTTCGCGGTTAACTACCAGGACCCCTCCGACCGGTTTCCCGCGCACATGCCGGCCAGGATCGACGAGGCCCAGAAGGCCTGCATCGCCCATTTCTACCGGAGGCAACTCGCCTACGGAAAGATGGATCTGCTCCTTCATACGAAGATTGACCCCGACACTGACTTTGATATCGTCGACTTCACCAACAGGGTCATGTCCGACAACTACCTTCCCTTTCCAGAGAAGAGTTCGACGATTACCTCCTTCGGGCACCTTTTCGGAGGATATGACGCGGGGTATTACGGTTACGCCTGGGCCGACGTGATTGTAGCTGACATCACCTCACTGTTCAGGAATTCACCCCAGGGCTTCATGGATGCTGTTCTGGGGGTGAGGCTCCGCACGGATATCTACCAGACGGGGAGTTCCCGGGACGTGAATGAGTCCGTTGAAAGATTCCTGGGCCGTCCATGGAACAGCGGGGCCTTCCTCAAAAGGCTCGGCATCTCCGGATAGCGGGCTGAAAAGGGCGTTATCCGCTGTCTTGCCGCCGCAGGTTTCAATCCTTCAATCCTTTGATAGAATTGTTACAGTCTGCCCTTTGCATCGGACATGGATAATATTTCTTCCTGACGGGAGGGAAGGCGGCTTTTTCTTCGGGCCGTCCTTCTTTCCGGGAGCCATAATGAGAAAGCAGGGAAAAAGCAGAAAACGCTTGCTTGAAGAGATCAGGTCCCTGAAGGAAAGGATCGCGGAACTGGAAATCTCAGGTGGGCGCGGGGAGTCGGCGCGGGAAACACTGGAAGGCGCGGAAGAAATCCTCCTGAAGGTCTTCAAGACCATTCCCGACCAGATTGCCTTCATCGACAGGGACCACAGGATTCTCCTCTCCAATTGGCACGGAGGTTACGACTATGTGCCCGAAGAGCTGAGAACCGGCCGTCCGGTATGCTACGAGGTGTATTACAACAGGAAAGAACCCTGTGAATACTGCCATGTGGATGAGGTGTTCAGGACCGGAAGGGCTGTTGCCTACGAAAAGTTCAATCCCAGGATCGGTCATGTGGAGATTCGCGCCTTTCCCGTCTTTGACGATGCCGGCAATGTCGTTATGGTGTCGGAGAACATCCGGGACATTACAAGGCGCAAGCAGGACGAGGCGGCGCTCCTGAACAACGAGCGGAAGCTGAAGGCCATCGTGAACGGTTCTCCCATCGGCCAGTTCGTCATTGACCGGGATCACCGCGTGGTCTACTGGAACAAGGCTCTGGAGAGAATTTCCGGGGTCGAGGCGTCCCGCGTGATCGGCACGGATGGCCATTCCTTCATCTTCCACAACGAAGAGAGGCCTTCTCTGGCGGATCTGGCGCTGGACGAGGATTTCGAGGCCATTGACCGCTGGTATGGAGACGGGTACAGGAAATCAAGCCTCGTGGAAGGCGCCTATGAATGGACCGGTTTTTTTCCCAATCTCGGTTCGGACGGGAAGTGGCTCTTCTTTACCGCCGTGAGCATTCGCGGGATTGACGGAGAGATTATCTATGCCATGGAGACCGTCGAGGATATCAGCGAAAGCAAGTGGGCAGAGGAGGAGCAACGCAGGCTCGAAGATCAACTGGCCCAGGCCCGGAAAATGGAATCTGTGGGCCGGCTGGCGGGCGGCGTGGCCCATGACTTCAACAACATGCTGACCGTAATCATCGGCCAGACGGATATGGCCCTTGCGCGGCTTGACCCGTCCGAGCCTCTATATTCCAGGTTCCAGGAGATACTAAAGGCCGGCGAGCGTTCTGCGGAGCTGATAAGGCAACTGCTCGCCTTTGCCCGCAAGCAGGCCATCGCGCCCAGGGCCCTGGACCTGAACGGGACCCTGGAAGGGATGCTCAAGATGCTGCGGCGGCTTCTGGGCGAGGACATCGATCTTGTCTGGAAGCCGGGCAGGGGGGTGTGGCCGATCTTCGCGGACCCCTCCCAGCTGGACCAGATCCTGGCCAATCTGTGCGTAAACGCCCGCGACGCCATAACCGGCGTCGGGACGATAGTCATCGAAACGGCAAACGTGGTGTTCGACGATGCCTACTGTTCCCTCAACAGTGGTTTCGTTCCTGGAGAGTTCGTGCTCCTGGCGGTCAGCGACGACGGCTGCGGCATGGACAAGGAAACCCTGGAGATGATATTCGAGCCCTTCTTCACCACCAAGGAACTGGGCAAGGGAACCGGCCTGGGCCTGGCGACGGTCTATGGCATAGTGAAGCAGAATGACGGTTTCATAAATGTCTACAGCGAAAAGGGGCATGGGACGACCTTCAGGATATATCTGCGAAGGCACGGCGACGAGTCGACGGCGTGTGAATCGGACGTCCCCGAGGTGGTCAGGCGCGGGCATGAAACCATCCTCCTGGTGGAAGACGAAGCGGCGATTCTGGATATCGCCCGGTCCATTCTGGAGAGCTTCGGCTATGCGGTGCTCACGGCGGGAACACCCGGCGAGGCGATCCGGGTGGCAAGGGAGCACGGCGGAGGCATAGATCTGTTGCTGACGGACGTGGTAATGCCCGCCATGAACGGCCGCGAGCTTGTGGAAAATCTTCGCTCCTGCTGCCCGGGCCTCAGATGCCTGTACATGTCGGGCTATACAGCCGATGTCATTTCCCGAGTGGGCATGCTGAGTGAAGGGATTGATTTCATCCAGAAGCCGTTTTCCGCCTCCAGTCTGGCCTCCAAGGTCCGCGAGATGCTGGACAGGCCCTCCGGGAGCAGGGAAGCGCCCTGTTCCTGACGGACGCCGCGGATTTAAGCGAACGCTTTTTTCATGACTGCCCATCTTTTCCCCGAATCTGTCATTCAGTCCCTTCGGGACGAAAACTCCCCAAATCCACAGGGAATGTTCCGGCGGCATTAAAGTAGTCCGGATTTTCGCCGATACGGATTCCGTCGCCCAGCCCTTGTTCTTCATTCGGCGCAGAAAGAAACAATACAGCGCATTCTGAAAATGCAGGCGAAAAACCCTCGCCCGGCCTTCGGCCATTCCATGGGACGAGGGTTTTTTTGTCTTTTTCACTCTCTCATTGCCCCCGAAGTTTGACAGTTTGATCACCCTGATTATGCATTAACATATCGATATT
>CAZHVY010000053.1:0-15192 GCA_964536305.1 uncultured Geobacter sp. | reverse complement strand
CCATGTCGGCCGCGTCGATTTCCAGGGTCCGGTCCGGCCGGCCGAACCCGCAGTAGATGGTGGGGGTGATGGAAAGGACATCTTCATCGATGAACAGTTCGGCTCCATGCAGGGGTAGAATCGGCGAGACACTCCCCGGTTCCACCCCGGTGGCATCGCGCACCTCCTCCGGCGACAGGGAAAAGAGGTCTCTCCGGTTGACACCGGCCAGGGCCGCGAGCCGGGCGTAGTCGACCCTCCGGGTCCCGCGGAGCGCGGCCAGCACGATGCCGCCGTTCCGGGTACGGAATACGATGGTCTTCACCAGCCGATCCACGGGGAAGGAGAGATTGCGTGCCGCGTCTTCCACGGTACGGGTTTCCCGGTGTTCGTGGATGACGTGGGGAGCGCCTGATCGAGTCACGATGTCCAGCAGATAGTGAATGATATTTTCTGTGCCGCTCTCTGACATTCCTCAACCTTTCACAGCGATCAGATAGATCCGGTAGAAGAGCAGGTCCACCAACCCTTCACCTTCGGCCTGCCGCCGGAATTCATCGGAAATTATCGAGTTGAAAGTCGCGCGATAATGTTCATCGATGGGATTCCTGTAGTAGTCACCGTTCAGATATCCGGCTGCGGCGCCTGAGCCGAAGACGGCGAAGACCTCATCCGGGGTGCGCCGCGTCCTGACTTCCTCGATACGGGCGAACGGCACCTCAAACCCCGCTTCCTCGAAAAGGGTCCCATATTCATCCGCTGATTCCAGGAGAAACCAGGGCGATCGGAAACCATCGAAAATCTCCCCGGTGCGCGGATCTTCCGCCACGGCGCGCAACGCCGCGATGAAGTTGGGAGAGTATTCCCGGCGCGCCGGCGCCTGGATCCCCATCCTGCCACCCTTGCGCAGAGCCGCGAAGCAGTTGCCAAGAGCGCGTCTCGGCTCCCTGATCCACTGGAAGGCAGAGTTGCAGAATATAACATCAAATGCATCCCGGAAATCAAGGGACTCGGCGTCCGCCAAACGAAAATCCATTGCCGGACCTCCATACTTTGCGTCTGCCTCCCGCAGCATCCCTTCTGACGGATCCACACCCACCACCTTCCCGGTAGTGAACTCCCGGATCTTTTGCGTCAGGTTCCCCGCGCCGCATCCCAGGTCGAGTACGTCGTCCCCTCCACCGATGGCCAGAAGAGAGAAGAGCGGGTCGGCGGCGTGCTTCTGAACGACCGAATCCTGTACATATCTGCGTGCAATTTCGGAAAAAGTTGTGGTCATATTCACCCCACATGCGGGAATTTATTTACCTCAGCACAAAGTAATTCTGACTGAACGTATCGTCCTTGGTCTGTATAAAGTTGCGTATATCAGATCTACAACTTTACAAATCGGAGCTCCTTAATATGGCAGATCCTTATGGCCTCTCAAAATCCGTTACCCGGCTATTCGATTGGGAAAGAATGCTAGAGAATCCCCAGCGCCTTGAGGCATTCCTTGCCGAGTTCCATGCGTTTGCCTGCATCGGATGCTTTCCGGATATCCATGTTCAATGCAAAAGTATACAAGCAATCACCTTTCCGCACCCATCCAACCCACCAGCCGACTCCCTTGCCCGGGGCGTTCTGCCAACCCGTCTTTCCGTAAAGCTTCCAGTTTTCTCCCTGTTCCAGGAGAACAATCTCGCGAACGCTTTTCTGGCAGTCTTTGGGAAACGGCAATTCGTCTTTTGCAAGCCTGGCAAGAAATTGTGTCTGCTCAATTGCACTGATTTCAAGTGGACCATTCAACCAGAAGGTGTCGACGGTATCCCCGATCTCATTGTTCCCGTACTTCATCTTCGAAACATTCTCACGCATGCGCTCAAGACCGATACGTCGGGCCAGCTCCTGATAGATCGGGACGTTTGACATAACGATAGCTTCCCGCAATCCCATATCTTTTTCCCAGGCCTTGCTCAAGGGTGGAACATTCGACTTGTAGGGTACAACGTCATCAACACTTTTTACAGCGCCGACTGAGAGCCCGATGAGTGAATTGGGAATCTTGAACGTCGAAGCCGGAACATATCTCTTTTCGGCACGATGCTTGTTGTAACCGATATACGAATCGGTCTTGGCATCATAGAGAACGAAGGTGCCGTTAACCTTCTCATTCCTGAAAATCTCGCCGACTCCAGCGCTTTCCTCCCATCCGGCAAAAGCCGCGGGCGATATCGGGATGGTCACAAGAATAGCAAAACAAATCAACAATATACAACGGTGCTGGTGCATGCTGCCCCTCCCCTGTCATTCGTGCGGATGGCCGGCATCGTGACCGATGTACGGATTCACTGCTCCACGTCCTGGTTTGCATCCTTTCACATCACTCTGTTACAACATCGAGAGGGACTTCAAGTGCACGGGCTATAATCTGTCCCCTTTTCCTCTTAAAATAAATCCGTTCCCTTTTCTCTTTATATCCCCTTTTCTTCTTATCTTGGTCCGACCCCAAATCATGGCCAAACTGTTGATTCCGGGCGGCTGTGCAGGTCCGACAGCTATCACTACCGAATTAAATAAACTGTCCCCGGAATCCGGAATCCCTCTCACGTTTCCCTGAGGTAGAAGTTTACGTAAGGGAAGTCAATTCAGCTTCCACGTTATCAATCCAATTCGGGAATTTTTCACTCCGTGCCGTCCGTGCCTCGCGTATGAGCCGAAGATTGCGGACTGTTGTTTCCGGTTCCCATTTTTCCCTGATTGCCGCCAAGGCAGCAGTCAGGGCGCTTGCGGCTGCAGCCTCGTCATTTGCCAGCACCGCCAGCTCCAGCAGGGTTGCGTAGTCCCAGTAGTCCGGCGTGCCGCAGGCAATGCGACGCTTGACCGCATAGGTAACCACCGGAATTATCTCCAGTCTTTTCGGGTCGGGGAGCTCTTTCAGTTCCATCAAGGTCACGGCATTGATACCGGGGTAGGCGTCCCGCCAGTCTGCTTCGAACCCTTTTAGGTAGGCCTCGATAGCCTTGTCAAGCAATCCTTTTGCAAGCATGGTGCTGCCACCCTTTTGCGCCGCCTCCCATCGGTCCTTGTAGACTCGGCCGAGGATACCATAAGTCTCGCTGCTCGCTCCCCGTCGGGCGATCAGTTCCAGCAGCACCCGCTCTGCCTGCTCTCCCTGTTCCGCCCGGTTCAGGGCAAGCCCCAATTGCTCCTGCACCATCACCGTGGCCGCCAGCACCGGCGACATCTTCGGCACCAGGTTGATCATCTCCTTCCACCCCTTCACGGCGCGGTAGGAGAGGAACAGATCGATGACTACGCCGGTTTCGCAGTCGGCGATGTCCCTCATCTCCGTTTCCACCTTCTTCACTGCATCAAGCCCGACCTTTCGAGCCTTGGCCAGTGTCTCCTTCATTGCTCTGGAGTATTCGACCTCCTGGCGAAAAACATCGGTTTTTTCGTGGGCAACCTTGTCCGGGAAGCCGTCCACCAGTTGGAACAACGGGCTGTCGGTGGTCGCTTGGCGGGCAACCTTCAGCCGTTCGGTGATGTCTGCACGGAATCTGGCTTCATCCGATGGACGACCGTCGGTCCCGAGTCTGTAAGGGATGGCCCGGAGCTGGGCCACATCGAAGGGAATCTGGCCGCTACCTTCGGCGAAGAGCAGCACTGTGGTGTGTGGTTTCACGGCATGCCGCACGCCGAGTTCGTAAAAGACGTTGGCGTTGGCTGCGGTCAGGTCGGCCACGGCGTATTCGCACAGGATCAGCCGCTCGAACATCGGCTTGTGGATGATGCCACCGGTCTGCTCCTCGTCGGCACGGATCGGTTCGAGGCCAGCATCGTGCACTGCCGGGGCGATGAGTTGTTCGTATACCGCGTCGAAGTCGATCTCCCAGCCGGCGGTATCTTTCTTTTTGCCGAAGGGCATGAGAATGAAACAAAGGGGTTTTGGCATGGTGGCTCCTTTCGTCATTCAGTCCACAGCTATTTCAACTCATCTGCTAGCTTCGACCAAGCTACAGTTTTGATGCCGTTAAGCCAGTCGGGTACTTTACATGTAGGCTTATCACCCGCATGCACAGCAATCACTTTCTTGCCCAACTCTAAACTTTTTTCAACTTCCCATTTCACCCATTTACTCTGCGCTGTATTTTCCGAAAGATAGACCACTGTAGTTGAGGTACGATTAATCCTCTCAGCAATTTTCCGCTTAATGTATTCCGCACGTTCGCTGTCGAATGGCTCCTGAACGGAGTGATCGTTAAACTCGATATCACTCTTTTCATTTTTGGCGTGAGCTCGAAGAAGGTTAACCTCATCCATATCTTCAGTGGCAAAGCTGATAAATACATTACGCTTTCCGCCCTGAAGTGCTTTTTTTGCCTTTTCCTCCAGTGCACGCACATCACCAAGCCTGCTCCAGCCACCGCCACCATTGCCACCCATCTTAGACCTCCAACATCTCAAATTCTCTGCAAGCAATACACTCGCCACAAGCTTCCTCGTTTCCCGTGTGGCAAGAATACGTATCACCAAGCCCTTTAAGCCTCGCAAGCGCAACCACATCTGATTTGTGAAAGGAGGCAAGCGGTGCAAGCAGCTTGATATCTCGGTTCATGCAACGCCTGATGAGCACTTCGGCATCATATAGAAACGCACTGGTTTGATCAGGGAAAAGGCTGGTGCTTTCGTGAAGTATCCCAATTGAAATTGCATCCGCATTCACCTGTACCGCATACGCGGCTGCTATCAGGATAAACAGCATGTTGCGTCCTGGCGTAAAAGCATCCTTGACGATATCAAGTGATGAGTCCGTTAGACCAGAATGTATAAGCGCCCCAAAACCGGACAGATCAGCTACCTTGGGTTCAGGCAAGCCAAGCTCGCTCATGACACGGCGGCATGCAGCTAGTTCCTGGTCACGCGCCCTCTGACCATAATCGACAAAGAGCGGATACTGGATAAGCCCCTCTTCCTGAGCAAGCTTCGCAATTAACGTAGAATCCAGTCCGCCGGAAACTAGGGTTACTATACTCATGCGGCGGTAACCTCCGAGGCACGATTGGCAACGCGCATTACAATCCAGATAGCCCAGTCAAGAAGCCCGACTGGGCAATCCAATTCCTGAGCATGCTTGATCAGGGCCTCTTCGTGACGTCGATATTGTGCAAGACCGGAAATCGAATAGTTATCACCGGAGTACATCCCGAGCTTTGTCATATAGCTCAGTACATGTCGGTCCAGAATAGCCAGATCGTAGCTTACCCCGGCATTTCTCAGGAACATGCTCGCCTGCTTCGGGCCGATGCCGGGCACATGCTTCACAAACCAGATTCTAGCTTCAGTGGCAGTATTAAAATTATGTACGAGCTCACAAAGTGAGCTCCTGGTACCCATAACCACACCATATGCCGCCGCCAACTGACGTGCCCGTGCAACAGGAAAGCGATAAGCCCGTTGCTTGCCATCCACCTCCAGCGGAGCGCTCAAAAGCTCCTCCAAACGTTTGGCTCGTTTCGTCGCACTCACTTGATTGTCATGTAAAATACCATCGTTTTCGATGGCGTTCGCCGCAGCGATAGAAAGTGAATAAGGGACTTGGCTGCTCAGGATGCATGAAGACAGCTCCCACCAGAGTCGTTTCTCATCAAGTGTAAATCTACAGTTTACTCGCTTTTGGATGTCTGTGCAGATAGTTGCTACAGCCCTGCTCAAACATTGTGGAGAGTAACTATTCAGTTTTGAATAATTCTGGGAATTCATATTTTAACCTGTTAAACGCCTTTTTATTAAGGACACCACGCACAAATGATTCTACAGAGTTTTGAACAAACATATCATGAATTATGTCTCCAAACATCTTATAATACTCCAAATTATGATAGGCGATCTTACCTGAAAATCCAATTCTCGTGCCCTTTATCTCAGATAATAAGTCAAAATGATGAAAGTGACTAATTACTTCGTTATCATGGTCAATCGTATAACGGCACCACTCAAGGCCATCAAATGTGTCTGCACCTGCAGCCGCAAGAATTGCTATGCTCCATGGATGTCCAGTACCTAAAATATGAATCGGCTGATAATTTGGTAACTTATTTAACTCCTTACGAATCTTACGAATACTTCTTGCTCGCGCCAATATTCCAGCTCCAAGCTCTCGTTCGGGAATAGCTATTATTGGGGGAACAATGACTTCTGAAACTTTGGATACGATTTTCGGCATTTCGTCGAGCCCCAGAGCTGTTTTGGGGACGTGTATTATTGGAATTACTGGCTTTGTTGCATTGTTTTGATGTTTTCTAATTCGCTTTGTTATGTTTAGTACATACTTGTCACTATCTACACACGGTTTTAAACTATCAAAACTGAAAGCCATATCATGCTGTACTTTATTTAGCACTTCCATAAAGTCATTTTCATTCCAATAATTATCACGTAATCTATAAGCCTCATAAATTCCAGAATCTAAAAGTATAAATGCACCATTATTACTACACTTATTCAGGGTATCAATTAACGCTTGAGGTTTCTCATCTCTAGCTAAATCATATGCCGAAACAAGTATAGTAGGTGTACCGAAAGCACAAAGCGCCTTTATAGCTCTAATTGGCTTAAGACGAGTTTCATATGATGATACCGACATAAAAACTGATGGTAATGGTAGCCTACAGTTAGCGATTGCATTAGGTCGTTGTGGCCTCTCCTTCGGAGGCACTTCTTGCGCTATTTTAGTCTTCAACTCTATAAACCCACTATGGTCTGGCTCACCTGCCCAGTCTTGCATGTCAACTTGACTGTTTTCGCCAAATGGGTAAGGAAGTTTAGAATCATCAAGTCTTACAGGTATAATGGGAACTTTATGGTCTTTTGCAATCTGCAACTCGGCTGTATATTCATCTTTCTCGCGTGCTTCCATGGAGTTTACTGCTACAACACATCCGGAGCAAGGCAATTCCTTTTCTATTGCCTTTCGGAAAGACCCTACTATTTTTTTGTCCATCCAGACATCCCATTGCTGAGATAACAATTCAAATAGCATATTTGCAATTTTTTTAGTCTCTTTAGCATAGACAATACATATGTCTGCCATCTGAGTAGTTCCCTTAGCTATTTATTTTCTAATGCAGCCCATGCAACTTTATAGATTGCCGTGGTAAAATCATCGACAATTGAAGCTTTCGCAAGAGCAGGAGCTTTCAGCAATTCGTCACAGCACACTCCTTTTTCCTGCAATGCGATTATGGGTAAATCAGGAGAAAATTTGCTTTCAAAGTTCCTGATAAACTCAACGTAAGCGCCCTCTGCAAGAATGAGAACAGCACTTGCCGAACAGCTCAAATCACCATCCAGAGCAGGGCAGCAAACCTCAACCCCAAGTTCTTTCAATACAAAGCGTGCCTCCTCCATCGTGTATCGCTGGCCAAGGCTGCCTATCTCCCCCAAAAGCAATACCGTTCCTGACGTGCCGCAATTAATGGGCACAATCTGGGTTAATCCTCCCGGCTCAATCGGCAATTTAACACTATTGCAGTATTGGGCAACAGAGCGAGAAGCAAAATCGGCAGCCTCAGCAGCAGGCAGCCTCTTCTCAGTCCAGTAGTGGGCAAAGATTGCGCTGAACACGTCCCCAGTACCTATTTTAAAGACTCGCGACGATCTGTATGCCGGAATTGATGTGACTGACCCAGAACGCTCATAAACCGATGCACCCCAGATACCGCGCTTCACAACAATAATCTCGGCCCTTTGATCATCGATTAACTGCTGCGCAGCCGAAGACATTTCTGCCAGACCGGTAACCGATTTGAGTTCTAGCTCGTTAAGAACAATAGCCAATTCGTTAGCGTGTGAGCCATTTGCCCTGAATGGCGCTGGATTCCTCCATGTCTGGGGGTCATATACCACGCGGTCGCCTTCAACGACAGCATCTCCTTCCAGAAAACCGAAACGCAACACGGCATCGCCTTTAACAGTAATAGATTGCTGATGAGCAATTTTGTCTGCTGGAGGTTGAATATGGGGAGGAGACAGTGGGTGAAAATACGCGAATACAATGTTCGTTTGACGCGGGCTCAAATGTACATCAACTCCAAAACTCTCGAGTGAAAAGAGATGCTTGTTATCTGATTTTTCAGAATACGTGTAGAGAATACTTCCAGCAGAAAGTCTTGATATCGCAGCTACAGCCCTCCCTCCTGATCCAAATATCGCATCCCATTCCGGCAAACAACATGTTTCTCTGTAGAGGCCACCAGCAATGTGCATCACTGTTCTCCTAAATTTTACAAACCATTCATCATGTTAGCGAACATTATTGTTTGAAATATTTTGTTGAGAATTTGATACTTTTTCAAGCCCGTCCATTGACAAAGAATACTCAATGGTTTAATGGTTCCTAAGGTTAATTGGTATGCTTCCATTATCTTGTTGGGTTAGAATCTTACTCTTGTTATTGGTATGAGCGTGGGGAAATAGGGAAATAGGGACACTTCCCCATTTCTATCAAAAAGTTTTTTTTGACTTAAAACCTACTTCCCACTTACCCCTACACCCGCCACAACAACTGGCATTTCAAACATAAATCCCAGAAAAGGCAATTCTCGCGCCGCCTTTTCATAATTCATCATTCCTGAATAAACCGGCGGTCGCTCACGCACTGCAGTTTGCTGCGCTCGTTGGCGACCCAGTTCACATAAGAGGCTTGCAAACGATAATGTCGGGCAAATAAGCACCCCAAGCCTTGAATTACGATATTTCTTCGCCAGCATGAACTTCACATAGTCCTGATAATACGAGCGAGCATTCCCAAACTCGACTTCGACCCATATACCGTTCTTCTCAAAATCGCATTTTAGACCCAACTCAGCAACTATCCTCTGTTCACGATTCCAGCCTGCCCCCGTGAGTCCGTCATTGATCCGTTTGTTGTACTCTGATTGGCTGAATCCGGGATCATATTCTACCGCAGCCAGGGACTCCTTGATTTGACTTATCTCATCGATACGATCCATATCTTTCTGAACCAACCGGTGCAATAGCATGTCGTTGATTTGTAGCGATGGGGCACTGCCCAGTAGAATCGGATTAAACAGGAAAACGAAAGGGGCAACCTCCTTTACTTCAAGCAAATTTCCCACTTTTGCATTGCCAAATATATTAATCAAATGCTGGCGCAAGCGCTCTTGGGCCTTGTTTTCATATCGGAATTGGAGGTGCCCAGGTTTGTTGTTCAACCGCCGAATCTCAGCATGGATAGGTTCTTCAGTCCCAAGCATGACAGTGACCGGCATTTTTTCACCTTTGTTGATTGCACGCATGCTTTGAGTCTGTGCTTCAAGCGGAATTGTGACACCATACTTGAAGGTCGACATCCCAACCGGATGTAGAAATTTCAAATACTCTTGATCTGAATAGTTCATGGTATCCAAATAATCTATCGATAAATCATGCCATCATCAGCGTAGATACACCTCTTCTCGATGTGTCTGCATGAACATTACATCTGGAAGGAATTTGTCAGGCAATTCAATTTGCCGACCTTCATAGATAAGAAAGTTTCGCTCCAAAGATTCATTCGGTAAAAATTCCTTGAGATACGTACCAATGACGAGGCGAAAATCTTCATCAAAGGTAATCAGCCCCCTATCGAATGCAGCATCCTGTGTTTGCGCCAGACACAGCCCGTTTCGAGGATTCAGCCGATGCTCAACATTATCCTTCCACGGCAAGATATGACTCGCCACCAGCAATTCTGGGATCGGGTTTCCGGTAATACAACATCGGCAGTTGTAGGCCGAAAGCACGCTCTCGCGAAAGAACCGTTGACCGATCCGAACTTTTGTCGACGAAATGATTTCTGTTTCGCCAGTTGGCTCCTTTCCAGACGTCTTGATGATGGCTCGTTTTAAGCTTGATTCCTCCTGTGTTTCTGACTCTTTCGCGAGAAGTGCTTGCAACATCTCCTCGCTTAACAAGCCGTAATGGTCCCAATTGGAAGTGAATTCATACCACACTTCCCTGTCTGCCTTGCTCGAGCTACGAAGCCCCTTAACACCACGACCCTGGTGATACGGGTCCAGCGATGCAAGGTTGCAAAGCTTCATGGAGAGACTGCTTGGCGTCCTTCCCAGCCTACGGGCAACCTCGATGATGAGTGGGTTGCCATGGCGCAGCTGACCAAACGGGAGCTTGCAATAAAGATTCATTGCAATAATGAGTTCGTCATGCAACCACGGCTTTCCTTTCGACATACAAATAGTCTCCAGAATCTCTCAAAAAGTCATTCTGCCTCGACGTGCTGACCAGTAAAAAAAACTTGCTTCTAACTTTTGGCTTTTAATTTCTGGTAAGCAACAGGTTCCACGTCACGACAGCGTTGCTCCACCTGATGGGCAATACGTTGAATCATTTCAGCTGACAAGACCGAACTTCCAGCATTTTTATAAACAGGACGCGGACTTTTCCCATTGTAAATAAGCAGACCGGGCTTCTTCCTTTCAATATACCAACCAGGGAAGACCAAAACCGGCTTCACTGCTACCTCCGCCCCAACTGCACTCGTCAACCATTTTGCAAGCCAATCAGCCTGTCGCTTTGCTTGCTCAAACGGTTCCCGTTCATAATGGGTGGGGAATTGCAATCCTTGACCGTCATAAGTTATTTTCACTTCACCTTTGACCAGCTTTGCCCTTCCTTTCGTTTCGACCGCAAAAACTCCATTTGCGCCAATAACGATATGATCGATGTTGAAGTTTTCTGCGGGGAAATCATGGTAAACCCGATAACCGTCCAGCATAAGTTGATTGAGTTCCTGACCAACAGCTCGCTCGCAATCAAGGCCAAGGCGCAAGTTGTTTCTTTTCTTCAAAAGAGAACAATATTTGACGCTGAAGCAAACAATAATTGCAGCATATGGGATTAATACAGCTAGCCAACTGACTTTTTGATTTCCCAGGTATCTCATGGAAAGATATGAAGAAAAACACAGCAGCGGTATGAGTGTAAAAAATGTTAAATAGGTGTCGAGATCTTCTGTCAGATCTTCTATCTGCTTTGAAAGCGATTCGCCCGGTGATCGCAACAGTTGGACGGTAAGTGGTGTACGCCTCCGTCTTCGTTGATAGCGTATGCAAAATACTATGCTCAACGGTACGCACAATGAGGCAAAGAAAATCACAAGAGGAATGAGCTGGTATTTCAATGAAGATACTCCACAATCATGATAAGTTAGAGACGATACTCCTGCCGATGCCACTGCAAATGCTCCTGGTGAATTCCAGGGACAGCATACTAATTTCACCCCAGCACAGCCACCAACTCTCCAATAATCCGCAAATCTTCCGCCTGTTCTTCGCTCAAAACTATCGGTTCATACTCAGGCAAGGAACTGTCTGGCCTCAGAGTTATCGAAGTATGCCACCACGTGCCATCAGATAAATTCTTCTTTTTGCTCTCGTATACCTTAACGGTATAGTGGCCACCGATGTCTGCGTCGGCAATCTCCCGGTGCGATGCCAGGACAACCTTGCCGATCCGTGAGCCGCCCGAAGCGATGCGAAAGAGGCACCACGCCCCGTTCGGAATGCGGCGGTTCATAGACTCGCCGACCACCTGGACCACGAACAGCCCCTTGCGAGGCCGAAATTCTTCCGGCAGTTCCACCCAATCGCAACCGTCCATCAGCTGTTCGGCACTGAAATCACCGGCGGCAATTTTGAGATCATAGAGTGGTACGCAGTTCTCGTAAGGTCGTGCTTCTTCCGAACCCAGTCGGCGGAAAGGCAGGACCACAGCTTCTTCGTGGGCGGACACCGCCGGTTTCTCGCTGACCGGTTTCACTACAGGCCCGATCTGAAGTCGCTCGGCGAAGTGCCGGCGCATTTCGTCGTCAACAAAGTAGACGTAGCACCCCTTCTGGCCTCGGGTCATGAGGGTCCGGTATGTGTTCTTTATGATGGCCTCGAGTCGCGCCGCGCCAACTTCGGGATCGTCCTTGAGCAGCTTCTTCCACCCCTGGATCGACTTGTCCATTCTCGACCGCTCACCCGGCCGGGTCACTACATAGCCATCGCGAACGACTATGTCAGGCCCAACGATGACGCCGATGTAATCCACTTCCAACCCCTGGCAGGTGTGGATGCACCCCACCTCACTGACAGAGTCAGGCTTGATGATCCACGCTTGGCCGTCCGTCTCCAGGTTCCAAGTCGCCTTGTAGTCGCCAATGACGATATCCTTAAGAAGCGGATTCTTTTTGCTGATCCAGTCCCAGCAATATCCAGCCACCATCCGCGCCTTATTGCTCTTTCTGTTCTTAACTTTGATCAAGTCGTGCAGCTCAGTCGGAGAGTCGACGATACGAAAATCGTACTCACTGGTATTGAGCGTTTCATTGGCCGTCGGTCGGATCTGCAGAATGTTGTCGAGCCATGCGAGGTAGCCACAGGAACCGTTACAGCGAAACTGTGATTCCAGTTTCATTTCGTCGATTTCTGCACCAAGCTTTTCCGACCAGGTGCGGATCGTTTCTTTGTCACCGATGTCCTTAAGCGTCACCTTCTGGTCTTCGTCGACGAAGAAGACACTCAACCTGCTGGCGCTTATGATCTCCTTGATCTGGTTCTCCCCCAGATGGCTGAACATACCGGATTTCTCGTTCAGCCGGTGCGCCTCGTCCACTATGAGGCAACCGAACGTATTGGACCTAGTCGCATGGTATGAGCCAGAACCGGAGAACATATTGGAAATATGCGTCTTCCTGAAATGGCCGGTAAGCTTGGCCTCGTAGACGAGCCGAGGTGCCGAGTTGCGGGTCACGTACTGAACAACGTACTCTTTACCAGTAAGCTCTACCAAAAGGTTAATTGCCAGAACCGACTTACCGGTGCCCGGCCCCCCCTCGACTACCAGAACCTTCTTGGCGTGCTCCGAAGCTTGATCTGCCAGCCGTTTCGCCTTCTCGAACACCACCTTCTGGTCGTCAATCAGCACAAATTCCCGGTTGCCTTTGAGCATTGACGCCAACTCGTCGGCAAGGTTCTTGGAAGGCTTGATCTTACCGTGCTCGATCCTGTACATGATTCGGGTCGAGTCACCGAATTTGACGTGTGCCTTGATAAACTGCTGCAGCTTCAGGGCATCGGACTTGAGAAAGATCGGCGCCCGTTTGATGTGCTCCTTATAGAACTGATGGGTGATCACCCCGTCATCCTCATAGTTGTGCATGTAGGCGCAGGGGTAGAGTTCGATATGTTCTTCTTGTACGGTCTGGTTGAAATCTTCGAGGAGACGCTTGTAGGACCAGGCTTGATATGACGGATGAAGGGTTTCGGCAGGACCATGCTTGAAACGGGTTATGACGACTGCGTCACTCCCGGTCAGCTCGGCCCTTTCCCACTGCTTCAGCTCGACGAGTACAGCCGACTCGCGCCGGTCACTGTTCTGGCCGGTTAGAATGAAGTCGATACGCTTGGATGTCTGTGGGAGGTGGTATTCAATGGCGACGCCGGCATCAAAAGGTATTTCATCATCTCTAAGAACCCTGTCCATGTACTGCAATGAGTTCATCCACGACTTAATTTCCGATTCGCTTGTATGCTTACCAGTTGCTGCGCGAAAAGCATCGAAAATTATACCGCCGATGTTGTTTGTCATGACATCGTCTTGGAACTCGGCTTTTGTTGCGGAATAGACGATCAAAATCGGCACCTATAAATTCAGATTTAGGCCTACAACTTCGTGTACTTGGTGTTCTTCCCTTTTGCCTTTTCTACAGGATACTTTTTTTCGCTCTTATCGATCTTCCGAAGCAGAGCATTGGTCAGATCAATATTGAAACGTTGCGAAAACCGGATCAGGAAGAACAGGACATCGGCAATCTCATCTTCGATCTCTTCCTTGGTTTTTGGGTCGCTAAGCAGTGCCAGCGCCTGTTCGTCGGACTGAAAACGGAAATGCTCCAGAAGTTCCGCTGCTTCAGTGCTGACCCCAATGGCCAAATCCTTGGGCCCATGAAATTGGTCCCAGTCGCGGGCCTCGCAAAAGTCCTTTACTTTTAGTACTAGATCTTCGATAGATATTGTCATAAGCTTACCTTGATATAGCCAATTTATTCCTTACCGATAATCCCTTACCCACTCTTTTCAGTATCTCAAACTCAGCAAATAATTAGGGGCATTTCCCAATCGTTCATTTTAAACTATTTGCCATGCGTTGCTTCGTCGCAGAAACCAACCGATAACCTGTCACGATCAATATACTTCGACAAATTTCCTCAAACCATTCTTCTAAAGCGATGACGCAAACAAGTCCCTCCATCCATCAACTATCGGGGACACATCGTCTTTCCGCAACCATAAATTGGCATTGGCCGCTTCGGCCTGCGAATAGGCCCAGATAGCAACCTTATCTGTTGCCCCCTGGTCATGGAGAATCCCCCGGGCATCGAACTCCTGCCCAAGCCAAGCGCCATGTACATGATTCCTTTCTTGCCATTTTTCCAGGTGACACGGCGCCGCCAGGAAGTCCCTTTTGCTCCTGTTGCACGCTGAATGGGCAAGCACGAAGTTATGCCCGAGATCGAGCGGATACCGCGACCAGGGAATGAAGTGATCGATGTCGCCACCATCTCGAAGTTTTCCCTGGCAATAGAAACATGTCCCGGATTGAACCTCTTTCAGTATGGAGCGGAGACCCGGCAAGGTTGTACGCTCCGACCCGAAAAGAAATTCAGCAAGGTCCGCCCCACCTAGAAAATTCTGGTTCAGCATCCTGACGTGACGAATCCAGGCGATCTCCACCAGGCTGCGGATCAGGTCGTAAAAAGTCCTGAAATTGCATATCACGCCGGGTTTCAGATCGATAATGTTGCCGCTGCCGCGCTGCTCATACAAGAACGGGTTGACTGTGTGCCCCACCACCTGAAGCTTCCAGAGGGGCATCTGCGCGATGGTAGTGGCAACCTTGTTCTTCAAGGTTCGCCAAGCCCTGGCGTCTTTTCTGGCAGAGGACAACGAGCCGCAAAACTTGTCGTGCATCATAATGATCCGGCTCAGGACAACAGGCTGCCTGCCCGTCGCCTGCCTGAGCACCCGGACATGAGCTTCGTCTTTAACATGTGCAAAGGGGACCGCCTGCCTCCAGTAATAATCGACAAAGCTCTCGGCAATATCATGGGTTGTCAGCTTAATCGGGTCGCCAGAGTCATCTCCCTTTTCAACCGCATAATCG
>CAZHVY010000052.1:0-15274 GCA_964536305.1 uncultured Geobacter sp. | reverse complement strand
GCCGGGATCCTTACTGCAAAAGCCCCGCTTCTTTCCCAAGAGGCGGGGCTTTTGCTTTATTGTCTGGCCCCTCTGTCTTATTGGATGAAGAATGAGGAATGTGAAGAGGAAAAATGTGAAAAATCATCACTTTTATATGGAAATCAGGCAATGATTTCTGCTATACCTTGTTCGGATTGTCGTTTCTTATTAACATAGATTCGGTAACCCCTTCTGCCGGGAGCAAACCCGGCGCGGGAAACAACAAAATGGGAGGCCATATGACCAAGGCGGAAATTGTCGGGAAGATCGCACAAGGGGCGGAAATTACCAAAGCACAGGCGGAAAAGGCCGTAGCGCTATTTCTTGACGGCATTGTCGAGGCCCTAGTTAGTGGCGATAAGGTAACCTTTGTCGGTTTCGGGACTTTTTCGGTTAACGATAAGGCCGCCAGGATAGGGCGGAATCCGCAGACAGGCGCTGAAATAAAGATCGCCGCCAAAAAAGCGGTTAAATTTAAAGTCGGAAAAGCCTTCCAGGAAGCCGTGCAGCCAAAAAAGAAGAAGGCCACGAAAAAGAAATAGGCTGTTTTCCGTAACCTACTCCTTTTAGGGTGTGACGTTCCTTCGGAATCCGTTTCAATTAAATTATGGGTTTTGGTCTGTTGACCGGAACCCTTTTTTTGCGTGTGGGCTAAAAGGCTAGGCACGGGTGTGAAGTAGCAATATACTCATATTTATAGTGTGGAGAGCGACGGCAATATTCCCTCTACTTCAGAGGAGGGTTGCCTTTGCGGTATTGAATGATAAACCTATATAGGTTTTGCTTCATTCAGGCGCCGGCCAATCCGGCCGCATTATTGAGGCAATATTTAATCAAGGTGATAGTGGTATGGGAAACCAAGAAGAAGGGAGGAATGTCATGGCAGCGAAAAAAATCGTGATCATTGAGGCAAGTCCCCGAAAGAACGGTAATAGCACGATACTGGCTCAGGAGGTTGCTTCAGGCGCGAGAAGCGCGGGAGCGCTTGTTGATATTGTATCTCTCGCTGGTTCCAGAATCGGCCCATGCATCGCTTGCGATGCATGTCAGGAGTCTCTGAAAACGGATTGTATAATTCAAGACGATATGGCTTCTCTCTATCCGAGATTGAGGGAAGCGGACGTCATTGTCTACGCGACTCCTGTTTACTGGTTCACAGTTTCTGGTCAGATGAAACTTTTCATGGATCGCTGTTACGCCCTTATGTATGCGAGCACTGTTCCTGGAAATGACGGCGAGCCCGTCTATACCGTTGAGAGTGATCTTGGCTCTAAGAAATTAGCCGTTGTGCTTACGTATGGTGATGTAGATCCGTTTGCTTCCGGTGCGGTCAATGCCATTCGCACCTATCAGGATATGGCTCGCTTTGTCGGGTCGGAGATCGCAGGAATTTTATACGGAAGCGCCTTTGCGGAAGGTGAAGTTTCCGGGAATGATACCCTCCTTAAACAGGCCTATAATCTGGGTGCGTCCCTCGCGTCGCCAGGGTAACAGAGGGAGGGGCGCGCGAAAAGATGGTATCCCGCTCTGAAGAAATCGTCTTGTGGTGAATTGATATTGTTGGCTATTCCGACGGTGTCAGTCGCCCCCGCGAGGTATTTATCAACAGGCAGTGGCAGGCTACTCGATAATCTTCCCGATGCGGTTCCACCGCACCTGCCACGTTTCTCCATCCCACGACCAGTACGTGACGAACGCCGACCCCACGATGTCCGCGTCCTGCACAAAACCCCAGAACCGGCTGTCATAGGAGTGGTCCCGATTGTCGCCCATCACGAACCAGGAGCCGGCCGGCACCCGCACTGGCCCGAAATTGTCCCTCGGGCCCTGAGAGCGGGACAGGAGCAGGGATTCCTTGTGCACTTCATGAGGATTCCGGTAGGGAATGCCGTTCACGAAAACCTGTTTGTCCCTGACCGTAATCTCGTCGCCCGGAATCCCGATGACCCGCTTGATGAAATCCTTGGAGCGATCCTCCGGATACCTGAAGATAATAACGTCGCCCCGTCGCGGATCTCGCATCTTCAGAATCCGTGCGTCGGTGAAGGGTATCCTGATTCCGTAGAGAAACTTGTTGGCCAGGAGGTGGTCGCCGACAACCAGGGTATCCTCCATGGAACCTGAGGGAATCGAGAAAGGCTGTATCACGAATGTCCGTATCAGGAGTGCGATGGCGATGGCCCAGAAGATCGTTACTGTGTACTCGCGCATCGTCGAATGCTTCCCGGAGAGAGAGTTGTTGCGTGCCTCTGATTCGGTTATGTCCGTCATTTCACTGTCTCCTTTCCCTGCCCGTGCTCCCTGTCTCAGAATGCCGGTACAGCCCCGAATACGCCGATGAATGTCCCTCCGCAGGTCAGGGCATAACGGAAAGGACGGGAAGAGGTGAGACGCTCCATGAGCGATATCCTTTCAGCCTCCAGGGCATGGACCCTTTTCATCACCCGTGCCGTAAAATCGGGAGATGGTTCATATCCGTCGTTCATAGCCGACACCTCCGAAATATCCTTTCAATATTTCTTTCAACCTTTCCCTGGCTCGAAACAGCCGTGTCTTGATCGTTGCGCGCGGCAGACCGTATCGGTCGGCGATATCATGAACGGAAGCGCCCTGAAGGCTCATGATTATGGTGCTTCGAAACGGCTCCGGGAGACGTGACAGTGAGTCGCTTACCGCTTGACGCTCTTCGCGGCCGATGAGCGCCGCCTCGGCCGTCTCACCGGCCGCCGCGATATGGTGAAACTCTTCGACCGGCTCAATCTTCATTTTTCCCTGTCTTCGCAGCTCGCTGACGCAGCGGTTGCGGGCAACAATATAGAGCCAGGCGACAAAGGGCGTTTCCCGCTCCGGATTGAATCGCGCCAGGGATTGGTACACGTCGAGGAACACATCCTGTCCGATGTCTTCGGCCAGATGCGGATCCCGCACGAGACGATGGATGAAGCGGAGGAGATCCCTGTGATATTTCCGGACAAGGGCGGCAAATGCGTCCACGTCGCCGTTCTGAATCCTTCTGATTATCGGGTTGTCGTCCATCCAGTCTCCATAAGCGCGTTTACCCTATTATACGAAGGAGCGGGGAAAAGGTTCCCGGATTTCTTTCACCGGCGGTAAATGATTTTCGTCCCCGGGAGCGTGACTGTTCCAGCCTGCTCATGCCGGCAGGTTCAGGGTCGCCCGCAACCCTTTTCCCGGCAGGTTTTCCAGACGGATTTCGCCGTTGTAGAGGGTCGCGACCTCCTTGAAGAAATGGCTGACGGGATAGGAGAAGCAGGCGATGGAGATGATGAGATAGGCGAGAAATATGCGGCCGGCGAGCTTCACAGGTCATCCCTGAGGGAGTATCCCAGGCCCGGTGGGTGATAATGGGGTCACTGCCGGGCCTGATGATTCTCAGCTTGGCGCGGTTATTCTTGATATGGGCATCGATGGTCCGCTTAAGGCTGCATTCCGGCTGTTCCCACAACATGTTCATTAGTCTTTTCTTTCACGATGCAGGTTCCCGTGTTCTCGGTTTTTTGGAGCGGGAAGTCAATCCTTTTTTGTGTACCAAGCGGTAGAGGAATCCGGGGAGGGCGCTGACGAGCAGTACGGCGAAGCTCACCCCGATCACCGGGAGCAGATGTTCCATGGAAAGAGTGCCGTGGCGTCCGTATGCTCCGTTCAGCAGGGGGACCGCGACCATTACCGTAACATAGCAGGACAGGGGTGCGATAAGGGTACAGGGAGAGAACAGACGCTTTTTCTCTTTCGTGAAGGGGCAGCGGCATTAGCCATGGGGGAAATCTGAAGGTGTCCGCGCCGCATCAGCGCAGCACGGAAAATATCAACTTTCAGTTTCCCTGAAAAGTGGTACTATACCGGCGTATACATTTTTGCGGCACAGTATCCCCGGCCCCTTCAGGGGCATTATTTTTTCGCGGAACAAGGAGAATCAGCATGACCATGAGTGATTTGATCGTCGAGTATCTGGAGCAGTTTGGCGTGGAATATGTGTTCGGAATTCCGGGAACGCCTCTGGGGCCGTTGTTTGACGCTTTGGCGAGAAGTGAGCGCAGAGGGGGGGCCCGTGCGGTCCTGACCCGTCACGAGGCGGGAGCCGCATTTATCGCTGACGGCTATGCCCGTGAAAGCGGAAAGATTGGAGTGTGCTGCTCAACCACCGGACCCGGCGCCACCAACCTCATCACCGGCGTGGCATCGGCCTATGCCGAACAGACTCCCATGCTTGTCCTTACTCCCCAGACCAAGATACCTGAATTCAGCTTCGGCTGTTTCCAGGAGTCTTCACGGGACGGCGTCGATATCATGAGCATGTTCGATCACTGCACCCGCTACAATTCCATGGTGACCCATCCCAACCAGCTGGAAAGGAAACTGGCCGCGGCCCTGACCACCGCCCTTGGTGTCCCGAAAGGTCCGGCTCACCTGAGTATCCCCTTCGACATATTCGCCGCCGAGGCAAACGGTCCGCTATCCTTTCCCTGTCTGCACCACCTTGTAAGCGCCGATAAGGAAACCTTTGACGATACTGCCCTGGAGCGGCTTGGAGAAGAGGTCCTTCCCGTGGTGAAGGGGGGAGGAAAGGTAGTCCTGCTGGTGGGGCGCAACGGCATCGGCGCCGGGAGCGAGATTACCCGCTTCGCCGAGCTGGTTGGCGCAGAGATCGTTACCACGCCCCGCGGCAAGACCGCCATCAACCCCTACCATCCCCTGGCGCGCGGCGTGTTCGGTTGCGCCGGCCATGCTTCGGCGCGGCGGGCGCTGAGCGATGACAGGGTGGAACTGATACTCGCGGTGGGCAGCAACCTGGGCGAGTGGTCCACCAGCAAGTGGGATCCGATCCTCATGAACGAGCGGATGATCCACATCCATAACGACCGGAACTGTTTTACCCGTTCACCCATGGCCCGTCTCCATGTGGAAGGCGCCATCGGGACGGTCTTCGCTCAATTGAACAACCGTCTCGCAAAGGAACTGAAGCCGTCCGCCGCTGCCCCCTTTGATCCGGATGTCGCGGCCCGGACCTCTTACGTCCCGGCGGGCATCCAGGTCATCAGCCCGGCCTGCTGCGCCCCGTCCGAAGGCGCCGGCCTGCTCAAGGCGCCCCAGGTTTACACCGAACTCATCCGCCGCCTGCCCAAAGAGACGCGCTTTTTCATCGACAACAGCAACAGTGTCCCATGGTCCATCCACTACTTCTTCCACCCCCGGCCGGAAAGCTACCACCTCTCCATTGAGTTCGCCACCATGGCCTGGGCCGTCGGCGCGGCGGTGGGGGGCGCCTTCGGCGACCGTAAATCGCCCTCGGTCTGCATAGCGGGTGACGGTTGCTACCTCATGAGCGGCCAGGAGATTACCGTGGCGGTGGAACATGGCTTGCCGGTAATCTTCGCGGTGCTGAGCGACCAGGGATACGGCCTGATCCGGCACGGGCACAGGCTCCTGGGCAAGGAGCGGGTCGATTTCGACATTCCGCCCGTAGATTTCGCCATGATGGCGCGGGCCGCGGGCGCGGAGGCTCACACCATACGCAGTGCCGGTGATTTTGACCTCATTGACTGGAATAAACTGGCCAATCGCCAGGGTCCGACCCTCCTTGATGTCCGGATCGATCCGGAAGAGAGGCCGCCGCTGGCAATGGCGTAGGCATAATTTCGCCGAGGCGGGCATGAAATATTACTGGAACTTTTTTCTCCCCTTCCTGTCCAATGGAGCAGAAACGGGTGTTTCCGGCCCGGAATGCAAGGAGGAATGACAATGAAAAAGCTGCTGGTTCTTTTATTGCTGACAGCGGTGTTCGGCATGGGCGCGGCGGGAGTAGTGCGATCCGGGGAGACGGAGATTTCCGGAGGGGAGAATCCCGACCGCACCCTTTCCCCCTATTTCTTCGTCAAGAGTGATGATCCCTCGGTGGACAGGCTTCCTCTCAAATCGACTTTGGCCGAGGTTGACATCAGCGGGGTAATTGCCGATGTGCGGGTTGCCCAGGTCTACCGGAACGAGGGGAAGCGCACCCTGGAAGCCGTGTATGTATTTCCCGGCTCGACCAGGGCCGCCGTGTACGGCATGAAGATGACCATCGGCGCCCGGACCATTGTCGCGAAGATCCGCGAACGAGAGCAGGCGCGTAAGGAATACGAAGAGGCGAAACAGCAGGGGAAAAGCGCCTCACTCCTGGAACAGCAGAGGCCCAACGTCTTCCAGATGAACGTGGCCAATATCCATCCCGGAGACGAGATCCGCGTGGAACTCTCCTATACGGAACTGCTGGTTCCCGAGTCTGGAGAATACCAGTTTGTCTATCCGACGGTGGTGGGACCCAGATACTCAAACCAGTCGGCGGCCTCCGCGCCTTCCTCGGAAAAATGGGTGGCTAGCCCCTATCTCCACGAGGGAAAGGTGCCCCCGTATACCTTTGATCTGACAGTGAAAATCGCCTCCGGCATCCCGTTGAAGGACATTTCGTCTCCTTCCCACAAGATCGATATCTCCCGAAACGGAACCTCCCGCGCCTTGGTAAGGCTTTCTTCAAGGGAAAAAGCCGGCGGTAACCGCGATTTCATACTGAATTACCGGCTTGCCGGTGATGCCGTGGAGTCGGGCCTGCTTCTGTCCAGGGGTAAAACGGAGAACTTCTTCCTTCTCATGGTGGAACCTCCCAAGAGGATCAGCGTCTCACGGATTCCTCCCCGGGAATACATATTCATTGTGGATGTCTCCGGTTCCATGCACGGTTTCCCCCTGGAGGTATCCAAGAAGCTTCTTCGCGACCTGATCGGAGGGCTGCGGCCAACCGATCGCTTCAATGTGCTCCTTTTCTCCGGAGCTTCGTCACTGATGGCGGAGCAATCCCTCCCGGCCACGGATGAGAATCTGCGCCGCGCCCTGGATGTCATCGACCGGCAGCGCGGCGGTGGTGGCACGGAGCTTGTGCCGGCCATGAAAAGGGCGCTTGGACTGCCGAAGGCGGAGGGATTCTCCCGCACGATGGTTATTGTCACTGACGGATACGTGAGCGCCGAGGACGAGACCTTCGACCTTATCCGGAGTAATCTTGGAGAGGCTAATCTCTTTTCCTTCGGCATCGGTTCCAGTGTGAACCGCTTCCTTATGGAGGGGATGGCGCGGGCAGGGATGGGAGAGCCATTCATTATTACCAGACCCGAAGAAGCTCCGAAGACCGCCGATCGTTTCCGTTCGCTGATCCAGTCGCCGGCGCTTACCCGCGTTCGGGTCGATTTCAACGGCTTCCAGGCCTATGACGTGGAGCCTCTGGCCGTTCCCGATGTGTTGCTGGAGAGGCCGGTGGTGGTTTTCGGCAAGTGGAAAGGACCGCTCAAAGGGACCATAGCCGTGCGCGGTCTGGCCGGCGACGGAAAATACGAAAAGATAATCGACGTGGGATTGGCCGGCCGTCCCGAGGGTAATGAAGCGCTCCGCTATCTCTGGGCACGGCGCCGCATCGCCCTCCTTTCCGACTATGAAGGCCTGCGCCGCGATAACAGCCGGATGAAGGAAATAACCTCTCTCGGCCTCTCCTACAACCTCCTTACCCGCTATACCTCCTTTGTGGCCATAGACAGCCGGGTCAGGCGCATGGATGGTGAGGCAACCACCGTGCAGCAGCCTCTTCCGCTGCCGGCCGGGGTCTCCGACCTTGCGGTGGGAGGAGGCAGGGGGAGGACTCGTCTGATGAAGTCGATGGCGCCCCTTGCCGCGCCGCCTCCGGTCCCCGCGCGTGATTCGGCCAAGCTGGAGGAGAATGCTTTCACGAAGCAGGCGCCCGCCGGAAAACGCGCATCCGTAACCATCGGGCCGAGGGGTGTTAAATGGGAGGGTGCTTGGCCGAACCGTGTGCTCATTGAAGGCCATGAAGGCTGGAAACCCTTCCTGGCGGACCTTGCCGACTGGTTCAGCGAATATGTGAGCAAGCGCCCGTGCAAAGGAGGCGGGGTGATCCTGCGCCTGACGGTAGGGGGCGACGGACGGGTGCATAAGGCGGAAATACAGGCCAGCGACCTGATGAAGCATCCCCAACTGGAGCAGGGCATCCTGGAACGGGCGAAAAAGTGGACCTTGCCCTCCTCCGGAGGAAAAACCGAGACGGTCTTTGTTGTGTCGCTGGTCCTGACGCCGTAGAGAGGGCCGATGGTGAAACATGATAGGTGACGGATACTCCGTGAAGGTGTTCCGTCACCTTTTTTTGTTTCTACTTTGCAGCCATTATGTCCTTAACCGGACACTGCAGAGGAGCGAAATAGTTTAACGGATTGAGATATTATGGTGACCTTTTATCTATTATTCATGGTATATTGCACAATAAGTATCACAAAGTTTAGCTTAATAAAAAGATACAAATTATCGTTATTGCTGGTGAGGTAAAGCTTCCGTTTAAAGTGTATTGAACTGAAAAAAATCACTTGTAAGTTGTGAATAACCATATCTGATTAGCTCGCAATAACCAGAAAAGAGAATTTGCGACATAATCATATTTCCATGTGATGAGAAAGGATGATTCCATGATTAAGTACTTTGAGGTTGCAGTGATACTATTCCGACAATTGTTTTTTGTTGCATTGATATCCTTTTTTGTTTCAAATCAATCGTTTGCCGATGACCAAAACAACATTTCATCAGATATTCCGAGCTCCAAGCAGGAACCTTCCGATTTTAACGATCAAATTTATTACAAAAACAAACTTGAATTATCTTTCGATATGGGTTGGCTTCCCTATAACACGCCATTTATTTTTAATCACTTAATGGGTGATGAATGGAAACGAGTTCCACTAGATTATACGGTTGCTCCGCTCATTCTGTCGCTGAGATGGCAGCTTTACGATGTAACCGGTCCTCTGTTTCTCCGGGGAAATTGTGATCTGACGTTCAGCGGATCCTATACGATTATTCCGCAAGGCCCTGAATCCAGGTATGCTGCCTATATGATGGGTATACGTTACAATTTCGTCCAACCCAACTGGCGAATAGCCCCTTACGTTGAAGCCCGGCTTGGGGTCGGGTTCGTAGATGCCAAGGGTCCGGAAGGTGTGAAATACGCCCAAGGCCAGGATCTGACGTTCAATATGAACTTTGGCGCCGGAGTGCGCTATAACTTCAATCCGCGTTACAGTGTTTCGGCTGGAATCATGTATATGCACATATCAAACCTCTACCTTTCTGAGCCGAAGACCAATAATTACGGCATAAATGTATTTGGTCCAACCGTCGGATTTAATGTAGCGCTGTAGAAAAGTTCAACGCTGTTGTCTGTTGCGGAAAATGACCAATCCCGGTTGACGGCTCCATTTTGGTCTGCGTCGGGCTTCTCAAGCTCGCTTGCTGTCCCTGGGACCAGTCAAGTAGATGATTGCTGTCATTGGCTACTTGGGCCAAAACAGCATGACAGGAGTCCATGCAGGTCAGTCCGAGATTGTTGTTGAATCATGTGGCGGGCCTGCATCCCATGGAGGGTACATGCGAATCATGGATCTGCGGGGCGACGGGTGTCCGGCGAATCTTGTCGAAGCAAAAAAGGCATTGGAGATGATGGCGCCGGGAGAGGTCGTCAAGCTGGCGCTTGATGATGGAGAATCTTTCAGGAAAATTTCCAGGGGCCTTCTGGCTGAGGGACATGCGGTAATGGGACGGGAGCCGAAAGAAGGGTATTCCATTCTGACCCTGAAGGTTTCCTTTCCGGACGAGAGGGTGGCGGGGGCGCCTGTTCGGGAATATGCGTCGACCAAGATTACCCGCTCCTTAAGGGAACCGGCAACCGACCCGGTCATGGTCGAGGAAGTATTCGAATTGCTTGTCAACGGTAAAAGAGTTTCCTCCATCGTTACCACTCCTGAAAACCATAAGGAGCTTGCCGTGGGCTATATGGTTACTGAGTGGGGACTCAGGGAAAGAGAGGCCCTCGAAGGTGTAACGGAAAAAGACGGATGCGTTATGCTGACGATAAATGGCGCTGGGAGCTTCAGCGCAAGGAATGAGCTGCAATCTTCAGGTTATGTAGCCATAAATCCGGATAAAGTGGATGAAGACGTCATATTGCCATTGGGGCGGACATTCAGGGTCGAGGTTCTTCTGGACAGCGTGAAGCACCTGTATGACGCGACGCAGGACAAAACGGGCGGCGCGCACAGTGCGAGCCTGGTGGATGCGGACGGCAATCTGCTGTACAAGGCAATCGATATCGGCCGCCATAATGCCATTGACAAGGTTGTCGGCATGGCGTTCCTCAACGGTCAAGACCTTTCCGGCGTCTTCCTTGTCTCATCCGGCAGGCAGCCCGCGGGAATGGTTATGAAGGCCGCGAGGGCCGGAATCCCTCTGATTATCTCCAAGGCCGCGCCGATCAGTTCGGGGATTGACAGTGCGTTGTGTTCCAATACCACATTATGCTGCTATGCCACGGGTGAAAAAATAAAGGTCTTCTCAGCGCCCGAGAGGATCGTATAATCTGGCTCGCTCATTCATTGATGAGCCGGTCCGGTCCCAGGCATGCGCCTCCGTGCACATCCTTGCACACCACAAGATGTTGCGCATCAGTCTGGCGCCGAATTTCATGGTGCCGCACCACAATTGTTCTTGAATACTTTCGTTGTATCAGGGAAATGGCGCCGGATGCGTTCTTTCCGCCAGCAGGACCTTCCGGGGGGGGCGGAAGTCTTCAGGGCGGCTTTGATTCCTTTCTCCTGCGCCTGGGTTGAGCATGAGGTGGGTTCTCCTCTCCTTCCCCGAAGGAGCAGAGGCCCATAAGACGCAAGGCCAGGGCGATTTCGACCGTGGTGGAATAGCGCCAGGTGTATTGCCGGTTGGTCAGTTTCTCGCTGCCCAGGCAGATGCACTTTTTCCAGATCTCGGTGGGCAGGCTCCTTAGGCTGTCCCTCCGGATGAATGTAAGAAGGATTATTTTCTTCATCTTCATCTCCAAGGTGGTCTTTTTCATCGGGACGAAGGCGTCCCGCGACCGATCCCTGCTTTTCACGTTACAGGAGCGTGGCAATGCGGCCGAATCTGGAATGAAAGCGGGCCGGAAGGTCACGGAGCCTGGTTGTGCTGATCCACCGTCTAGTGCAGAAAATGGCCTGATTTCTGTTGTAACTATTTGATATGCCTTTCTTCCTGGAAAAGCCTGATAAACCTCAACCCATCCCCTGCCTATCGTCGGTCAAACCGTTCAGCAACAAGGACTTTCACATCATCGAAAGTTCTTATCTCCACTTTTGCAACCGACAAAAACAAGACCACGGACTCGCCGATCCAGCCTTGAGCCCCGAAGGCTGCCGCTCTCTTGTCCTTCAAACCGAGACCTCTGATGTAAAGCCGCCGTGGCTGGACGTTCACGCAGCAATCCACCACCCATTGCCTGATACCGCGCGGCGGAATCGACCAGGCGCTGCGTCTTGAATGACGATCTTCACAGAAACTCACTCAAGGTCTGCTGGAAGTCGGCCAGGGGGATGTTGAGGAGCGCCGCGCCCTTGTCGAAGCTGATCTGCTCTTCAGCCGTGGCCCGCAGCACCAGCTGCTCGAATCGGCTGGACTGCTCGATCCCGATGTACTTCCCCGGCTCATCGCGGTGCCACCCTTTCTTCTTGCGGGTGATGCTGAACTGGCGGTACATTGAATCGTCAATCAGCTTCAGGTCGTGGGCACGGTGCATGATGGCCGCGATGGGCATGCCGTAACGCCGCTTCAGAACGATGAGTTCCTCCAAGGTGATGCGGTGCCGGAATCCGCCCCAATCCGACTTGAAGACTTCCCTGGGCATCAGCATCGCCCCGGCGAACCGGTTGCAGAAGGACTCCAACTCCTTGCCGGTCAGGTCGGTGTGCACTGCTGCCAGCAGGTGCGCCGCTTCGTGGAGCATGGTGAGCCGCTTGCGGGGAATGTCGTTGTTCTGCCATTTCCCCAGGACGATCACCGGATGGCCGTCGGCCCATCCCGCGAAGCCGTCAAAGCACGTGGGGGCATCCACCTCGAATACCTTGAATCCGTTGACTTCCAAGGTTTCAATGACGTTCGGGAGCGGGTCCTCCCCCAGCCTCCAGGAGACGCGCACCTTGGTCGCCGCCTTCTCTGCCTCATCGACAGTACTGAACCTGGCATCCTTGAGGGGGTCGCTGAATCGGGAAGGCAACGCAAGGATCTCCTCGATTTCGCAGTATCTCTCGAAGAAGTCCGTTGCCAGTTCCTTGATGGCATCCTCCGATTTGGCCCCCAGACCGGTGGTCTTGCGGAAGCGCAACTCGCGTAGCTCCACCGTGAAGGGGCGGAAGAAGAAGTCCAGCGGTTTGTCCAGGACATCCGCCACCGGAATCAGGACATCATCACCGGGCATCATCACTCCCTGTTCATAGCGATGCAGGGCATTGTAGGACACCAGCCCCCCCAACGCATCGGCCACGGCCCTCAGCGACATACCACGCATCCGCCGCGCCTGCGAGAGCCGCCGACCAAAAATCTCTTTCGGCTCCTGTCGTTTCACCATATCCTCTCCTTTTTGTGTCCCCGCCTAGGCTGACAACAAGCATAACATTGGATGTTGATAAATTTATAAAATTTGTTAATTTTGTCAACAAGACTCTGCCACGCAAGGAGAACTGCCATGGCTAAAGACGCACCTGGTATGCGCGGTATCCGCAGCAGGAACGAAGACGGCCAGCTTCGCGCGAAGCGCGGCGACACGCACGTCAGGACGATTGTGAAGGAGTACGACAGGGACTTTGGTGTTCGCGGTGACATGTACCTGGATAAGTTATTGGAGCGTAAGGGTCGCCCTTGGAGAGCTTGGTTCCCCCGTTATTGACCTCGTTGAGTATATCGACCACCACGTCTATGGTCTTGTCCTTACCAGTTACTTCTTCCACATGCAAATTGACTTCCCGAATACCGAGGATTGTTCTCAGACGGCCGACGTAGTCGCCAACGTTTGACGCTAGTTCTGGTTATGGGTTTCGTTTCCGGAAATGATAATCTCCGGCAAAAAGAAAAAGGCCGGTTTCCCGGCCCTTCTATCTCTGCATCCATTATTGTCTGTCTCCCAGACCTCCACGCAACGCAAAGAGAAAGGGCAACAAAGCGGCAACATTTTTTTGAAAAACGAAAAAGGGACTCAAGCGAATCGCCTAAGTCCCTGTAATTGTTGCCTCCCTAGCGTGGATGGATCTGGGCACTGGGAAGAGCTTTTGTCGCTGTAACGGCTCATGCCGCAAGATTTCACTATTTTCAGCATTACCAACCTGACGCAGTATTCGTAATGTCGCGTAACGGCAACTCTCCGAACGTTCTCCAGTGCGTACGGGCGCTAAAAAAATTGAATCCCTAAAAAAACCCCTTGACACATTGGAACGACCGGTCTAATGTATAATACATGAAAAGAATTCACAGCAAAGACGACATCGTCCAGACTGGACTGGATATCATATACAGCAAAGGATTCAACGCTACCGGCGTCGAGGCAATCCTCAAGCAGGCGAATGTGCCGAAGGGATCGTTTTACAACTTTTTCTCCAGCAAAGAAGAGTTCGGCCTGGCGATAATCGACAAATATGTCGCAGAAACCGGTGAACATTTCCGCGCCATTTTCAATGATGAATCTCTACCTCCACTGGAACGTGTGAAAAAAAGCTTCGAAAGCAGAATTTGGAGATTTGAAGCTAATGATTGCACAAAGGGATGTCTCATTGGCAATTTGAGTTTGGAAATGTCCGATCAATACGAGAAAGTCCGGGAACGTCTTGAACAAGCTTTGCAAGGATGGGCGAGGGCTTTGTCCATGTTGCTTCTTCAGGCACAGAAGGAGAAGGCCATCCCGGAAGATCTGGATCCTGAAATGCTTGCAGAGAATTTGATCGCATCATTCCAGGGAGCCCTGCTCCGCTCCAAGGTTAAGAAATCATCAGAACCATTGAAGAATTTCATCTATTTGTACTTCGACAGGTTTCTTGCTCAAAAAATTGAATGATGTAAGTAGTAACTTTTTTTGGGCATATTCACATAGACCGGTCTAGGCATCTATATCAAATCAAAATCTGCTTGAGGTTTCCAGAAGACGTGAAAGAGAGGGATAACATGAAAGACTCAGTTCCTGGCGTATCTACAAGTTGCCTGCCGAAAACTGACGTTAGTTTTCAAGCGTCGAATGACGACATCTGCCCTCGGGACAGCATGTCTTCGTGCTCCGCATCGCATCCCGCATTCAGGAAACACCCTTCGAAACTCTTCGTAGAGACCACCACACGCTGCAATTTCCAGTGCCAGGCGTGCGTAAAACAGTCAGCCGGCAATGAAATCCATGAAGGAGACATGTCCATGGCATCCTTCATGGCATTGGCTCCCGCCTTCCCACACCTTGAAAGCCTGGTACTGAACGGTATCGGTGAACCACTCCTCCATCCGCTTCTTGATGAATTTATCAGGATTGCCAAGTCTTCCATGCCGGGCGGTAGTTGGGTCGGTTTTCAGACCAATGGAGCGCTTCTCACCCGGGAAAGAGCTAAATCGCTGGTAGCTGCCGGACTTGATCGCATCTGCTTCTCTCTGGATTCCGTCTCGTGTGAATCGTTCCAGAAATTTAGAGAGGGTGGTGAGCTCGGGGATGTCGAGAGGGCCTTAGCTGTTATTGCTGCCGCCAAGGCCCAAGCTGGAAAGCCTGGTCTTGAAACGGGGATCGAGTACGTGCTGAGGCGAGACAGCTTCCACGAGCTTCCGCACGTGCTGGAGTGGGCGGCTCAGCGTGGCGCCACCTTTGCCATCGTCTCCCATCTTCTGCCTTACCAGAAGACGCTCTTGTCCCAAATCGCCTATGAATACAATTCCGATCAGGCGCTTGAGTTGTACGGGACCTGGAAGAGCAGGGCGCTGGCCGAAGGTATCGCCCTCGAAGAGTTCCTCAAGGTGTACTTCAAATTCAAGTTCCGGTATACGGACGAAGAGCTGCGGCTCCTATACTGTGCCGGTAAAATGCTCCTCGATGCGAATAAGCGGGGTGTTTTTCTCCAGGTGAAGAATCTCCTTGCAAAGGAGGATCTGTTGCGCCGGGAAATGGGCAGGACTTTCGACGCCGCGCAGGAGGTGGCCCGCCGGAAAGGGCTTGCTCTGAAACTGCCGGAGGTCGTTCCCAAAAGCGACCGCAGGTGCGACTTTGTCGAAGGGGGGGCAGCTATGATTTCCTGGGATGGCAGCGTGCACCCCTGTTATCACCTCTGGCACACGTACAGTTGCTATACCAAAGGCCGCGATA
>CAZHVY010000051.1:0-16874 GCA_964536305.1 uncultured Geobacter sp. | reverse complement strand
GCATCCCTGTGCTGCCTACGCTGCATAATTGCGGTGTTTATTTGCCGAAGTAATACCCATGTCATGGGCGGACTCCATATTTGGCGAGAACATATGCAGCATTGTCACGCCAATCGACATTCACAATATCCTCCAAAGCTCGATGTCGAATTTTTCGCTCATCAGGTAGTTTTTGGTTTTTAAGTATTTTTTCTGTAAAATACCAATTTGCCCAAATATCTTTGATGCGCTCCTCAAACTCTGACCTCTTGTATATGAATATTTTCCCGACTTCGCTGAATTCCACAGCCATTACGTCACCAAAATCAAGGATAAAGGCGGCTTGGTTTGTACTACTGGTCAGTTTGCCGAAATTGACATCTCGATTATTTCGGAACTGCGCAGCAGTGTCATTAGAAAGTAGAGGCCTTGATGACACCATCCGATCTACGTAACGTAACCAAAAATCTCTCCGTCCATGGCGATCCTTACCCTTCAAAACGTGATCAAAGAAGAATACGATATCGCGCTTTGCAAGCCAACCGATGAACTTTTGTCTTGCCTCTCGGTCAATTCCCGACCATTTGCCACTGTTTGCTGGAAGGCGTGGGTCACCTAACATGTTATGATTCAATATGTTGAGTCTGAGAGAGTCTTCTATGGCATGGACATTCGGGTGTAGAATCAATCTGTTGACCATAAATCTGAAACCCTCAGCATTAATATGCCAACCATTCCAGTGCAAAAGAGTATTTAATACGTAATTGGTCACATTTGACTTGCGACCTATCATATCAAGCGATTGATTAACGGCATTGACCACTGCATATCGCATATAGCCGGTGTTTTCGCTCAAAGCCCATTGTTCAGCAGCTATTTTTGGTTCAATTAGTGAAGCTAGTAGTATTTTGTTTGCGAAATGCGCAGCACCGACTGGGCCAAGAAGCATTGCTACGTCAGTTTTCCATTTTGATATCGTTCGGTTTTTCCCAGTAAATTCAGTCAACTGTTTCGCAGCAAAGCGAGCTATATCCTTGTTTGGCGAATCCGTTTTCCAATTATTATGAATTGATGATACCAATCCACAAATTGCTCTAGCAGATAACTGATCAGAATTTACGGTTAAATATCTTAAAAAGTCAGGATCTTCCAATACGTCACTTTCCCAACACAGGTACTTCAAGGCCGGTTTGCTGAGTTCGTTTATCTGTCCTTGTTTAAACTGACGCCATAACTGGAGATAACGCTCTGAAGGAGGCGGTTTTGGTAGTGTGCTGGGTTTGGCTATATCCGCGGTTGTTTTCTTGATTTTTGTGAAGAGATCATTAATAGGGGTACTTGTAATTGAACGTAAGTTGCGTTCGAGGGTCTGAGTGATACCTCTCAGATCTTTAAGCACGTCTTCAATCTTTACGTCATCTAAATCAGGCATTGGATAACCGTTTTTCGACTTTTTTTTCTTCGAAAGATCTGATCCTAATTTTGAAGACCACCCTCCGACTCTGCTGATGATCTTCTTTCCCATCAGTCAATATCACGTCCTGCTTGCCACGCCCACTCGCAGATAACACCCGCAAAAAATAATCCCGCTTGTTTTCGTCGTTACTATTTGAGTGGCTGGATGATGCTTCGAGAATGCTGATGCATTTGCCGACAACCGACATGGATCTTCGTTGACTGAGTTCAAGATTGTGAGTGTCTGAGCCCCAAGAATCCGTATGACCCTCTACGACAACCGAGCTGATATCGTTGCGGAAATCAGGGTGATAAATGGTGTCTGTCAACTTTGGGATAAAGGAAGCTAGGAATTCATCTCCTCGTGGTGGGATTTCCGCACGGTCAAGCTTAAATTCCAGTAATCCCTCAGGAACCAAAATGAGAAGTGCTAATGGATCATTAGGGTCCGACTCGACCTTTACACCCTTGACAACAAACTCTTTCAACTGCTGTTGAAGCTTTTCAAGAATCTTTGTTCTGGTACTTTGACCCTCTTCAAAAGCATTATTCATGAAAGAACAAAGTAACAGAATAAAGATGACTGCCAAGGATGTCATCAAATCGGTAAATGAATTTGCTATTCCAGAGTTCGTATCTTCTTGCATGGAGATTATCTTCTCAAATTATTGCGATACCTATTAATTTCTTCGACAATTTCACTTAAGTCAACAAGTGCTTCACCAAGCTCTTCTATCTGTCCTCCGAGTAGGTTAACTGCTTTGTTGACATGATCATTTGCAACAGTAACGGTTTTATCTAAATGATCTTGAGTTGCTCTTGAAAACTTCTGGAGGTGCTCTGTTATCATAGAAAGCACTGATGAAGCACCGACTTGGACAGTTTGAAATGTTGTTTTATAACTATCCATAGATTCATTTATTTCCTTCCATATCTCTCTTTGTTTCTCATTTGATTCAGCCAACAGATGTATCTTGTCTGCGGCAAGTACGGCAATCTTATTATATGATTCCTGGACTGCCTTCATTCTTTGAGACGATTGAGAAAGAAGCTGCAAGTTCGAATTAATATCTCTTGCGGCACTCTTTAGCTCCCTATTGATTTCGTCATATCCGGTCACATATTCCCCAAATTCCGCCAACGCCTCTTGCAGGGTCTGCTTGAGCAGGTCAACCCTGTCCAATTGCTCCTCATGTTTTCGAAATACCGCGACAAACTTTTCAACGGTTTGTTCGTTGAGTGCTCTAACTTCGCTTATTATGCCGCCGGCAGCTTCAGCGGACTTTTCCGCAGTGCCTTCAATGGTGGTGGCCATCTTTAGACTCAAATCGGTAATTTTTTCCTCCATCTGAGCCAAAGTCCCTCCGACCACAGTGACCATTCGATCTACGAGGGCGGTGCCGTTATTGAGTTGGCTTTCTGTGGATTGCTTGGCCTGAGCAATCAGATCCTGAAGGGCAGATTGCGTGTTTGTGAATTGAACATTCATTCCTTCAAGAACTTGAGCAGTTGCTCCAACTGTCTCTGCAACCCTCTTGAACTGATCTTGAGCGGTACCGGTTAGTGAGGAACTGAATTCTCTGCTCATTCTGCCGATGGATTCAGAAAGTGATTTTTGCAGGTCACTAAGTAAGCTCTCAACTTGGCCTGAGATGGAATCCTGGCGCGTTTCTTCTGATTTCTTGAGCAAGTGATTCATCTGGCATATCGCTTCAAGTAATTCAGCCTTGGAAGAATCAGCAAGCTTGTTCAGGCTATCAATCGCAAGAACCATTCTCTCAAGGGTCGGCCCCACACTTTCACTGAAGCTGTTACGTAATTTTAGGGATAGATCGGAATTGAATGTTCTGAAAGCCTTTGTTTGCTCAGCGATATTGCAGGAAATCTCTTCCAAAATATGGGATTCGGTGCGACGGGGCACGAGAGAGTCTATCTCGGATATTAGGGCAATGCGTACACCGTTCAATCGGTGGAAGACCCTTTTTTCCAAGAAAAGGAAGACTGTTGCCGCAGATAAGGCCGCTACGGAAGAGATGAATTTTCCAGATAGCCCGCCTATCAGATTCTCAAGCCCATGAACTTTATTGTCAATGATTCTGACATCCAAAAGCCCAACCAGTATTGCCGCAAAGGTCATCAGAAGGCCAATTCCGGTGACAATTCCGGGTATTGCATGAAAATGCCTTTTATTGAAATCACTCCCGAGAAAACCATCCTCTGGAAAAACGATTGCAGACGACTCTGTTAACCAAACCTGCTGAGTGTCATCTTCATCGGGTAGGGCACTGTATAGAAGACTCGCACGAAAAATATTCCATTTTCCGACAAGAAATGGAATATCCGCGAACAGTTGGCGCAATCTGTCAATGGCGGCAGCGTGCAGACCAAGTCTCCCTTGGAGGGGATATTTGGTATGCAACTCCTTGATTTCCAATATCAGCTTGTTACAAATTCCTTCTTGACGGCGTGAAAGGGTAAAAAGCTTGAAAATCGCCCAGGCTGGCCAAAGAACAAGAACCACGGCAGCAACCCATGAAAACCACGGCGCGGATATTCCAAAGAGTGAGAATGTTAACGTAAACAGCTGCTTCACTTTTTGTTCCTTTTAATCAAAAGATGGTGACATGGAAAAAACGGCTTTTAAAGATTGTTATCAATAATAAAAAGCCGTCTGTGTCAGCGGCAAGCTAAACAGTCGGCTTTTTGTAGCGGAAATGTCGGATTTAATCGCCGTTCTCATAAACCGGCACTCCTCAAAACCCATGAAATTTACTCATTTTTACACCTGACGCCGTAATAGAGTCAACATTTGCACGATTATTTTATTCAAATTAAAAATAAACGGCAGTTGTCCTTTGCCGAAAAAGCTGGACAACAGAAAGAAATGAACTTTATTTGTCAACTTACCCTTGAAGCAAGCTAAAGGAGTCAGAGGGTGTACGTCGAGGAGTAACTGAAGCAAATCGGGGTAAGGCAGGATTTTTCACAGTCCATTTTTCATCCGCACAAGAAATGGGATGACGGCCGACACCCGCTGCGAAAGCCCCCCGACCGTCAGCCATGGCCCGCCCAGATAGCTCAATTGATCAATGTAGTAGGTGTAATTTAATTTGTGAAATCGCGCCTCCCAAACAGTTCCTATAGCGGGACAAACCTGTAAATCCTATTCGAAGAAGACGGTGATCGCAGTACCCGTCCGCCAGTTTCTCCATCAGCTGGCGTCGCTTCTCTTTTCAACAGATAATCCGAAACGCCGGTCGTCAAAACTGCATCGAATATCGAACCCTATACAGGTCGTACATTATATATATCCCTATATCAAATCACTCCATCCGAGCCGGATAATCACCTTCGCGAATTCACCGCAAAGGGGCGCTGTTATGGTTACGTTTTTTCCGGTCTCCGGGTCTCGGAACGAGAGAGCCGAGGCGTGGAGCAGCAAGCGGCCGCAGCCCAGCGAATCGCGAAAAAGGCGGTTGTGGAGGCCGTCGCCGTATGTGGTGTCGCCGATGATGGGATGGAAGACGTGCTTCAGGTGGCGGCGGATCTGATGTCTTCGGCCGGTGCGGGGGGTGACTTCCAGGAGGGAGTAGCGGGCCGTGGGGAACTTCCCGGCTGGAATGGGAAGTTCCACGGCCGCCAGACGGCGGAAGACCGTAACCGCCTCTCTGCTGACCACTTCGCCCTCCCCGCATTCCTCGAACCGGTCCGGGATCTCCCGCAGCGGATGGTCGATGACCGCCTCTTCATCAGTTATTCCCCGCACTATCGCCAGGTAGGTCTTGCGTACCAGCCCGGCCTGGAAGGCGTCCGAGGCCTTCCGCGCCGCTTCGGGGGAAAGGGCGAACAGAAGCGCCCCGGAGGTGGGGCGATCCAGGCGGTGGACCGGATAGACACGGCAGCCCGCCTGGTCCCGCGCAAGCCTCATGGCGAATACCGTCTCGCGGCGATCCACATCGCTCCGGTGCACGAGCATGCCGGAAGGCTTGTTCACCGCCATGAAGTGGCCGTCACGGTAGAGAATGGGAAGGGAGTCGTCAGTCATTATGGTCACCGGGTTATATCCCCTCCGCTCCATGGGGCCTGAAGAGGGAAAACAGCTTCATGTTCAGCATCCGCATAAGCCTCTTACAAATGTCAAAAAGAGTCCCCTTTGCCCTGGTAGGAGAGGGTTAGGGAAAGGGTAAAAGGCGCAGAAATATCGCATGCTTGCAAGAGGATCGAATTATTCTGTTTTCGCCACATGCGCGTGACAGACGAAATTCTCCGCGCCATCCTGGTCATCGCGGTTCAGGAGGCACAGAATCTCTTCCCTCGGGTCGCCGTCCTTTCGGCACGAAAGGCAGAGCGGCGGTTTGGGAACCCTGGCGGGGTCGATCCTGGTTCCATCATCACGGAAGAAGCCTGAAACCTCTTTTTCATTTTCCATGGTCATTTTCTCCTTTGTTTATCCCATGAGTTTTTCCATATACCTGCCGAACATCAAGGGGTTCAGCTCCCTCATCTCCCGGCGCGCGCGAACCAGTCCGGCGTCATCCCGCTTTTCGGTCCGCAGACGCTCGGCATTGCGCAGAAGGCGGAACCAGCGTCGAGGGGCATCTTCCGCCGGAGGCCGCCCCGGTTGCCCGGGTTCTTCGAGGGGCGAGGATGAATCATCCGCATCCGGCGGACCGAGCGAGAGCACCCCAGTAAGCCATCCCCACACCGGAATCCACCCTGTCGCCTCTTCCCCGGAAAGCCCTTCCTCCTCCATCTCTCCCACCATTTCCAGCACGGCCCGATCCCGAAGATGTTCCATGTCAACGCCCGAAGGGTCTTCAAGAAAGGCGGCGCGATAGCAGTCCCGCGCGGCGCCGGTTTCACCCTTCATGAACAGGGCGTCACCAAGATAGGCCAGGAAGCGTCCCTGCCCGGGTATCCCGGAATCCAGGGCAAGGGCGAACCATGTCTCAGCCTCGGCAATCCTGCCCGCTTCCAGCAGGAGGCAGCCCAGGTGAAAGCGGGGCAGGATGAATAGCAGTTCAGGGGTGGATTGGAATTGAAGACAATGATAAAGGAGCGGACGCCTGACCTGAGAGAGGAAGGGGCCGGTTCGGCCAGGTTCGCGTACAGGGCATGCATCCCGTCAATACCGCCGGGTGAGGAGTGAAAGCGCTGAATCCTTTCCCGCCAGACATCAAGGGCCCGTCGCGCGGCGGCGATGGCGGAATCGTCCGGCCATTCGGCCAGGATCCGGTCGTAGATTCCGGCCGCTTCATCCAGTTCGAGGTCGCGGAGATGCTCGTCAGCCAGATTGCCCAGGATGATGCGGCGGTTGTCCACAAAGAGGTCCAGTTGCATTTCTTCTATCCCCCCGGCTTGGTTTTGCATGCAGCGTTTGCAACCGATACGGGCCGCCAATCTTCCAGGAAGAAGGGTTCAGGGCTCGTCGGCGGATGCGGCCAGTATCTTCGGCAGGACCCGCTCGAACGCCGCGACGCAGTCAGCGTCCCAGTGAGAGCCGGCATTTTCCTTGAGAATGGCGAGGGCGGTCTCCGATGTGCGACCTTTCTGATAAGGCCGGTCGGTGGTCATGGCGTCATATCCGTCGGCCACGGCGATGATCCTGGCCCCCAGAGGAATATCCGGCGCCTTCAGGTGACGGGGATAGCCCCGGCCGTCAGGCCGCTCGTGATGGCACTCGATGTAATCAAGGGCCGGACCGAGAAAATCCAGGTCCTTGAGAATCCGGGCGCCGGTGGAGGGATGGCGCGTTATCTCTCTGATCACGTCTTCGGGGTTCTTCCCCTCGTGGGGGAGAAAGAGGCGATCGGAGAAACCTATCTTGCCTATGTCGTGGAGACGTCCCGCGACCCGCACCAGTTCAACCTCTTCTTCGGAAAGCCCCATCTCCCGGGCTATCAGCCCCGCTATGGCGCCGACCCGCTCGGCATGGCCCTCGGTATATTTGTCCCTGGCGGCCAGGGCATTGGCCATGGCGGATACCACGCCTACGGCGTTGCGCCGGATGCGGCCGTTAAGCTCCCGCAGCTCCTGTACGAGCATCTCGAGGCGGTATTCCCTCGCCTCCACCTTGACCATCATCATCCCCATGGCCTCGGCGATGGAACGGACCGGCTCCGGAACCTCCGGCCGGGTCAGGTCCATTACATCATTGGAATAGCGGCCGGCCGCTATCTCTTCGATAATCTCAAGAAGCCTTTCCAGCTTATTCATGTATCCTCCCGATTATCCGCCAGCGCTCACAACCGGAACTCGGCGACCATAACATCGTCAAATTCATTCACGACCTTCAAGGAACGCGCCACGCCGTTCAGGGCCGCCAGAACCGTTGTTTCCCTCGCGGGTTCGGCCTTTGTATAGCGCAGCAGAACCTGCGCCGCCGTTTTCAGAAATTCCTCGCCGGTGTCGCCGGCGACAAGCGCCAGGGGGCTCCCGCCGCCCGGCCAGCGCAGGGTCGCGTCACCGGGGGCTACCATCCCTTCCAGAACCTCGTTTTCCGCCTCGTTGCGGCCGATGATCACCTTGGTCCTGGGTCCGAGGCGAAAATGGCGGCCGACGCGCAGCAGGCTGAATTGACGCATGGTCAACTCTTCGGCATGGGCAAAGACATCTCTTATTTTGGAAAGAAAGGACGGTTCGGTAAGAAGGCACCCCCCGGCCGGGATCGGATAACCCTTGATCCCCATCTCCCCGGCGAGACGCATCTGCTCCTTGCGGGAGCGGCCGCTGATGCCAAGAAGGCTCTCGCGGTCCACCCATCCCTCCTGTTCCGGGATGGTAGGGGGAAGATGCCTTGCGCTCAGGGGGCGCAGCAGCAACCCCTGGAGGCCGCATTCCCGTTCCACCAGACGCATGGCGTCTTTTCTCTGGCTCATTGGGCGTTGCCCGAGAACTTCGCCGGTTATGATGAAATCCGCCCCACATTCAGCCATGTATTCTCCGGCCTTGCGGAGGAAAAAGATCCGGCAGTCTATGCACGGGTTCATGCCGCTGCCGTACCCGTGCCTGGGCGCCTTCAGCATCTCCAGGAAATCACTTCCAAGCTCTATCACCTTGATTGGAATCCCCAGCTCACCGGCCACCCTGACCGCCTCTGAAGAGCACCCGGCAGTGGGATTCTTGCAGAGAAAAAATGGAGAAGTGAAATTGACCGCCTCCACGTCGATTCCCTGCTGGAGCATGACCTTTACGGCAAGTATGGAGTCCAGCCCCCCGGAAAAAAGGGCGAGCGCTTTTCTTTTCATGTAACCCTTCCCGTTACGCCGCGCGACCCGACAGGCATCGATACGGCGGTGATTTTTCGCCGGAAGGCTATCACAGGAAACCGTAAAATGCAAAGCTACGGGAAAACGGCTTTTTCGGAGGCGCGGTAAAGTTTTCAGCCCATCATCCGATACGTTAATGAGGACCGCTGTCCGGACTAACCGGGCCCGCGGATACGGGAGGATCAACATGGAAAGTCTGGTAAAGGAGGGCTCCATCGGATCGGTGCTCTTCAATTCGCGCATAATTACCGAAGAGGACATCAATTCGGCCCTTGATGAACAGCGCGCCTCCGGGTGCCGTTTCGGCGAAGCCCTGGTCAAGCTGGGAATAGTGGCGCAGGAGGACATCGACTGGGCTCTCTCCAACCAGTTGAACATACCCTACGTCCGCCTCAACGAAAAGACCGTGGACGCAAGCGCCGTGTCTCTGGTACCGGCGGAACTGGCCCGAAGATACAATCTGATCCCCATCATACGCACCGGGGATGAGCTGCACATAGCCCTGGCGGACCCCATGAACCTGGCCGCGGTGGAAGCGGTGGAAAAGGAGACCGGATGCCGGGTCACCGTGTCCATGCCGATTATCCGCGAGCTGCGGGATATGCTGGATCTCTTCTACGGCCCGGCCCGGGGAGAAACCTCCTTCGGGCTCTCTTCAAATTCCTTTACGCCGGGAATCCTGGAAAAGATCAATGAAGACATGAGCGGGGCCCTGCTCCTGAAATATCTCATCCTGTTTTATCTCCAGAACGGCCTGACCGCCCTCTCTCTCCGCCCCCGAGGCCCGCTTGTGGCGATCTCCGCCCGAAAGGGGCATACGCGGCGGGACATCGGCGCCTTTCCCTCCGCGTCTTACCAGAACCTGCTTCTCCACATCCGCGGGCAGGCCGCCATCAAGGCTTCCAGTGAAATCGCCTCCGAAGGCCGCATCCAATTCCACTACAAGGGGATGACGGTCATGATCGCCGCTTTCCTCATAAGGCTTACGGAAGGCGAATACGTGACCTTCTCCATGGACAGGGACGACCCTTTTCCCTCATCGCTGGAAAAAATGGGGCTCGGCCCGGCGGCAAAGGACGATTTCCAGGCCCTGGCATCGGCCTCCGGGGGGATGATTCTATGCGCCTCCGGAAACAGGCGCGCCCGGCTGGCGCTTTTGGATATATTCCTGGAACAAGGCAGCGCAAAGGAAAAAAACATCCTGCTGGCGGGGAAAGGGACGGGAGAGCGGACCTCCTTTCCACGCATACCGCTGCCGGACGGTTCCCCGGAGGATCTGGAGCAGGTGATGGCCGCCCTTCCCCACCATGACGCCGACCTGATCGCGCTTGCGGACGTTACCTCCGGGCGGATTTTCCTCACCGCATGGAGAGCCGCCCTGCGAGGCCACATGGTTGCGGCGGGAATCGATTGCGACGGTCTCGGCAAGACCCTGGACTATCTCATGGCCGCCCGCCGGGACAACCCTTCCATTGCCCTGGGCATCGCCGGCATCATGACACTCACCCCGGTGCGGACCCTCTGCCCTTCCTGCCGGGAAGCCGTCAAGGCCCCTGCTTCCATGCCTGGACTTCCGGACGCGGATCGGCTCTACCGCGCGCCGGGCTGCCTGGAGTGCGGGTATACCGGCTTGGAGGGAACCAGATATCTGGCTGACGTTCTCCGCTTCGGCCCGGATGTCCGGGAATTGTTCGCCCATGCCGGGAACGGCCGGGAGATGCTGCGGAGGCTGGCGGAAAAAGGCTACCATGGCGCCGCCGAGGAACTGGAAGACCTGCTGCTGGCAGGCGGCATATCGCCGGAAGAATATCTGGCCGCGAAGGCACAGTGACGGAGAAAGAATAAATGGCAAGAATAGACGCGCTTTTCAAGATGATGCAGGACCAGGGGGCCTCGGACCTCCACCTTTCCACCGGCGCCCCCCCCATATTCCGTTTGCACGGCGACATAGTCCGGCTGAACTACAAGTCCCTGTCCCATGAGGAACTGAAGGCGATCCTCTTCGAGATCCTCACCGAAAAACAGCGGGCCGACTTCGAGGCGCGCCACGACCTGGATTTCGCCTACGCCATACCAGGCTTCGCCAGGTTCCGCGGCAACCTCTTCCTGCAGCACAAGGGAATCGGGGCGGTCTTCCGCATCATCCCGGGCAAGATCCTGACAGCGGACGACCTGGGACTTCCGGAAGGGGTGCGCAGGATGACCATGCTGAAAAAGGGGCTCGTGCTGGTTACCGGCCCCACGGGTTCGGGAAAGTCCACGACCCTGGCGGCCATGATAGACCTCATCAACTCCACGAGAAAGGAACACATCCTCACCCTGGAGGACCCCCTGGAGTTCATCCACGAGAGCAAGGAGTCCCTGCTGAACCAGAGACAGATAGGAGAACACTCCGAAAGCTTCTCCGCCGCCCTCAGGGCGGCCCTGCGCGAAGACCCGGACGTGATCCTGGTGGGAGAGATGCGCGACCTGGAGACCATCAGCCTGGCCATGACCGCCGCCGAGACCGGTCACCTGGTATTCGGCACCCTCCACACAAACTCGGCGGCCAAGACCATAGATCGCATCATCGACGCCTTCCCGAGAGACGGCCAGGAACAGATCCGCACCATGCTGTCGGAGTCTCTGAAGGGAGTCGTCTGCCAGCAACTGCTGAAGGTCGCCGAGGGGAAGGGGCGGGTGGCCGCCATGGAGATCATGGTGGGGACCCCGGCCATAGCCAACCTGATCCGGGAGGGAAAGACCTTTCAGATCCCTTCCATCATCCAGACGGCGCGCAAGGACGGCATGCAGCTCATGGACCAGCACATTCTCGACCTGTTGAAGACCAAGAGGATCACGCCGGAAGAGGCGTATCGATGCGCGCTGGAGAAGAAACAGTTCGAGCAGTACCTCCCCTCCCGGGAAACAGCGGCCGTGGGGTAGAATAAAAAATACGGACTGTGACGGAGTTATTCCATGCATCAAGCATCTCAGAAAGGGCTTCCCGGCGCTGAGGGCCGGATCCGGCGGCATGCCGCCCACCGCTCCGCGAAACCACCCCATCCGGCTCTGCCCCTGCTGCTCATCCTGTTCCTCTTCTTCCAGTTGCAGGCAATTCTTCCCTCTTCCGCCGGGGCCGCCCTGTCCGCTGGAGAGTACCGGGTCAAGGCCGCCTTCATCCTCAATTTCGCGGGATTCGCCGACTGGCCCGACACCGCCCTCACGGACGGCGTGTTCACCATCGGCATCCTGGGCAGCGACCCCTTTGAGGGCGCCATGGACGCCCTGAATGGAAAATCCGTAAAAGGAAGGACGGTCCGCGTCAGGCGCTATAACGACGCGGAAGACGCCCGGGGCGTGGATATCCTGTACATCAGCCCGTCGGAAAAACGGGCGCTGCCCGCAATTCTCAGGACGCTCCGCAACAGGCCGATCCTCACCGTGGCAGACCATCCCGGATTTGCCCGGGCCGGGGTTATGATCAATATGGTCGTGATAAAAAAACGGGTGGGATTCGAAATAAACAACCGTTCCGCGCAACAGTCCGGCATCAGGCTCAGTTCCCAGTTGCTGAAGCTGGCAAAGGAGGTGATGGAGCAATGAGAAAACTCTCTCAATTTATCACCTCCTTACCATCCGGCGCGAGACCGGCCCGCGTACCTGTAACAAAAACAGGACGGGCGCTGATCGCCGGCTTGCTCATTACCGCTCTGCTCGCCATATCCCCATGCCCGGCCCGGGCCGGAGAAGACGTCTCCAAGGCCCCGCCCGAGGACCTGACAACTCTCACCATCGAGCAGTTGATGGAGATCGAGGTGGATACCGTCTCCGGCGCGTCGCGCTACGAGCAGCCGGTCACCGAGGCCCCCGCTTCCGTGACCATAGTAACGGCAGAAGAGATCAGGATGTTCGGCTACCGGACCCTGGCCGACATTCTGCGAAGCGTTCCCGGTTTTTCCGTGATTAATGACAGGAATTACCAGTACACGGGGATACGGGGATTGGGCATACCCGGCGATTACGGCACCCGGATGCTCCTCATGGTGGACGGCGTGCGCCAGAACGATACCGTCTACCAGTCCGGCTATACCGGTTATGAGCTTATCGTCGATGCCGACCTCATCGAGCGCGTCGAGATAATCCGCGGACCGGGCCATACCCTGTACGGCGCCAATGCCATGATGGGCGTAATCAACGTCGTTACCCGGCGCGGCAGGGATATGAACGGGGTCGAGATCTCAGGCGCCACGGGAAGCTTCGACACCTACAAGGGACGGATCAGTTTCGGGAAAAATTCTTCCCAAGGTCCGGAGATGCTCGTCTCCGGCACGTTCATGGACAGCGGGGGGCAGAACCTTTACTATCCCGAATTCGACTCCCCTGCCACCAACCGCGGGTGGGCGAGGGGAGCCGACAGGGAAAGGTCCGGCAGCGCCTTCCTGAAAGCATCGTACCGGGACTTTACCCTGGAGGGGGGGTACGTGAAGAGGGACAAGGGCCTGCCCACCGCGCCCTGGGGAACGGTCTTCAACGACCCCGGAACCAAGAGCGTGGACAGCAGCATGTTTCTTGACCTGAAATACCGGCGGACCATGGAAAGCGGGCTGGATGTAATGGCCAGACTCTCCTGGAACCAGTACAACTACGACGGCTACTACATCTATGAAGAAGCCGGAGATGAAGACGCGCCCTACCGCTACACCAACATCGACAGGGTACGCAACTCCTGGCTCGCGGGCGAGGTTCAACTGACCAGGGAACTGACGGAAAGCCACAAACTGGTGGGGGGCGTCGAATTCCGGGATGCGATGCGCATGGTGCAGCAGAATTACGATACCGGGATGTACCTGGACGACAGGAGAAGCGCCTGGAACGTGGGAACATATCTGCAGGACGAATACCAGATCCTGGACAACCTGATCCTGAACGCGGGGTTGCGGTATGATCATTTCGATACATTCGGCGGCGCCCTGAACCCCCGCGTCGCCCTCATCTATTCTCCCTTCTCCAATACAACCCTGAAAATGATCTTCGGCACGGCCTTCAGGCCTCCCAACGGATACGAGCTATACTACAGTGACGGCTACAGTCAGAAATCCAACCCGGATCTGCGGGAGGAACAGAGCGTCAACTACGAGCTCGCGCTGGAACAGCAACTGGGGAGACGCCTCCGCGCCACCGTCAGCGGATACTATACCAGGGTGAAGGATCTCATCACCCAGAACATCGACCCGGCCGACGGCCTGCTCGTCTTCAGGAACATGGACAAGGTGGAGCTGAAAGGGTTTGAGCTGCAACTGGACGGAAAATGGGAGAACGGAATCCGCGCAAAGGCAAGCTACTCATACCAGGACGCAAGTAACGCCTCGACTGGAGAGCGGCTCCCCAATTCGGCAAGGAGCCTGGCCAAGCTGAACCTGCTGTTTCCCCTGTTGCGGGAAAAGGTGTTTCTCGGACTGGAAGAACAGTACACCAGCGGTAAAATGACCCTTAAGAGAAACGAGGCCAGGGACTTTTTCATCACGAACCTGACCATATTCACCCGCGATATCCTGAAAAACCTCGAGATATCGGGAAGTATCTACAACCTTTTCAATACCGGCTACTCAGCGCCGGGAGGCGGTGAGCACCTGCAGGACACCATCCCGCAGGATGGAAGGATGTTCCGGGTCAAGGCGACCTGGAGATTCTAGTACTCTGTAACGTTTATTCTTTCAAGTCTAACCCCTCCAAACCTTCCCTTCTCAGGGGAGGCTCAAAGGCTTCCCCCCTGAGAAGGGGGGGACTGAGGGGGGTTGGTTGTATATTGTTACATGGTACCAGGGGCATTCCGGCCCCCCCGGAAGCGGGCCCGCTTCACGGGACCGGGGCAACCCTCTCTCGGAAACAACACTGGTGACGAACATGAAGCAGCTGTTCCGCACACTGTCCATCAAAAACAAGCTGATGGCGATTATGCTCCTGACGAGCGCAACCACGGTGTTGTTCGTCACCATGGCTTTTCTCGTCAACGAGCTGGTAACGTTGCGCATGGGCATACGGCAGCAGCTTGACATTATCGCCGATATTATCGGAAAAAACAGCGCCGCCGCGGTTGCGTTCCATGACCCCCAATCCGCTCGGGAGACCCTGGCCGGGCTGAGCGCCAAGGAGTACATCCTCGGCGCCTTCATTGTAACAAATGACAACAAGGTCTTTGCCGACTACATCTCTCCCCGGGTGAAGTCGCTGCACGGCAAACCTGTTTTCGACACGAAATCGGTTCTCACGAAACTGGAACATGATTCCACCGTTCTCGCGGATCTGGACGGGACCTTCGAAACAGTTGCGCCGATTGTGGTGAACGATCAGATGCTGGGAAAGATTGTTATCCAGTCCGACGCCGCCGAGCTGTACACCCAGATGCGGTGGATATTTATCATCGTCCCCCTCGTGCTGGTCGGCGCCTTCACGGTGGCCTTCTTTATCTCCCGAGGATTGCGGAACATAATCTCCGGGCCGATACTCAATCTGTCGGAAGTAATGAAGAGGGTTACCTTGGAACATAATTACTCACTTCAGGCCGAGAGCGAGAGCGAAGACGAAACCGGCGCCCTGATCAACGGCTTCAACGAGATGCTGGAGCGGATACGGGAACGGGACGAGCAACTTGAATTTGCCAATGAGCAACTGGAAAACATGGTGGCGCTGCGCACGGAGGAACTGAGCGATACCAATATATCCCTGCGTCAGGCGCTGGACGAGGCCAACAAGGCCCGTGAGGACGCCGATGCGGCGAACATGGCCAAGTCCCAGTTCCTCGCCAATATGAGCCACGAGATCCGCACCCCCATGAACGGCGTACTGGGCATGACTGAACTCCTGCTGGCCGGCCAGCTGTCGGACAAACAGCGCAGATACGCCGAATCGGTATATCTGTCCGCGGAGTCGCTCCTGAACGTCATAAACGATATACTGGATTTTTCAAAGATAGAGGCGGGAAGGCTTGAACTGGAAAACGTCACCTTCAATATCCGTGAAATCATTTCGGAGAGCATGGATCTCTTCCATCTCAAAACACGGAAGAAAGGTGTCTTACTGTCCATTTCCGTCGGTGAAAATGTCCCGCAGCTGCTTATAGGAGACCCGACGCGCCTTCGTCAGGTGCTGCTCAATCTGGTGGGAAACTCGGTCAAGTTCACCGAACGGGGCGAGATCTCCGTTTCCGTTTCCTGCATAGAGGAGAGCCAAAACAGGTTTCTCATCTCCTTTGAAGTGCGAGACACCGGGATCGGAATACCCCACGCGGCTCTGAATCAGATATTCGACTGCTTTACCCAGGCTGACGGGTCCACGAACCGGAAGTACGGCGGCACCGGCCTGGGTCTCTCCATCGTGAAACAACTGGTGGAAATGATGGGTGGCGGGATCAGCGTTGAAAGCGCCCATGGCAAGGGGTCCGTGTTCCGCTTCACGGTGCGCATGGAAAAAGCGATTGAGGAACAGGCCGGCGACCTCGTAACGGCATTTTCCAGCACGGTGGTCGATGACCTTCCAGGCTTTCCGGATGCGCCTCCGACCACTCCATCGCCTGCCGCCGCTTCCGCCACCGGCTGGACCGGATCAGGACATATACTGGTGGCGGAGGACAACGAGGTCAACCAGGAAATCTGCAGGGCCATCCTCGAATGCCTGGGGTGCACATCGGATATAGCCGCCAACGGCCGGGAGGCGGTGGAAGCCACAAGGCGCAGAGCCTACGACCTGGTTTTCATGGATTGCCAGATGCCGGAGATGGACGGCATCGAAGCAACGCGCATCATCAGGGAGAACGAAAAGGAAAAGGGGTTCCACACCACGATAATCGCTCTCACAGCCCATGCCATGGAAGGATACCGGGACTACTGCGTCAAGCAGGGAATGGATGATTACCTGTCCAAGCCATTTACCATGGAAGCCATGAGAGAGGTCCTGGTCCGCTGGCTTCCGGCTGGAAAAGGACCTTGACACACAGAGTTTTCCGGATCCTGCGACATTTCACCGTAGACTGTTGGCCGTTCTTGGCCATAAAGGCGAAAAGGCGAGCCTGACACCGAAAAAAAGGGGCCTGGCGACTGCCTGACCCCTTCTTGATATCTGGTCGGGATGACTGGATTTGAACCAGCGGCCCCTTGCTCCCGAAGCAAGTGCGCTACCAGGCTGCGCTACATC
>CAZHVY010000050.1:0-17835 GCA_964536305.1 uncultured Geobacter sp. | reverse complement strand
AAGGAGGAGTTCTTGCATGAAGCGCAAAATGGTTACGATCGATGGTAACACCGCGGCAGCCCATGTAGCCCATGCCACCAACGAAGTAATCGCGATTTATCCAATCACACCATCATCGGTCATGGGTGAAATCTCCGATGACAAAAGCGCCAAAGGAGAGAAAAACATCTGGGGCACCGTACCGCTTGTTACGGAAATGCAATCCGAAGGCGGCGCCGCCGGCGCGGTACATGGCGCGCTCCAGGCGGGAGCCCTGACAACGACGTTTACCGCCAGCCAGGGACTGTTGCTGATGATTCCGAACATGTTCAAGATCGCGGGGGAACTTACCTCCACCGTCTTTCATGTTTCGGCCCGCGCCATTGCCGCGCAGGCGTTGTCCATCTTCGGCGACCATTCCGACGTCATGGCCTGCCGCTCCACCGGCTGGGCGATGCTCTGCTCCAACAACGTACAGGAGGTAATGGACTTCGCCCTTATCGCCCAGTCCGCCACACTCCGTTCCCGCGTCCCGTTTCTGCACTTTTTCGACGGGTTCCGCACCTCCCACGAAATCCAGAAAGTGGAAGAGCTCACTTTCGAAGACATGCGCGGAATGCTCGACGACGAATTGATAATAGCCCACCGCGCACGGGCCCTTTCTCCGGACCGGCCGGTCCTCAGAGGGTCATCCCAGAACCCGGACGTCTACTTCCAGGGACGAGAAACGGTAAACAGGTACTACCTGGAAACCCCTCGCATAGTCCAGGAAGAGATGAACAAGTTCGCCGGCATTGCCGGTCGCCAGTACAATCTGGTCGACTACGTGGGCGCTCCGGATGCGGACCGAGTCATCGTAATCATGGGATCGGGCGCGGACGCCGTCCACAAGACGGTGGAAACCCTGACAGCCAGGGGTGAAAAGGTGGGCGTCCTCAAGGTTCGCCTGTATCGTCCTTTCCCCGCCGAGGCCTTTGTCGCCGCCCTGCCTTCCACCGTTTCCAGAATAGCAGTAATGGACAGGACCAAGGAGCCGGGATCACTGGGCGAGCCTCTCTACCTGGATGTAAGAACCGCAATCGGCGAAATGATGGAAGCAAAGAGCGCGCGCTTCGAAAAGTATCCCGCCATTGTCGGAGGCCGATACGGCCTGGGTTCCAAGGAGTTCACCCCGGCCATGGTGAAAGGCATTTTCGATAACCTGGCAAAGGAAACGCCGAAAAACCACTTCGTGGTAGGAATCAATGACGACGTCTGCCAAACGAGCATCGAATACGATCCGTCCTTCACCAACATCGCCTCCGGAATCTATTCCGCGGTGTTTTACGGCCTCGGCTCCGACGGCACGGTAGGCGCAAACAAGAATTCCATAAAGATAATAGGCGAAAAGACCGACAACAACGTGCAGGCATATTTTGTCTACGACTCAAAAAAGGCCGGTACCGTCACCATTTCCCACCTCCGTTTCGGAAAAAATCCGATCCGTGCGCCGTATCTCATCAATCGCCCCGATTTCGTGGCGTGCCACAATTTCACCTTCCTGGAAAAATACGACATGCTGTCCAAGGCCAAGGAAGGAGCTCCGTTCCTTCTCTGCTCCCTTTTCGACAAGGATGAGGTATGGGACCAGATGCCGCGCGAGGTCCAGCAGCAGATCATCGACAAGAAACTGAAATTCTACGTTATCAATGCGGTGAAACTAGCCGAGGAACTGGGTCTGGGAGCGCGCATCAATGTCATCATGCAGACCGCGTTCTTCAAGATATCCGGCATTATATCCCTGGACACTGCTGTAGCGGCTATCAAGGACGCTATCAAGAAGAGCTACGGCAAAGCGGGCGAGCGGGTTGTCGAGATGAACAACAAGGCGGTCGACGCCGCGCTGGACAACCTTTTCGAGGTCAAGGTACCGGAAAAAGCCACCAGCACCATCAGCCTCAAGTCTCCTATCAGCCCGGAAGCGCCGGAGTTCATGCAGAATGTCACCGCCGAGATCATCGCCGGCCGTGGAGACAACCTCCCCGTATCGGCCATGCCCGCGGACGGCACCTTCCCGACGGCATCTTCCCGTTTCGAAAAGCGAAACATCGCGGTTGACATACCGGTATGGGACAAGGAGATATGCATCCAGTGCGGTATTTGCTCGTTCGTCTGTCCTCACGCGGCCATTCGTATGAAAGTATACGACCCCGCCATCCTCAAGGGAGCTCCCGGGAAGTTCGTTTCCGCTGATGCCCGCGGAAACGAATTCAAGGGCATGGCCTGCACCGTTCAGGTTGCCCCCGAAGACTGCACGGGCTGTGGGGCATGCGTGCACAACTGTCCCGCCAAGAGCAAGGAAAATCCCGATCACAAGGCCATCAACATGACGTTCAAGGTGCCTATCCGGGAACAGGAAGCGGTCAACTGGGAATTTTTCCTTTCCATTCCCGACACCGATCCAAACCTGACGAAACGGGACAGCCTGAAGGGAAGCCAGTTGATTACGCCTCTCTTCGAGTTCTCCGGCGCCTGCGCCGGTTGCGGGGAGACACCTTACCTGAAACTCCTCTCCCAGTTGTTCGGCGACCGCGCGCTTATCGCCAATGCCACCGGCTGCACATCCATCTACGGGGGAAACCTTCCGACCACACCATGGGCGAAACGCAACGACGGTCGCGGGCCCGCATGGTCCAACTCCCTCTTCGAGGACTGCGCCGAGTTCGGTCTGGGGATGCGCCTTACGGTAGACAAGCTGACCGAGTCCGCCAAAGAGTACCTTGACCAGGTGATGGAATCCAGCTGCTCGGGCGCAGAGGAGATCAAGGAGATCCTCACGGCCATCAAGAACGCGGATCAGGCCACCCAGCTGGGAATAGAAGCGCAGAGGGAACGCGTGGCCGTTCTGAAGAACCGCCTCGCATCCTGCGAAGGTGCTCTGGCAAAGAGATTTCTGGCGGTAGCGGACTATCTGGTGAAAAAATCCGTATGGGGAGTGGGCGGCGACGGATGGGCCTACGACATAGGTTTCGGCGGACTTGACCATGTCATTGCTTCAGGCAAAAACATCAATCTCCTGGTCCTCGACACGGAGGTTTACTCCAACACCGGCGGACAGGCGTCAAAATCAACACCTCTCGGCGCCGTGGCCCAGTTCGCGGCCGGCGGCAAGCTCATGCCCAAGAAAGACCTTGGACTGATAGCCATGACCTACGGCACATGCTATGTGGCATCCGTGTCGCTCTCCAATCCGGGCCAGACGGTAAAGGCCTTCATTGAAGCGGAGCAGTTCGACGGTCCATCCCTCATCATTGCCTACTCTCACTGCATCGCCCACGGAATAAACATGACGAGAGGCATCGACGAACAGAAGAGGGCCGTGGAATGCGGACACTGGCCGCTGTACAGGTACAATCCGGCCCTTGCCTCTCAAGGCCGGAATCCTCTTCAGCTTGACAGCAAGGCGCCTTCCATTTCCTTCGAGGACTATGCCCTCGGAGAAAACCGTTACCGGGTTCTGAAAAAAAACAATCCTGAAGGAGCGGACAAGCTCATCAATCAGGCAAACGAGTGGACGGCGCGCAGGTATGCGCTCTACAAGCAGATGGCCGGTTTATCATACGATACTGAAAAAGAGTAACAACCGCCGGAAACGGTTCACTTTCCGGCAGACGGCAGACGAAAGCCTGGACTTGCATTCCGCATGTCCAGGCTTTTTCATGATGTTTAATTACTATCCATTAATTCCATCTTTGCGGCGCCCTTATCCGGTTATCGCTGAATCGTTAAAATTAAATTAAAATCTTGCCTTGTGTGGACGGTTTTGTTATAAACTGAGCCGCTGTAAAAATATTCATGTACAGCTCAAGGGGTATATGCAATGGCGACTCCGCAAATGATCATGTATGAAGACGAGTTCAAGCAACTGAATTACGTTCTGGAGAAACTGCTGAGGGAAGCCAATGCAAAGGTGATTTTTCTCGTTGACAAGAACGGCCAGCTTATCTCCGGAGTCGGAGAAACAGAGCGGTTCGACACCACCTCACTTGCTTCACTCACGGCCGGAAACATCGCCGCGACCGGGGGCCTGGCAAAGCTTATTGGTGAAAAAGAGTTCTCCATACTCTTCCATGAAGGTGAAAAAGACAACCTGCACATCTCCATCGTCGGCGGCCGCGTGATCCTGGTTGTCCTGTTCGACAGCCGATCATCACTCGGCCTGGTGCGGCTCAGGGTCAAGAAGGCCTCAGAAGAGCTGGCCGTTATCTTCGAAAGGCTTGCTAAACGCGCCGACGAAAGGGATAAGAGTGGTGAAGGAGACTTCCCTTTCGCGGAAATAACCGATGACGACATAGACAATCTTTTCAGTTAGTGTCCAGCCGGATCTTCCGGATGGATACCGGTTAACGGAAACATCCATCCTCCCCGCTCGTACTTTCACCTGCTTTGCTGGCAGTTACTTAAGACCAATCCATCATCCGAGGTGACATCAGATGTCGTTCATCAATTACGCCTCCCGTGAAATAAACTGCAAGATTGTATACTATGGCCCGGGACTGTGCGGCAAGACCACCAATCTCCAGTTTATCTACTCTAAAACCGCGCCCGAGGCCAAAGGGAAGATGATCAGCCTTGCCACGGAGACTGAGCGAACCCTCTTTTTCGACTTTCTGCCGCTTGCCCTGGGTGAGATAAAAGGTTTCAAGACGAGATTCCATCTGTACACGGTACCGGGCCAGGTATTTTACGACGCGTCCCGCAAACTGATCCTGAAGGGTGTTGACGGCGTGGTTTTCGTCGCCGATTCCCAGGAAGAACGGATGGACGCCAATATTGAATCCATCGAAAATCTTCAGATTAATCTCAAGGAACAGGGATACGAGCTGGAAAAGCTTCCTTTCGTCATACAGTACAACAAGCGAGACCTTCCATACGTGAGTTCCGTTGACGAGTTGCGTCGCGAACTGAACTTCTTGAATGTTCCCGACTTTGAGGCCTGCGCAACTACCGGAGAAGGCGTCTTTGAAACCCTTAAGGCAGTGGCGAAGCTGATACTCATCGACTTGAAAAAGGGTAAATAGCAATCCCTCCACGCCAGACGTCGCATCACGCCCTATTCTTCGCACCTGCAGTCGTCCGTACTCCCCGTGAGAATTCTAACAAACACGCTGACAGCAATTTTCACCCGTACTGCTTCCGAGGCGTCCTCCCGGATTTCACGAAAGCCGCGGCGGGAAGATAACCGTTCCGACGGGTTGACATGACATCGAACCTCTCAGAAAAACTGCGGATGATTTCGGCCGCGATTTCTCCGGAATCTTCAAAAACCACGCTCGCGGAATTAAAAGGCTCGGCTCCGGCCTTTCTTATCTCCCGCCTTCTCCCCCTTCTTTCATCGCCTTGCATCATTGCCACACCCGACGCCGGTTCGGCGGAAGAGTTTTATGGGGAACTGCGTCTGTACTCGGAGAATCCAGGTACTGTCTTTCATTTTCCTCCCTGGGAAACCGCGCCCTTTGAACAGGCATCCCCCCATCCCGACATCAGCGGTGAACGCCTCCGAACCCTTTCCGCCCTTCAGGAAGGGAGGGCAGAGGCGGTCATCGCGCCGGTATCAGCCCTGATGCAAAGGGTATTGCCAAGGAGTATTCTCGGAGATTATTCCCAGTACCTCGTGGTTGGTGAAGATGCCGATCGGGACGCCCTCCTTCGGAAGCTGGTTGACATTGGCTATTCAATGGTTCCTCTCGTGGAGGATCGCGGAAGCGCTTCGGTTCGCGGCGGCATAGTCGACATATTCCCTCCCGACCATGCATCTCCTTTTCGAATCGAATTTTTCGGAGATCTTGTTGAATCCATCCGGACCTTCGACCCGCTCACGCAACGCTCCCTGCATCCCGTCGATGAGCTGGTAATACTGCCTTCCAGGGAAATCATCCTTTCCGAAGATATCGTCCGCGGTTTTGCCACCCGCCTGAAAAGACGCTGCGATGACCTGGGAATCCAGGCAACAAGGCGCCGGGATCTGCTGGAGCAACTTCACCATTCCATCTATCCGCCCGGGATCGAATACCTGCAACCCCTGCTCCATTCCGGACTGGAAACCCTTTTTGACTACGCCGGTCCAGGCGGAATTCTTGTGGAAATGGATCCGCTGGCGATCAGGGAATCCGAGGAAATCTTTCACGATGAACTAATCATCGCGGAACGGAAAGCGGCGGCTTCCGGTTCCATAGTCTGCGAAAGAGACGACCTCTTTCTAGAGGTCGGATATTGGCGGAAACTGAAAAGGAATCTCAGAAAGGTGTCCGTACCCTGTCTCGAGCTGTCTGACGAGGATGAAGAGGGCGCCCCCCGCTTCAGTTTCGCCGGTGAAGACAACAGCGATATCAGGCCGTCGCTTTCCCCCGACCGGGAAGGAGTGCTCCGTCCCCTTGTCGACCGTATCAACACCTGGCGCCAGCGGAATATGCGGGTCAGCATCGTCTGCCATCAGTGGAGCCAGACACAGCGCCTCCAGGAGCTGCTGTCCCACTACAGAGTCCCCCTGACAATTTCGGAGGGAAGGTTCCGCGATGATTTCAACGAACCTTCTTCCATTCGCATCCTTACCGGTGAACTTTCCCGCGGCTTCCGCCTCCCGGCGGAAGGTCTGGTTGTAATCGCGGAAGAGGAAATATTCGGAAAGAGGGTGAAGCGCCGCGACCTCTCCGATGTCCGCAAGAAGCAGATACTGGTGTCGCTGGCCGAATTGAAGCCTGGAGACTTCATGGTTCACGTGGACTTCGGGCTGGGTATCTACCGCGGTCTTCAGCATATGGCCTTTGACGGAATAGGCGGCGATTTCTTACTGCTGGAATACGCGGGCAAGGACAAACTGTATCTGCCGGTAGACCGTATCAACCTCGTGCAGCGCTATGTGGGGGGAGAAGGGAGCCAGCCATCCCTGGACAGGCTCGGTGGCGCAGGCTGGGAAAAGAAAAAAGCAAAGGCCAGGGAAGCGGTCGAAGAAATAGCGGGAGAACTGCTCCAGATCTACGCGGAAAGGCAGGTCCGCGAAGGCTTTTCCTTCACCCCTCCGGACGACCTTTACCGTGAATTCGAGGCATCCTTCGCCTTTGAAGAAACCCCTGACCAGCTGGGCGCCATCCAGGATGTGCTTGGGGACATGGAACGTTCCAGACCGATGGATCGTCTCGTCTGCGGCGACGTGGGATACGGCAAAACAGAGGTTGCGCTGCGGGCGGCCTTCAAGGCCGCCATGGACGGAAAACAGGTCGCGCTTCTCGTTCCCACCACAGTCCTGGCGTCCCAGCACTTTGAGACCTTCAGCTCCCGCTACGCCGCATACCCGGTAACGGTCGGAATGCTCTCCAGGTTCCGCACCCCCAAGGAACAAAAAGAGGTCCTGGAGGGGGTAAAGGCCGGAAAGATCGATGTCATCATAGGCACCCACCGACTTCTGCAAAAGGATGTCATCTTCAAGGACCTAGGCCTGATAATCATCGACGAAGAACACCGCTTCGGTGTCTCCCACAAGGAAAAGCTCAAGAAATTCCGCTCCGTAGTGGACGTTCTCACACTCACCGCCACACCCATCCCCCGGACACTGAACATGTCCCTTTCCGGGATCCGCGACCTTTCCATAATCGATACCCCCCCGGTTGACCGTCTCGCCATCAAGACCTTTGTCGCGCGCTTTTCCGACGATCTGATCCGGGAGGCGGTGCTCAGGGAACTGCGGCGCGGCGGACAGGTGTTTTTCGTGCACAACCGGGTCCAGTCCATCGGCGCCATGGCAGACTATCTGCGCAATCTCGTCCCCGAGGCAAAGCTTGTGGTAGGACACGGACAGATGCAGGAAAAGGAACTGGAAGAAGTCATGCTGGGATTTCTGCACGGCGATTTTAATCTATTCCTCTGCACCACCATTATAGAATCAGGCCTGGACATCCCCTCGGCCAACACCATGATTGTCAACAGGGCTGACACCTTCGGACTGGCGCAACTTTACCAGCTGCGCGGACGCGTTGGCCGCTCCAGCCAGCGGGCCTACGCCTATTTTCTGATCCCAGGCGAAGGTTCCGTCACCGCTGACGCCAGAGAGCGTCTGCGGGTAATCCAGGACCTCACCGAACTGGGCGCCGGATTCCGCATCGCCATGCACGACCTGGAGATACGTGGAACGGGCGACTTCCTCGGTTCCCGCCAATCGGGAAACATCGCGGCTGTTGGCTTCGAACTCTACACGGAACTCCTGGAAGAAGCAGTGAGCAGGCTCAAGGGCGAGACAATCAGCGAACGGATAGAACCGGAGATCAACCTCAAGATACCGGCGTTCATACCCGAGGATTACGTCCCTGATCCGAACCAGAGGCTGGTCATCTACAAGAGGCTCACCCAGTCTGGCAATGAAGATGAAGTGGCTGAAATCGGAGACGAACTGATAGATCGTTTCGGCAAACACCCGTTACCCGTATCCTACCTTCTGGACACCATGAGGTTGCGCATCCATTTACGCCTCCTTCTTGTGAAAAAACTGGAATGGGACGGCAAAAACGTGCTTGTCTTTTTCCACGAAAAGACCCCGGTCTCTCCGGACATCATCCTCGGACTTATTCGCCGGACGCCCGACACATATCGCTTCAGTCCGGATTTCATACTCTCGGCGCGCATGCGCGACAACACCTTTGAAGGCATACTTTCCGGAGCCAGAAAACTCTTGAAAAGCCTGGTTTGATATGCTACGGTCGCTTGCCGTTGCTGTTGCATCAACTACCTGGATAAAGGAGAAAAATCCGTGAATTACACGAATGTAGTCAGGGTTGCCGCGCCTATGATTCTGGCGCTCAGCCTTTGCGCCTGCAAACCGGCGCCCACCGAAAAAGCCAAGACGACCGGAACGGTACTTGCCGAAGTAAACGGCAATACAATTACAACAGATGATTTCAAAGCCGAGATTGACAAACTCCCCCCCTATCTGAAACCGATGGTCCAGTCTGAAGAAGGCAAGAAAGAACTGCTGGACAGCATGATTGTCCGGCAGATAATCCTGGAGCAGGCCAAAAAGGATGGCGTGGACAAGGACAAGGAAGTATCGGATCGGATGGAAGATCTGCGCAAGAGGCTCATTGTCGAGACCTATCTGAAGAAGAAGGTTGAAAAGGAAGCCCAGATCTCCGACCAGGAGATGAAAAAGTTTTATGACGAAAACAAGGACAAGTTCAAGGCCGGCGACCAAGTGAAAGCCAGCCATATCCTGGTAAAGTCGGAAAAGGAGGCATCTGATATCCTTGCCCAATTGAAAGGCGGCGCAAAGTTCGAAGACCTGGCAAAGAAATTCTCCACCGATTCCACGGCTTCCAAGGGCGGAGACCTGGGATGGTTTCCCAAAGGCGCCATGGTGCCGGAATTCGACAAGGTTGCCTTCAGCCTGAAGGAAGGAGAGATGTCGGGCATCGTGAAGACCCAGTTCGGCTTCCACATCATCAAGGTAACCGGCAAGCGTCCGGCTGGAATAACCCCGTTTGAAGAGGTCAAGGAACAGATCAAATCCAATCTTCTACCCGCGAAGCAGCAGGAAATATTTACGAAGATGAAAGAAGAAATGAAGAAAAGCGCCAAGATATCCATAAAGGATGATGTACTCAAAAACTTCGATTCAAAACCGTCCGAGACAAAAGGCGGAACCGGCGCACAGACGAAATAATCCGCGCAGCTCAAACTGAAGGCAAGGACGATTCCTTGCCTTCAGTGTATCCACTCAAAAGACAAGAACATAACCATGATAAAATCATCCATCATTGTGCTATCCCTTTTGTTGGCGCTTGCCTCACTTGCTTCAGCCGAGCTTGTCAGCGGCATTGCGATCCTCGTCAACGATGAACCGATAACCACCTTCGACATTCAAAAGGAAAAGGATGGCATCGAAAAGGGGATGGCCGCGAAGGCGCCCCAGGACGACGAGGCCAGAACCCGCCTGCGGCAGGCGGCCATAGACTCCCTGATCAACAAGAAGCTCATACAGCAGAAGATAAGGGAACTGGAAATCAAGGTTTCGGAAGAAGAGGTGCGTCAGGCTATCGAAGACGTAAGGAAAACCAACAACATCACCCAGGACAACCTGGTGGAGGCTTTGACCGCCCGCGGCATTTCCTTTGATGAATACAAGGAGCAGATAAAGGAGCAACTGGAAAGGCTGAGGCTGATCAGCATGGAGGTGCGCTCAAAGGTCCAGATCAGCGACAAAGAAGCGCTGGATTACTACACGGCGAACCCGGGCGCGTTCCAGGTCGACGAGGCCTTCCGCGTGCGGCAGGTATATTTCAAGCTCCCCGCCACGGCCGCTGAGAACGAACGAAAGCGGGTTCTCGCAACCGCGGAAATGGTTCTGGCTGAAGCAAGTAAGGGCTCTGATTTCGCGGCGCTGGCAAAAAAGTATTCCCAGGACCCTTCCGCCGCCGAAGGTGGAGACATGGGCTACCTGAAAAAAGGGGACCTCCTCCCGGAAATCGAGGAATCACTGGCAGGTATGAAGATGGGTCAGGTCAGCGGCTTGATTCGTACTCCCGTGGGAATCCACATCATGAAACTGGAAGAGCACAGGCTCGGAAATCGCCGGACTTTCGAAGCGGTGAAACCGGAGATCGAGGACATCCTTTACAAGAAGAAATCGGAAGAGCGGTTCAGCCAGTGGCTTGATGAACTGCGAAAGAACGCCTCCATCGAGATGAAATAAAAAACGGCGGCCGGTGACGGCCGCCGTTTTTTATGACCAACTCCCTCTTTTTCAGATCCCGGTTGCAGCCAGTTCCTCTACAAGCTTCTTCTGGGACGCGGTCAACTGCCCCGGAACCTTTACATTAACCTTCACGAACAGATCGCCTTTCGACGTCTTCCCCATATGCGCAATACCAAAACCCTTCAGCCGGATTTTCGTGCCCGGTTGTATACCCGCCGGGACCTTGACCCTCTTGCTCCCCTCCAGTGTCGGCACCTCGATGGTCGTACCAAGCGCGGCATCGGTGTAACGTATTTCCCGTTCAACCATGATATCGTTTCCTTCCCTGGTAAAGACGGGGTCGGCTCCGACCTTTATGGTAAGATACAGGTCACCGGCAGGACCACCGTTGCGACCCTGCTCTCCCTTCCCTTTTATACGCATCCTGGAGTCATTTTCAATACCAGCGGGTATCTTCACAGCAAGATCTTCCTTCACCCCGTCACGCAGGAATGAAACCCTCTTTTCCCCTCCTTCCGCGGCCTCCCGGAAGGTAATGGAAACCTCCATGGAATAATCCTCCCCACGATGCCTGCGAGGGTGGCGTCTCCCGCCGGACTGGAAGCCGCCGCCGAAGATACGGGAAAAGATATCCTCCGCGCCGACCCCCGTACCCTGGAAGATGTCGCCGAAGTCGAACCCTCGAAAAATATCTTCCTGGGAGTAACGTTGGTGGAAATCGGATGATCCGAACTGGTCATACTGGGCCTTTTTCTGGGGATCGGAAAGCACGGCATATGCTTCGCTAATTTCCTTGAACTTTTCTTCCGCATCCTTGTTGCCGGGATTCTTGTCCGGGTGATACTTGATAGCCAGCTTGCGATAAGCCTTTTTGATATCCTCTGACGAGGCGTCTTTTTTCAAACCGAGAACCTGATAGTAATCCTTAACCGCCATGGGACCGAATTCCTTTCCAAGATAGACGTAATGGGAATGTAATCTCTGTTTTACTTCATGTCAACCTCGACGCCCTTTATCCTTGACAGACTGAACAGCGGACTTATTATGGTGACTCGAACAACAACACCGCGCCTGGCAAATTTCACTGCCTGCGCTTCACGACATGGAACGCGGTAACGGAGAACCGGACATGAAAAAGGTAGTTATTATCGGAGGGGGGATTTCAGGGCTTGCCGCCGCGTTTCTGTTGAGGCAGAAGGCCGATGCCAGGGGAGTGGACCTGTCAATTACCGTCCTGGAAAAGGAAGATGTAACGGGTGGCAAGATCCGGAGCATCAAGTCAGAGGGCTTTGTATGCGAGTGGGGTCCCAACGGCTTTCTGGACAGCAAACCCCAGACCCTGGAGTTGTGCCGGACCCTGGGAGTCAGCGATCGGCTGCTGAGAAGCAACGACAACGCTAGAAAGAGATTCATCTATTCGGAAGGGATGCTTCACCGGCTTCCGGAAAACGCCCTCTCTTTTTTTTCTTCCAGGCTCATTTCATGGCCGGGCAAGATTCGCCTTTCACTGGAACCCTTTGCCCCGGGTCCTCCGCCGGGAATTGATGAGACGCTGGCGGCCTTTGGCCGGCGCAGGCTGGGAAAAGAGGCATTGCGAAAACTCATAGCGCCCATGGTGTCCGGGATATTCGCCGGCGACCCGGAAACCATGTCGCTGAAATCATGCTTTCCCCGCATGGTGGAATTGGAAAAGGACTACGGCGGCCTTATCATGGCCATGCTGAGGCTCGCCCGGAAAAAACGCAAAGAGAGGGCCCAGGGAAAGGCCGTTTCCGGCCCGTCCGGACCGGGGGGAATCCTGACTTCATTCAATAACGGCATCCAGGAACTAACGGACGCACTGACGTCAACCCTCCATAACGAGACAATAAGCGCCGGGCAGGGCGTTGCCGGCATTGTCAAAGGAAAGTCCCTTCCCTACAGGGTAATCACCGGCTCGGGAGATCAGGAAGCGGATCTGGTGATTGCGGCGGCGCCTGCCTGCGAGACAGCGGGCATGTTGCGGGAACTGGACAGCGGGATAGCGGAAATCCTTCATGAAATAAAATACGCTTCCATGACAGTGGTCTGCTTCGGATACGAAAAGGATAAAATAGCTCGTGACCTGGACGGATTCGGCTACCTGATTCCCAGGGAAGAGGGGATGAACACCCTGGGAACCCTCTGGGATTCAAGCATCTTTGCCAACAGGGCGCCAGAGGGATATGTCCTTCTGCGCAGCATGCTCGGCGGCGCCTGCTTTCCGGAATACCTGGAGCTGCCGGATGAAGAAGTGGTCAGGCGGGTGAGAAGCGACCTGTCAGCCACCATGGGAATCAAGGATCCGCCGGTATTCATGCGCATTTTCCGCCACGAAAAGGCCATACCCCAGTATACCGTCGGGCACGGTGAACGGCTGCGGGCTCTGGAAGAGAGGCTTGAGAAACACCCCGGACTCCTCTTGACCGGAAACTCCTATCGCGGTGTCGGACTGAACGACTGCGTAGCCGCCGCGATGCGCACGGCGGAAGAAGGGATGAAACATCTTCAGGGACGGTAAACGGCAAAGGAAAGAGCCGGACAAAGAAAAAGGTGTAATGGCTGTAATCGCGCCACTAAGCCCTACTTGTACTTCTTCCTCCTGAACAGCCCGGTTTTAAGGGATGTGATGCGGTCCAGAAACAGCAGTCCGTCCAGGTGATCCATCTCATGCTGGACCGCAACCGCCTCAAAGCCGCTTGCGTCCACCTCGCGCGCCCTACCCTGGTCATCGAGGAAGCTGACCGTGATTTTTTCCGCCCTCTCCACATCACCGGTATAATCAGGGACGCTCATGCACCCTTCGCGCATCACCGCCCCCCCTTCCCGCCTGATAATCTCCGGATTAACCATAACCAGCAGGCCGTGATTGTTGTCCCGGCCGTGCCTGCTGGCCGATACATCCACAACACAGACTCTCAGGGCGGCACCTATCTGCGGCGCGGCGACCCCCACGGATCCCGGACCGGCCCGCATGGTATCGATGAGATCACCGATGAGGAGCGAGACTTCGGCGTCAATGGCGGCAACGGGCGCGCAGACCTGTTTCAGCATGGGGTGGGGATAATGGAGAATGGGACGGGCAGGCATGATATTACAGGGAGACCGGGGTCACGGAACGGACTCCTATCTCCACATTCAACTCCTTTTTCAACTTTTCCAGCAGACGAGTCACGTCTTCAATGGAAGCGCCGTCAGGAAGCGCGGCCTCCAGCATCAGGACGTAAACAGGTTCCTCCCGCGTCCCTATGAGCTTGGTATTCATGTCGGTGATATTTATGCCCTGCTCGGCCAGTTCTCCCGCTACCCGGAAGACGATACCAGGGCGATCCGAACCGTATACCGACACCATGCATAATTCACCAGTGGGCGTATCGTGAAACGTCTCATCACCGGCAAGGGTCCTGACAAATACGGAGAGCTGCAACTTTTCACCAAACGCCTTGAATTCCTCCAGAAGCCGCGCCTTGCTGAACGGTCTTGAGTGGGAGACGATCAGAATCATGGCGAATTCGCCGCCCAGCATGGTGCTGCTGGAATCCTCGATATTGCATCCCAGGCGATACAGGGCCTCCGCAGCGCCGGCCACTATCCCCGGCCTGTCTTTTCCTATTATCGTAACCGCGAAATGAAGCGCCGTTTCTCCGCTTCCCTTCATGACTCCCCCTTGGTCCACATGCAGTCATCCCGCGAACGCCTCGTCATCCGCGGCTTTTGCCTCTGGCTGTATAGCACATCTTTACCCATTCCCGGAAGGAAAAACCCATTGATATGGCTGTAATACTCACGGAACAAAAGCGGAGAGGAAAGATTTCCAGGAAAATCCAGTGGCGGGTGGCTGGAGAACAAAAAAGGAAGCAGGGAACGGTCAGTACCCTGTCAGCGGATCAGATCCTTCAGCAGTTCATGCCTGTCGCTGCTCTGGTTGGAGGAAAAACCGGTCTGGCCGGCCAAGGCAATTGCGGCCGTATCGGCCAGCAAAGCGCCGATGGTTTCTATTGTCTTGCGGAACGGGGTGTTTCTGACATACTGCCACCTGACATCGTCCTTCACATGTTCGGGCATCTCCAGGTTATAGAGGACAGGGGCTTTCAGCCCCGTAAGACTTGCCGCATGCACCCTGAACCACGCGTCTCCGGTGGGAATAACATCCGTCAGATACTCGACCATGACCTGCCCGTTGTCAAAAATGGTAGTAGTCAGCTTCCTGCCTTGCTCGAAGTTGCCAACGGTTGCGTCCGGAATAACCTGCGCCAGGTTCCAGCCCGCCAGGACAACGTTCTTTGCCATGTGATTGACACTGCGTGGTATCCCCTCCACCAGATCCCCCAGAACCGCTTCCTTGAGCTTGGCGCCGAAGAAGGAAAGCCTCTCCGCAAATCCCCGGGGGGCCTCCTCATTGTCTGGCCGCCACAACCCAAAACTGAATGCGCTCCCCAGGTCCTTGAAGAATTCAACGACCGATCCTACCAGACCCTTTTGAGTACCTTCCTGGATATCGCCCTTCTCATCACGGTAACGGATTTTTGACCCCATCAGGAGGTTACCGAAAAAATTTTTGACATTTCCAAAGGAATCGGACACGTCTTTCCCTACCCTGTCCGTAAAGGACTCCCTCTCTTTCGGGTCATCGGACACCCTCTTCCGCTCCAGGTAATAGTGATCCCCGCCCGGATTGCGCAGAAGCTGGTCATCCTTGTATTTCCGCCAGCCGTCATCAGGCGCCGCGTCCTTTTTCCCGCCACCCTGGGCGGAATAGGCGGTAACTATCTCTTTTCTTGTCGCGGGTGGTGAATATTGATGGAGAAGAAGAGCGGAAGGGCCCATGACATTGCCGTTGAACGCGGCGGGAAGCGAAGCGGATGGAATCCCGGTGGAATCCGCGCGGTCCCCGTCCATGGAGGCGTCCAGGGCCTTGCCGAACCCGCCGGCTTTTCCTGTAGCTGCCTCAGAGGGATGAGACGACTCCGGAAACAGGCGTCCTCCTCCGAAGATAGGTTGCGTGTTCATCATGGGACCTGCTCAAAGTGATCTTGAGGGTAAGGCATCGAATATTACAAAGCAAGCAACGTGCCACACCAATATCGTAAGGATACTCATCTTGCCGGACAAGGCCCCAAAACGAAAAACGGGAAAGGGGCGTCTCATTTCCGGCGCCCCTTTCCCGCGTTATTTCAAGTATTAATGATTTCCTGGCTACTCCTTGCCCACCAGGGCCTCACCCTCGGCCACCATCAGCTCGCTGATGAGCCTGGTGAAACGAAGCGGGTCTTTCACCGGGGTCCCTTCGGTGAGGAGGGCCTGGTCGTAGAGGAGCTCGCAGTAATCGTCCAGCTTGCTGTTCCCCTTATCCTTGTCGAACAGCTTGCGCATGATGCGGGTGATGGGGTGATCGGCGTTCAGTTCCAGAACCCTTTTCGACTCCGGCACGTCCTGGTTCATGGCCTTCAGGATCCGCTCCATGTTGGCGTTCATGCCGTACTCGTCCGCCACCAGACAGCAGGCGCTGTCGGTGAGGCGGTTTGAGAGGCGCACCTCCTTTACCCGATCGTCCAGTTTCCCCTTGATGAAGCCGAGCAGGTCGCCGTACTGCTTCTCTGCTTCCTTCCTCTTGTCTTCAAGCTGTTTCTTCTCCTCGTCGGTCTCCACCTCCAGTTCACCCTGGAGCACCGATTTCAGCTTCTTGCCGTTGTACTCGGTCAGGCTCTGCACCAGCCATTCGTCTATGGGATCGGTCAGGAAGAGTACCTCGTAACCCTTCTTGCGGCAGATCTCCAGGTGCGGCGAGTTCTCCACCACGGCCCGGCTGTTGCCCGTGATGTAATAGATCTCCTTCTGGCCTTCCGGCATGCGCTCCACGTACTCCTTCATGGAGACAAAAGAACCGCTTTCGGTTTTTGTGCTCTCGAAGAGGATCAGCTCCTGGAGCTTTTCCTTGTTGGCGTGATCGAAGTGGATTCCTTCTTTCAGCACCGGGCCGAATTCCTTGTAGAACTTCAGGTAATCCTCCGGAGATTTCTCCTTTGTCTCAGCCAGTGTGGAGAGAATCTTTCCCACAAGGTTCTTCTGAATCTTGCGGATCTGGGCATCCTCCTGAAGGATCTCGCGGGAGACGTTCAGGGGAAGGTCGCTGGAATCCACCACGCCTTTCATGAAACGGAGGTATTCGGGGAGGAGATGCTCGCACTTGTCCGTGATGAAGACCCTCTTCACATAGAGGTGCACGCCCTTGCGATGCTCAGGAGTGAACAGGTCGAAGGGACGGTGTTCAGGCACATAGAGGAGGGCCTTGAACTCGCTGGTTCCTTCAGCCGAGTAATGGATGGTGCGGAACGGCTTGCCGTAATCATGGGATATATGACTATAGAACTCGTTGTACTCCTCTTCGGTTATCTCGCTCTTGGGCCTCGCCCAGATGGCCTTCATGGAGTTGAGGGTCTCTTCCTCGGTCTTTTTGACCTTTTCCGCCCCTTCGATGGGCTTGCCGTCCACTCCACGGGGATACTCCTCGCGGGTTACGTCCATGGTGATGGGATACTGGACGTAGTCGGAGTATTTCTTGACTATGGAGCGAAGCCGCCACTCGTCAAGATACTCCTTCATCTCATCCTTGAGATGGAGAATGACATCGGTACCCCGCGTCTCCTTCTCGCATTCCTCGATGGTATACGTGCCGTCCCCCACCGACTCCCAGCGGGTAGCCGCTGCCCTGTCGCCTGCCCGGCGCGTCACCAGGGTCACCTTGTCGGCGGCCATGAACGAGGCGTAGAAGCCGACGCCGAACTGGCCGATGAGCTCCGGATGGTCCTTTACGCTCTGCTCCTTCAGACCCTGGAGAAACGCCTTGGTGCCCGACTGGGCGATGGTGCCGATATTGGTTTCCACCTCTTCCATGGTCATGCCGATGCCGTTGTCACGGATGGTGAGGGTTCCGGCGTCCTTGTCCGGAATCAGCTTTATCTTCCACTCCGAGTTGTCCTCCAGGATCGCCTGGTCGGTGTGGGACTCGAAGCGGGCCTTGTCCACGGCGTCAGAGGCGTTGGAGATGAGTTCACGAAGGAATATCTCCTTGTTGGAGTAGAGAGAATGGATTACCAGATCCAGCAGTTGCTGGACCT
>CAZHVY010000049.1:0-18137 GCA_964536305.1 uncultured Geobacter sp. | reverse complement strand
CTTTCGTTCAACGGTTTTCAAGACCGCCGCCTTAAGCCACTCGGCCATCCCTCCGGAATCTAACCTATTTTTTCCATTCCTCCCATGTAGGGACGAAGAGGGGCCGGGACAATAACCGTTCCGTCCGCCTGCTGGTAATTCTCCAGGATTGCCACTACCGTTCTTCCCACAGCCAGCCCGGAACCGTTCAGAGTGTGGACGAATTCCGGTTTTGCCTTGTCGTTCTCCCTGAACCGGATGGATGCCCTCCGCGCCTGAAAATCCTCGAAATTGCTGCACGAAGAAATCTCACGGTACGTATTCTGTGAAGGGAGCCAGACTTCGATATCGAAGGTCTTTGCCGCGGAAAAACCCAGGTCGGCGGTACACAGTTCGACCACACGGTATGGAAGCTCCAGGAGCTGGAGAACCTTTTCCGCATTGTTCAGGAGCAGTTCCAGCTCCCGGTAGGAGTCTCCCGGATGGCAGAATTTAACCAGCTCCACCTTGTTGAACTGGTGCTGCCTTATGTATCCCCGGGTATCCTTGCCGTAAGATCCGGCTTCTTTGCGGAAACAGGGCGTATATGCCGTGTAATAGATCGGCAGGTCGGAGGCCTTCAGAATCTCGCCGCGATGGATATTTGTTACCGGCACTTCAGCGGTTGGAATAAGGAAGTAGTCAAGACCGTTAAGCCCGAACAGGTCTTCCTCGAACTTCGGCAACTGACCCGTCCCGGTCATGCTTTCCCTGTTTACCATAAAGGGCGGAAGCATTTCAAGATAATTGTGCTGCCGGGTGTGGAGATCGAGCATGAAGTTGACAAGGGCCCGCTCCAGCATGGCGCCCGCGCCTTTGCACAGAGTGAAGCGCGCGCCGGTCAGCTTGGCGCCCCGCTCGAAATCAAGGATGTCAAGGCTTTCGCCAAGCTCCCAGTGGGGTCTGGGCTCAAAGGAAAACCGGGCCGGCTCTCCCCATTTCCTTATCTCCACGTTGTCTGTTTCGGACATGCCCACCGGCGTGGTGGCGTGGGGAATATTGGGGATGGTCAGCAGATAGCCCTGGAGCTCTTCCTCTATTCCCTTCAGATCGTCATCCAGGGTCTTGATGCGCCGTGACACGTCCCTCATTTCCGCAATGCGGTCCTGGGCCTGGGATTTGTCCCTGATGCGGCTGATCTCTTCGGAAACCTTGTTTCGCAAGGCCTTCAGAGACTCGCTTTCCACGAGAAGCTCACGGCGTCTCGCATCGCAGCTCCGGAAGCCTGAAAGGTCCAGTTTTTCACCGCGTGTCTTGAGGCGTGCCTCTACGGATTCAAGATTATCTCTGATGTATCTGGCGTCCAGCATGGAAATAGCCTTTACAAGTGGAAAAAGAAAGCTATATTTTCTAGCACTTGACGTGAGAATAGTCAATCTTTTTGATCACAGGGGATACATGTCGCCGAAATATATAGCTTGTTTTTTGATGGTCCTTCTCTTTGCCTCTCCTTCCCTAGCGGGTTCTGACAAGCTGGTCCTGGTAGCGGTCGGTGATATCATGCTGGCTGGAAGCGCGACGGCCACCTTCGCCCGCAAGGGTTATGATTACCCCTTTTTGTCGACTGTCCACATTCTCAGGACAGCCGACATATCCACTGGCAACCTGGAGGCGCCTCTGACCCGGAGGGGCAATGAGTATTCCGGCAAGAAATTCCGATTCAGAGCGGACCCGCGTTCGGCCGCCGCCCTCAGGTCCGCCGGGTTCTCCGTTCTGACCCTTGCCAATAACCACATCATGGATTTCGGAAGCGTCGGACTTCAGGATACTCTCGCCGCCATCCGTTCCGTAAACATTCTCCACACCGGGGCGTGCATGGATCTGGCCGGAGCGCGCGGTCCCGCCATATTGCGGCGAAAGGGGAAGAAGATCGCCTTTCTTGCCTATTCCCTTACCCAGCCCCTGGAGTTTTTCGCCACGGCGAATCGCGCCGGCGCGGCGCCCGGTTATGCCCGTTACTTCAGGGAAGATATTCGGCGCGCGAAGGCCATGGCGGACCATGTGGTGGTGTCGTTTCATTGGGGCGCCGAACTGGCGGCATTTCCAAAACCATACCAGGAAGAGGCGGCGCGGCGCTCCATAGACGAGGGCGCCGATGTGGTCATCGGCCACCATCCCCATGTCCCGCAGGGCATAGAGCATTACCGGGGCGGAATTATCTTCTACAGCCTGGGGAATTTCGCCTTCGGCAGCATGAGTCCCCACGCCGACGTCGGCGTCATAGCCAGGATTACCCTGAGCGGCGGCGTCACCGAGGCGGAGGTGATACCCCTGGACGTGAAAAACAGCCGGGTGCGATATCAACCGCGAATTCTGCAGGGCGCGCAGGCGAGAGCGGTCGTTTCCGGGCTTAACCGGCTCTCCCGCCGCTGGAATACGGAGATCAGGTCCGAAGGTGAACGCTACCTGGTAAGAATGAACCCCTCGGCGCCCGGTCTCGCCATGCGCTGATACCGCAGAGAAGCTTCAAATTTCAGGAGGGATTCGGATGTACAGGCTGTTTGTGGCGATTGATCTTACGGAGGATGCAAAGGAGGCCATATCCTGCATCCGCGGCGGAATACCCGGAGTGAAATGGATCGACATGGCTCATCTTCATCTGACCCTCCGTTTTATCGGGGACACCGATGATGCCATGCTCCGGGGAATTCGGGAGGAACTGGCCGGCGTGAAGTCTCCGTCTTTTTCCCTGGCCCCCCGCGGGGTCGGCCACTTTCCGCCAAAAAGGGATCCGAGGGTACTGTGGGTCGGAATTGACCGGAACGAGGCGCTTTCAAGCCTTCAGCGCCTTGTGGAGAAAGCGCTGGTGAAGTGCGGACTTGAACCTGAACGCCGGGAGTTCAACCCCCATATAACCCTTGCCCGGCTGAAGGATACGCCGTTGTCCAGGATTACCCCTTTCCTGAAAAAAAACCGCCTGTTTTCATCGCCTCCCGTTCCAGTAAAGGAATTCCGTCTCTACGCCAGCGTACTGTCCCCCCGAGGCGCCGTCCATAATCGCCTTGTATCCTATCCGTTGCAGGAGTGACAAGCGAAACGGCTTGATTTTTTCAGGCGGTTGTTTATATTCGTAGCAAGAAAATTGTCGTTTCACTAACGGAAAAGAGGAGAACAGATAATGGCAAGTGAAAAGGTTTTCGCCTTCGGCGACAGTAATTTTGAAACGGAAGTTATGCAATCAGCCACTCCGGTTCTGGTGGACTTCTGGGCTTCCTGGTGCGCCCCGTGCAAGGCGATTGCGCCTCTCATCGATACCATCGCGGAAGAATACGAGGGCAGGGTAAAAGTCGGAAAGGTAAACGTGGACGAGAATCCCGCTACCCCAGCGAAGTTCGGCATTCGCGGAATTCCCACCATTATACTCTTCAAGGACGGCAAGGTTCTGGACCAGGTCGTCGGTGCAGCGCCGAAGGCCCAACTGGAAGCGCTTATCAAAAAGGCGTTGTAACCGGTTCCAATCCGGAGTTTCCCGGATGGCTACTGATAAATCACAAGATGCATGATTTTCGGAAAATACAGGATATGAGGCGTTTGGCGATAAACTCCACCGGCCTCGTAATGAGCTTCCGGAAGTCCCATGGAAAGGATGACTTGATTTGACTGAAATGAAAAATGTCCTGACCGGATTATTCCTGCTTGTCGGCCTGTCCGTGGCTGGTCCGGCGCTTGCCCTGCCCCAGACCGGAAAACCGGCCCCTCCCATAAAGGTAGTCACCACTTCCGGCCAGAAAGTGACCCTTGCCAACTACAAGGGATATGTGCTGATTCTGGAGTTTTTCGCCACCTGGTGCGAAGGTTGCAACGAGTCTCTTCCGCATCTTGTTTCCCTGAACACCAAATACAAAGGCCAGGGCCTTCAGGTCCTGGGTCTGAATCCCGGTATCCGGGGCGATACCCAGGCCGTTGTGCAGCGTTTCATAAGGGATAAAAGAATCAATTTCCCCGTCGCCATGGTAGACATCGATCTTCTCCTTGAATATGGGGTGCAGCCCATACCGGCCTTTTTCATCATAGACAAGAAAGGTGTTCTGGTACGGAAGTTCATCGGCTACAACCCACAGATACAGGAAAATATGGAATCAACCATCAGGACCCTGCTCGCGCAATAATTTGCTTTCCTGACCTGCATGCAAGGAGCCGGCGCCGGCATGGGCCGCCTCCTTGTCTTCCCCCAGCAGCATTCCACCTCACACCTTCGGATAGAAAAGAAAGAACGACAGCGACAGCAACGCCAGCATCCAGGCCCCGGCCGGGACTTCCCTGATCCGTCCTGAAAACGCCTTGCACAGGGGCCAGGCCAGCAGGCCGGTGGTGATTCCCACGCCGATGTTGTATGTGAAGCTGATGAGCACGATAGTGAGGAAGGCTGGGATCAGCTCAGTGGCGTCGCTGAACCGTACCCTGGTGAGGGGTGTAATCATGAAACTGCCGATGATGATCAGGGCAACCCCGTAGGCATGGGGAGGCGCAGCGGTAAAGAGAGGCGCGAAGAACAGGGACAGCAGGAAAAGGGCCGCTACGACCAGCGCGACGAAGCCGGTCCTTCCGCCTTCCTCCACCCCAGCCGCCGATTCCACATACGCACCGGTTGTTGATGTCCCCACCAGGGGGGCGAAGGTGGTGGCCAGGGCGTCGGCCAGCATGGGCTTTTCGATCTGGGGAAGATTGCCCTTTTCATCCAGCAGCTCGGCCCGGGCAGACAGTCCGATGAGGGTGCCGATGGTATCCACGAAGGCCATGACGAAGATCGTCAGCGCCACGGGCAGGAACTTCGGCGTCAGCGCTCCCGACAGGTCCAGTTTCAGAAAGACGGGCGCCGGACTGGGCGGCAGGCCGACAATGGTTGAAGGGAGGGGCGTAACCCCGAACAGGAACGACAGCAGGGTTGTCGCAAGGATGCCGATGATGATGGCGCCTCGAATCCTCCGCAGCATGAGGATAACGGTCAGCGTGAGGCCGCAAAGGGCAAGGATGATCGATGGCTGGGTGAGATCACCCAGGCGCACCGGCGCGCCCGGAACCCCCAGCGACACGATCCCGGTTTCATTCAGGCCGATGAAGGTGATGAAAAAGCCGATGCCCACGGCGAAACTGTATTTCAGGGACGGTGAAATGGAGTCAGCCAGCCAGCTTCGGACCTTAAGAACCGTCAGCAGGATGAAGGCAAGACCGGCGATGAACACCGCGCCCAGGGCCTCCTGCCAGGTGAAGCCGAGGGCCTTCACCACGGTAAAGGAGATAAAGGCGTTTTCCCCCATGTACGGGGCGATGGCGAAAGGCCGTTTCGCATAAAGCCCCATGACAACGGTTCCAAAGGCGGCCGCGAGAATAGTAGCCGTTGTGGATGGTCCGCGGGGGATGCCGGCCGCCTCCAGGATCGCCGGGTTTACGATGATGATATAGGCCATGGTCACAAAGGTTGTAAAGCCGGCCAGTGTCTCGCGGCGGTAGTTTGTCCCGTGGTTCTCGAAATCGAAATATTTTTTCATGCGCCTTCTTCCATTTCCGGCTATGCAGGGAGGTCCCGTTCGCGGATTCCATCAGCCGTCAAGCAGTCGCCCCTCTTCCCCCCTGTAACTGACCATCATAGTAGTAATGTCGTCCGATTGCGCAGCGCCGGAGGCGAATTCCCTCACCCGATCCATGATGGCGGCAGTCACCTCTTCGGGGCCTTCAGCCGCGAGCTTTTCCAGTTCTCCCAGAAGGCGATCATCCCCGAACATCTCTTCCTCGCCGTTCATGGCCTCGGTCACGCCGTCGGTGTAGAGGAACAGGGAATCGCCCGGCGCCAGCCGCAGGGTCTCCCGTCGATAGGAAACATCCTCAATCATGCCGATGGCCGGGCCATTGACCGTTCTGAGAAAGGCAGCCTCTCCCGAAGCCTTCATCACCAGTGGATGGTTGTGGCCCGCGTTGGCGAAGACGACCTCTCCCGTGGCAGTATCCAGGATGCCGCAGAATACGGTTACAAACATGTTAGCCCGGTTGTCGCAGCTCAACTCGTCGTTTACTCTCGCGCACACTTCATCGGGGGGGAGGCCGCGACGGGCGGTTGCCTTGAGGAGGGTCATGGAAACGGCCATGAACAGGGCCGCCGGCACACCCTTGCCGGAAACGTCCGCGACTACGAAGCAGAGCCTGTCCCCGTCAACGGGAAAAAAGTCGAAGAAATCCCCTCCCACCTCCTTTGCGGGCGCCACCAGCGCCCGGATGGCGTAGCGGTCGCCGCATGCCAGGGGAGACAACCCCTCCGGCAGGATGCTCATCTGGATGTCCCTGGCGATGGCCAGCTCTCCGGCTACCCTCTCCCGCTCGGCCGCTGCCTCCGCCACCTGACGGATGTGGTCCTTGAGGGATACCTTCATGGCGCGGAAGGACTCGGTCAGCTTCCCCACTTCATCACGGGCCCCGGCGGCAGGGAGCTCCACATCCAGATCACCGCCCGCCACGGCTTCCGTCGCGGCCGCCATGGCCCGAAGGGGACCGGTGATGGAGCGGGCGATAATGGTCAGGGCGAGGGAAAGGAGCATGATTCCCGCCAATCCCATGATGATCACAACCCGGTGCAGCGCCGTGATGTCTTCCGCCAGCTCTTCCTCCGGGAATATGACGGCCAGCCCCCACTGGCTGGACGGTATGGAAGTGTAATAGACACGGGACGGCTTGCCCGCGGCCATTATCGGCAGGGGCGCGAATCCGGATTCGCCCGACAGCATCTTTTTTCCGATCCGCGCCAGACCCGGGTCATTGCGCTCTCTGGCAAGGTCGAAGATGGTTCCCTTCATGATGAGTCTCTTGTCGGGATGGGTGACGAAGACCCCCTGCCTGGACACGAGTATGCCGAATCCATTGCGGAGAATCCTGATGGAGGAAACGATGTCGCTCAACTGGTCCAGGGATATGTCGGCGGTAGCCACACCGTAAAACCGCTTTTCCCCGCCCACATTGCGGAACAGAGGGACGGAGTAGGTGGACATGATGACCTTGCCGAACGCGGAGTCGAAATAGGGCTCGCTCCATACCGCCTTGCGCAGCCGCTTCGGGGTCCGGTACCAGTCCCAGTCGTAATGGGTTCCGGAATGGGGATCAACGGCGAGAATGGCTCCGTTTCGCCTGTAGAAATAGGGAGTGAAGCTCTCGGTCTTTCCATCGAAGCCGTTCGGTTCGAAGGCGAGAATGGCGCCGTAGATATCCGGATTGCCGGCAACGGAGGCCCGCAGCATGCGGAGCGTCTCCTCCCTGGAAAGGGAACAGTTTTCCAGCAGGGACGCCATTCCCTCCGGCGCCTTTTCCACGGCGTTGAGGATGTTCTCGATGCGGTAGACAGCGCTGTGCGCCAGGTTTTCGGCCCTCTCCCGGGTGTCCTTCTCAATGGTGTCCCTGGAGAAGCGGTAGGTATAACCGAAGATGACGAGAAAGATGAACACGCTGCTGGCGCAGCACAGGAGGATCAGCTTGAAGGCGATCCCCCGGTCCCTGAGTACGGAAGGCAATCTCCGCTGGACAGGGGACGCCCCCCGCTCGGGAATGTCCGGCGCCCGGCTCATGGATCGCCGCTTTCACCCCCGGGCTTCCCGGCGGAGAGAAAGGTCAGTTGCAGAAGGTTGCGGCCCCCTTCCCGGCGATACTCGGACCGGTCGGACATGGAACGGATGAGAAAGCAGCCCAGCCCCCCCACCTGTCTTTCCAGGATATCGGCGCACAGGTCCGGTTCAGCGGCAGCCAGGACATTGAAGGGTATTCCCGAATCCGCCACCAGTATATGGAGGGCGCGTTCGTCACCCTCGCAGCGGATCTCCACCTCTCCGTCTCCTTCGGGGTAGGCGTATTTGCAGACATTTACCACCGCCTCTTCCACCACGAGCTCGATGTTGGAAACACGGCCGGCCGCCCAGGGGAGTTCCCCGACGCAGCCGAGCACAAACCGCATCATGCCTTCCAGATTTTCGATGCGCGCCTCATAGCGCGCCCCCCGGGAAAACATGGCCTCAGCCGACGCTTTTCAGGGCCGCATCAGGTGAGTCATACATCTGGAACAGGGAGCCGAAGCCGGAGATCTCAAACACATCCTTGACCGGCCCGGTCACGCCGCTGAAAAGGAGCCTCCCCTGCACAGCCTTCAGGGCCTTGGCCGTGGCCAGGATACTGCGCAGGCCGGCGCTGCTGATATAGACAAGGCCGGAAAAGTCGTTGACAAAGGACTTTTCCCCCTCCTCCATCAACTGCCGCAACAGCTTTTCATACTCCGGGGCCGTAACGGCGTCCATCTTGCCGCTGACCGACACAATCGTGGCATTCACTTCTTTTCTTGTCTGGATATCCATATCCACCTCCTGGAGAGTTATTACGGAGGCAAGCAAACATATCAATGGCAGGGGCCAGGCGTGCCTCGCCCCATCGGCGCGCCGTGCGCCCTAAGCAGGGTTGCGATGTCTACTTGCCGTAATATTTCAGAATTTGAAGAAATCGCGCAGTCTTGACACAAGGGAGTCGCCACGGCCCTTGTCGACGAGCAGGGACTCCTTCATGTCTTTTTCCGCATCCGGCAAGTCTTCCCGGAAAACCGGTTCTCCGGCCCTGAGCCGGGCCACGGAAAAGATTGCCGGGCAGAGGGCGCCGACGATGAACGACCTGGAAACAGCGGTGTTGTTTTTCAGGTAGACATCAATCTCCTGAAAATAGTTGCCCGTGAACTCCCGCAGGGAAAAGGGGATGGAGAGGGCGCTCTCGAATTCGGGGAGACGGTCCCGCAGTCCGTCCCAGTCGATCTCCGCGAATCGCGCCTCGGCTTTTTTCCAGGCGTCCTCGTCCGGCGTGTCGACGATGAAGAGAAGGGAAAGGTAACGGGAATCCGCCTTGCCCGGTTTCGGCCGGGAGATCTTGCACAGCCCCGACAGGGAATCCGCGGCGCCCCCATGGGTCAGAAAATCGAAAAACGCCAGCATCTCCTCCTTGTGAAAGACATCGATGAACTCCTGGTACAGGTCGATGCCGGTCTCTCTTTTCATGGTGGTATCCTCCTTGCCCTGCCGTTATCGCTCTGCCTTTTCCAGGTCCGGGCCGTGGTCCTTGCCGAGATCGCTTCGCCGGAAACCATCGCTTTGCGGGTGAACCAGCCGGAAGTCGCCGGTTTCATCGATCATGACCGTGGCGCTCTCCACGCGGCAACCCAGGAGATGGCCTCCGGACTTGCGGTCCGCGGAAATGAAATGGAAATGATATCCAGGCATGTTCAGGCCCTTTACGAAGTCCGGGCAGCGCAGCCCTATTATGGTTCCCCGGATATCCCTGAATTCAAATAGCGACTGGTCTTTTACGGCCTCGGCCAGGCCGGGGTAAGGCTTGCGCCGGGCCGCTACGCTGCGGGTCTTTATCCAGGGAAAGGTCCCTTCGATCCTCACCGCATAGAAGGAGTTCCGTGTCGGGAGCATTTCGTCCAGCCGTCGCATCAGGCCGTCCAGGTCCAGCGGGCCGGACCAGCCGGCGGTCTTGTCGGCGGAAAAGAATTTCACCACGGCGAATGGCGTCCGGAGAGCATCGGCGGCCACCAGGACCGTCCCGTCCCCCTTGACCTGGTAGAATACTCCGTCCAGCCCGACCATCTCCCCATCCAGGGCGTTGAAGGTTCCGATGCCGAAATCGCCGTTTTTCTTCAGCTCTCCCACGGATACCGTGCCGTCGTAAACCCCTTCCATGAGGGCGTTCAAGGTGGAGGTCTGGTAGAGGGTATCCGTTCTCCCCGTGTCGTGGGCGCACCCCGCCAGCGCGAGGGACGCGCACAGGGGGAATAAAACGGCCAACAAGTTCCGTTTCATCACCTCTCCTTCCGGGCTTTGTGGGGAAACCGCGAAACAAAGCTGTCCAGGTCATCCAGACAGCGGCCTTTTTCCTCCGGCGTCAGGAACGAGCCCAGGAAGGAATTGCGCGCCAGGTTGATTACATCGTCCCGTTCCAGGGAAAGGGCTTCCTGGGCGGCCAGATAGTTGTCCGTGATGTAGCCGCCGAAATAGGCAGGGTCGTCGGAATTCAGGGTGACCCTCAGACCCATGTCCAGCAACTGCTTAAGGTCATGGTCGGCCATGGTGTCAAAGACCCGCAGCCGCACGTTGGAGAGGGGGCAGACCGTGAGGGGTATCTGCTCTCTTTTGAGCCGTTCCACCAGGTCCCGGTCCCCGATGCAGCGCACCCCGTGGTCGATGCGTTCCGAACCCAGGAGGTCCAGGGCCTGACGGATATACTCGGGAGGGCCTTCCTCGCCGGCATGGGCCACGACACGCAGGCCCTCGGCCCTTGCCCGTTCAAAGACGGCGGTGAACTTTTCCGGCGGATTGCCCAGTTCGGAGGAATCCAGACCCACGCCGCACAGCAGATCCCGGAATCGCAGGATATCCTCCAGGCATGCCATGGCCGAATCCGCACTCAGGTGACGCAGGAAGCAGGGGATAAGGAGCGAGGACATGCCGGTGCGGCTCCGCATCTCCTCCCGCGCGGACTGGATGCCGGCGATGACCGTTTCCAGGGGTATGCCCCGATCCGTATGGGCCTGGGGGTCGAAAAACAGTTCCGCATGACAGACATTGTCGGCAAAGGCCCGCGCCAGGTATGCCGCTGTCATGTCGTGAAAGTCCCTTTCACGGACAAGGACATTCATTCCCTGGTAGTATATGTCCAGGAACGACTGGAGGTTGGTGAAACGGTATGCCCTGCGCACCTCTTCCACCGAGCGGAAAGGAAGGTTTACTCCATTCCGTTCCGCGATGGCGAACATCAGTTCCGGCTCCAGGGCGCCTTCCAGGTGGATATGGAGCTCGGCCTTGGGTATCTTGCGGATGAATCTTCGAATATCAGAGCTCATGGGAGGCCTCCACACCGCGGCCAAGGACAGCTGTTCCGTCACGCCGGTCCTGTCGCCGCATCCGGATAATCCTGCTTTGCGGGATTGGATATTCTTATTACCACAGATTCCGGATAATGGGATGATCTTTCATCGGGAAAGGGGAAGGTTTTTGCGCGGCGGGACGCCGGGGCGGGGATATTTCCGCGTTGACCTTTTTCCCCGGCAATTGTATGAAAAGTATCATCCGATCAAGGAAATTCTCGACCAAGGAGAAGGCGATGGGCATCTGGTTCAGGAACTACACCCCCGAGGAAATCAATTTCATCATGAGAGACACCCTTGTTTCCCACCTGGGAATCGAAATAACGGCCATAGGAGAAGACTCACTGACGGCCCGCATGCCCGTGGACAGCCGGACCCGGCAACCCATGGGAATCCTGCACGGTGGCGCATCGGTGGCCCTGGCGGAGACCCTGGGAAGCTGCGGCGCCAATCTGGTCATAGATCGCGACCGGCAGTACTGCGTCGGGCTGGAGATTAACGCCAACCACATCCGTTCCGCTTCATCCGGTTATGTGACCGGAACCGCCCGGGCCCTGCATCTGGGAAAATCCACGCAGGTATGGGAGATGCTGATCCGGGATGAAGAAGGGAACCTGGTGTGCGCCTCGCGCATGACCAATGCGGTTATGAACAAGCTGGTTTAGTGAAAAGTGAAAGGTGAAAAGTGAAAAGTTGATGCGATATCGTTGGTTCAACGGGCGGGGCGGCGGGCGCCTGTTTTCCGGCCTCCGAAGAGGAACAGGAGAACGATTCCCGCCAGGAATCCCCCGATGTGGGCGAAATAGGCGATCCCTCCCTGCTGCCCTCCCGAGTTTATCCAAGTGGCGCTGATGAACTGGAGCAGCGCCCAGTAGCCGATGATCAGGTATGCCGGCACCTCGATGAAGGTGAAAAAGAAAAAAATGGGGAGGAGGGTGAGGACCCGGGCATGGGGATATAGTATCAGGTAGGCCCCCATGACACCCGCCACCGCCCCGCTGGCGCCGACCATGGGGATGCCGGACAGGGGGGCGCTCAGGTACTGGGCCGCGGCCGCAGCCGCGCCGCAGCAGAGATAAAACATTATGAACCGCAGCCGGCCCAGGGAATCCTCGATGTTGTTGCCGAAGATCCAGAGAAACAGCATGTTGGATGCGATGTGCAGCCAGTTGCCGTGAAGGAACATGGAGGTAAACACCTGGGGCCAGGAATCCAGGGGCGCGGAGCTCAGCTTGGCCGGAACCAGCGCATAGCGGGCGCTCAGTCCGCCCACGAAGTGGTTGATCCTTTCCACGCCCCTCGCCGTTTCCACCAGCATCGGCTGATAGGCGCCTGTCAGCCGGTCCTGGATGAAGGTCAGCAGGTTGACGGCTATCAGGATGACCGTGATAATGGGGAAATGCCTGGTAGGATTATAATCCTTGATGGGAATCATGGATGCAGTATAGGAGAGAATGAACGGCGTGTCGATACGGGAATGACGTTTCCGCGGCATGAGACACGCGCGGGCTTCTCTTTGAGACGGAGTGTGTGATGAGCGATACCGAAAACCCCTCATCCCTGGACGCGGACCTTTCGCGGAGGCTGTACGGCGCCCTGACCGCCGATCGGGACGGAATCCTCTCCGCTCTCAACGACCCTTCCCTGGAGGTGATCCGCTCCCTGCTGAAGAACCCGCGCCTGGACGAACCGTTGCTCCTCCAGCTTCTGAAGAGGAAAGACCTCACGGAGGAGATCCTGACCTCCGTCGCCCGCATGGCCGTTTCCGGGGAAAGTCACAAGGTAAAAGTAGCCCTCGTCCACCACCCCGCCACCCCGGCCCGCATCGTCCAGACGCTTCTTCCCCATCTGTACCTGTTTGAACTGGTTACGGTCTGTTTCCTGCCGGGCGTAACCCCGGACCAGAAGGTGGCGGCGGAGCGCGCCATCATCCAGCGTCTTCCCGTCACCCCCCTCGGCAACAAGATCACCCTCGCCCGCCGCGCCACCTCCGATGTAGTGGCCGCGCTCCTCCAGGAGGGAAACCCCCACCTCATGGATGCCTGCCTGGACAATCCCCGCATCAGGGAATCGGCTCTGTTCCGCTTCCTTAACGGCCCCAACGCCACAGCGGAAACCATATCGGCCATTGCCCGGCATTCCCGCTGGAAGAACCGGCCCAACCTGAAGATGGCTATCCTGAAAAACTCGAGGACGCCCAACATCTGGTTCACGGTCTTCCTGCCCACCATCTCCCTTGTAGAGATAAAGAATCTCCGCGCCTCAGGCAGGCTGGCCGGCGGACAGAAGATGTGCGTGGAGGAAGAGTTGAAACGGCGCGGGGCGAGGTGAGGCGATGCAGTAAGAGAAGAAGGCTAATTACCCTTTTTTACCCCTTGTTTTTTTGCCGTTTTTTTCTTGCCGAGCAGAGCCCATATATTGGCCGGTGGCAGGAGGAGCGGCGGGAAGTCGGTTCTCATGGTGAGATTGGCGACGACCTCACGCATAAAGGGAAAAAGTATCGCTGGCGCCTGAATTTCGGCGAATTCTTCGAGAACACTGGTACTGTGGTCGTCTTTCAAGGAAAAATAGCCTGCCACCGCAACAATGATTTTCATCGGTGAAGGCTCGGCCCCGGAAAGCACGATGTTTGCCGTGAGAACGCTTCTGAGACTTTTCTTGTCTTCGGAGAAGAACGCATCGGCATTCACATCCATTGCGACGGCCAGCGGTTCTCCGCCGAAGGCAAAGTCAGGATCGACTTCAAAATCAACCTTTTCCAGGATCAGCCTTTGGAACGCGATCCCTTGGTGTTCGTTTTTTTTCATCTACCCACCTATGTTTTTTTTCAACGGTGTGAACGGACTCGTATCAGGAAAGGAATACCCCTTACCGTAGCGACTCCGCGCCCGATAATCCATTATAGAAACTACCTTCCGCGACTCGTCTGGTTTTCTGGCTGAGCTCTCCTTTTCACGCAGTGAAACAACGAGTTCAAGATCCAGAACCTCGGCGATTTTCCTGAGCATGCGCATGGAATAATTCTGGTAATCGGCGTTCTCCATCCTGGCGATGGATGATTGGGACGTGCCGACACGCCGGGCAAGTTCCGTCTGGCTGAGCCCGGCCTTCGTCCTGAACGCGGCGATTTCAATGGCGATCCTGGTTTTTTCCAGTTCCTGGTAAAACTCCTTTTCCAGTCCCTTGTCCTTTTTGAATTCCTCTTTGAGAAAATCCTTGAAACCGGTCAATTCTTCACCCTTCCTTCCCAGTCTTCCCTGTTTTTAAGCGCCGTTTCTATCTCACGGACAGGCGTTTCATCCGTTTTCTTTGGAAACGCGTGAAGCAGAACGACGGTATCACCCACATGATAGAAGTAGAAGACCCGATAGCCGTTCGTTCCGAAATCCACCCGAACCTCCCACAAACCAGGATGGTGGGACAGATTCTTGTAGTGCTTGTCGCAGCTGAGTTCGGACGGCTTCTTCTCTTCCAGCAAAGCGATGTATTTGAAGACCTTCGCTTTTTCCTTGCCGGTCAGGGACGCCAGGAATTTCCTGACCGGCTCATTTCCCTTCCGGTCGCTGTAAAAGATGACGGAGAACATGTGCCTATCTCATTTTTAAGATAATTTCAACAGAAAAGCAGTTCTTGTCAAGCGCCTACTAATCGTGAATTTGCCTGACAGGATAGCGATGTTGCCGATTAACAACCGTGTGAATTGTCAGCGCAGCCTGCCGCACATAAGTAATATTAAAGAAAATCAAATGATATCTTTAAGTTGTCTGACGGACTTTATCCTGTTTTCTTCCATAAATTCCATATCAGGAATCGTGCATGGATATTTTTCAAGTAGTCCGCTGAGAGATATTTCTGATATCACTTCAATTTCATTTTTCTTGCATTGCTGAAGAATAGAAGACGTCAATCGTCCATTCGTCGCGAGAACTGGCTTCAGACTGTACCCTGTTCCGGTAAAAAACCGGGATCGGTAGGTGTCGAAGGCATTAATTACCTCCTCCACTACCCCGGTTTCCAGGTCATCACTATACCGCCGGTGCTTGCACTGGATAAGGCGTACTCTGTTACCCTCGAAAGAGACAACATCGATTCCCATATCTCCAGACGGTGGCGTAAGAATAACCCGATGCCCAATTTTTTGCTCTAGTACAGCTATGAGGGCCTCGAATCGATCCCACGGCAGTGACCTGACTTCGTCAATCCCAATCGGCTTGCCAACGGCTCTCGAAGGTACTGACTCGCCAAATACATCACGATAGAGTTCGTTCTGCAAATCCTGCTCTCCCGGCATGGGAGCCAAAAAATCTCTAGCCATCTGCCGACGTCGATCAATAAGTGCGTCGAGTTTTTCGTCAAATGATTTGAACTGCCCTTGTGGATCTTTAGCTATCAAGTAATAGACATGGACATCGCGCTCTTGACCGATACGGTATGCCCTGTCAGTGGCCTGTGATTCCTTTGCTGGATTCCACCAGCGGCCGTAGTGGATAACGTGATTCGCTTCAACAAGCGTAAGCCCAATTCCTGCAACCTCAGGAGACAAGATAATAAAGTTAAGATTCCCCTCTGTACGGAAGCGGTTGATCATGGCCTTGCGCGTATTTGTTGAGGTTGCCGTTTCGTTGCGGTTAGCGGCACCGTTTATGATGTCGACTCGTTGCCCAAAAGATTCGAAAATCGACACCGCGAGGAGTTGTTGCATATCGAGGCTTCTTGTGAAGATCAGAGCTTTTTCACCTTTTTCTTGTATTTCATCCAAGATTTCTATGAACTTTGACAGTTTTGGACAAAGCTCTTTCATTCTACTGAAACCGCCGGGCTCAGACGGCTCATACCTGGGAATTAGTGATGGATGCTGATATAGCTTCATTAACCCTTGGATGAGTGCGAATGGATGATTCCCTTCGCCACCTTCCCGTGCACGAGTGATAAATTCAACATGACGCTCCCGCTGCAGAGGAGAAAGCTCACACGGGATTTTGTGATCATGCTTCTTTGGCAACTCAGTGAGGGTATCTGATTTTTCCCGACGCAGGATAAAGGCTGTGGGTTTGCCATAGTGTAGCCGGACACGAAGAGATTCCAGGATCTCTCCCATCTGCTCTGGCTTATCGTTGAGCGGTTGTTCGTAGGTTCTGGTAAAAGCAGAAGCACTCCCGAGAATTTCACCAGGCTGAAGATAGTCCATAATGTTCCATACATCCAACAGCCTTGTTTCAACCGGGGTACCTGTACAAGCTATTCGGAACCGCGGCTCAAGGCTCTTGAGAGCATGGGATATTTTCGTCTTAGGTGTTTTCTGGGCTTGAGCCTCATCGGTCACCACTAATGTCCAATCTGACTTCATACTTGCAAACGAAAACTGATAGTTGACGATGGTCTCGTAATTGGTAAGGATAACTCGATGTTGGCGGAGCCTATCCAAATCTAAAAGAGGGCGTTGTAACGTAATTTCTTGGCCAGTTGCACCCGAAACACGCATGCTTTTCAATTTCTGCCCATGGAGAACATACCAGGGGCTGAAAACCGCCCCCTCGTCCTTGAAGAACTTTTTCATATCCTGAATCCACGTCTCGTTTTCCAGCAGCATAACCGGCGCAACGATAAGTATCGGTTTCCATGGTGCTGCTTCAGGCTTGGTATGACCCTCAGGGGTAAGTTCCCCTCGCTCAATGAGCCAAGCAATAAAAGCCAAAATCTGCAATGTCTTGCCCAATCCCATGTCATCAGCAAGCAAGCAGCCCTTTTTCCCCTCCAGTAGATAATTTTCCTGAAGCCAGCGAAGTCCATGCAGTTGATGCGGCTTAAGTGCAATGTCATTCCGTAATTGCGAAGGGAGGGTCAATTCGGAATGATCAATCTGTTCCCGAGCCCATTTCTCTTCATACTCCAGTTGTTCATCGTTTTCGAAAATCAGGAGATACTTCCGATCTCCCTCATCAGTAGTAGTGCGTTGGGATGGTGGTGTAAGACGCCTGACGAGTTCGGCAACTCCTCTGGCAAAATCCCTATCGACTACAAGAGAGCGTTCACCACATTGAACGAATCCATCTCCTTTACTATAGGCACTTTGCACTTGTTGATTAAATTTAACCAGTTCGTCTCGAGATTGGAAAAATACCGTTTCTTCCGCGCCGTCCTGATATCTGCACGAGATTCCTGCATTCAGGCGAGATTCCCTTTGACCGCCAGCCCCCCCCAGTATCTCGGGATCATCAAATATGCCGGTGTTCGAGCGCTGTATAACAGGCTGAGACACAAATGGAAACTTTCCTATCCCTTTTACCCTCGGGCCGAAATCGCCGACCTCCAAATCAACGGCAGCGGCAATTCCGTCAAAAATTGCTTGCGGATTGCGAAGGGCTTTTGTCTTTTCTTGTCCACCCAGGTGACGAACCCTGGCCATACGATGAAGCGCTTCTTGTTGCACCGGATTAAAGACGAGCCTTATCCTCCCGCCTTGCCCATCGTCAATATGGAGGTTCGTTACATCTTCAGAATTCAGGAAAGCGCGCTTCAGTTCTTCACGGGGGACGCCATCAACAAACGGCGTAAATGAAATTCTGCCGTCTTGCTCCTCGATCAAATCTATGCCGAGTGCAGGAGGGATGAGGACTTTATTGGATTTGATGAATTCATCGATTTGTGCGCCAACTCCTTCGGCCAATCCTCGGATAGTCGCAAAATGAATAAGACTTTCCGGTGAACTCTTTTCCGCGGGAGGAAGCTTTCTGTACTGTTGGATTTGCTCGATTAAAGAAAACGTCTGGCGATCCAGGCGGTAGACTGTATCTAGATGTCTGACAAAGCAACCTATACGGTCAGGGAATACTTGATTACGCCCAAGAAAGTATTTGATATGATATCTAAAATCATCACGGGCAAGCGTCCCTGACGTGCCGAGTTCGATAAAAAACGGCGCCCATGGGACCAACTCCTCGAAAGCACTGATCCCATCATCATTCAGCGAGACGAACTGGTTATAGGGGATTCTGATGCTGTTGTCGGCAGGTTCGGCATAACCTTGCTCAAGGAGTTTGGGAATGAGCGAGGGAAGTAAATGACCCAGTGGGGTAAGAACTCCTGATAGTGACTCATCCCCCGATGTAATGTCATATTTATCACTCCGGATATGTACTCCATTAGGCTCAGCGGTTATGTAAACTGATTCGATTGGTTCATTTATTATTACCTCGGCAAATAAATAGTGCATAAGTATCGCGGGTATGATAAAGTTCGT
>CAZHVY010000048.1:0-20796 GCA_964536305.1 uncultured Geobacter sp. | reverse complement strand
AGATATGGGAGCGGCTGAAGGCCAGGGCGGGCGCGTGGAAGGATTATATCTATGTCCCCACGCCGCGCATGAACTTTGCGGCAGGCGGGGCTTTCTCCGACGCGGCCTCTTTCCAGGGCCGCCAGACGGGCGGGGTGACACAGAACAATTATATATACCCGGCGCGCATGGATGAGACTACTGTCCGCAGAGATATCCTCCCAGTATTCGAGAAGGTGATGAGGCTGAAGAAATGAGTATTCAACGCATCCTCTGCAACAATCGCAACGCCGTAACCTCGGCGCTCCTCACCGCCTCGGCAGTGACGCCCGCGGCGGCCGTGTTTCCCGGCAAGGCTTCCCGCAAGGGATCGGGCTCCGTGCGGCTGTGCGGCTCTTACACCGGCCACGACGACGCCGAATTCGAGATCCGCATTGCCTCGGGCATGGGCTCGGGCCGGGTCTCGTCCCCGGTGTTCGCCGGCGTGGGCAGCGGCAGAATGATCGACCTCTCCGCCGCCGGGGTTCCGGCCCAGGCCGTGGAGGTTGAGCTGGCGAGCCTCGGGACCGTGTCCCGGTCCGCGTTTCTCGATTTTTACGGCGTGCAGCTGGTGGCCAGGGCGGAAGGCGCCGCGGGGAACAATGTCAATCTGTCTGTCCGCGAAGAGCTGGCCGTCGCCGCCTCCAATTATTCCCTCCTGTCCGGGATAAAGGAAGGGGAGGACACCTTCTCCGGCGAGGAGTGGGAATGGAGCGGCATTACCCGCACGCTGTCGCCGGACGGGACACTGCCGGCCGACTGCCCGCGCATCCGCTTTCAGGGTGACTCCACCGTGTACCGCGAGTACCGGGAGTACACCTCCGAAGGGTGGGTGTACCACATCACTCCCGCGCCCGTGGCGGCCATACCGGCCGGGGCCAGGGTGTCCGTGGTCACCGGGGCGCGGACCGTTACCGTAACCGACGGTTCCGTCACGGAAATCTATCCGGGTGCCGTCACCCTGTACGATCTGCTGTCCGCCCTCCGGCTCCGCTCCGGGCTCATCACCGTGCAGGGCGTGGTCTCCCGGGACCTGACGCCCGGCGGCATGGCGAGCCTGGATCTGCCGCTGCGCACCGGGGCCAAGGCCAACCCTCCCGCCATCAGCGGCGGGTGGCCCGAACTGAACGGCTTCGCCGATACCCTGGAGGTGAAGGCGGACGCCCCCACGGAGATCGTCACCCTGGACTATCAGGGGGACGGGCTGTGGGGCGTGCGCGGCACAGTGTCAGGAAGCCTGCCGGCGGCCCGCACCGGTGCAGCGTACGCAGACCCGGCAAGCCCGGTTTCCTTCACCATCCCGTCCGCGGCGGCCCTGAAGACCCCGTCGGGCCTTCAGGTGCAGTCCGGCGCGGCGCGCATTACTTCCATAGCCTACCAAACCCGGGATGACGACGAGACGGAACCGCCGGTGATCATCGCCGCCAGCCGCCTGGGGGCGAACGCCACGCCCAGGAACATCACCGCCACATACAAAAAGAACAGGAAGTCCGCGAACTGCGAGGTGATCCCGCTGCCGGTGGTCATCTCCAACTATTGTCTCGGGATTCCGGAAGGAGGATCGGCCATGGACCTGGACCCGGCCTATGCAAGCCGGCTTACGGCGCTGTATCAGTGGCGTCATGATTTCATCAGCGGCAATACCGGCGGAAGCGCCGGAATCGTGCGGTACAAGGTATCGTATTACTTCGAGCCTCACACCGTCGGAGACGTATCTTATGAGGGGGAAACAGTAGTTACCTATTTCCCCACATACGATAGGGCATACTCCTACATTGTAGAGTTTATGACGGATAAATTCCGCACTAACTGGACCGGCCCGACACCGGAACCCGTGACTTCAGGTTCCGGCTCCGCCGGGTATCTGGCCGCCGCCAGCGACATCGCCTGGATGGAGCGGTGCTTCAGCCTGCTCCTCATCTCCCTGGAGCAGGTGTATCCGTTCCCGTCCGTCCTCCCCATGTGGGACAGCCTGAAGAATGACGTGATGAGCGACCTGGCAGCGCTCATGGCCTCAGCGGGGGACGACATCCGGGAGGCCCAGGAGGGCTATCTTACCCGCTATTCTTCCCGTATCGATCTCATCTATCTGGCCGCCGGGATCGTGCCGGGAAAATCTGACGGCGCCGGCATGGGTGCTGGATGCTGGCGCGACATGGACACGGCGTATTACTGGGAGCTTTCCGACGGCTATGCCCCCGCTTTTACGGACGAGGTCTACTACAGCACTACTTTCGACGGGGAGAACACCAGGGAGTTCGCCTTTGTCATCGCCTGCAAATGCCCGCAACACCTCAAGGAGGGCGACCGGCTCGCCATCTCCATCGGCGGGGCCTCCGGGGCTTCGTCCGGGAGCTCCCAGGCTGCCATCACCATTCCGGTCATCGCCGGGAGCGCCCGTTATCTGGCGGAAGGGGCCTCCGGCGACGATACCCTGGTGTGGGACGTGCGCGGTTCGGTGACGGCCTTTCCCGCCCTTTCCATGGCGGCGGACCCGGCCCGTTTCCAGTCGGGGGGGCTCTCCTTTACCCTGGCCAGGGGCGGCATCCCCTTTGCCCTGGGGGACCGGTTCACCTTCTCGGTGGAGGGGGGAGAGTTCGCCTGGCGCAAGGACGGCGGCCCGTGGAGCGCGGCCTTGCCCATCGGGGTCGCGTATCTGGCGGACGGCCTGAGCGTGGTCTTCGCGGCCGGGCCTTATCCGTCCTTCGTCGAGGGCGACCTGTTCCGCTTCACGGCCCGGCAGCCCCACTCGCCCGCCAATGTCGCCAGCCCCTCGCCGGAACAGTGGCGATGGGGTGGCGCGGCCGCCACGCTGACCATGGATTTCGGGACGGAGACGGACATCGACGCCGTTGCCCTGGCCCGCCATGACCTGCCCGCCGCCGCCTCGCTCACCGTGGAGTTCAGCGTTGACGGAGCGGAGTGGACGCCGCCGGCGGCCCTGTCATGCGGACGCCCGGTCATCGCCTGGATACCGGACGAGGCCGTCTCCGCCCGCTATCTGCGCCTGGCCGTCAACGCGGCCGGGGCCATCGGCTGGGTCTTCGCGGGCCGGGCGCTCACCACGGAACTGACGCCGGAGAGCATCACCCTGCGGCGGCAATACGACCTGGTCCACGGTCCGAGCGAGGGGGCGGTATATCAGGGAAAAGGAGCGGCCGGGCTGATAGAGTGGCGCAATTTCATCAGCAAAGCCGAGTTGGACGACCATGTAACGGCCATTGAATACTGCAAGGTCAACGGCAATCTGCCGCTGGTGGTGGTCCCCCACTACCTGCACCCGGAGGAGGCCATGCTGGTGACGGTAGAGACAGACGGCATCGATATCGTGGACGAGTTGCAGTTTCACCCCGATGACGCGGCGCAGCGGATGCTGTCCCTGTCCCTGCCGCTGGCGCCGGTGCTGCAATGATGCTGCTGGTGCGGCTGGACACGGACCCGCCCCTGAGCTTTTACCGGGACGGGCAGGCGGCGGCCTTCGCGGCCGGAGCGGCATACCGGCGGCTGGTAAAGGCGGGCCGCATCCGCCGCCCCCTCCAGACCGGCGGCGGCGCGGAAAACGCCAATGCCTCCGTCACCCTGGACAATGGCGACGGGCGGCTGACCCCCCTCTTTGCCATCCCGCCGTTCCGGCGGCGGGCGGTTATCGAGGATGTAAGCGGCGCGGAACCGGCGCGGCTGTTTACCGGCACGGTCACCGGGCTTGCCCTGGGACCGGAAATAACTTTGGAACTGGAGGCCTAGATGGCGATTGTAACCGCATGGAAATACGGCGCGGACGGGCTGTTCGGCATGACCCTCGGGGAGAGCGACCGGCTCGCCTTCTCCGGGGCCGCGGACAACATGGTCCCGTTCAGCGTGGACGCGTGGAATCCCGCCACGGTGGGGGTGAATTCAAGTCTTTACTGGATTGAGGGCGCGAGAAACTGCCGCTATGTGAGCCCGGCGCAGGTATCCCTGCAAGAGGCCGCGGCGGTGACCCTGGCGCCCGAGAACGTGTCCCAGGCGGACTGCACGGTGAAGGTGGAATGGAAGGACGACGCCGTGAATACGGCCCTGTCCAACTGCCGCTTTTACGCCTTCGACGGCGTGACGGCAACCGAACCGCCCGCCGGGTGCAAGGTGGCCGCCTTCGAGCGGACGGCGTCCGCCATCCGCAAGAACCGTATTGGCGGCGACACCTCCGGCAAGGCCTGGGACGCGGCCTACGGCATCGGCGGGAACGCGGCGGCGCTGTCCCTGGCGGACCAGGCTTCTTCGGCGGAGCATGCCTTTTATCTCGGAATTTCCCTGAAGCCGACAACCTATGGCCAGCATAGCGGCGTCAAGTTCAGGGTGGAATTCGATGTGTCTTGATTTCGGGCCGCTGGTGATTACCGACGCCCTGGGCGTTACTCATCAGGGGATGAGGCCGTCCCTGCTGCCCCGTCCTTTCCGGCGGGCGGGTCTGGCGCTCCCCGGCGGGAACCAGGAGTGCCGCTGGCCTCCGGGGCTGGTTCCGGCGGGCTTTGACGCGGTCGTGAATGTCTCCCTGGACCCGTGCGGGACTTCGAAGACGCTTATCCGCTACCGCCTTATCGCGCTGATGGCCGACGGCCGGAAGTGGAGCAACCTGTATGACCCTGACGGGAACCTGGTGGCGGAGGGGTGGCTGTAATGGCGCACAGCGAACAAAGCGGATATGCGGCGGGCAGGGTGGAGACATCGCGCGGCGGGACCGTCGCAACCCGCGCCGGAAGCGCGGCGGCCGGCCTGATAGCGGGCCTGGGAACAGCCGCCGGCAGCCGGGGCGGACTGTTCGCCGCCGCCCGGATGGAATCGGTCCTGCTCGGGGGCGCCCTTTCGGCGAGGATGGAGAGCGCGCGGGCCGCCCTGGCCCGGGCGGCTATCCATACGGGCGCGGCCGGGTTTTTCATCGCAGGGGAGGGCGACACCTTCGGCCTGGCCATTCCCCTGTCCGATCCGCTCCCCCTGCGCGATTCCACCGCCTGGGGGCGGTACGTGTCGCCGGTGGCGCTGCCGGTGGGATACGGCCGCGTCACCATAGCGCCGATACCGTATGACAACGGCGGCCGGGTGTTCTTTCTGCTGGACCATGCGATACAGGCGGTGGAGCGCGTCACCCGCGATGATGCGGACGATACCCGGTTCACCCTGGAGAACACCACCGACGGCGACGGCCACGCGGTGTCCCTGCTGCGGCTTGCCATACCGGCGGCCGCCGGCGAGAAAATCGCCGTGACCCTGCGCGGCAGGATGAACCCGGACACGGGCGAGCTGCTTTTGAACCCGGCCGACATCCTTTGGGACCTGCTGGCCAACCTGTGCGGCCTGCCGGTTGAATATGGCGATCTGGACGCCTTGCGCGCCCAATGCCGGGAGAGCGGCATGGAACTGCACGGTGTCCTGGAGAGCGGAGAGGTGACAATCCGGGCGCAAATCGATGAGATCATGGCCAGCTGCGGCGGCGTGTGGAGCGGCGGCATGCCGGGCATAGCGAGGTTGTATCCCTGATGGCGCAAAGCGAACGAAGCGGATATGCGGCCGGACGAAACGGCGCGTCGGCGCAAGGGTTGGCGGCGGCAACGAAAGCCGGGCTGTCTCTGTCCGCCGGGGGGTTCTTCGCGGCCCGGGCTTCCGGGCTTGCCGGGCTGGATGGCGTTTTGGCGGGCAGGGCGGAGACCGCGGCCGCCGCTCTGGCGGCCGGTCTGGGCAACGCCGGCGCGTGGGGGGTGGTAATCGCCCTGGAACCTCCCGCCGAACCCGCATATGCCCGGTTCACCATGGGCGCCATGAGCGGGCTCAAGGTGTCCGCGGCCAGCGACATCTGTACCGCGCTGGCTATCCGCTACGCTTACGACTGGTCCGGCGGGGAATACGGCAAGGCCATTCTGCTGGAAGCGCCGGAGCAGATAGAACGCTATGGGCGCATCAGCCGAGCCATAGAGGCGAAATGGCTCAGGTCCCCCCGTCAGGCGTATCTGCTGGGCGAGCGGCTGCTGGCGTACCTGTCCCGGCCCCGCTGGGTCATCTCCTTCAGCGCGGCGGCACAAGAGGCCCGGGCCATACCGCCCGGAGTATGGGTGGAGGTGGAACACCCCCACGCGCCGGTGTCCGGCAGGATGCTGGTAATAAACAGCGAGCTGGACCCATCGGCGGCGGAGGCGGAACTGACGGTGGAGGCGCCGGCGGGAGAAACGCCGCGCATCGCTCTGGCGAGGCTGTCAGAGGCGTATGCGCCGCAGCTCCCCGACGGGGTGTCGGTCAGCTATGTGGCGGGCCATGCCGTCTTCACCATCAGCGACGAAGAAGGGCGGCCCATACCCGGAGCGAAGGTCACCCTGGACGGCGGGCTTACCCTCCCCACGGACGCCTTCGGCCGGGTCTCGTTCCAGACGGCCAGGGGCAGGCGCCATCTCAGGATCGAGGCTGCCGGGTATGTGGCCCAGGAGCTGGAGGTGACGGTATGAGGTTGACGAAGGTCGTGGTCGAAGGCGCGAAGAAGGCGTTCGGTGTCAGGATGGCCAGGGCGGGCGCCGGGTGCGTTCCCGATATCCGGGGGCTGTTTCTGCTCGACGAGAATATGGAGTGGCGGGCGACGAGCAAGGATGTGCCCCTCAAGGAGGACATCCCCTCGTATTTGCCGGTCCGGCTGGCGGGAAATATCTGTGACGAAGAAGTGACGTGGGAAACTGAATGGCAGCCGACCAGCTCTTCGGCGCTATCGCCGGTTTTTTCGGGTATCGGCCCGGTCGGGATTGCCGGGTTTCAGCTGCATTATGATTATTGGACCAGTTTTTACGCATATCTGCCGCTGGGAGTGTTGCGGATAAGCGCCACCTGCGCGGGCCGTACTTTCGGCCCGGTGACCATCACCTTCCTAATAGAGGCGGCGCCTCAATGATCCCTGAAATCATCCATCAGATATGGCTGGCGCCTCCCATGCCCGAGAAATACGCGGCCTGGGGCCGGTTGCTGCGGGAGATGCATCCCGGATGGGATGTCCGGCTCTGGACTCCGGATAATCTCGAAGACTATGATGCGGTTCTGGACCACTACGACTTGCGAGGGTATCACCCCGCGCTGGCCTCGGATGTGTTCCGGATACGTGTAGGGCTGAAATATGGCGGGTTCTACCTGGACTGCGACTGCGAGCCCATTGGTCCGCTCGACCCGTTGAGAGGCAACGCTTTCGTGTGCCGTTCTCCGGAGGAGCCCGCCGCGCACTTTGCCGGCCGCGAAGTGCGGATCAATACCGGAGATTTCTTCGGCGCGCCGCCGGGCAGTCCTCTGCTTGCGTCGTATATCGAGCGCTGTGAAAAAATGAGATTGTCCGCCGAAAACATCCTGTTCCGCTATGGCTTTCTGGGGCTTTCCGAGCACCTGTGGGCCAGGCGTGCCGAGCTGACAACCGTCACGCGGAGGGAGCTGGACGCACGCTATTTCAGGCATCATTCCGACGGCGGCTGGCTATCCCCCGAGGCCCGGGCCAATTACCGGCCGGCGCCTGCCTCCGGGCCGCTTCATGACCCATTCAAGCGGAAGACGGCCGCCCCCTCGAAATCGGCGCGGCCCTGGCCGTCGGCGGAAGGGATGCTGAGATCAAATCGAGGCGGGGAAACAGGATGTTGCAGCAGACCCGGGAATTGGGAGATGAGGAGGCGATAAAGAAAAAATGCGGAAAAGTGCGGAAATGCGGAATTTGAAATGAAAACGGGAATCATTTTTTTATCAATGATTCCCGTAGTATATTGGTTGCGGGGGGAGGATTTGAACCTCCGACCTTCGGGTTATGAGCCCGACGAGCTACCAGACTGCTCCACCCCGCGTCATTCATTTAACTCGATGTTTATAACATGCCTGTTCAGCATGTGTCAACAACAATTTCTCTTGTATGGAGAATTATTTGGTTTTTACTATTCCGGAACGGGGATGGCGCCTTTTCCAACCTTTGCGGCCAGTTTTGACGCGTTTTCCCTATCCATCTTCCTTCCCACGCGGACCCTGTACATGACGCCCTTGCCCGGAACCTTATGTTCCGAAACACGGGCGGAAAAGCCGCTTTGCTCAAGAGCGGCCTTCAACTCCTGGGCATCATCCTTGTCCTGGTATGAACCTACCTGGACCGAGTAGACAGCCTTTCCTTTTTCCTCGTTTTTTGGAGCAGAAACGGAGGCATCCGCCTTATCCTTCTGAGCAGGCGCGGACGGCTTTGTATCCCTGGCCTGTTCACTACCTGCCTGCGCGCCTGGTTGTGTCACCCTTGCCTTTTGCCCGGATTTATTCTGTACCATCGGATCTGAACTGGTTGCTTGGGTCGGCGCATCCTTTCTCGGCAATGGCGCCTTGTCTTCATGCGACAGATTGACTCCACTTCCGATGACTCCCTTGTCTCCCTTCGGCAGAGTGTAATAAAAGGTCAGGGGTGTTTCCTCTGTTTTAGCTTTATTGTCAGAGGCTACGGAATCCCTTGCTGTAGTCTGTTGTTTTTTCCCGTTCTTTTGTTTGCCGTCAGGTTCGGAAGCGCCTGATGACGCTACGGAGGAGGCTTCTTGGCCTTTGCCATTGAATAGCAGCCATCCGGTTCCCAGACCCAGCAGGTATACTCCAGACAGTGCAAAGAATATGATAAGCAGAAACGGCTTTGTTGAACGTTTCTTCGGACGGTTTCTGCTGACCTGTGTACGATGGCTGTAGTCAAGGGCCATTATTTTCAGCTCCTTCCGTTACATCCTTTCCGGCGCCGAGACGCCCATCAGGAAAAGGCCGTTTTTCAGTGTCTGGGCTGTGCATTTCAACAGGAGAAGGCGAGCGGAGGTCAATTCGGCATCCTCACCGATGACCCTGTTTTTGTTGTAGAAACTATGGAAATGACCCGCAAGCTCCTGAAGATAGAAAGGAATCCTGTGAGGTTCGAAGTTCAGCGCACTCCCCTCAACCACATCCGGGAAGGCAGCCAGAGCCTTTATTAACGACATCTCTTCCGGAGTGCCGAGCTTTGACAGGTCGACCTGGGAAATATCAGGCAAAACAGTCCCCTTTTCCACGGCATTCTCGAAGATACCGTGGATGCGGGCGTGCGCGTATTGGACATAATACACCGGATTGTCCGAACTCTGGCTTTTCGCAAGCTCAAGGTCAAAATCAAGCTGGCTGTCGGAACGGCGCATCAGAAAAAAGAATCTGGCGGCATCCCGGCCGACCTCATCGACGACTTCCTTGAGAGTGACAAACTCTCCACTTCTGGTGGACATGGCAACCGGGATACCGTTTCGCAGGAGCGCCACAAGCTGGACAAGGACAATCCGCAAATCGTCGGGATTGCGTCCAAGTCCTTGCACAACAGCTTTCAATCGCGGTACGTAACCGTGATGGTCAGCTCCCCAGACATCCACTACCAGATCGAAACCCTGTTCATACTTTTCCCGGTGGTAGGCGATGTCGGAAGCGAAATAGGTTGTAACACCATTCCCCCTCACAACGACACGGTCTTTATCATCCCCGAATTCAGTGGTCTTGAACCAAAGCGCTCCCTCGCTCTCGTACAGGTAGCCTTTTTCTTTCAAATGAGAAATAGCACTTTGGACCTTGTCATCATCAAAAAGGGATTGCTCCGAAAACCATGTATCATGAACCACGCCGAAGTCTTTAAGGTCCTGCTGAATCCCCTTCAGGATGATATCTCCGCCTATCTTCGCGAAGAACCTGACCGCTTCATCTTCGGGGGTGTCCAGATAGCGCGAGCCGAACTTTGCTACGAGGTCTCGCGCTATGTCCTTGATGTAATCTCCCTGATAACAGTTTTGCGGAAAATCAACGACTTTGCCAAGAAATTCACGGTATCTGAGATACACGGATCTTCCCAGCGTATCCATCTGGTTTCCAGCGTCGTTGATGTAATACTCCTTCACTACCTCGAATCCGGCGGCGGAGAGTATAGAAGCTATGGCGTCCCCGGTCGCGGCGCCGCGACCATGACCTATGTGAAGGGGACCGGTGGGATTTGCGCTGACAAACTCCACCTGTACTTTTCTGCCTTGTCCCGCCTTGCTTTTTCCATAGTCGTCGCCGGACTGGCAGATCCTTCCAAGGGTCTGACGCCAGATATCCTTATTGATGAAGAAATTGATGAAACCTGGACCCGCGACCTCGACTTTTTCGAAGAGGTCCATATCGTTTCTGAAGCGGAATGCAAGGAGATCCGCAATCTGGCGGGGTGGCTTTTTTTCCGATTTTGCAAGAAGCATGGCGATATTTGTAGCAAAATCACCATGTTCCGCATGGTTTGGAACTTCAACCAAAACATCAGGGATGTTTTCCGATGCGAGGTTTCCATTGCTCCGGCATTCTTCAAGGCATTTACCGAGGTATTGCTGTAACAGCTTCTTCATTATTCCTCCAGAATACTACTTTCCCAGCTCTTTCCTGTTTTCAGATATTTTTCCAAGAGTTATGTCCCGTGTAAAGTCAGGGCAGCGCGCGCCGCCATCATGCACGCAGAATTTTTTCTGGCAATCCGCACGCCATGCGCATACGGCGCATCGCTGGAAAGACTTTTCGTCAGACATGGGGCAACTCCGGACGTTGGACGAGACAATTCCAGATAAACGCCTTACGGCCATTACTGGCAATTTGTTAATAAAGGCGGAAAATCAATAGTATATGGCTCAGGCGAACATGTTTTTTTGGGTTCTCGGGACGAGCGCCAAACAGGAATGATTCCTGTGAAACCTTACTTTTTCGTGGGGAATTGATAAATGACCTCGTTTTTTCTTACAAGGCCGAAATCTTTTCTGGCGAGACTTTCAAGGTACCGACGGTCCGTCTTCAACGCCTCGATTTCTCTTTTCAAGAGGTCGTTCTCGGCACGGATCTCGGCCGCCCGCTTCTGGATTTCCTCTTTTTCCTGATTCAGGCGTGAAATGCGCAACAGACCCCGCTCACCGAATATAGTGAAAGAGAGAAAGAGCAGGATGAAACCTGCCGGGATGAGATACATCCTCTTTTTCATATGGGCAGGTGGCTATCCTTCCTGTTTCAGAATGCCGGAGAAGTATTCTATGGTCTTTTTCAGTCCTGTTTCCAGATCCGTGCGAGGTTGCCAGCCGAGTCTTGCCTTTGCCTGGGAGATGTCAGGTTGCCGCTGCTTCGGATCATCCGCTGGAAGAGGCTTGAATATTATTCTGGATGAGGACCGGGTCAGTTCGATAATCCGTGTGGCGAATTCGAGAATGGATGTCTCAGCAGGATTTCCAAGGTTAATGGGGCCGGTGGAGTCTTCATGCTCCATGAAACTAATCATGCCTTCCAGGAGGTCGTCAACGTAACAGAAAGAGCGTGTCTGGGTTCCGTCGCCATAGACGGTGATGTCCTCGCCCCGTAATGCCTGCACGATGAAATTGGAAACGACCCGTCCGTCATTGAGGGCCATGTTTGGACCATAGGTGTTAAAGATGCGCACGATACGGATATCAACCGAATTCTGGCGATGGTAATCCATCATAAGGGTTTCGGCAACCCTTTTACCTTCGTCATAACAGCTTCTCAATCCGATTGGATTAACGTTCCCCCAGTATTCCTCCGATTGCGGATGGGTCAGGGGATCGCCATATACTTCCGAGGTAGATGCCTGAAGTATGCGGGCCTTGACCCTCTTAGCGAGTCCAAGCATGTGTATGGCGCCGAGAACGCTAGTTTTGATGGTCTTCACCGGATTGAACTGGTAATGGATAGGTGAGGCTGGACATGCGAGATTGAATATCCTGTCCGTTTCGAGGAGAATCGGTTGAGTAACGTCATGACGCAGAAGCTCAAACCTGTTGTTATTCATCAGAGGGCTTATGTTGTCCTTCCTGCCGGTGAAGAAATTGTCCAGACAGATGACGTCGTGTCCATTATCAAGAAGGCGCGCGCAAAGATGGGAGCCGATGAATCCGGCGCCACCGGTTACAAGTACTCTCATGCGTTGCCCCTTTCCTGATAAAACTGCATGCCGTTTCTTCCAATGGGAAAGTATTCGAAACCCAGTTCTTTCATCCTTCGAGGCTCATAGAGGTTCCGCCCGTCGAAGATTACCGGAAATTTCAGCAAATCCCTGATTCTTTCGAAGTCGGGATTCCGGTATTCATTCCATTCCGTAACGATAGCCAATGCGTCCGCGTCCCGCAGGATGTCATACTCATTATTGCTGTATGAGACGCGGTCCCCAAAAATCCCGCGAGCCACATTTAAGGCGACGGGGTCATGGACATACACCTCCGCACCGGCCCGGAGCAATTCTTCCACGATTACTATGGATGGCGCTTCTCGCATGTCATCGGTTCTGGGTTTAAAGGACAACCCCCAGACAGCAATACGCCTGCCCGTGAGAGACTGCTCCTTGACGCCATCTCCCATGCGTGAAAATATCTTATGGGGCAATATCTCCTTCTGCCGTTCATTTGCTTCGTCGACCACCCTCAACAGGGATAAATCATAATTACACTCCTCGGCGGTCATAACAAGGGCTTTAACGTCTTTTGGAAAACATGAACCGCCATACCCGACGCCGGGAAAGAGAAAATCGTATCCAATACGAGAATCAGACCCGATTCCCTCGCGGACTGCGGCGACATCCGCGCCCAGAAGGTCGCAGAGATTCGCAATCTGGTTCATGAATGTGATCTTTGTGGCAAGCATCGCATTGGCTGCATACTTCGTCATTTCGGCGCTGTGCACATCCATTACTATTACGCGATTCGTTCTCCTCATAAATGGCGCATACAGTTCCTTCATTATTTCCGCTGTACGGACGTTGTCCACACCGATGACAACGCGATCGGGCTTCATGAAATCGTCAATCGCCGCGCCTTCCTTCAGGAACTCGGGATTGGACACGACATCAAACTCGATGGAAACGCCCCGTTGAGCAAGGACCTCGGAAATGACATCACGAACCTTGTCAGCCGTACCCACGGGGACGGTGGACTTGTTGACCACGATCTTGAAATTCTCCATGGCCGACCCGATTTCACGAGCGACAGCGAGAACGTGATTCAGATCTGCTGATCCGTCTTCCCCTGGAGGAGTGCCGACCGCAATGAACTGGAGCAGGGCGCTTTTAACCGAAGCTGAAAGATCTGTGGAGAATCTGAGACGCCCCTCCTCGGAGTTGCGCAGGATCATCTCCTTGAGACCGGGTTCATAGATAGGAATAATGCCGTTTTTCAAGCCTTCAATCTTTACCTCGTCAATGTCGACACATGTGACATTGTTGCCGCTCTCGGCAAAACAGGTTCCGGCCACCAGCCCGACATATCCAGTACCAATTACACATATTTTCATTAAAATACCCCCACAAAACGGCGCGCGCTATCGAACACGGAAATGGCTCGATGTGGATCGGCCAAGTGAAATCTTTTACCATCAATTTTTCAGGATGAAAGATGAAAAGTTATAACACAGTAACCGCGCATTCTTCCATTAGATTTCCAGGAAAAACCGGTTTTTGTTACATGGGCTGGAAATTCTCCTGACTGTAAAGCCATTGTACCCCAGCGGAAAGAGAATCCGGCCCGGTCAAAATATGGAACCACGAATGAAAAAAGGTCCAGTGAATATCACCGAACCTTTTTGATAAATGGTGGAGCTGATCAGGATCGAACTGACGACCTCTTGAATGCCATTGAACTTACCATCACACAAGGTTTCGGAATTATATGATTATTTTTCGGAATTATTATCTACGTGCGCAGAGGGGCTCTGCTTGCGCCTTTTCCTTTCTTGCTCCCTGTAAAGCCTTGTGGCATCCATCACCGCGCGTTTCCGGTTTGTCGCGACATGGGTGTATTTTTCCGTGCTGCGTATCGTCGAGTGCCCCAGTACCTCCTGGGCGGCCCGGAGGTCGTTTGCTTCGAGTGTGTCGGTGCCGGCGGCGTGGCGCAGGCCATGGGTTCCTTTTATTCGTACCCCGGCCCTTCCGGCGTTGGCCCGGATCAGCTTGCTTATGTCGGTGTACGGTTCTCCCGTTACCGTGTTTATGAAAATGTACCCTTCCGTCTTCCTGTAGGGTTTCAGAAGGGCCAGTATGTCAGGAGAAAGGAAAGTGTAGCGCGCTACTCCTGTCTTGGTCCTGCCGAGATACAGACGACCGTCTTCGTGGAGATTTTCCCACCTGAGCGCCCGCGCTTCGCAAAAGCGCATTCCTGTTTCATACATGGTGAGGAGGAGCGCTTTTTTTATGGCCCGGTCTTGCGGGCTTGTCCCTGACCTGGCGAAATTGCGCTCAACTTCCGTCATGAATTCATCGAATTCGCCCGGGTCGGGAGGCTGCGGGATGTTGCGGAAGTGCGGCAGCTTTTCGACTTTGAAGGGCAGGGGGCGGGCGTAGCCCCGCTCGCACATCCACGAAATGATAACTTTAACATAATCGATACATTGATTGCAATGCGCGGGTGTGTCCTTGTGGTTCTTTTTGAACTCGTCGAAGGTCTGGCGGGTCATGCGGCTGACCGGCAGCCGCCCGAAGTGGGGACGGACCTTTTCCAGCGCCCATACCATGCTTTTGTAATAGCCCTTGGAGCGGTGCAGGTCAAGCCATGCAAGATAGTCCGGCAGAACCTCTTCCAGGCGCGGATTTGACTTGGGTGTCGCGTCTTCCTGGTGTTGCAGCCGCAATTCGACGTGACGGCGTTCGGCGTCTTCCCGTGCGCCCAGATAGGTTTCATATTCCCGTTTGCCCTTGCGGCCCTCCGGATACCAGTCGATGAGCCAGGCGCCGGGGATGGTGGGATGCGGTTTTACTGCCATTCGGTTCTCCCGGTCAGTTTGTCGAGTAGATCCTCTTTCTGCTCCTGAGTCATGCGGTAGACGCAGTTAAATATCCGGGCAGTCAGGTCGTCTTCGTCGGAGAGCAACAGGGCTATGGGCTCACAGAAATATACTGCCATTTTCTCCAGGGCGTCCCGGCCTGGGGCGGTGTCCTGGTAGAGATAGTTGTGGAGCGAGGGAGGCGGGATTTTGAGTTTCCGCGCGAGTTCACGGAGTCCCAGACCTTCGGTTTCCATTTCTTTGCGTATCAGGTGTTTGTAGCGCATGTTTTCCTTCCGGGTTGTGAGTCACTCACATATTTACCATTAACTGGATTACGTGCTTGTTACTTTTGGGAAATTAAGATCAGGTCAATATCGTAGTTGTATATTTCCACGGGGTGCCCGGTTCACCCGCTTCGCCCGGTCGGTTTTCCGGGGCGGGGCAGCCATTGACCTGCTGGCTTTTTGGGCAGGTCTTATGGTTTGGTGGGGAATCATGTCCTCAAATTCCACTTTCAAGGGCTGACCCCTTCCGCTGCTCCTTACTTTTAAATAATTACTGCCGTATCGGCGTTCCGTAGTTCTGAATCTTCGTCCGCATTCCGGGGCTTAATTGTTTGATAAGCTCTGCATTGAAAACATGAGCGCGATTAGTAGACGGCAGCAGGCTAGTCTTGTATATCTGCTGAGCCGCGATACCATAAGACCGGGATATTGAAGCAGGCGACCCGTTTCTGACTGCCGGATCCACATTGGTTATAATAATTGAGATAGTATTGTCGCTGTTGCGGACAATCTGGAAAGTACGGAACTGTTGCGGGAAATCCCTAAGTGACGCTGTTTCGACCTGCCAAAAGCCAAGTTCGGGATGGCTGGGATCAGGTGATTTGAATGGTGTGACCTGATTGTAATGACGATGCCCTGAGATCCAAAGGATCAAATTCGGATATGTTTGAAGCTTGGCAATCAACTGCGCCTCGGTAACATATGCGTCGGGACTCCAGCTGTCAAAGGCGCCAGGCGCGGCTACACCTATTGGTATGTGGGCGGCGATGATCATAAGCTTGCCTTCAGCTTGCCCCTTATCAAGCTCATTTACAAGCCATTCATAACGAGGCTGGTCAAGAGAACCATGCGCATTGCCTTTAACATGGATATCATTCTGATTTTGTGTATTGTCGAGCATGATAATCTTGAACGGCATATTCGACTTGGGCTCGAAGCTATAACAGGCAAAGTCATTATCGACATTGGTCTGAGTATAGCCGTGCCCTACAGGATTTGAAGATGTTTTAAGAAATTCGCTCATCGACCCGCTTCTCGCACCCCAGAATGAACGCCGGTTCGGATCGGCTACAATCGTAACGGGATTTGTGCTGCTCACGGGTCCCGCACCTATAATGTTTCCGTAAGGCGTATTGCCGTCCAGGACGCCCATATAGTAAGTGCGCTCATTTATGGCGTTAGGGTCTAATAAGATATCTCCCAGTTGGAGGATATTCGCGCTGGTATATGCCTGTTGGAGGTAGCTGTTTCCAGGTGCGTAAAGCCATAAATGGTCGTGATTTCCTATAGTCTCATACCAGGGGATCGACTTGTCGAGACCTGCCGCCTTATAATGTTTCTGATAATCGATCTTGTCGGCGCCGGCATGGCCACCTGAACTCGGAGTAATGAACTTGCCGTCTATTACATCGATATACCATCTCAGTTCGTTATATTGACTGTCGTTGGCCGCATCACCCAGAGAGATGCCGCAATCAAAGGCGTTTCGTTTGTGAAGGGCGTTTACGGTCTGGATGGCTGCATCGAGAACGTGGGTTGTATAGAGCATAACCGGCGAATATAGCGAAGGATCCGGAGCCACGTTAAAGTCTTTAACGGCGAGATAGATCAGCTGTGCAGGAGATTCTTTGTCAGTAATATGAATGTCGCTTATGGTAAAGAAATTCAAAAGTTGTGCAGTATTCGTGACGCCTGCGCCGCTGTAACCGGCCGGCATGATGTCGGTCTGCTTTCCGTAATCGATCCCTGCCTCATAATGCCAGGCGCCATAGCCGTTTTTCTTGAATTTTGAAATTTCCCAGGGAAATACCGTATTAGCGCCAACTACAGAATCGGCCACGATCATCCACTGGCGCGTTGTGAAAACATCGGAAGCAATCGGGTAGGTCGGGGAGTCTCCACTTTGATTATCGCCGCCGCTATTCGCACATCCCGATAAAGAAATAATCAGCGCGAAGGTTAAAAAAATTAAACTGAGACTTTTGAATTTCATACAACTCCTCCTCTCATACTCATTATTTTCTGTTTTTGTTGATAACCAACGGGGCTGAAGCAAAACCCGCCTTCGGCGGGTCTTGCCGATAGTTAGGCTGTGCCTGATTCTCGCCTGATTGTTTGACATGCTGTAGCCGCATGGCTACAATAAAGCCATGATTGAAATCCGCAAAACCGAACTCTTTGCTACCTGGCTTGATAACCTGCGCGATATCCAGGCCAAGGCCCGTGTCCTCGTCAGGATTGAACGCCTTGCCGCCGGAAATGCAGGAGACGTCAAGCCTGTTGGTGAAGGTGTCTCTCGGAAATGCGGATTAACTACGGTCCCGGTTATCGTGTTTATTTCATTCAACGCGGCAGCGAATTGATCATCCTGCTGGCCGGTGGAGACAAAAGCAGCCAGTCTAGGGATATTGAATCGGCAATTCGACTTGCCCAGAACTTATAGGAGTTAAAAATGCCTAAAACAACCACAAGTAGATATGATGTTGCTGAGCATCTTCGTACTCCGGAAGAAATGGCGGCCTATCTTGAGGCCACCCTCGAAGAGGCGAATGGCGATGCGGCTTTCATTGCCAAGGCGCTCGGCGACATAGCGCGCGCCAAAGGTATGTCGCAAGTTGCTCGTGATGCGGGCCTTTCTCGTGAAAGTCTTTATAAGGCACTTTCAGGGGAGCGGATTCCGGGTTTTGATACGATTTTAAAAGTCGTTTCAGCTCTGGGGCTCAAACTGCGTGCGGAAGCCAGATAAAGCCTTTCCAACCTTTCTCGGACATCCCGGTTCTTTATTGCATTTTCGATTCTTTGACGTTCCTTGAATCTTGTCATTATTTTTCCTGCGATCAACGGAAGCCGCGTGTTCACGCGCAAGTCGCTTCATCGGCGCGTCCCGCTGGTTAGCGCTTTAATACTTCAAAAGTATGACACCCCTCACTGTTCCAAATGACCGCTGTGAATTTCCTTTTTAATAAGCCCTTCTCCTGAAAGTATTCCAGAATATCAGCAGGCGACCATCCTGAAGGGTCAACATAGACAAAAGCATAACCTTCATCAATTAATTTGTTTATCATCTCGATTTCTTCGGTTTCGGTTGTAAATTTGTAATTCTTACCAAAGAAACCGGATGTTGATATACGATTATTATTAATGCTGGTCACGTATTTAAGTTTCTTGGCTTTTTCTGGGGTCAGCAAAATACAAGGCGGAGTATCATCCTCTGGCAACCAGTCAAAATTTTCTTTAAAGGACGCATCTTGTTGCGCATACTGTTTGAAGCTATCTACTACTTCTCCAAAGGAAATGTCATCCCGTACTGTTAGAAAATGATCCCTCCATGAACCCTCTTGATATTCGATTCGGAATCCCTCTATCACATTACCGCTCGTCTGGATATAATTCTGTTCGTTTTGCGATAGAATTGCGTAATTGTTTTCGCGGTCATCAAGGCCACTTAAAACGTCTATTATTTGTTCTAACGTGGGGTCATTGATTTCAACACCAGTGCTACAGGTAATCTTCATATCATCCCCTTGTTTTTGCGTGAACGGGGTGCCTGGTTCACCCGCTTCGCCCGGTCGTTTTTCCGGGGCGAGGCCTTATAAGGGTTGGGACATTTTTTTGTCAATGTGTAGACGCGACACCTATTCCCGCGCGACACCTATTCCCGCCCCTGATCGGCTACGGCCCGTCTATCTTCAGGAACCGCCCGGTGCGGACCCGCATGCCGGGTGGTGTGGGGGCTGGGGGAGAAAAACCACCCCCGGCTACCCGATTATGCAATCTCGATTATCTCTTGACAGTGAGCATGTTATGCGCATAATATCCTCTTAGGAGGTGCGCTATGCCAAAAGCTCGGATCAATCTTACCCTTGACAGTGACCTTATAGAGTTTGTCAAAGAATATGCGGAGAGCCAGAGAACTACCGTCTCCGAAGTTTTTACTCAATTTGCCTTGAAATTGAAGCGTCTCAAGGAAAACGATCCTACCGAAATAATTTTGAGCGACCCTGATTTCACTGATTCACTTCTTGAAACAATTGCTCGGGTTAAATCAGGAACGGTTACATGGCAAAGTTATGATGAGGTGTTTAAATGAACCTTATGTTTAGTGATGATTTTGTCGCATCACTTAAAAAACATAGTGCCATAAAAGATGCTGTACGCAAAAAAGTTGACATGATCACTACCAATCCGATTTCTTTGGGTGAACCACTTAAAGGAAATTTCCGTGGTTATTACAGTTGCCCTGTCCGTCGAAATTTTCTGATCATTTATCTATACTGCTCGATCTGCCGGAAAAAAGGTGATGATGCTATAGTTCTCTGTGCTGATTGTCAGCAATGCCCTGACGATACTCTAAAATTTATTGCTCTTGGTCCCCACGACAAAGCTTATTGGGGTTAATCTCATTCCTCATCACGCATAACGCTGAGAGCACAGCGGGTTCACCGGTGCTGCGCTTGGTTGAAAATTGGCTTTATTGCTCTGTTGTTAGACCACTTATCAGCGCCACCCTCAATTAAAATGTACCCGTTCTAAGCTTGCAGCAGACCAACAATATCATTTGACACTCTGATGGTGCCTTGTCGTTCATGCGCATTTAGCTCATTGTCGAACGCCAACTTAATGTTTTTGCCGATACGTTTGTAGCCCCGAACTTGTGCCCAACTGCGCAAGAGTGTTTCAATATGTGTCTTGCCTCCGATGACGCGCAGAATTTCGGCCAATTCGCAATGCTGTTGAATGTTACTGAGATCTACATCATCAAACATTGCCTGTGAATTCTGACCGTTGTCTTCATGGGACTCGTTTTGTGGTTCTTCTTCTTGTGCTGACTCGGCGGCACTCTCGTTTGCTACGGCGATAATATCTTCAAGTTCGTGTAGCAGAGTCCAGTCCTCAATCTGTTCTTGTTGCGCTTGTCCTGTTGCAGGGATGCCTAGTTCAGAAAGCTTTTCAAAAACAGGCTTCATCGCCTCTTCGGGTGACCTGTAGAAGGCGCTGCCGCGAATACGCACAAACTTCCACCCGAGACGCTCCAAAACTGTCTGGCGTGCAATATCGTCTTCGAGTTTTTCAATAGGGTGGTATCGGTCGCCGTCACATTCAACTGCAAGGCGTTTACCATCACCTTCAACGACAAGGTCGATGCGGTAGTATCCCACTTGCCATTGTGCTTTGACCCTATAACCGGAATCGGTCAATCGCTTTAGAACCTGCCGCTCGAAATCGGAGTCAGTTTTTCCGACTTCATTGCTGTATGCATTGACTGCAGCCCACGGATCTTTCATATGCTGCAACAGCTTCAACCTCATATCGTCGGCTTTAAGGTGACGGTCGGGGTCGAAGGAGTACATTGCCCAAAGTTGGTCACGGGCGCGGCTGGTTGCTACGTTAAAGCGCTTTTTTATCAACTCGAACGCACCTTCTCCCATAGAACGCATATAGCCTTCTTCTCCCTGACTATCGATAAACGACAGAAAAATAACATCGCGCTCATCGCCCTGGAATTGCGCAGATATTCCGGCCTGAATGCGTCGCTTTTGTATTTCTACGCTGTCAATGCGTTTATGGAGTAAGGTTTCAATTTTGATGGCCTGAGGCTCTCCTACCATGGAAATAACGCCGATTGTCTTGCCATTGTAAGCAGGATGTTTAATCCCCAATCCGCAAAACTGGTGGTTTGAAATGGTATAACAGTTTATAATCC
>CAZHVY010000047.1:0-22159 GCA_964536305.1 uncultured Geobacter sp. | reverse complement strand
GGTCTTGGTCGTGAGCTTCCAGGCAAGCTGGCGCTTCTTCTCGACGGTGAGGAAGTTCATGCTGTGGGTGTCTCCAGAGTGATGTGGCTTAGGCCGAGGCGCCCGCTACGGCGGCCCCGTTCCTCACGACCTTGGCGGAGTAGGAGAGCATCTTGAGGACGCCCTCGCGGTCCTTGGCCTTGTGGGCCTTGTCCATGACCCACTCGTAGTGGCGGTCGGTGAAGGACTCGGTATGCTCGGCGAGGAAGGATTCGAGCCTTTCGAGGAGCTGGTCGCGGCTCTCCTCGGGACAGGGATCCTGGTGGGCTTGGCGCGATCCGGCAGGGAGCATCGAACCGGAGGCGGGCGAAGCTTGCGGAGGGATGCCGAGCTTGATGATCTGGATGGGCGCAGGTTCCGGCGCGACAGCCTCTGGTGCGGGAGGCTGGGCTTGGGGCTTGGTGACAGCCTCGGGGACGGGAGCTTCAAAGGTGAGGGTGGGCATCGCGCTCTCGGCATCGGGGAGTTCTGCTGGATCGTAGGGCATCCCACCAAGCTCAGATGGAAATGCTAGTCTGAATCCCTGACTGATTGCCACCTTCTTCAGCTGAAACTTGGGCATTTTGGTCCAAAACGAGGTCGGAGTGCCATCGCGCTTCCGCTGGACCGCTTCCTTCCAGTAGACCTCGTGAGTGAACGCCGCCGACCAGTCCTTCCTGTGAATCTCGACGAAGGCCTTCATGTCCTCGCCCTGCCCTTCGACCCAAGCTCGCCAACCGTCGAGCTGGCCGGTGCGCTCGGCGCGATCAAGGTAGACCTGGTAGCCGACGACGATGGACATGCGGCGATACTCGCCTTCTCCATAGACCGCGACGTGAATCTCGCGCTTGAAGGGGTTTAGACGGAAAGCTTGGGCCACCTCAATGAATTGGTGCTTCTCCTCTTGGGAGAGCTGACTGGCGAGACCGAAGGCGGTCAGGTAATCGAGCAGGGTTTGTTTCTGGACCTCAATGGTTGAGGGGGGTAACCCCTCGCGGGGCTGGGTGGCGAAGGCTGATACTGGGGACATTGGGACCTCCTGAGGGATGGATCTCCAATATCAGTAGCTTCCAAAGCTCTTGATGTGCACATGATCGAGGAGGCCATACCGACTCTGGAAAGGTTTTGACAGTTATTGCTCGTTATTATACAATCCACGGCAATGGGAAACGAAGACACCAGCATCATGACACTGAAGGAACTCTCGGCGTATCTCAAGATACCGGAATCGACACTCTACAAGATCGTTCGAGAGGGTGGCATTCCCGCCCAAAAAATAGGGAAACACTGGCGCTTCAATAGAGTGGCGATAGACGCTTGGATCTCCAGCGGTGCGAGAAGATAGATGGCGAAAGGAACCTCGAGGATCGAGTCGATAGATCGGACTATGGAAACTACGAACACGTACAGGAAAAAAGTATACGCAATTGATCTGTTCTGCGGAGCAGGCGGACTGACGAAGGGACTGGAAAACGCCGGTCTGGATGTGAGACTCGGGATCGATATCGATCCCGAGTGCGAATACCCCTATTCCGCGAATACATCGGCCGAGTTCCTGCGCGCTTCCGTGGATTCGGTCGATGGGAGTAAACTCGAACAGTACTACCGAAAAAACGGCATCCGTCTTCTGGCAGGATGCGCCCCATGCCAGACATTCTCGTCTTATAACAAGAAAGCTACCAGCAAGGACAAAAGATGGTGGCTGCTCCTCGAGTTCGCGCGCCTTATCGGAGAGATTCGCCCGGAACTCGTCACGATGGAGAATGTCCCAGGTTTGGCCGAGCAAGATGTCTTCAGGACATTCATCGACGAGCTGAAAGGCCAAGGCTACGAACTATCATACGGCGTCGTCGAATGCATCGAATACGGCATCCCTCAAAATCGAAAGCGACTCGTGCTCCTTGCCTCGAAATATGGACCAATATCATTGATGACGCCAGAGGAATTCGGCGCAAGTCGTAAAACGGTGCGGATGGCTATCGGGAACCTTCGGCCTATTCGGGCCGGGGAGAGCGATCCTCGAGATCCTTTGCATCAAAGCGCTTCATTGTCGCCCATAAATCAAAAGAGGATGAAGGCTTCGAAAGCGGGCGGATCATGGAAGGATTGGGACGAAAAGCTTATATGTGACTGCCATCGAAAAGAATCTGGAGAATCGTATCCAAGCGTCTATGGCCGCATGCTTTGGGACGAGCCTTCGCCGACAGTCACGACCCAATTCTATGGATTCGGGAATGGTAGATTCGGCCACCCCGACCAGGACAGAGCTCTTTCGTTGAGGGAAGGAGCGATCCTCCAATCATTCCCGGACGATTACCGGTTCGTCCCGCCCGGCGAGACGATCAAGAAAACGACCATAGGCCGTTTGATCGGCAACGCTGTTCCAGTCCGACTCGGCGAAGTGATCGGGAAGTCGATCCTCGAACATGTCTGGTCCTACGGAAACGACGCGAGAAGGATATCATGAATAAAAGGATGCAACGATGGGCTCGATTCCCGAACCAGGCCAACTCGTCGACGTAAGGCGCCGACAATGGATCGTCTCCGACCTTGAAGCTTCCACGATAGAAACGGATCCATCGTGTCGCCATCTAGTCCGGCTCGCCTCGCTCGACGAAGACGCGTTGGGTGTGGAGATGGAAGTCATCTGGGAGATTGAGCCGGGAGCTCGGATCATCGAGCACGCCGGATTGCCATCGATGACAGGCATCGATGACGCAGGAACGCTTGATGCATTCCTCGATGCGGTGAGATGGGGTGCCGCCACCAATGCGGATCGCGGGTACCTTCAATCGCCTTTCAGGAGCGGAGTGACAATAGAGGATTTCCAGCTAGATCCTCTGGTACGCGCCATTGATATGGCAAGGACCAATCTGCTTATAGCTGACGATGTCGGTCTCGGCAAGACGATCGAAGCGGGACTGGTCATTCAGGAGCTGCTTCTTCGACATCGCATAAGGTCCGTACTCGTCATATGTCCGGCGTCCCTGCAGGAGAAATGGCGCTTGGAGATGAGGGAAAAATTCGGCCTAGATTTCCATCTCGTAGATGGCGACTATATTGGACGGTTGCGCCGCGAAAGAGGCCTGCACGCCAATCCATGGACAGCGCAACCGTATCTAATAACCTCCATCGACTGGGCGAAACAAGGCGAGGGGCTGAGGTTGCTTAGGGATGCATTGCCGGCCCATGTCACGTATCCGCGAAAATTCGATCTGCTCATCATCGATGAAGCCCACAATGTTTCTCCATCGGTGGGGCGATACGCCATGGAAAGTCAACGCACGAGATTGATCCGTACGATCGCGCCCCATTTCCAACACAAGCTATTCCTTACCGCGACCCCCCACGACGGCTATACCGAATCTTTCACGGCACTGCTGGAACTGTTGGACGATCAGCGATTCGCCCGAAACGTGCCACCGAACGAAGCGCAACTTGCCCGTGTCATGGTCAGGAGACTGAAGAGCGATCTCGTCGACGCCGAGGGCAATCCCCTCTATCCCAAACGAAGGCTAGAAGCTCTTCCGATACGGCATACCGAAGATGAACGCTCTCTGAAAACACTGCTGGATGAGTTTATCAATACGCGTGAAACGGGCTCCGGTATCGGTCGTTTCGGCGATATGTTCATCCATCAGTTGTTACGGAAGCGACTATCCTCTTCTCCTGCCGCTTTCTCTTCGACGCTCGAATGTCATGCCGCGACCATCGCGGGGAAGAGAAGCGAGACGGTCTCCCAACCTCGTATGGACGAGAAAATTCTCAGGAGAACTATAGCCAAAGCCCAAGATGATTATGCCGACGACGAACGTCGCGAGGAGGATGAGAGAGAAGCGGTCGCTGAGGCAAGTCGTAGAACTATGCCGCTGACCGGAGAAGAGCGTCGTATGCTGGACGAATTGCGCCGAAAAGCGACCTTAGCCTCGCATCGCGCCGATTCGAAGGCGGAGGCCATAATCGAATGGCTTGAAACGCATCTACGCCCGAATGGGACTTGGAACGATACGAGGGTCATCCTCTTCACTGAATATAGATCGACGCAGGACTGGATGCAACAGATTCTCGCCAGCCATGGCTTCGGTGGAGAACGCTTGATGATCCTCTATGGCGGCATGGATCCGAAGAAACGGGAACTCGTCAAAGCCGCGTTCCAGGCAGATCCCCGTATCTCGCCGGTCCGGATCCTTCTCGCCACCGATGCCGCTTCGGAAGGGATCGATCTCCAGAATCACTGCAATCTCCTCATCCATCTCGAGATACCGTACAACCCGAATGTTATGGAGCAGCGGAACGGAAGAATAGATCGCCACGGGCAGAAAGCATGCGAAGTGGTCATCTGGCATCCGGTTGATGAAGCGGGCGGCCAAGGAGAGGACATCTTGCGTGCGCTCAGGAAACTGGACTCGATGCGCGCCGACATGGGCAGCGTCAATCCCGTCATAGCGCCACAGCTACCGGATCTGCTCGAAGGACGCCGCAAAGATCTCGATACGAGACTTGCCGAGGAAAGAGCCGCGCGGGCCCGACGTTTCATCAAGGTCGATCGCGGGCTGCGCGAACGCGTCGCCAAGCTGCACGAACGTCTCGTCGCCACGCGGGAAGAAGGCCATCTTTCGCCCGAGCATGTCGAACGTGCGGTCCGGACGGCGCTGGATCTGGCGGACAAGCCCAATCTTGTTCCGACATCCCTGCAGGGAGTCCCGGAAGGGAAAGCGTTCCGGATGCCGCCGCTGTCAGGTTCCTGGGTGCGCTGCCTCGAAGGTCTCGAACATCCTTTCACGCACGAGATCCGTCCGATCACCTTCGATCATTCGATCGCCGAAGGGCGTGACGACGTCGTACTTGTGCATCTCGGGCATCCTCTCGTGCAGATGAGCCTGCGGCTTCTCCGCGCGGAAATATGGGCCGGCGTCGACGTGAAGAGGATGCACCGCGTCACCGTCAGAGCTCTCCCCGATTCGATCCTGCCGGAGCCGGCCGTGGCGGTCATTTCGAGATTGGTCATAACGGGGGGGAGCCATCATAGGATCCACGAGGAGCTTCTCGAGACGGGCGGGTACCTCCGCGAGGCGACATTTCGCCGAGAAACCAGGATCACGGAAGTCCGGCGATGGCTCGACGCGTCGACGGCGACATCGATTTCCGACAGTACGTTCGCCGCGATGCGAACCCGTTACGAGAGACATGGCATTCCCCTCCTCGCCGGAGTCGAAGCGAGATCGCAGGAGAGGATGAAAAGCCTCGAGAATTCGATCGAGACGATGAAACGATCCGAAACGGACGATCTTCGAAACATCCTATCTGAATTGGACCGGATGCTGCGAGCCGAGTTGGCCGCTTCCACATTGCCCGTACAGTACGAGCTCTTCTCCGAAGACGAGAGGACGCAGCTGAAACGGGATAGAGCTGCGATCGAAGCTCGACTCGCACGCATCCCGGACGAATTGGAGCGCGAGATAGCGGCGATCGAATCGCGATTCGAAGGTCTCGTGGGACGGACTTTCCCCATTGCCGTCATCCTTCTCGTTCCGGATTCGATGGTTCAAGGGGCCCGCGCATGAGCACGAACTACGAGTGGCTTTCGCTCATGGACATTTCCGGTCCATTCCTCGCCGTTCCGGTCCTTAAAGAAGTCTTTCCCCAGGGCTTAGAGGGACTGGACCCCGGGAAAGCGAAGCGCCTTCAGCATGCTTACGAGGAATGGCGGGATGCCGTAGATGTGGAAGATCCGGGAATCCCGGATCTTCATCGAGCCTGGATAGATGAAGTGCTGACGACGGCGCTGGAGATGGAAAGACGGTCGATACGTCGAGACGCTGCCTCTTTCGAGTCCCTCAAGGCATCCCTTCCCGAACAGGGAGTCGATATCGGCCCCGATATCGTGATCGTCGACGGGTCTCGCGGTGACGCCCCATTGTTGCCCATCCACGCCTACGAACCTGAATTCGATCTCGAATCGCCGCATAGATTCGATGGATTTGTCGCTACACCGCTAGAGCGGATGTCGACCATGCTTCGGGCCACCGGAAGATCGCTCGGCCTGGCCACCAATGGAGAGAAGTGGACACTCATCTATGCTCCCGAAGGCAAGGTGGCCACTTTCGCCTCTTGGTATGCCAGGTTGTGGAGTCAGGAATCCGAGACCCTACGCGCTTTCGCGAGTCTGCTCGGCATAAGACGCTTCTACGGTCCGGAGGAAGAAAGCCTGCCGTCATTGTTCGAGCGCTCGATGAAATTCCAGGACGAGGTCACGAATGCGCTCGGCGAGCAAGTACGGCGCGCGGTCGAAGTACTCGTCCAATCGATCGATCGCGCGGATCAGGACCGCAATCGCGAGCTCCTTCGTGATATCCGAGAAAAGGAGCTGTACGAGGCCGCGCTGACGATCATGATGCGTCTCGTGTTCCTGTTGGCTGCGGAAGAACGAGGGCTCCTTCTCCTCGGAGATCCCTCGTACGAAGCCAACTATGCAGTCTCGACCTTGCGCATGCAGTTGCGTATCGAGACCGAGGAGATACTCGAGCGGCGCAGATCGGCCTGGTCGAGACTTCTCGCCCTGTTTCGCGCCATCTACGGCGGCGTGGAGCATCCATCATTCCGGCTTCCCGCTCTCGGGGGATCCCTGTTCGATCCCGATCGTTATGCGTTCCTGGAGGGACGATCCAAGGGCACTTCCTGGAAGAACTGTCCGGCAGCTCCCTTGCCGATCGACGACCGGACCGTGCTTCTGCTCCTCGAGGCGATCCAGAATTTCGAAGGTCGCACCCTCTCCTATCGCGCTCTCGATGTAGAGCAGATAGGGCATGTCTACGAAGGCCTCCTCGAGCGTACCGTCCGGCGTATTACGGACACGACGCTCGAATTGGATGCCGTAGCTTCGGCGAAAGATCCTCGCATCTCGCTAGGCGAACTCGAGTCGGCGGCGCTCAAGGGGCGTGGACGGGTAATCGAGCTCTTGAAGGAACGGTCGGGAAGGGTCGAATCGGCTATCGGGAGATCGCTCGACAGAAAAGCGGACGACCAACTGGCCGGTAAACTTCTCACCGTCTGTCATGGAAATGCCGCCCTTCGGGATCGAATACTGCCTTATATCCAACTGCTGAGGACCGATCCTTGGGGGTATCCGCTCGTCCATGGCGCCGGCTCTTTCGTGGTCGTCATGGGCGCGGATAGGCGCGAAACCGGTACGCACTATACCCCGAAAAGCCTGACCGAAAAGATCGTCAAGGAAACCATAACACCTCTCGTATTCCTCGGCCCGGCCGAAGGATCGCCTCCCGAAGAATGGATCTTGAAACGCTCGACAGATCTGCTCGACCTCAAATTCTGCGATCCCGCGATGGGTTCCGGAGCATTCCTCGTGCAGACTTGCCGTTTCCTTTCGGAGAAGCTCGTCGAGGCATGGGCGAAAGAAGAAGCGGAAGGTCTCTCCATAGATACCGAAGGACGCATTCGCGGCCCCGAGGAGACATACGATCCGCTTCCACGCGAAACGGGGGATAGGGCTATCATCGCCCGTCGGCTGATCGCCGAAAGATGCCTCTACGGCGTGGATCTCAATCCGATGGCGGTCGAATTGGCTAAGCTTTCGCTGTGGCTCGTCACTCTCGCGAAAAACAGACCGTTCGGATTCCTGGACCACAATCTACGGAGCGGCGACAGTCTTCTTGGCATGACCGATGTCCACTGGTGGAAAGCATTATCTCTCGGCCCCCTTTTCGAGGAAAGCCTGTCGGGAGCGGTTCGAAAAGCTATGGCATTCCGTGCCGAACTGCGAACCGTACCGCTTCGGGATATGCGAGACGTCGACCTCATGCGAACTCTCGATGCGCGCGCACGCGTCGAAATTGAGACGGCGGAGAGGATCGCGGATGCGATAACGGCGATCCAGTATGGTGCCGGCACTGCATCCGAACGGGGGGCGAGCCTAACGCAACTCGGTGTTTCGTTCGAGAAGTCGGCTGTCGATAAAGAACGGATGCTCGAATCGATACTTCCCAATGCGCATGCCAAATTGGCCGAAGGCACCTTGGATGGAAAACCACGTCGTCCTTTCCATTGGTCATTGGAGTATCCGGAGGTCTTCCAGAGAGAGAACGGAGGATTCGACGCGATCGTTGGCAACCCCCCGTTCCTCGGAAACAGACTTTGGAATGGGGCTCAAGGAACGGGGCTTTCGCGCATCGTCGAGTTGGTTCTCGAAGTTCCACCAGGCAAGATCGATTTATGTATCGCCTTCCATCGTCGTGCAGTCGACTTGATCAGGGATCGCGGCTGCTATGGACTCCTCGCTACGAGCAATATCGCGGAAGGAAGCGCGATCAAGGTGGGTCTTCGCGAGATCGTGAAGCGCGGAGATATCTATTTCTCCCGAAAGGGCATGCCTTGGCCCGGTTCGGCGAATGTCTTCGTCGCCATCGTCTGCTTCCACAAGGGAGCATGGGCGGGAACGAGAGATGCGACAGGGGCTCCTTGTGGCCGGATAGGGTCTCGATTGACCCCCGAGGATCTCGGTACTTGGGAGCCCAAGAAGATCGACAACGGAATCTTCTCCTTCGAAGGAGTCAATAACAGCCAGGGATTGGCATTCGTCATCACTTCGGCGCATCCGTGGTTCGAACGCCTCAAGTCGGAAACGAATTCACTCCTTAGGCCTTATATAACCGGAGACGATATCACCAGCCACGCGCTACACGGCGTTGACCGGTGGGCTCTGGATGTCGCCGATCGCTCTTTGGAAGAAATCGAAGAGAAGTGGCCGATCGCCTATCGATTCCTGGCAGATGTGGTTCAGCCCACTCGCACCATCGAAGCGCTTGATAGCTATAGCGGCCTGTACGAACGCTGGTGGCAATTCTGGAATCATCGTGCAACGGACATGAAACGGCTTCGAAAGAATGAGCGATTCATCGCATACTCAAAAGTCACGAAGTACCCCGTATTCATGATGGCCAGTTCCACTTGGATCTATACTAATCAAGTTGTTTTGATCGGAATTGAGCGTGATGATATGCAGGCGATTTGCTTAAGTTCGCTCTTCAGGGCGTGGATGGAAGCCTACTGCGGTGGCAGTCTTGGCTTGACATTCAGGATTTCAATCAGCGAGTCGATTGCCAAGTATCCCATTCCAGCAAGTGTTGTCAGCTCGCAAGGAATCGACGCCGCTTCGAAATTCGATGATCTCGCCTCAATGTGGGCGATGGAACATGAATCGGGCTTGACCGATGTCATGAACGCCATCAACGATCCGGAGATGCAAGAAGATACGATAGTCGAACTCCGTTCCCTGTTACCTGTGGTTGATGCGGCAGTCTGCGAAGCATATGGATGGACTGATGTCGATACCACCTACGATTTCATCGGGTTCCCTGATGCCCGTGCCGTCGATCGATGGCGTTTCTCAATAGGTGAAGAATCGAAAGAGGATATCCTCGCCCGGTTATCGCAACTCAACAGGCAGCGATATGAAACCGAGATGGCGAGAAAAGGCTCGATCGTCAAAAGCAACCAGGAGAGGAAAAGGACTCGGCATACGTTCAACGATCCAGAAAATGCCGACGGACATCCATCGCTAGACCTGAGCGCAGACTTCTCTCTTCGATCCGACGAAAATGATCACGCATCTGATGTACTGAAAGTTCTAGAGGAATCCGAAGGATGGTGCTCCAAGGCGGATATCGTCGCTACCTTGGGTATCGACGATCACACGTGGAATACGGCAATCTCGGATCTACTCGATCGCGGTCTCGTTGAGCGCCAGGGTGAGAGAAGAGGCACTCGCTACAGATTGACCGACAGGAAGGATGTATCGTGATTAAATCGACGTTATCGCAACTCAGAACTCCGAGGGAGACGATATGAACCCTACTTCCGCCTGGATCGTCGAGGACAGAAGATCCATCGTTCCCTCCTTCTCCCCCGAGTTCGGCCTGTGTCTCATCGGCAGTCCCCCGCTCTTCGAAGCACTGTCCGAGTCCGACTGGGTGATCGCATTCGACCAGGATCGTCGGCCCGCCCGCATCGGGACGATTCTTCGGAAACACATAGCTCAGGACAAGACAACTCTCTGGTTTGAGCGTATGCAGCTCGTGACCGAGGCGATCGATCTCGCCGGACTGAACCTTTCTCCTCCACCAGGAGGCTTGGCGCGTCTGCCGTGGGACGATCTCATACGTATCGTCGGGCTGCTGGGGTTCCATTCGCCGGACGAGGTTCCGCTCGTTCAGGACGTAGCCTATATACGCGATCTCCTCGAGCTTGCGGTCCGCGACGATCTGCTGGGCCCGGCGATGGGGCCGACGGAACTCGTGAAGGACATGAGCGTACGCGACCGATATCTGGTCGGCAAGCTCGCACCGCTCAAGAGAGATGCGGACGCCGTACCCGTCGAGCCGGCGGGCGACCTCGGCGCCGATACCGAACTGGAGGACGAACGGGTCGCCCCTATCCACGAACCGGGAGCGGAGTTCAACCGCGCAGGAGGACGGGTGGAATCCGGGGACGACGGACTCGACGAGATCGATACCGGAAACAATCAATCGCTCGTACCGTCCAGCATGGGGATGACGTTCTGCGTCATGGCCGGCGTATCGAAAGTGGAAGCCGAAATCCGCTGGGGGCGATACGAGAGGCTTCCGAACGATGAGCATGAGTTCGTCAAGAACAGGCATAACCGCTGTACCGGAGCGGATGAACTGGTCAAGGTAAAGGTTTGGCGGCGCGTTCCTTGCGGAGGTTGCGTACCTCTGGATATCGGAAAGGATGGTCCTATCCATCCGGCCATTCCCGATGCGGATAGACCCGACGTACGATTGCAGGGCTCCGTGCACACCAATGCGAAAGGCGAGCGGTTGGTGACTCTATTCCTGGTGAATGGGCAGGAAGAACCGAAAGATAACGTGGATCGCGCGTGGTTGTTCCAGCCGGAGATAGTCGTCCGAGCCGCTAAGGAAAGCGGAGACAAGGCGATATTCCGACACCGTCCGACGAACGACGCAGTCGTCGATGACGAAGAGCGCGATAGGCTAGCGCTGCTCTATCGCGATCATGTCGAGTTCGCGGTAGGTCATGGGGTGGCCGTACATGCGGAGGTTTCGCTTTGGGACCCCACTCGAGCGATCGAGATCGGAACCGTAGTGATACCTCGGCAGGAAATCCCGGTCACCGAAACACCGGGATTCGATACGCGGGATCGGTCCGCGATGACGAAAATGGTCGAACGGGGATGGCTCGATATGTACCGCCTATCTGAAATCGATGCGGCGGAGTTGCGGGAAGCGCTTGAGACACTCGATGCGGATTATTCCGCTTGGATAGCCGAACAGCGAGCTCGTATCGACAGCGAAATGCCGGGTTTCTCCAAAGCGGCGAACGGAGCGATGGCTTTGTGCGACGAAACCGGCAGGCGCCTTCATGAGGGAATCGGCGTCGTGCTGGACGATGAACGGGCGCTCGAGGCATTCCGGGCGGCGAATCGAGCGATGGCCCTGCAAAGGACGAGGGGCATCTACGCACTTCGGCGCCGCCGCGGCGAGGACATCGATCTGGCGACCGTCGACATCCCGCATAACCGCTCTTGGCGCCCATTCCAGCTCGCCTTCCTGCTGCTATCGATACCCTCGCTCGCGGATCCGACGCATCCAGACAGGACGAATCCGGTGGCGGCCTACGCGGATCTTCTATGGTTCCCTACGGGCGGAGGGAAGACCGAGGCCTATCTGGGCGTCGCCGCGTTCGCCATGTTCATCCGACGTCTTCAGAAGGATCTGGGGGGGCTTGATGGATCGCGGGGGCTTGCGGTCATCATGCGGTATACGTTGCGTCTCCTGACGCTTCAGCAGTTCCAGCGAGCGTCCACCTTGGTATGCGCCATGGAAACGATACGTCGGGAAGAACCCGGGGAATGGGGGCAAACGCCATTCACGCTAGGCCTATGGGTGGGGAACAGAGTCACCCCCGGAAGCGTCGAAGATTCCCATCGGGCGATCGAAACCATCCGCGACAACGATCGCAACCGAGCGGGCCTCGCGTCTCCCGCGCAATTGACCACCTGCCCATGGTGCGGTTCGGAAATATCGGCTAGGCGCGATATTGAAGTAGATAAAACCGCAGGGCGCACGACGATCTACTGCGGAGATAGCCATCAGAGTTGCGCATTCTCCAAGGCGCGAAGCAGGGATGCGACCCATCCCGGATTGCCCGTGGTAGTGGTTGATGAGGAGATATATCATCGCCCCCCATCCATGTTGATCGCGACGGTCGACAAGTTCGCCATGATGTCTTGGCTCCCGGAAGTCCGTACGCTGTTCGGGCGAGTGCATTCCGAATGCGCCCGGCATGGACTGTTATGGCCAGGCAATGAATGCGGTACTGGCCATAGGAAGCAGGGCATATATCCGGCGGTAACTGCCAAAACGATTCCAGCTATCCGTCCCCCGGATCTCATCATCCAGGACGAGTTCCATCTCATCAGCGGACCTTTGGGTACGATGGTGGGAATCTACGAGACGGCGGTCGATGACCTCTGCAGCTGGACGGTCGGAGATCGGGAAATACGTCCCAAGATCGTCGCGTCGACCGCTACGGTAAGAAGAGCGACCGATCAGGTGAGAAACGTATTCATGAGACGGGTTGCGGTCTTCCCCCCGAGCGGGCTGGATGTGGGCGACAACTACTTCTCGGTCCAGAGGTCTGTCGATGAGAAACCGGGACGAAGGTACCTCGGGATATGCGCTCCCGGCAGCTCCAGGCCCGCCGTACTGATACGGACGTATACCGCGTTTATAACAGCCGCCCAGGGACTCTTCCAGCGCTTCGGTCCGGTGGTCGATCCATACATGACTCTCGTCGGCTACTTCAATTCGCTCAGGGAGCTCGGCGGCATGAAGAGGCTGGCGGAGGATGATGTAAAGACCCGTTCCTACCGCGTAAAAATGAGCCTCATCGATCGTCCGGGACTCGCCCAGCGCAGTCTGGGCGACGTATACGAGTTGACTTCGCGAGTCTCCAGCCAAGATATCCCTAAATACCTGGATCGGCTCGAAGTCCGTTTCGATGGTGTCTTCGATGAAGACGAGGGGAAATGGTCAACTAGGTGGGGCGAAGGGAATCGTCCCATGGATATTGTACTCGCCACCAACATGCTCTCGGTGGGGGTCGATGTCAATCGCTTGGGTACGATGGTCGTAAACGGCCAACCGAAGGGAACGGCTGAATATATCCAGGCGACAAGCCGGGTCGGTCGCGCCTTCCCTGGTCTGGTAGCCAGCGTTCTCACATGGGCACGTCCGCGCGATCTCTCGCATTACGAGACATTCGAGCACTATCACGCGACCTTCTACAGCCATGTCGAGGCGCAGTCGGTGACGCCCTTTTCCCCGCGGGCGATGGATCGCGGTCTCACGGGAACGATGATCGCCGAGATTCGCCACGCGTATGAAGACCTATCCCGGAACGATGATGCGGGGAAGATGGATCGTCCCAGCAGAGATGAAATGCGTTCGACGATCGAGTCGATCGTCGAACGTGTCTGGGATGTGACGGAGGATTCGGAGAAGAAGGAGCTCGCACGCCGGGAACTTGCACAGAGGGCCGACGAATGGGCCCGGGAAGCCACAATGGGAGGTCGGACATTGGTCTATCGTCGATGGGGTGCCGGCCCGACTTCCTATCCTTTACTGGTAGAACCTGGCACGAAGCAATGGTCCCGATGGACGGTTCCGACTTCAATGAGAGAGGTCGAGCCAGGTGTCAGCCTCGTCATGGAAGATGATCGATCGACGCTAGACCCGTCATGGAGAGCGCAACCTCACGACGATGGGGAGGAAAGGTTATGAGCAGGACACCGGTAGGTGATGTCCGTCCCAGTCAACTTTTATGGACATACGGACCCGGCGCATTGGTCGACCTACCCAATCTATCGGTACTGACGATGGGGCTGGATCGCTGGGAAACGGACCGTTGTCGTCCCATCCAGGAAGCGCGACTGCTCGCCAATGTCCGCAGTATACTGGGACCGCAGGTGGATTCTCTCCGGATGCCTCCAGTACGCGATCGCGAGGATATCGATCCATTCTCGGCGGAAGCGAACATCGGCGTCCCGGTGAAGCCATTCCCCCGCTGGCTAAGGTGCGTCAAATGCGGATTGCTTTCCCCTTACGACGCCGGGCTGTTCGAGTTGAAAGCGGATCGTTATCGTCCGGAACGTACAGGCTTCGTCCACAGAGGGTGTCGTGGATCGAAAAACGACCAGCCGCCACGCAATGCCGACGCCGTGCCGGCCCGTTTCCTCCTGGCCTGCAGAGGTGGCCATCTCGATGACTTCCCCTGGCATTGGTTTGTCCATGGCGGAAACAGTCCATGCGGAGGGACATTGCGCTTTTTCGAGAGTGGAGCGTCATTGCAGACTGAAAATCTCTGGGTGAAGTGCGACGAATGCGGTGCCGCCAAAAACATGGCTCAGGCCTTCGGCAGGGCAGGAAAGAGCAATCTTCCGTCGTGCCGCGGCCGGCATCCCCATCTGGATCGTTTCGACGATGATTGCAGAGAGGATCCTAGGGCTATCCTGTTAGGAGCTACGAATGGGTGGTTCCCGGTTACCCTTTCGGTGCTTGCCATACCGCAGACAGGGGGCCCCCTCAACCAGCTTGTGGCGGATGGATGGTCCTACTTCGAGGACGCTACATCCGCGGAAGAAGTCACCATCATTGTCAAGACGTTGAAAAAAACCGTTCAACTGCCTGGGATCGAGATCCATGAACCGGCCGAAATATGGGAAGCCATTGAGCGGCATAGGTCGGGAGAGGTGAAAATCGAAACGGGTGACCTTAAATCACCAGAGTGGAAGGTTCTTACCGCCCCCGCCCCCACAAGAGACTACCCTCATTTCATGAGTACCCCGATAGGCTCACCTGCAGGCTTCGAGCAGTATATCGAGCGCGTCCTGTTACTGGAACGGCTTCGCGAAGTAAACGCGCTTATCGGGTTCACGAGAGTCGAATCACCGGATGATGGCGGCGCTATCGAACGGGCAGAGCGGGCCCCGATCTCAAAATCCGCTCCGAGCTGGATTCCCGCGACGGAAGTCCATGGCGAAGGCATCTTCATTCAATTCAATCGACAACGTCTAGCGGAATGGGAAGGCCGAGTAGCCGTGAAGGAACAAGATGCGAGGATGCGGAGCGGTCATGCCGGCTGGCGCCTTAAGCGGCAATTGGATCCGTCCGAAGGATATCCGGGGATCCGCTATGTATTGTTGCATACGGTCGCTCACTTGTTGATAAGGGAACTCGCGCTCGAGTGCGGATACAACGCCGCCAGCATCCGCGAAAGGATATATGCGGATACATCAGGAGGAAGCGATCAGGCAGGAGTCCTCATCTATACTGCGGCGGCCGATTCGGATGGAACCCTGGGAGGGCTGGTCGATCTAGGAAGACCGGGAAATCTTGGGAGACTTATCCACCAAGCTCTCGATCGCGCACGTATTTGCGCTTCCGACCCCCTCTGCGCCGAGCATGATCAGGGCAAGGACCAGTCGTTACATGGGGCAGCTTGCCATGCCTGTTCGCTCGTGTCGGAGACCTCATGCGAACAGGGCAATCGGTACCTCGATAGGACTCTCGTCGTTCCAACGCTCCGAACCGGCTCCGCCGCATTCTTCGGCGAACATAGATGAAAACGCTGATCGATGCGGTCTTGGAATTTGTTGGTCTCGTTTCTCCCAAAAAGGTGGAGGCTATAGCGGAGCGCATACGTGGAACATCTCCTGGGGTACCGCCTCCCATAGACGGGATACTGACTACACCGATCGCTCGGGAGACCCTCGAGCAACTGATCCAAGCATGGAGGCTTTCCGGCATATCGTCAGATATGCTTGCCGGACTCTTGATCGGAGGAAGCTATGCCCGACGTGGCGCCCTATCGGAAGGAGGTGCGGAACTGGTTTGGACGGGACCGACTACCCCTTTCATGGCGACACGTAGGACCGATCAAGTGCTGCTAGATTTAATCCGTTCCGCGAACTCCGAATTGTTCTTCGTAAGCTTCGTCGCCTACGACGTTCCATCCATCGCGGAGGCGATCCGGGATGCATTGAAAAGACGGGTTGAGGTACGCATGCTACTCGAATCCTCCGAGGAGAATGGAGGGACTCTGTCGATGGATCCGATCGCATTGATGAAATCTACGATCCCCGGAATGCAAATGTACTCATGGTGTGAGCGTCAAGGAGAACATTCCGGCGGAAAAGTGCACGCGAAGATATGCGTCGCGGATGGTCGAGACGCTTTCATTACCAGCGCCAACCTGACAGGGCACGCGCTCGAGAAAAACATGGAGGCAGGAGTTCTAATTAAAGGTGGAGACGTTCCAAGAAGTTTACGTGCGCATCTTCACGCACTCATAGAAATCGGCACGATCAACCTTGTGTAGCATTTGCAAATGAGGAAAATGCAACTATGACGAGTAATTAATGGATAATGTCGATAAGAATACCCGTTCAAGAATCATGGCCTCTGTTCATCGTCGGGATACGACTCCGGAAATGGTCCTGCGGCGAGGTTTGCATCGTAATGGATTTCGATATCGTATCGATGTTCGCTATTTGCCTGGATCTCCAGATCTCGTTTTCCCCAAGCATCGAGCGGTCGTATTCGTTCACGGCTGTTTCTGGCACAGGCACGATTGTCGAGCCACGACGACACCGAAGACGAATAAGGTCTTCTGGAAGGGGAAATTCGCTGCAAATCTAGCGAGAGACCGGAAAGTTATAGATGATCTTCTATCTATGGGATGGCGAGTCTGTATTGTTTGGGAATGCCATTTGCGAACTGAAAAAATGGCAAGCAGGGCTATCTCTTCAGTCGGGAGATGGCTCTGTTCTAAAAGGACAAGAATGGAAATCCCAAATCCAAAACGTAGACGGATGGTCACGAAGTAATATCGTTCGAAAACCATTCTATTTCCCTTCGCCTGAAGCCGAAGTGGAATAATGAAGGTTATTGATGAATCGCAGTCTAGCGATAATCTCTCTCGCTGAGTTGAAGTCGCTTGCCTTTGACGGATATTCGCCCTTCCTTGATGAGCCTCCCGACAAGCCGCTTAGCCTCCGCCGAGCTGATCCCGAGCTTCTCGGCCGTCTTGTCACGACCGTGGATATTGGGGAGGTCGGCGCCGTCCATGGCGGCCTCAAGGAAGGCATCAGGGCTGATAGGAGGCACATAGGATGGATCAAGACCGCGCCTTGCACCGAAGGCCGTGTCTTCTTCCCGGTCAATAGCAGCCGAGGTCGCCTTGGCATGGCGCGGGCACCTACCCATCTCAAGGCCTGGAGCGGTCAGTAGGAGAGCTCCTATCTCGATCGAAGCCGATACGAACAGGAGTAGGACGAGTAGGAGAACTTCGGGGTTGAGGCCAAGTGTTCGTCCTAGTAGAACGATCATGCTCCCATAGTCCTGGGAGGCGCCGCCTACCTCGTCTGCGGAGAGGGCAGCCAAGATCGACTGCTTCCTATCCCGGAGAACGCCGAGCGAGGATTCGAGGCGCGATGCCGCGGTCGTGTAGTCGGGCGGGAGCGCATGAAGACGTGCGACCAGGGCTGCTATCTCCCCGTCGATGGACCGGAGCTCCTGTTGTTGGGCAAGATAGGTAGGGGAGGACTGAATGTCCGCGCGTGTGATTGTCGCGAATGCGCCCTTCGACATCTCGACGACTTGGAGGCTTGAGCCGAGGCTTGCAATCCTTGAGAGGACAATGAGGCCGATAGCGTAGACGCGATAGGGTCCACCGGCGCGCCATGCAAGGACCTTGGTGCCTTCGAGGGCAACTGCAACGATGCCTAGAAGCATCTTGGCGAAGGTACTGCCGTCCCCCATTGAGAGAAGTAGCACAAGCGTCAGGGTTGCCGATACGGCCCAGAGAAGGAAGCCGAAGAGGAGCCGGAGGCGAGCTTCAAGGCCAACAGGAGGATGAGGAGATGCGGGCATGGGTATCCTGCCTTATGTTGTGGGGAGATGTCCTGTGAGTAGTGCCGAAGGTTAGGCGAACGCAGATTGTCTGGATCGGGATAATGAAAACCCCACCTGGTGAAGCTGCCAGACGGGGTTAGGCGGAGGATCGCGATCACTATATCGAAGGGTCCGATGGACCCGCCAATACTATCTTGTCGAAGACTAGACCCTATAGCGTGTCAGGCTTACTCCTTGAAGGACTCCGGTATCTCGCCCTTATAGACCTTGTCCTCGATGGTGAGCTCGGTGATGAGGATGAACAGAATGGACATGTCCTTGAAATTGTAGGCCTTCGCTTTGAATCCTATCTTGCTCGGAATCTTGTAGTACTTGCCTTTCATTCCAACAACGAACTTCATGCCCTCCGTATCTGACTTGGTCGGGTGGAAGTAAACCTTGATGTTGCTGCCATTAAGCGTTTGTTTATAGTCGTCGAGCCGGACAGTTAGTCCGTTCTCAAGCCAGGGGCTGATCCATGAGAACCCGCTACCCGAGTGGAAGGATAGGCGATCGAAAATATAGTTGCTTACTACGATAGGATCGCCCGAGAAGTTGTCGCTGTCCGCGAGTAGGCTGACGGCGAGATCGGAGGCGCCGCCGCCTTTCCCGTTGTAGGTCGTCTGGGCAAAGGCAGTGCCGACTATCAGGAGGCTGATGGTGAGGAAGGAGATAACGCGTCTCATACGGACTCCTTTGGAGAGGTATTTAATCAATGCTCGGGCATAGTAAGCCCCGACAACGCCGAAAGCTGGCGCTCTTGGGCCAGCTATAGAAGTAGCGAGTAGTGTCGATACTACGAAAACGTTTATTGCCTGAACTGATCCATGCAAAGTGGTGTTTTCCCGCGCCTTGGTCCTCTCGCGCATCTTTATGCGATCGTCCTTGCCTCTCGGACGGGGAATGCCCCTCTTGGGCGAAGTCTCCGGCAACTCCTGCCGTATTGAAGTTGGGTTGTACTGACCCGACCTCACGGAACTAAAGCTGGCAGTGAAAATTGAAAACTTGTCTGCGAGAAGATCAAGGGGCATCAGCGTAGAGTCTCGCTAGCTTGAGGGCTTCGTCTCGAAGGGCGTCTCGAAGCTCGGGTGGGGATAGAATCTCGGCCCCTGAGCCGAAGGATAGGAGCCAGCGCAGGAGGTCACGGGTGCCCGATGTGGTGAGCGTAAGCGTGCAGGAACCGTCCGAGTGGTCCTCAATGCGTTGATCGTCTGACCACTGCCGTTCTCGTACGTAAGGGGCTTCCTTGGCGGAGAAGCGGATCGAGGCCGTGATGGGATCGCCGAGTGTGAGGTCGAAGGCAGTGGCCAAAAGTGCCTCTGCGTCGAAATCCCGAGGGTAGGCAAAGACAGTGTCCAGCAGCTTTGCGATTTTGATCCGATCCACGGCGAGGATACGAATGATGTCATGCTTCGGAAGACGGACGAAGAGGTAGATACAGCCCCGGTGCTCAAAGAGCTTCAGTGGGTGAACGACATAGGACTTGGTCGTCTTGCGGGATAATGAGTAGTAGGTGACATGCAGAGCCCGGAGCTGCTCGAGGCCATCGAGGACCGTATCGAACACCGCGTCGTGACCCGCGTAGGACTTGTAGCCGTTGGGGGATCGGGTGAAGAGCGTGGTGAGTGGCATGGAACTGCGCCTTCCGGAAGGAGTGGAAGTCGAGGCCGGGAGAAGCGCGGCGAGCTTCGACTTCAGGGCGGCGAGATCGTGCTCAACCTCGCTGTCTGCGAAGATCGTGTCGCGGGCGAGGAGGAAGTAGAGAACCAAGGACTCACGAGGGGTAAGCGTAACTTGGGGCATCGAGAGGTTCGGGAGCTTCTTCACGAAGGATTCGAGGAGGAAGTGGCGGGTCTCGCCCCCGAAGGAGTCTCGCTCATCGGTGAGAGGGAATCCGAGGTCAGCAAAAGTCGAGAGAAGTCGAAACACGGAGCGTGACGAGAGTCCAAGGTAGGAAGCGAGTTCCTTGTTCGTCGCGCCCTGGGGACGGGCAAGGAGGTCCACGGCTTTGAGGATCTTCGAGATGTTCCGGCCATAGGTCGAGAACGAGTAAGGCAATGCCGCCTCCACGGTGGGGTAAACGGCGCAAGCCTGAAGCAGGGCTATGACAAAACCTGGCGCTGATGTACGCATAAAATGTGAGTAGTCGCGAGGATGGGATAACTGAACGCGGGAAGCCGAAAGAGAGAAAGGAAATGCGCCTAGGGGACTCCTAGCAGCTTAGGCATACCTGGCTTGGAGGTACTCCCGTAGTTCCGGTTGTTGGATAGCCGCAAGGCCTTGATCCCAATAGGCCGCTATGAAATTCTTCCGCTCGTCGGGGGCAAGTAACATTGGCCAAACATCGTGGAGGCTCTTGCCGACCATACCCCGAAGGCCGGGGCAGTATTGGGCGTATTCTGTCTGAAGAGTGTTGATCTTGATATTGCCCGAATGGGAAAGATGCGCGATTCGATAGTCTTGGATTTGAATATCTCCTACCTTTAAGGGAGTCGTGCGTCTGGCGAGGAGAGTCATGCGCATGAGCTGATAGAGGTGATCGGTCGAAAAGTCCTGGATACCGAGTCCCCCTTCGTCGGAAAAGGCGAATGGGAAGTCGGGACCTCGCATCTCGGAGAGGACGGAAGCATAGCGCCTAACCCGTTCAACACCGCGGAGACCGGCGAACTTGTTCAGGGTAATCGGTCGGGACTCTCCCTCAGTGAACTTCCATTCAATCAGGAGCTGCGTGATCACGCTGTCGATCTCGGCGATGATGTAGGCATCGATACTGGTCTTATTGAGACCGCGTCCGCCGCCCCGCTCATTGATCGGAGACTCTCGTGGACCTATCCACTCGAAGACAACGCATTCTCGGTCGTTGTAGACCTGAGCGCCGACATCGGCGCCAGTGGGGAAGTCGAAGATACGCGAGATACCGAAGCCAAGGTTATTGAGGTAGGTCTTTAGGGAGTCCTTGTCAGAGCCGAGAGATCCGAGGACATTCAGGCAGGCTCCCGCACTGCTCAAAGGATGACGGAGCGCCTCGTCGTGCAGCTTCGCTGTCGGATCGACTCGATCGACAACGCCCTTATCGAAGATGAGCTTATCCGAAAACTGCTTCTGATAATCGAGCGACAGCTTACTCATGATGGGCCCCGCATCCTTGAAGTCGATTTGGATCGACTGAAGGATGACGGGTGCCCATGTCAAATTGTGGCGGTGATGTAGAAGGTCGGAGAATAAATACGTGTGTCAGGCAGATTGACTTGGGATCAGAATTTCTTCGACAGGCGTCATTAACTCCTCGTCAGCGAATTCTGACTCTTTACCATCGACACCTACATAATTGTTTATTCCCTAGGGGAAGGTACTGTGCGAGGCTATCTCTGGCTGCCAATAGAAAAGCATACTCAAGAGCTTCGTTAGGGAATATAGGCCCATCGTGATCGTTGCAGGAAGTCTCCCCCGTAGTTGGGTCGAGACGATATTTCCCCAGTTCGTGGTCAACTGTGGATCGAAGAGCCTTCAGGGTCTCTTCTGCTTCGCAGGCTGTTGATGCAAACGAGAGATCCTTTAAATCATTATAAAAAAGGATGAAAATTCTCAGAAAATCGAACATGTTGTCGTTCTCAAAATCTGAATCCAGCGCCTTCTTGAGTAAAGGAAGAGCCCAGTACAGATCACATGGGAAGCCAACTGGGTTCATCTTCATGCCTTGGCAGAAATCCTGGTCCTGACTCGTGCCAGCTGCCTTCTCGGTAGCTTGAGCCTGTCCTTGCTGGACAAAGGGACAATGAAAAACGTCAGACATTTCTGACCTCCTTGATCTAGATGTTAATCAATACTGTCTAGATCAAGGTCGAACAGTATTTTTCTGTTTAGGTGCCAGTTTTCGACTAGCCGCAGATGTAGATATCTAACTGTCGACTGCCGCTTCTGAAGGGGCATGATTACAGGCTATACTCATCAATCATGATTCTGCGAGCCACCCAGAAAATTCGGGATGAAATAGGCATGAAGGTCGCCGACGGTGAACCGCCGAATCGCCCATCCCGCTTCCTTGAAGAATGGTATGTCAACAGCATCGTCCTTGGTCGCTGTCAAGACTCAATAAAAGTGTCACCCTTTTCAACTCAGTAAAAATGTCACCC
>CAZHVY010000046.1:0-22399 GCA_964536305.1 uncultured Geobacter sp. | reverse complement strand
ATTCCGCACTCAGGGCCGAAGTCCTCGCAGCGGCCGAACGCCTGGGGGCAACCCTGGAAAACATCGACGAAATCACCGACGCAATTGTCCGCAGGTTCATCTGACCCGCGCTCAGGATTAACGGTTTTGATGTGCTCTCCGGCCGTTATCCGGTCCCGCCACCGCACCAAATCCACCATAAAATACATATCGTTGGTTATTTAAAAAAATAACACGGTAAATCAATATGTTGCAAAAAAATACCCAAATATTATAAATTTCCACTTGACTTTGTTTTTGCATCCGTTATAGAAGAACGTTAAGGATGGCATATCGAAAGGGGTAAGGGATTCCATGTTTCGCTCCACTGCTCAGAACAAATTGACCACGCAGATTGTCAGCCAGGTAAGGAGGGCAATCCTGGGCGGCAAGTTGAAACCGGGCCACCGGCTTCCTTCCGAAAAAGAGATGCTCCTGCAGTTCGGCGTAAGCAAGCACACTCTGCGTGAAGCTCTCCGCGCGCTCGAATCCATGGGGTTCGTGGAAATCCGCCAGGGAGCCGGCGGCGGTCCGGTCGTCAGCGAGATAGACATGGACAACACCCGCGACATGATAGCCAGCTTTCTGTATTTCAAGAAGGTGTCCGTTCGTGATCTCTGCGAGGTGCGGAAGGTTTTCGAACCTTACCTGGCGCAGATTGCGACCGAGCGGTTCAGCCCCGGAGATTTGGAAAAACTGAAGGTCTCCCATGAGGCCTACCGGAAGAGCCTGGCCAGAAATAAACCGGACATAGGGGAAGAGGTAGACTTCCACACCCAGCTGGCGAGGGCCAGCGGCAACCCGGTATTGGTCCTGATCCTGGACTTCGTCAACAGCCTGCTGACCGACATAAAGGGCCATCTCAAACCGGGGCCGGAGTTTTCGGAGCAGGTGGTGGCCGCACACCAGAAAGTCCTTGATGCGATAGCCTCCGGGGATGGCCGGGCGGCCGCGGAAGCAATGTTCCTGCATTCCTGTGAGGTCGAGAAGGGGCTAATGAAACTGGTGTCGGATCATCAGGGCAAACAAAGAATAGGTAACGCAGAAAGAACAGGAAGGAGCAAAAAATCATGAAAAGCCGAGCATTTCGAGTCCCTTCAACAATTCATTTCGGGATCGGAGCCGTCAGCGAGGCAGGCGGTGAGGCAAAGCAACTTGGAGCGAAGAGGGCGCTCCTGATAACGGACAGAGTCCTGGCTTCCACCGGGACCATAGATCCGGTCATAGAGTCTCTCAAGGCATCCGGCGTCGAAACGGTCATCTTTGATGGTGTCAACTCTGAACCGACGACTGCCCATGTGAGGGAAGGCGCGACTCTTTTCCTGGAGGGAGAGTGCGACATTCTGATTGCCTGTGGTGGTGGAAGTCCCATAGACGTAGCCAAAGCGGTAAGGGTGTTGGCGACCAACCAGGGAGCGATAGAGGATTTCATGGGTTTCAACAAGATCGGGAAGCCGGGCGCACCCCTTATCGCCATCCCGACCACTGCAGGCACCGGCAGTGAAGCAACGATGGTGACCATCATCACCGATTCTTCGCGGGACGTGAAAATGCTGATCGGCAGTCCCTACCTGTTGCCCGGGGTTGCCCTGGTGGATCCGTCAATGACGGTGAAAATGCCCCGGGGCCTGACGGCCGCCACCGGGCTCGATGCATTGACCCATGCAATAGAGGCGTATGTCTCCGTCAAGGCCCAACCCCTGACCGACATTCTTGCGCTTTCCGCAATAAAGAAAATCGGCAGGTTCCTGCCCCAGGCCTGGGCCGACCCGGAAAATCTCGAGGCGCGATCTGAAACCATGCTGGGCGCCCTGCAGGCCGGGATTGCCTTTTCCAACTCTTCCGTGGCCCTGGTGCACGGCATGTCGCGGCCCATAGGTGCATACTTCCATGTGCCCCACGGCGTTTCAAACGCAGCGCTTCTCGGTGTGGTCATGGAGTTTTCTCTCATGGGTGCGCCTGATCGCTATGCGGATGTCGCCGAAGCCATGGGAATAAACACGACAGGAATGACGATGATGGAAGCTGCCCAGGCGGGTTCCGACACGGTCAAGTCACTGATACGCAAGCTCCAGATTCCGACACTTAGCAAACTGGGCGTAATTAAGGAAAAGCTTGACCCGGTAGTTTCCAAGATGGCAGACGACGCCATTGAAAGTGGAAGCCCGGGTAACAATCCACGTAAAGCGACAAAGGATGAGATCATAGATCTTTATTATGCAGCCCTATGAAGCCGTGTCTGCATGACAATGCAACAATAGTGATGCACAAAACAGAAAGGAGAGGTAAATGCAGAAAACATCTCAACAACCGAAAGCAAATCATGAGGAAAGTATCAAACAGCTAAAGTACTGTGTCAATAACAAGTGGAGAGTGTCCAAGACAGGGAAGTATATGCCGATCTACAATCCGAGCAAGGGGGAGATTATCGCTGAAACACCCTGCTGTACGGTGGATGAGGTGAATGAAGCGGTGGCGGCGGCGAAAGCGGCTTTTCCCGGCTGGTCCGCGACGCCCGTAAGCGTACGAACCCAGATCCTGTTCAGATTCAAGGCCCTTGCCGAGCAGCACCTGGATGAACTGGCAACTTTGCTGGCCACTGAAATGGGCAAGTGCATGGGCGAAGCGAGGGGGGATGTGCTCAAGGCGGTAGAAGGCACAGAGGTCGCCTGCGCCGCGCCCGCGCTGATGCAGGGCGATGCGCTGATGCAGGTTTCGAGAGGACATGACACCGTCATGTACCGGGAACCGCTGGGGGTATTCGCCGGCATCGCTCCCTACAACTTCCCGGCGATGATTCCCTTCGGCTGGATGATACCCATGTGCATCGCCACGGGCAATACCATGGTGCTCAAGGCCGCAAGCCTTGTGCCCCAGACCGGCATGAGGCTCCTGGAGCTCCTTATCGAAGCTGGCTTGCCCAAGGGTGTTGTCAACCTGGTTACCTGCAGTCGGACGGAAGCCAATCTGCTGATGGCCCATCCCGACATCAGGGGAATATCTTATGTGGGTTCCACCAGCGTCGGCCTCCATATCTACTCCACAGCGGCTGCCAACGGCAAGAGAGTGCAGGCTCTCACCGAAGCGAAGAATCATGCCCTGGTGCTGAAAGACGCGCCGCTGGAGAGGACGGCCAGGGGCATCATCAACTCTTCGTTCGGCTGTGCCGGCCAGCGCTGCATGGCCCTCCCTGTCATCGTGGTGGAGGAGGAGATAGCAGACGAGCTCGTATCATACCTGGTCAAGTTTGCCAAGGAACTGGTGATAGGGCCCGCATACGAAGAGAATTCCCAGCTCGGTCCGCTCGTATCGGAGGGGCAGAAGAAATTCGTTGTCGACTGCATCACCAAGGGCGTGGAAGAAGGCGCCACGCTGGTGATGGACGGAAGGGACGTGGTGGTTGAGGGGGCCGAGAACGGCTACTATGTCGGGCCTACCATACTCGACAACGTAAAACCGGGCATGTCATGCGGCGATGACGAGATTTTCGGGCCGGTCATCAGCATCAAGCGGGTCAGTGATTTCGAAGAGGGAATAGCATTGATGAACGCCAACCGGTTTGCCAACGGGTCGAGTATTTTCACTCAGAACGGCTATTACTCACGCGAGTTCGTCCGCAGGACCGACGGCGGCATGGTGGGAATTAATGTCGGTATACCCGTGCCCATCGGTTATTTCCCCTTTGCCGGGCACAAGCAGTCCTTCTTCGGCGATCTCCACTGTCTTGGAAAGGATGGGGTCGCGTTTTTCACTGAAGCCAAATGCGTCACGACCAGGTGGTTCGATGAAGAGGATCTAAAGCAGACAAAGATCAGCACTTGGGATGGCACGCTGACGAAAGAGTAGCCGTGTAATGGTTCGATCTCCGGTTGCTCGGGACTGATAAAGTCAGCCTTGCATCAACCGGGGCATGGGGGGTCCGTATGCATAGCCGTGAAAGCCCGTAAAGCGAAGAAGGCGTGTTGGAGAGGATGGGGGCAAAGTGTTTTTCTCACACCAACCAAGGAGGAAATGAAAATGGGAGTATGGGATATTGGTAAGGATTTCTTGTGTCCGGCAGTTAACTTCATCGGCAGGGGAACGGTCAAGGTAACGGGTGAAAGGGTTAAGATCCTGGGCGGCACCAAGGCTCTCATAGTCTGCGATCCGTTCCTGGCAAAGATGCCGGGTGGCCCGGTCGAGAAGGTGGTCGAGAGCCTGAAAGGGTGTGGAATCGACCATGCGATCTTCGGCGACGTCCACCCCAATCCGAGGGATACCGACGTTGCGGCCGGCCTGGAAGCATACAAGAACGCGAAGTGCGACATCCTGGTCTCGGTCGGCGGCGGCAGCGCCCATGACTGCGCCAAGGGTATCGGAGTCGCTGCGACCCACCCCGGCAAGCTCATCGATTATGCGGGAATTGAAGAGCTGACCAACGCGACTCTCCCCCTGGTGGCGGTCAACACGACCGCGGGAACGGGGAGCGAGGTGACAAGGCACTGCGTCATTACCGATACAACGACGAAAATCAAGTTCGTCATCGTGAGCTGGAGGAACCTGCCGCTCGTGTCCATCAATGACCCCGAACTGCACCTCCTCAAGCCTCCCGGATTGACCGCGGCAACTGGGATGGATGCCCTGACCCACGCAGTCGAATGCTACGTGACCCTGGCTGCAAACCCGACCACCGACGCAGTCGCGGCCCAGGCCATCAAGCTGATTGCCAACAACCTGCGCAGGGCTGTCGCCTATGGTGGCGACATCGAGGCCAGGGAAAACATGGCGCACGCTTCGGTCCTGGCAGGCATGGCCTTCAACAACGCCGGTCTCGGTTATGTCCACGCTATGGCCCACCAGTTGGGCGGTCTGCTGGACATGGCGCACGGCGTTGCCAATGCCATCCTTCTGCCCCACGTGGAACGCTGGAATCTCCCGTGCAACCTCAAGAAATTCGGTGAAATCGCCGAGATGATGGGCGAGAACATCCAGGGGCTTTCTCCCCGCGCAGCTGCTGAAAAGGCGGTTGACGCCATTGTCCAGCTTTCCGAGGATGTGGGAATTCCTTCCGGCCTGAAAGTCATGGGGGTAAAGGAGTCCGATCTGGCACCCATGGCGAAGCAGGCCATGCTGGACGGCAACGCGGGCTGCAACCCCAGGGTCGGCACGGAAAAAGACCTGCTGGCGATTTTCCAGGCTGCAATGTAGCAGTCTGCGGAAGGGGGATCGTTTAAGGACGTAGTCTGGTGTTTGAAGATCCCGGGTGTCCGGCTCATGCCGGGCGCCCGGGATCGGAACGTCACTGCCTGATATTTTTGTTTTTATCCGAGGGTTTTGTCTTTCGGGTTGGAACAGGGGAGGTCAACGTGGAACCTTGGAGCCTTAATACGCTTTTGGTCGTATTTGGGGGTGGTATTTTCGGAGCATGTCTCGGAGCATTGTGGTCGTTTATTCTGTGCGGCGTTTTCATACTTACCGGTTGCCTGATTGTTGCGGCAGGAGGTTCCGATTTCATGCTGCTGCAGGTAGGCCTCGGGCCGGGTTGGGGCCCGCATGCGGGAGGTTTCGCCGCCGGAGTTGTTGCATCCTGCTATGCCGCAGGGGTTAAACACAATCATCCCACTGGCAATGCAAAAGACATCCTCTCACCCCTGGTCGACACATCCTGGGATGTTCTGGCGATCGGCGGGGTTTTTGCCCTGCTTGGGCATGCGCTGGTGCAGATACTGCCAAAGATACCGATCATCAACCAGTTTGATGCCGTGGCACTGTCAATTTTCATAAACTTCTGCATTACCCGGCTTCTTTTCCTCAGGGAAATGCCATGGGGGAACATGGAATCGATCCGCAAGCACGGCTACCTCGGCACGGACAACTATGCAATTTCGTGGGTAGGCTGGCAGTCGCCGCCTTCCAGGCTGTTTACCATCGGGCTTGCCATGGGTCTGCTGTCCGGCGGCCTGGCCATGGGATTCCGGAACCTGCTGGCTCCATTGGTGGCAAAAGGGGCCGTTTCAGCGACAGCGGCTTTCGTTGCGCCTTTGATTGTGGCATATTCCTTTGCGGCGATCAGCCTGATGATGCTTAACTTTGCTTCCGGGACGATTCAGAAAGCGCCCGTCACTCACGCCATAGCTTACTTCGGCGCTTTGGGTTACCTGTTCACGGGATCTCTGGTTGTAGCAGGGATTGCCGGCATACTTTCGGCATTCCTCCAGGAACTGGTTGCGCGCATGTTCTATAACCACGGCAGCACACATTTTGATCCGCCGGCAGTTGCAGTAACATTCGGCAGCTTTATAATGGCTATACTGTTCAAACCGGAATTCCTTAATCTGGCGGCTTTGTTCAAATAATAAGGATGCCATGGGAATTCACATGTGGGAGCGTGATGATAAATTGAAGAGGGTAAAGACAGTTTCAGATACAATTTTTCCCGGAAACGCTTCCATCAAATCTGCGTTTCCTTTGGCGGGTGTCGCCCAGACGCCCGCTCTTTTTCCGTGCACGGGTGGATGGGGTGCGGACAGGTGCGTCGGGTGAACATCTGCCATGGCAAGCGGGGGATGCAGTCCGCTTTCTGGGCGCTCGTCCTTCTTTCGGTCGTCTGGGGCTACAACTGGGTGGTCATGAAGATGGCGTTGAAAGATTGCGGACCCTTCGCCTTCGGCGCTTTGCGGACTTTTTTCGGTGCCCTGGGCCTGTTTGCCGCCCTGCTGGTCAGGGGCGGTGGCGCGCTGCCGAGACCAGTTTCCGGCGTTTTTCTGCTCGGCCTGCTGCAGACCAGCGGTTTCATCGGTTTCATGATGTGGGCGCTGGTAGCAGGCGGTGCGGGCAAGACCGCGGTCCTTGTCTACACCATGCCGTTCTGGACACTTGTCCTGGCAAGGATATTTCTACGTGAACACTTTAGCGGATTGCAGTGGCTGACGGTTGTTCTCGCCCTTGCAGGGCTATTGTTCGTCTTCGACCCCTGGCATTTTCACGGCAACCTGATTTCCGAAACCCTGGCAGTTCTGTCCGGCATGGCGTGGGCTGCAAGCATCGTCGTGGCCAAAAGACTCCAGGCGGCCGGTTCAGCGGATCTTCTGCCCCTTACCGCCTGGCAGATGCTGCTCGGCTCTCTTCCATTGGTGGCAATCGCGGCCCTTGTGCCGGAGCCCGGCATAAACTGGTCCGGTTATTTCATCGGTGCGCTTGCCTACAACGCAATCCTTTGCAATGCACTAGCTTTTCTCCTCTGGCTCTTCGTTGTCAGAAACCTTCCAGCCGGGCTGGCGGGCATGGGTTCGCTCGTCACGCCCCTCTTCGGTGTCTTCTGCGCCTGGCTCCAACTGGGGGAAGTCCCGGGGCGCATGGAGGGGGCAGGCATGCTGCTCATAGGCTTGGCGCTCCTGCTCCTGGTTCTCAATGCCATGGGACTGCCCGGAGCGGATGATGCTGCCCGGGAAGAACAATCCTCCTGAACGAAAAAAAACCCTTCGTAAGCAGGAGGGTTTTTTTCGTCATTCAGAGCATCGGCGTGCTCAGGAAACGGCCAACTCTTCGTCTTCTCCCAACAACTCCGCCAGACCTTCCTCGACTTCGCATATGTGGCGGTACATCCTGTCCGCCGCTGCCTGTCCGTCCCTGGCTTCTATGGCTTCGAGAATGCTCTCGTGGGCGGCCAGCACCATTTCTGAAAATTCCAGCCCCGGTTTCAGGCGGCCCTTCAGGTCTGTCAGCAGGTTGTTGACGAAGTCCAGGATCAGCATCATAACCGGATTCCCGCTGGCATTGGCCAGCATGACGTGAAAGTTCACCTCGTCCTTTATCGCCGGCTTCTTTCGTTTCAGGCTTTTCCGGTAAACCTCGGTCATGGATTTTAGCTTCTCAATGTCCTCTGCGGTGCACCGTTCGGCGGCAAGTCGAGCAAGGTACGGCTCGAATATCTTGCGGACCTCGCACAGGTGGGGGACTGACACGTTCTTGAAATAGAGAAAACTGGCGATCATGTCCCGGGTGTTTTCCATGTCTATTTCACATATTACCGGGCCGCCGCCGGCGCCCTGCTTTATTTCGATGAATCCCATGGTTTCCAGCGCCCGCAGCGCTTCCCGCAACGTGTGCTTGCTTACCCCGAACTGAAGCAGGAGTTCCTTTTCGCTGGGAAGGCGGTGGCCCGGCTGCAGCTTGCCGCTGAGAATGGCCTGCCGCACCTGGTTGACGATATGCATTGACCTTTTTTCCTGTATTGCAGAGCGAAACATCAAGCGTTACTCCTTGTTTTTTCAGTTATTTTGGATGGAATCGTCAATGATGTCAAGGGGAAAAATATAAATATTATGATATAACACAATTGCTTTTCAGGAATTGGTGGCTGTTTAGAAGAAATGTTTATTTAATTTATCAATGATAATAGTGTTTTGCAATTATATAGCCATATATTATAACTTTTCCCTTGACATGTTCGTGTTTCGGATATATTTAAGCACTCATACGGAATGAGATGTTGTTTGAAAGACTATGGCGACTCTTGCCCGGCAAATCACTGCCTGCCGGAAAACTGAAGTGGATGGGAAGGCGGATGTGGATTTGCCGTAAATCCCGCTCCTTGGATCGGATCGAGACTGTTGGAAAGGAGGTGTGCTGGAAGCGGTTTTTGCCATGGCCTGCCGGTTTGGGCAACTGGCTGGCTTTTGCAGAGAAGATAAATCTGAAAGGAAAGGGGAAAGGAAATGTTGGGAGGATACTGGCAGAAAATTGCGGTGGTTGATCTGACGTCGGAAAGGGTTGATTACCTGTCTCCGAGTGAAGAGGATCTCAGGAAGTTCATCGGCGCCAGCGGCCTGGGAGCCAAGCTGCTGTATGAAAATCTTGATGCCGGGGTTGATCCCCTGGGGCCGGAAAACATCATGCTGTGCATGACAGGTCCCTACGTAGGGGCGAAGGTTCCGCAGTCGGGGCGCTGGGAGCTTATCACCAAGAGCCCCCTTACGGGGATCTACCTCGAATCGGATTGCGGCGGCAAATGGGGGCCAGCTCTCAAGTCCTGCGGGTTGGACGGGATCATGGTCAAAGGCAGGGCCAAAGAGCCTGTCTACATCACCATCGTGGATGATGATATCCAGATCAGGAAAGCGGCCCATCTGTGGGGGAAGGGGACTTTTGAGACCGACCGGCTGATCAAGGAGGAGTTGGGGCGCGGATCCCAGACCATCTGCATCGGCCAGGCCGGCGAACGCCTGATCAAAATTGCCTCCATCATGTCCGACGGCAGGGAAGGGCGCGCGGCGGGTCGCGGGGGCGGCGGTGCCGTCATGGGCTCCAAGAACCTCAAGGCGATCGGCGTCAAAGGCTCGAAATCGGTGCCGATTGTTGACCCGGCCGGCTTCGAGGACCTCATGGCGGAAATACGGCCCAAGATGAAGGACGTCTACGATGGCCCCCTCGGCACCTATGGTACGTCGTGTGCCGTCGAGATTTTCAACGATTGCGGCGACCTGCCCATCAAGAACTGGTTGTGGGGAACCTGGGACAAAGCCCGCATGGTGTCCGGTCAGCGGCTTGCCGAAACCATCCTGAAAAAGCGTTACCACTGCGGCAACTGTCTGATCGGCTGCGGCCGGACCGTTGAAATCCCGGACGGTAAATTCAAGATGGAGACCGGCGGCGGCCCCGAATACGAAACACTCGGCATGATGGGCTCCAATTGCCTGGTGGACGATGTGGAGGCCATTGCCAAGGCCGGTGAATACTGCAACGACTTCGGTATGGATACGATCTCTACCGGTTCGCTGATCGGTTTCCTCATGGAGGCCTGGGAGCATGGCATGATCACCGGTGAAGACACCGGCGGCGTGGAAATGACCTGGGGCAACGGCGAAGCCCTGGTGGAAATGACAAAAAAGATCGCCCTGCAACAGGACATCGGCTACGACTGCTCGCAGGGAATCCTCGCGGCCGTCAAGCGTGTCGGACCGGCCAGCGCCGAGTTTGCCGTCCATACCAAGGGCCTCGACTTTCCGGCACATGACCCGCGGGGCAGGGGAGGCCTGGGCGTCGCCTATGCGACCTCGAACCGGGGCGCCTGCCACATGCAGGCGTACAACCAGGATTTCGAGGGCGAAGGGTGCTTCCATATTTCCGACCTCGGCTATGATGCGCCGATGCCGCCTTACACGAACGAGGGCAAAGGCAAGTTCGTTGCCGACCAGCAGCACTTCATGGGCATGATGGATTCCCTGAAGCTGTGCAAGTTCGCGGTGTTCGGCGGGATGACCGTCGGTCCCATGACCAGGTTCCTCAACTGTGTGACGGGATGGGATCTCACCAACGAACAGTGGCTGGAGTGCGGGGAGCGGATATTCAACCTGAAGCGCCTGTTCAATACCCGGGAAGGGGTTTCCCGCAAGGACGATACCCTGCCTCCGCGCATCCTGACCAGTCCACGCCAGGGTGGTTCCGGCGATTACGTGCCCGACCTGGGTTTCATGCTGCGCGACTATTACCGGGCGCGCGGCTGGGACGAGTGGGGGATTCCCACTCCGGAAACACTGAAGCGCCTCGGCCTGGATGATTATGACTACAGGACTGCGCCTCGAACCACGGAAAATCAACGCTAGTGCCCGTCGGTTTTCCCTGGGGGACGGCTCCGCCGCATGGCGGGGCGGAGCTGTCCTGACCGGTGATTCCGGGTTCGTGAGCGGGCCACGAGGAGGCAACGATGGCAGTGATCTATTTCAGAAGGCTGAAAACGAGCGAGGGAAAGGTTCGCACCATACATGACCTCCTGGAAAAAGCCAGCCTGGATGCTTCGAAGTTGCGCATCCATGTAAATGGCCGCTACGTGGTCCCGGAACAGTATCGATCGTTTCAGATCACGGAGGGATCCCTGGTGAGGGGGGAATGGTCAGGAAAGGGGCCGCAGCAAAATGAACTGGCAGTGGAATAAGGTGCTGAGGAGAAATGCGGGTGTATGTGCATGCATGACTATGTCTGGAAATGTTAATGCCGGAAACCATGTACGAATATTAAGGAGGTTTTTATGAGCACAATGAGGGGTAGGATCATTTTTGCCGTCATCGCCGCCGCTTTGGGGAGCGTCTGCCTTGTCGGTGTGTCAAGCAAGGCGCACGCTGGGATTATTCCCTACAGCGTCATCGGTCCCCATGAGTACCAGTTGCCGGTAGGAGCCGAGATCCCGAAGGACGGCATCAATCTGCTGCTTTCCTACAACACCTTCCGCGACGAAGGGAAAGCATGGGACGGCGAGAGCGGGGCACGGAGCCTTTTCGCTAACATCAACAAATTCGCCCACATTTTCAACATCGATGGGCTGCAGAACTGTGGTTTCCTGTGGGAAGCCGTGCTCGGATTCGGCAGCCTGCAGATGAAAAACAACTTCAGCGAAACTGGAATGATCGACGGCCAGACCGGTCTGGTTGCCTGGCACAAGCCGACCAAGTACTGGACGAACGTCCTGGAGTACTGGCTGTACCTGCCGATCGGCAGCGACAACCTGTCCGGCCATTCCTGGAATCACAGTTTGGCCTACATGACCAACTTCCACTACGGAAACTTCACCTTCGACGGCGATCTCGGCTACAAATTCATGGGAGACTATCGTGATGGCGGTGTGCATCAGGAACAGGGGAACGTGTTTTTTGCCAACCTCGTCTTTGCCTACAAATTCATGAACCAGATCGAACCGTTCTTCAAGCTCGATTTCCAGTCGACCGAAACCGGAAAAGACAAGGCGAGCGGCGTGAAGCTGCCTGGCCAGGAAGAACTGGCCTGGGGTCTCGGCAACCAGTTCAAGATCAGCGACCGGCTGAACCTCGCTGTTTGGTATGAAGCGGGTCTCACCGGCAGGAACACCACCAAGACCAACGCCGGCTACTGCCGGTTCATCTGGTCCTTCTAGGTGATCTGCTGCTGATTTCAAAATGCTCCAAGTATGATATCCGGGCGAAAGTTTAGTCCTCCATCTCGCTTTCGCCCGTTTTTTTACAAGTTCTGCACCGATTCGAATGACTCGTGGAGACATGAATATCAAAAAGGAGGCGGCAATGCACTTCATCCACTCGCGCAGGAAGCTTAACCAGGGCGACATAGTCGAGCTGAACAGCGATTCCTTCTGCAATTTCATGCTGACCGACGATCATGATTTTTCGGCGGACAAGAAGAGCGGCATATTCGGTTATTTCGGTGGCCATTTCAAGGCATTTCCGGCAAGAATAACCGTACCTTACACCGGTGAATGGAACATCGTCATCGACACGCCGAACGGCGAGCCGGTCACATCGTGGGAATTGAAGGTCATCAGGTGAGGAAGGATAGCCCTGCTGACATGGGTGGCCAGCTGACAACCTTTGCCGGAAATAATTCCCAAGGGGACATTTCGCTTCCGATCCTTGCGAAGTTTTCACCCGGCATCCGGCCAGCAGATCCTGACCACAGCGTTAGCACGCGATATGGGCATGCCATGATCGAGTATGACATAGGCTCAAAGTTGAGGAAATTGCGACTGGCCAGGAATCTCACCCTCCGTTCCGTAGCACGGGAGGTCGGGTTTTCCATCGCCCTTCTGTCGCAGATAGAGAAAAACAACATTTCTCCACCCATTCCAACTCTTTCGAAGCTGGCGAATTTTTTCGGAATCAGGCTTAGTTCCCTGTTCGCCGAAAAAGATGAAAGGCAAAGGTTTGAGATCATCCGCAAAGACGAGCGAAAGATCGTGTCGGAAGGTGTGTCGGTGTACGGAACCGTTCGCAGCCATTCTTACGAATTACTCACGACCCGGATGCGGAACAGGAAGATGACCCCGGTCATCAAGAGATTGCCTGAAGGGCCGGATGACGGCAGATCATTCAGCCGTGAAGGCGAATCGTTTCTTTATGTCCTGGAGGGGAATTTGAACATGTTGATCAACAATCAAAAGGTTGTCTTAGGGGAAGGCGACAGCATCTACTTCGATACTTCAATTGAACACAAATTGTTTTCCAGAGAGGGAAAAGAATCGGTCATTCTTGAGGTTTGCGCCACCCCTTAGACTGACAGGGAAGCCTTCCTGACTTCTCTATGGCCAGATTCCAGTCACTAGAAAATAAAATATAATTTTCAGCGGAAGTGTGCACCTTGTCTGATCCGCACTCCTTGTGCCTTATGCAATCTGGTGCACATCACAACTCAGAGTCATATCGGCCTGGTCGAAGCCGCTGTCCGGTGAATACTTATCTCCGATAATATCCATGCCCACCGTGATGTCCCCGGTAGCCGCGATAATAACCATCCCCTCTATATCCCCTGTACGGATACGATCTGTGGTAGCCGTAATATGGGGCACCATAATACCTGTAGCCATATGGCACTCCATAGTAATAGCCACGATAGATGTCGTCATATGGATAGCCATAAACAGGATAACTATATGCAGGATAAACATACGGTACCGGCAAAGGGATGCCGATTCCGAGGCTGAAGCTTACGCCCCCGTGGGCCAGGACAGTGCCGGAAGTCATGAGGACGAGCGACAGTGCGATAAGTAACCGTTTCATGAACCGCACCTTCTTTCCTTGTCTCGTTTTCCTCCTTTTCCTCGGGCTTATTATAGCACAACTTCGCCCCGAAGCTGGTTCAATTTCTTCCGTGCCGGCAACCGGCCTGGTTTCATAATACAATTGGCAGTGACACAAAAAGATGCCTGAATTTAAAAATTTTATACGCAAAAACAGTATATTGTAAATTAATACCCAAATATTATAATTATTAATTGACATCTGCCGTTTCTTCTGCAAGAATCCCTCTCATAGACTGTTAGATCGGTAATGCAATGGGGAGCAGGGGCTGGATTTTCTCCCCGTCCGCACATCGGTATCGAAAGGAGTGTTTCATGTTTGAAATCGTTTGCAACGATCAGCTTGCACCGAACCTGCACCGCATGGTGGTCAGGGCGCCGAGAATAGCCGCGGCCCGGAAAGCCGGGCAGTTTGTCATCCTGAGAGTCGAAAAGGGGGGCGAGCGGATTCCCCTGACCATCGGCGATGCACATCCGCTGGAGGGCACCATAACGCTTTTCGTCCAGTCGGTGGGCGCCACCACGAAGAAACTGGTGGCAATTCCCGCAAAAGGGTGCGTGCGGGACATTGCCGGCCCGCTGGGAATGCCGACCCAAATCGAAAGCTGGGGGCGGGTTGCCTGCATTGGCGGCGGAGTCGGCACAGCTGTCCTGTACCCCATGGCCAGAGCCCTGGCCGATGCGGGAAACGAGGTGACCTCGATAATAGGCGGCAGGTCCGGGGAGCTCGTAATACTGGCTGACGAGCTGTCGGCATTTTCCGCAGAAACCCTCATAACCACCGAGGACGGCAGTCTTGGCAGAAAAGGCTTTGTCACGGCGGTCCTGGACGAACTTCTGAAAGATCCCCAAAGATCTCCGCGGGCAGTGTTCGCTGTCGGCCCGGTACCGATGATGAGAGCGGTCGTCGAAATGACCCGTCCTTACGGGGTCAAGACCATTGTCAGTTTGAATCCCATCATGATCGACGGAACCGGCATGTGCGGCGGCTGCCGGGTACTGATAGGCGGTGAAACCAGGTTTGCCTGCGTCGATGGCCCGGAATTCGACGGGCACCTGGTGGATTTCGACAGCCTGACGGACCGCCTGACCACGTACCGGGAGCATGAGTGCCGGGCAGTGGCGCAGACAAGCGGCACCAGGGAGGCGGCATGAAAGGGAAGGGCCTGACGGTCAAGGAGCGGCTCGCGATCGGGCGGGTGAAGATGCCGGAGCTGGATCCGGTCGAGCGCAGCGGAAACTTCGAGGAAGTCAATACTGGCCTGAGCGCGGAGCAGGCGGTTACGGAGGCCCAGCGGTGCCTCCAGTGCAAGGACGCACCGTGCGTGGATGGCTGTCCCGTGCAGATCGACATACCGGGATTTGTCGCAGCCATCGCGGAGGGAGATGTCAACAGGTCGGCCGGGATTCTCCAGCGCGACAACGCCCTTCCGGCCGTGTGCGGCCGGGTCTGCCCGCAGGAGGTCCAGTGCGAGTCGCGCTGCGTCCTGGGCGTGAAGGGGAACCCGGTGGCGATCGGCTACCTGGAGCGTTTTGCGGCTGACTGGGCGCTGAACCATGGCCTGAAGCCGGAACGGAAGCGCCTGCCCGGGTCGAGCGGCAAAAGCGTGGCGGTGATCGGCTGCGGGCCGGCCGGCATCACGGCTGCCGCGGAACTGGCCGGCAGGGGGCACTCGGTGAAGATATTCGAAGCGCTGCACGATACCGGCGGCGTCCTGCGCTATGGCATTCCGGAATTCCGCCTGCCAAAGGAGATCATCGATTCCGAGGTGTCACGGTTGGCAAGCCTGGGCGTGGAGATCGAATGCAACGTGGTCGTGGGGAAAACCATCACCCTGCAACAAGTGCGGCAGGAATATGATGCCGTCTTCATCGGCAACGGCGCCGGCCTCCCCGTTATGCTCGGCATCCCCGGCGAAAACCTGAAGGGCGTCTACTCGGCGAACGAGTACCTGACCCGGGTCAACCTGATGGGTGCCGGCCAGACCCCGGATTGCGCAACCCCGATCATCCGCGGCAGAAGCGTTGCGGTCATCGGCGGCGGCAACACGGCCATGGATTGCGTTCGCGTGGCGCGGAGGCTCGGAGCCCATCGGGCCATGCTGGTCTACCGGCGGAGCGAGGCCGAGATGCCAGCCCGGCTGGAGGAGATCAAGCATGCCAAGGAGGAGGGGGTGGAATTGATGCTGCTCACCGCTCCACTGGAAATCCTTGCCGACGGGAAGGGATGGTGCGCGGCCCTGCGCTGCCAGAAGATGGAACTGGGAGAGCCGGAGGCATCGGGCCGGCGCAGGCCGGTTCCCATTCCAGGAGAAATATTCGACCTTGAAGCCGACGTGGTGATAAACGCGCTCGGCACCCGGGCGAACCCGCTCCTGACCGCTACGGAGCCGGACCTGCTCCTCAACAGGTGGAAGAACATCGAAACCGACGAAGAAGGCGCAACCAGCCTGCACCGCGTTTTCGCCGGGGGAGATATCGTGAGGGGGGGGGCGACGGTGATCCTGGCGATGGGGGACGGCAAGAGGGCCGCTGCGGCCATAGATGAAGTGCTGGCCGATCCCGGTTCCAGGCTGCAGAAGCTCTTTACGGCGTAATTCAGCGGAAATCGGGGAATGCCCAGAGTTCTGATGGTTAAAGGGAGGCACTATGTCGGCGATTACATTCAGTGATGAACAATTGGCAGTTGGTGTGAACATGACCATCAGGCAGTTCCTTGTTTCAAATGGCCTGAACCCTTCGGTGATAATGGTCAGGATAAACGGCCGCATAGTAAGCAGGGATCAGTACGACTCCTCGGTCATTCCGGCCGGGGCGGATGTCAAGGCTTACCCGTTCGTGGGCGGAGGATGAAGCCGTCATCCGAAAAAACCAGGGGGGACAGTCATATGGAAAGCCTGAAGACGGCATTTTTTGCCAAACACGACCCTGAAATCGTTCCGCTGCTGCAGCGGGCGACCGTGGGTATAGCTGGCGCGGGGGGGTTGGGGTCCAATGCGGCCATTGCGCTGGCCCGCTCTGGGATCGGCAGGCTGGTTATTGCCGATTTCGACGTGATCGAGCCGTCCAACCTGAACCGGCAGCAGTTCTTCATTGAACAGATAGGCATGCCCAAGGTTGCGGCGCTGCGTGAAAATCTTTTGCGCATCAATCCGTTCTCTTTTTACGAAACGCACCAGGCAATGCTTGACGCGGAGAATATCCCGGTGATCTTTGCCGATGTGGACATAATGGTTGAAGCCTTTGACAAGGTGGAAATGAAAGTGATGCTCGTCGAAACCTGGGTTAGGCATTTTCCGGGCAAATCTCTGATAGTGGGCAGCGGCATCGCCGGTTACGGAGGCAACGACGAGTGCGGGACAGAGCGGCTGTTCGGCAATGTTTACGCATGCGGCGACATGAAGAGTGATGCCGGCCTCATTCCGCCCCTTGCGCCCAAGGTTGCGCTGGTCGCCGCGATGCAGGCCAATCTGGCGCTGGAATTGCTTCTGAAACCGAAATGCTGATGGCGGTGCAGTTATGATCCAAAACCTCGTCACTTGACAATAGCGTCTGGGGCTGTTTCCGTCCCCGCCAGAGCGAAGCTATGCAATATATCGGCATCTTTGCAAAGATTCACGATCCGCGGTGCAGCCGGGTTGCCGGAGATCTCGTCTCCTGGGTGGCAGGCAAAGGGATGATCCCGCTCGTGGAGGAGCGGCTGGCGCTGAGCCTGGGGCTTGACCGCCCTGCCAAAGGGTTTGACATCGCGGCTCAAGCCGATCTGGTGGTGGTTCTCGGCGGCGACGGTACGCTCATTTCCGTCGCCCGTCTCATGATGGACCGGGAGGTTCCCATAGTCGGCGTGAATCTGGGGAGCCTGGGTTTCCTGACGGAAATTACCCTCGCGGAGATGTACCCGCTGCTTGAAGACTGTCTTGAGGGTAACTGCGCTCTGTCCGAAAGAATGATGCTGCAGGCTGATATCATCAGGAAAGGAGATTTGATCGCAACCCACAGGGTTCTCAATGACGTCGTCATCAACAAGGGCGCACTGGCGCGGATAATCGAGCTGGAAACCCTCATCGGCGAATCCTACCTTACCAAGTTCCGGGCGGATGGCCTCATCGTATCGAGTCCCACGGGGTCGACGGGGTATTCCCTGGCTGCGCAGGGCCCCGTGGTCCACCCGTCGCTGGATTGCCTCCTGGTCACTCCCATATGCCCCCACACGCTCACCAACCGGCCGATCGTGGTCGGCGGCGATTCCTCGCTGGCCATCATGCTGAAATCCCGCAACGAAGACGTGTTCCTGACTTTGGACGGACAGATAAAACTGGAGCTGGAAACGGGCGACATCGTTTCCATAAGAAAAGCGAAGCACAAAACAAGGCTCGTGCTTTCTTCGACGAAGGACTATTTCGAGGTCTTGCGAACGAAACTGAAATGGGGAGAGCGATAGAACGAGCTGCCCGCGATAGGCATGACGAACGGCCTGCTCGTTGGATTCGGGGTACGTCTGTCCGTGTGTCCGCAAGAAAACTTTCTGCACCCGGGGTGTTTCGCCGGGCCCACATCACCTGTCATCTGATGACGATGTTTTCAATAACGATACTGCCTTGACGTACCGTGAGAATCCCTTCCAGGATCGAGACATCAGGAGTGCTCGAAAAGGACGTATCATAGCCGCCTTTGAGTATGACGGTGATATTTTTGTCCAGGAGCAGATTTTCGATGAAGGTGGCTATTCTTGCCTGGATGGTGTTTCCATTGGATGCCGCTGCATAGGCACTGGCAAGTGAGGTGAAGGAATTCCCCCCCAATATCCTGATCGGTTCGACATGTCTGAAGCTGGCATAGACTGTTTTCACAGAGGACAAGACGAACGTGCATACCCCGGTGCCGGGGCATCCTCCCGGCCAGCCCGTAAAGGTGGACTCCGCATCAGGGGTGGCTGTGAGGGTCACCGTCGAGCCGGCGGAAAACAGCGCCGTGCAGGGACCTGTCGTGCAGGAAATCCCCGGTGGAATGCTGTACACGGAGCCGCCGCCGGTGCCGGCCAGGATAGCGGTAAGGGCAAGGTCATTCGTCGCTGCCTGGACCGGCGTGGTGCTGAGTGTCGCTGTGCCGTTTCCCAGCTGGCCGTAACTGTTGCCTCCCCAGGTTAGCACCGTGCCGTCGCCCAGAAGGGCTGCCGTGTGCTGTGCTCCTGCTTCGAGGGCGGCCACTCCGCTCAGCCCGGTCACTATTGCCGGAGTATTGCGGGAGGTTGTGGATCCGTCTCCCAGCTGGCCTGCGTTGTTGCACCCCCAGGCCTGAACTGTGCGGTTGGAGCTCAGGACTGCCGTGTGAAAACCGCCTGCGGCAACGGCAATCACACCGTCCAGCCCGGTCACCGGTACGTGGAGATTTCGTGCGGTGTTCGTCCTGTCACCCAGCTGCCCGTAGAAGTTGTCCCCCCATGTATGTACCGTGCCGTTGCTCAGCAGCGCCACTGAGTGAGCGCTTCCAGCGGCAATGGCGCTCACTCCCTGCAGGCCGGTGACCGTGACCGGGTTGAAGCTGTTGAAAAAAGATCCGTTGCCCAGCTGGCCGTAACCATTCCATCCCCAGGCCCGTACCGTGCCGTCGCTCAGGAGGGCAACCGTGTGGTAGTCTCCCGCTGCAATTGCAGTTACCCCGTTGAGGCCGGGCACCATGCCCGGGGTAGGGCTGTTGGAATCTGAGCCGTTGCCCAGCTGGCCGTAGTTGTTGTATCCCCATGTCCACACCGTGCCGTCGCTCAGCAGGGCAACGGTGTGGTTCAACCCTGCAGCAACGGCGCGAACCCCGTACAGATTCGTCGCTACGACCGGATTGGGGCGGTTTTGCGTCGTTCCGTCCCCCAGCTGGCCATAGACATTGAAGCCCCACGCCTGCACCGTGCCGTTGCCCGTGAGCGCCACCGAGTGGAGATCCCCAGCTGTCAGGGATACCGCTTCGCCGAGGCCGGCCACGAGGGCAGGCGTGCTCCGGTCCGTGGTAGTACCGTCCCCCAGTTGGCTGGTGTTGTTGCGGCCCCATGCCTGCACCGTGCCGCTGCTCTTCAGGGCCAAGGTGTGATATCCTCCGGCTGCGAGGTTTCTCGCCATGTCTTTTGTCCGGACATTGAGTCCTGCCACGCGGACCGGGTGAAGCTGCCGTGAGGTGTCTCCGTTGCCAAGTTGTCCGTAAGCATTACCCCCCCAGGTCCGGGGCGTGCCGTCATTCCTCAGCGCTATCGAGTTATACGCTCCAGCGTCAAGCGCAGACACACTATTCAGTTGTTCTACCATGGATGGAAGGTTGTGCGATCCTAATGTGCCGTCGCCCAGCTGGCCTTCTTCGTTCTTTCCCCATGCCCATACAATGCCGTCGCTTGACAACGCCATTGTGTGATCTGCCGCAGCAATTGCGATAATGCTGTTCAGCCCTGTTACGACGACCGGGGTGGCGCTGTCCGCGTTCATCCCGTTTCCCAGCTGGCCGTCAAGGTTGTATCCCCACGCGCGGAGCGTTCCGTCCCTCAGCAGCGCCACGGTGTGATTTCTTCCCGCTGCAATGGCGATCACCCCGCTCAGCCCGGTTACCGTGACCGGAGTGTGCCGTTCCAGCGTCGTTCCGTCTCCGAGCTGGCCCTCCGAGTTCTTTCCCCACGCGCGGAGCGTGCCGTCGTGCAGGAGGGCAACCGTGTGGTAATGTCCCGCTGCAATGGCGATTACCCCGTTCAACCCGGGTACCGGGACCGGGGTAGTGCTGTCGGCAGTATTTCCGACGCCCAGTTGGCCATTGCCGTTGCGCCCCCACGTTCTTACCGTGCCGTCAGCCAGCAAAGCAACCGAGTGGTCTTTTGCGGCAATTGCAGACACTCCGCTCAGGCCGGATACCGTGACCGGGGAGTTACTGTCGAAGAAGGTCCCGTCGCCCAGTTGGCCGAAGGTGTTGCTGCCCCACGCGCGGAGCGTTCCGTCGCTCATCAGGGCGATATTATGGGTTGGCCCTGTGGCAATGGCAATTGCACCGCTCAAACCGGCAACTGTGACCGGGATAGTGCTGTCCGTATTTGTACTGTTGCCTAACTGTCCGTATCGGTTTTCCCCCCACGTTCGGACCGTGCCGTCGCTCATCAGAGCTGCGGCGTGAAAATAGCCAGCGGCAATTGCAGACATTCCGCTCAGGCCGGTTACCGTGACCGGAGCATTACGGTCCATGATTGTCCCGTCGCCCAGCTGGCCATAATAGTTGGATCCCCAAGCCCTGAGCGTGCCGTCGTTCATCAGCGCCAAAGAGTGGCTAATGCCACCGGCGATGCCTGAAGCTCCGCTCAACCCGGCCACGGTGACCGGAGAGGTTTTGTCGCTATTCGTCCTGTCGCCCAGCTGCCCACTAGCGTTGCGGCCCCACGCCCGGACGGTGGCATCGTTCAGCACGGCCAACGAGTGATAACCTCCTGCAGCGATGGCGGTAACGCCGCTCAGGCCGGATACCGTGACCGGGGTGTTACGGTCAAAGAGGGTCCCGTCACCCAGTTGGCCGAAGGTGTTGCTGCCCCAAGCGCGTACCGTGCCGTCTGTCATCAGCGCCAAGGCGTAATATATGCCCCCGGCAATGGCGGTAACGCCGCTCAGGCCGGCGATGGTGACCGGGGTTGTTCGCGAGTTGGCTGTGCCGTCGCACAACTGCCCGTAACTGTTGTCGCCCCACATCATGACCGTGCCGTCACTCATCAGCGCCATGGAGTTGTCTCCTCCCGCTGCAACGGCTGTGACTCCGCTGAGTCCGGGTACCGCAACGGGTGTCGTTTTGTCTATGCGTGTGCCGTCACCCAGTTGGCCCAAGGCATTGCGGCCCCAAGTGCGGACTGTTCCGTCGCTCATCAGCGCTACCGAGTGGTCACTGCCTGCGGCAACGGCAATCACGCCGCTAAGACCAGTAACGGCGACGGGGGTGGTGCGAGAACTCGTTGTTTCGTCGCCCAACTGTCCGTTCGAGTTGTTTCCCCAAGCCCTGAGCGTGCCGTCACTCATCAATGCCACGGTGTGCAGACCGCTCGCCGCAATGGCGGTCACACCGCTCAGGCCGGTGACAGAGACCGGGACGATGCTGTTCTCGGTTGTGCCGTTGCCCAGTTGGCCGACGTTGTTCTCGCCCCAGGCCCGCACGGTACCGTCGCTCATGAGGACCGCCGTATGGGATGTCCCGGCGACGACCTGGGGGCCACTGGAAGCAATTGCCGTTCCCCTTGCGATTGTCGCCAGAATGATGCTTGCCAGCACCGGCATCATTATCCGGAAAATCAGGAGGGAAGTGTTACGATGGCACTTTTTACCGTTTGCCATTGCCATGTGAGCACCTCCATGTGGCCGTGTGAAGGGAACACTCGTTTTCTCCTTGCCTGTTCGAAGAAATCCCTGAATCCTGGCGGCACAACAGATACGAAAGGTTGTTCTGGCCGCCGCTTGAGGCCGTCGATGTCGGCAGCCTCCTTAATCGTAATTTTACCAGATTAAACCGCCTGTCCCAGCAGCCGTAACCTTTAAATATGTACCGTTTCTGTTTTTCTGCGCGGTTCAATCTGGAGTGCTATGCCGTAGCGGGGAAGATCGTAATTTGTTTGTGCTGCTTTCGTCCTGGCACTTGTCTGCTATAGTATCTGGATCAGGCACTATCACTGTCTGTCGGCTGAAGGAAAGCCGAGAAAGGAAACTTCCCGTGCGCGTCAATATCGTTTTCACCCTGACCGGCCCCGACCGGATCGGGATCGTTGAAACAGTTACCGGCCTGGTGCTGGAGCACAAAGGCAACGTGGAAACCAGCCGCATGGCCAGGCTGGGGGGCGAGTTCGCG
>CAZHVY010000045.1:0-24630 GCA_964536305.1 uncultured Geobacter sp. | reverse complement strand
AGGCCATGATCGACGAGTCCCAGAAGACGGTGAACGGCGTTGCCAGGGTGAAGCTGTACAAGGGTCTGTGCCGCACCGTGGGCCGCAAGTCCGACACCGACTCCCTGTTCAACCAGGACTTTGCCACCTTCGAGGCGGACGAGGTATACAATCAGCAGGATGCCGAAGGGTTCATCCGGCTGAACGCCCTGAGGCTCAGGATCCGGTCGCTGATGAAAGCGAATAAAAAATAAAACAAGTACGGGCGAACCTTGTGTTCGCCCTTTTCGGCGGACGTACGGCCCTACATTCAGGCGGGCGAACACAAGGTTCGCCCCTAACAATCATCAGGAGTAGTAATGTCCAAAGACAAACTCTGGGGAGGACGTTTTTCCCAGCCCACCGATAATTTCGTCGAGGAGTTTACCGCCTCCATTGACTTCGACAAACGCCTTTACCGCCACGATATCCGCGGCTCCATGGCCCATGCCCGCATGCTGGGAAGGCAGGGAATTATCCCTGAAGCTGATGTGGCTGCCATTATCAGCGGCCTGGAGGCTATCCTCGCCCAGATAGAGGCCGGGGAATTCGACTTCTCCGTTTCCCTGGAAGATATCCACATGAATATCGAGGCGCGGCTGTCGGCGGCCATCGGCGAGGCGGGAAAACGGCTCCACACCGGCCGTTCCCGCAACGATCAGGTGGCGGTGGATATCCGCCTCTACCTGCGTGACGAGATTGCGGAGGTTGTACGGTACCTGGATCTCCTGTCGGACGCGCTCCTGTTTCAGGCGGAACAAAACCTGGGCGTTATCATGCCCGGCTACACCCATCTCCAGGTGGCCCAGCCCATCCTGTTCTCCCACCACATGCTGGCCTACGTGGAGATGTTCCGGCGCGATCGGGGGCGCATGGAGGATTGCGCAAAACGCTTCAACGTGCTTCCCCTCGGCGCCGGCGCCCTGGCGGGAACAACCTTCCCCATCGACCGGGAATTTGTCGCCGAACAGCTGGACTTTGCCGATGTGACCCGCAACTCCCTCGATTCGGTCTCCGATCGCGATTTCGCCCTGGAGTTCCTGTCCGCTTCGTCTATCCTGATGATGCATCTGTCCCGCTTCTCCGAGGAACTGATCCTCTGGTCCACCAGCGAGTTCGACTTCATCGAGCTTTCCGACTCCTTCTGCACCGGCTCGTCCATCATGCCCCAGAAGAAGAACCCGGACGTGCCGGAGCTGGTGCGGGGCAAGACCGGCCGGGTCTACGGCAACCTCATGGCCCTCCTGACCGTCATGAAGTCGCTGCCGCTGGCCTACAACAAGGACATGCAGGAGGACAAGGAGCCGTTGTTCGACACGGTCGACACGGTCAAGGGGAGCCTGAAGATCTTTGCCGACATGGCGCGCGAGATGAAGGTGAAGGCCGGGGTCATGCGGGAGGCCGCGGCCCGCGGCTTTTCCAACGCCACCGATGTGGCCGATTACCTGGTCCGCACCGGGATGCCGTTCCGCGAGGCCCACGAGGTGGTGGGCAAGTCGGTCCGCTACTGCATCGAGCACGGCAAGCGGCTGGAAGAGCTTTCCATGGACCAATGGAAGTCTTTCTCCCATCGCATCGGCGCGGACATCTACGATGCCATCACCCTGGAGGCGAGCGTCAATGCCCGTCGCGCCACCGGAGGCACCGCCCTGGAGCGCGTGAAGGCGGAGATGGAGCGGCTGAAGAGGGAGCGGAAAAAGGGATAAGACAGCCACGAGAGAAGTTGAAGACCAGACCTGCCAGGTATTGAAAGCCCGGCAGGTCTCCCCGTAATCAGGAAACAAACAGATCCCCGGCCGGAGCAGCAATGAAAAAGGCACTCTTTATCTTCCTTGTATTATTCCTCGCCGCCTGTGGAAAGCGGGGACCCCTGGCGCCACCCGAGGCTCTGGTCCCGGCCCCCATCAAGGATCTGCGCGTCGAGCAGAAAGGCGCCGGCTTCCTGGTGTGCTGGTCCGGGCCGGGGAAGCAGGAATGGGGAGGTCCTTTGGACGGCCTTGCCGGTTTCCGCGTGTTCAGGCGCATAGTGCTTCCTCCGGACCAGGACTGCGAGGGATGTCCGTCGGCCTACCGCATTGTGAAAACCGTTGACCCGGAATTTCTCCAGGATGTCCGTCGTAACGGTTCCCTTTACTGTTTCTTCGACAGGGATCTGACCGGCGGTACCACCTATCAGTACAAGGCGGTTTCCCTGCAGAAGGACGGCGCCGTCAGCCGGGACTCCAACAGGGCCCGTAAAAGATTTATATCTCCGCCCATGCCTCCGCAACTGGCCCTTGAGCCTGCCCCCGAAGGGGTCACTCTTCGCTGGCAGCCGCGACCCCTTCCGCCAGGGGCCGTTCTGGAAGGCTTTTCAGTTTACCGCAAACGCGCGCAAGGGATGATGCCCCTGAACCCCGTTGTTTTGGTCCTGCCCGATGCCGATGGTTTTTCCGACTTCCGAATGGAGCACGGTGTGAAATACCTGTATGCCGTGCGGAGCGTGGCGCGGGTGGACGGAGAGCTTGTGGAAAGCGATCTCTCCAACGAAGTGGAGGTAATGTTCTCCCTGACGGAAGAGTAGGGCCAGTTTCCAGGTCGTTCTGAAAGGCGGCGATGGCGGCACGCGGAGAGTGAATTTTGACTTTTTCCGGACCCTGTGTTACATACAGACACCTTTTTTCATGAATCCGGCCAACTTTGCCGGTATCCATATCGGAGGATTCAATGCATCATTTTCAGTACAAGGGTAATGAACTGTACGCCGAAGAGGTGGCGGTAAGGGAGATTGCGGAACAATTCGGTACGCCGGTGTATATCTATTCCCACGCAACCCTGGAACGCCACTACCGGGCCATGGACGAGGCATTCGCCGGAGTCCCCCATACCATCTGCTATTCCATGAAGGCAAACTCCAACCTGGCGGTGCTGAAGACATTCTTCAACCTGGGCGGAGGGGTTGACATCGTCTCCGGCGGCGAGCTGTACCGCGCCCTGGCGGCCGGTGTGGATCCGCGGAAGGTTGTCTATTCAGGAGTGGGCAAGAAAGACGATGAGATCGAGTATGCCCTGAACACCGGTATCCTGATGTTCAACGTGGAATCGGAAGATGAACTGGACCGTATCGACCATGTCGCCGGCCGTCTGGGGAAAAAGGCCGGAATCGCCATCCGGGTGAATCCGGACGTGGACCCGGAGACCCACCCATACATCACCACCGGCCTGAAGAAGGCAAAGTTCGGCATCAACATCGAGCGCTCCATGGAGCAGTACAAGCGCGCCGCGCGGTTGTCCAATCTCGACGTTATCGGCATCGACTGCCACATCGGCAGCCAGTTGACCAAGGTGGCGCCTTTTGTGGATACGGTCAGGAAACTGAAACGCCTCATCGAGGGGCTCAGGGAGTCCGGCGTCACCCTCCGCTATTTCGATCTGGGGGGCGGTCTCGGCATTACCTACAGCGACGAGGCCCCGCCGCTTCCGGCCGAATACGGCAAGGCCATTACCGAGGAGACAAAGGATCTGGGGCTCCATCTGCTGTTCGAGCCGGGCAGGAACCTGGTGGGGAACGCGGGAATAATGGTGGGGAAATGCCTCTTCACCAAGCGTGGCGAGGAAAAGAATTTCGTTATCGTGGACGCGGCCATGAATGACCTGGCCCGCCCCTCTCTGTACGGTTCCTATCACGGGGTGCAGGCGGTGCGGAAGGATCAGGAAGGAACCGTGGTCGCGGACATCGTCGGACCCATCTGCGAATCAGGCGATTTTCTGGCGAAGGACAGGGAGATGCCGGCCTTCAGACAGGGCGACCTGATTGCGTTCATGTCTGCCGGGGCCTACGGCTTTGCCATGAGCAGCAACTACAACAGCCGTCCCCGCGCCGCTGAAGTCATGGTGAAAGGCGCCGTCTGCCAGGTGGTGCGGGAGCGGGAAAAGGTAGAAGACCTTCTGAAAGGTGAAAAAATACCTGCTTTTCTGTAATCAAACAGAGGGGGCGGGCATTGGGACGGGATATCGCTGATATTCCTCGTTTCAGGCGCCGACCCCTTACATCGGGAAGGAGTACATCATGTTCAAGGGGAGTATCGTCGCCATCATCACCCCGTTCAAAGACGGGAAAATTGATGAGGAAAGCCTGCGGGAACTGGTCGAGTTCCAGATTGAGAACGGCACGGACGGAATTGTGCCGTGCGGAACCACCGGGGAGGCATCCACCCTGGACTACGAAGAGCACGATCGTGTTATCGAGATAGTTGTCCAGCAGACGAAAAAGCGGGTGCCGGTGATAGCGGGTACCGGTTCCAACTCCACCGAGGAAGCCATAGAGATCACCCGGCACGCCAAGCAGGTGGGGGCGGATGGCGCCCTCCTGGTGACCCCTTACTACAACAAGCCGAGCCAGGAGGGCCTGTACCGCCACTACAAGATGATCGCGGAGGAAGTGGCTCTTCCCCAGATCCTCTACAACGTCCCGGGACGCACCGGTGTGAACATGCTGCCGGAAACGGTGGCGCGTCTTGCCGATATTCCCAATATCGTCGGCATAAAGGAGGCCACCGGCTCCCTGCAGCAGGCTTCCGAGATTCTCTCCCTCTGTGGAGACCGCATTGATGTCCTTTCCGGGGACGATTTCGTCACCTTTCCCATGATGGCCTGCGGCGGCGCCGGCGTTATCTCGGTGACCGCCAATATCATGCCCGGGGAGATCTCTTCCATGGTGGACGCCTTTACATCCGGCGACCTGGAGCAGGCGCGGCGGCTCCATCTGAAGCTCTTGAAGATCAACAACGCCATGTTCATCGAGACTAATCCGACGCCGGTCAAGACGGCCGTTGCGCTCATGGGAAAATGCCAGGACGAGCTCAGGCTTCCCCTTGCCCCCATGTCGGAGGCAAACCGGAACAAGCTGATAGCAGTCATGAAGGAATACAATCTCATCTGAACCGGGCGAAGGGCAAAGGGGAAAGGACTGACGGACACAACCCCATGCCTGTATTTGGAGGTATACCATGATAAAGATTGCAGTCAGCGGAGCGGCGGGACGCATGGGCGGCCGCAATATCACGGCCGTCAAGGAAGACGAACTGCTGGAACTGTCCGGGGCGCTGGAGCGGCCCCTCCACCCCTCCCTCGGCATGGACGCGGGACTGACCGCCGGGTGCGGCGCCCTTGGCGTGGCCATTACCGACGATCTGAACCAAGTGGTGAAGGGGTGTGATGTCCTCATTGATTTTTCCGTGCCCAGGGTTTCCCTGAAGAACCTGGAGGTGTGCGGACTGAACGGCAAGGCCATGGTCATCGGCTCCACCGGATTCAGCGCTGAAGAAAAGGCCCTGGCCCTCGAACTGGCGAGAGACGTCCCCGTGGTGCTGGCCCCGAACATGTCCGTTGGTGTGAACGTGGTGTTCAAGGCCCTGGCGGACGTGGCGAAGATCCTTGGTGACGGTTTCGATGTGGAGATCGTCGAGGCCCACCATAAGATGAAGAAGGATTCCCCCTCCGGGACCGCCGTTCGCATGGGCGAGGTGGTTGCGGCCGCCCTCGGCCGGGACTACGCCAAGGTCGCCAACTTTCACCGCGAGGGGATCTGCGGGGAGAGGACAAAGGACGAGATCGGCATGCAAACCATCCGCGGCGGCGATATCGTGGGCGATCACACCGTCTATTTCATCGGCATGGGAGAGCGCATCGAGATCACCCACCGCGCCCATACCAGGGACATGTTCTCCCATGGTGCGGTCAGGGCGGCCAAGTGGGTGGTGAAGCAGCAGCCGGGGTTGTACGATATGCAGGACGTCCTCGGCCTTCGGTAGGGGGAACGCCGCTTTTGGGCAATCTCGGCGTTGCCTTCGTCATCGCTTGTGCGACGTAGCGCTGCTACGTCTCCGCGCTCTTCCTCGGCGCCTTGACCTTGCCGCAAAATCGGCGTTCCTGTTCCTTTGGTGGTAATTCAGGAAAACTGAAACTATTCGGCGCTTTTTCCCCTCACCCCTGCCCCTCTCCCGGAGGGCGAGGGAAAACACGAACCCTCTCCCTGTGGGAGAGGGTGGCCGAAGGCCGGGTGAGGGGAAGCGCGGGAAAATCAGGTTGTGGTTCACTGTGACATGATCCTGAATGATTACGGTTGATTTTGGATATCCGCTTCCGTATCTCTCCGCTGTTTCCCAATGAAAAACAGTAGTATGGTTTTCCATGCCGCTCCGTGCGGCATTTCCTTTATCAAATCCATGGGAGGTTTTACGCAATATGGCTCTTATCAACGATAATTACCTGAAACTGAAGGCCGGATACCTGTTTCCCGAGATTGGCCGCCGCGTGAGGGCATTCGCGGAGGCCAATCCCCAGGCCAGGGTGATACGGCTCGGTATAGGCGACGTCACCCGTCCGCTTCCTCCGGCCATTCTCCAGGCCTTCCACGCCGCCGTGGACGACCTGTCCCGGGTGGAGACCTTTGCCGGTTATGGGCCCGAGCAGGGATACGACTGGCTGATCAACACCGTCATAGAGAAGTCATACAAACCCCTTGGGGTTACCCTGGAAACGGACGAGATGTTCGTCTCCGACGGATCCAAGTGCGACTGCGCCAACATCCTCGATATCTTCTCTCTGGAGAACAAGGTTGCCATCGGTGACCCGGTCTATCCGGTGTACAACGACACCAACGTCATGATCGGCCGTACCGGCGATGCGGACGAGAAGGGCTACTACAGGGGCATCGTGTATCTTCCCTGCACCGAGACGAACCGCTTCATTCCGGCGTTGCCAGCGGAGAAGGTGGACATTATCTATCTCTGCTTCCCCAACAATCCCACCGGTGCGGTCGCCACGAAGGAAGAGCTGAAGAAATGGGTGGATTATGCCCTGGCCAACAACTCGGTAATCTTCTTTGACGCCGCCTATGAGGCGTTCATCACCGACCCGTCCATCCCCCATTCCATCTACGAGATAGAAGGCGCGAAAAAGTGCGCCATCGAGTTCCGCTCCTTTTCCAAGACCGCCGGATTCACCGGCGTGCGCTGCGGGCTGGTGGTCGTCCCCAGGGAGCTGGAAGGGACCACCTCCACCGGTGAAAAGTACAGCTTCAACCAGCTCTGGCTGCGCCGCGCCACCACCAAGTTCAACGGCGCGTCCTATCCGGTCCAGCGCGCCGCCGCAGCCGTGTATACCGAGGAAGGATGGAAGCAGACCAGGGAGATCATCGACTACTACATGGAAAACGCGCGCATCATCCGTGAAGGGCTGGCGGGAGCGGGCCTGACCGTATACGGTGGCGTAAACGCGCCATACATCTGGCTCAAAACGCCGGGAGGAATGAGTTCGTGGGATTTCTTCGACAAGCTTCTCACCGAATGCAACGTGGTGGGAACCCCCGGCAGCGGCTTCGGACCTTCCGGCGAGGGATTCTTCCGCCTTTCCGCCTTCGGCAACCGGGAGAACGTGGAAGAGGCGGTCGCGCGCATCGGGAATAACCTGAAATAATCGAGTACTCTTTTTTACATGTCCGTCCGCCTTGTAACGGCAGAGACCGGACAAAGGAGAAAGAAAATGGGCAAGATCTTTCTGGCTGCGGCAATGATGATGATTCTCTCCGCAACTGCTTACGCCGAGAGCTACGGCGGAATTCCCGAGAGGTTTTTCAGCTATCTGCGACAGGGCCAGGCAAACGAGGCAATCGACTACCTTTATGCCACCAACAAGTGGGTGGTGCGCAATGAGGATCAGGTGACCAATCTGAAAGCCGAATTTTCCAAGGTTCCGGGCCTTTTCGGGAAGTACGTGTTTCACGAGCTGATAGCCGAGCAGAGGATCGGAACCCGGTATGCGCACCTGGTCTATCTGGTGGGTTACGAGAGACAGCCGCTCAGGTTCGAGATCAAGGTGTACAAGCCGTCTGCTGAATGGAGGTTCCAGGGCATATCATTCGACGCCAAGCTGACGGAGGATATAGAAAAGCTTACCAACGAAAGGCTTGTCAAATAGGTCCTGATAACGGGTTGGGCGATGGCAATAACGGAAAAGGCGGTCTTTGGACCGCCTTTTCCGTTATTGTGCGATGTTGATTGCTTTCGCGCCATTACTCGTGCCTCAAGGCGTCGATGGGATTAAGTCCGGCCGCCCGGCGGGCCGGGAAAAAGCCGAAGATGACGCCGATGGCCGCGGAAAAGATGAACGAGAGGAGATTTATGCCGATGTCGAAGATGTAAGGCACTCCCATCAGCCTGGCGAGCACGACGGAAGCCCCTGTCGCCAGTGTGATGCCGACCAGGCCGCCCAGGCTGGAGAGGACCACCGCCTCGATGAGGAACTGCAGCAGAACTTCCCGCTCCAGGGCGCCTATGGCGAGACGGATGCCGATCTCCCGGGTGCGCTCCGTCACCGATACCAGCATGATGTTCATGATGCCGATGCCCCCCACCAGCAGGCTCACGGCCGCCACAGCGCCCAGGAGCATGGTGAGGATCTTGGTGGTGCTGGTGAGGGTTTCCGCTATCTGGCGGGTATCCATGACGCGGAAATCATCCTCTTCGTTTTCGCTGATGTTGCGCCGCTCGCGCATGAGGAGGGTAAGCTGGTTTTTCACCGCATCGATGGATGCGCCGTCCTTTACCGAAACAGTGAGACGATTGATGTCCTGGCTACCGGTGAGACGGCGCTGCACGGTACGCAGGGGCATGACCACAACGTCGTCCTGGTCCTGCCCCATGGCCGACTGCCCTTTTGCTTTAAGGAGTCCCACCACCTCGCAGGAGAACTGCTTGATGCGGATCTCGCTCCCCACCGGGTTCTGCCGTCCGAACAGCTTGTTGCGCACTGTTTCGCCGATGACGCACACCGCCTTGCCCGCCCCTTCTTCCACCTCGCTGAAGGCGCGGCCGCCGGCCAGTTCCCAGTTGCCCGCCTGGAAATAGTCGTTGCTGCTGCCGTTGATCACGGTCGACCAGTTGTTGGCCTGATACACGGCGGTCGCTGTCTTGTTGACCATGGGCGCGACCCTTTCCACGGCGTTTATCTGGTTGCGGATTGCTTCCACGTCCGGGCTCTTGAATCTGGGCGCCGCTTCCGAGCCGGGTCCGAAACGCTGGCCGGGGATCACAATCAGCATGTTGCTCCCCATGCTGGAGATCTGGTCGGACACGGATTTGGTCGCGCCGTTGCCGAGGGTGACCATGGTAATTACCGCGGCGACGCCGATGACGATGCCGAGAACCGTCAGAAAAGAGCGCATCACGTTGCGCCGGATGGCGCGCATCGCCAGGAGCAGCGTGTTCCAGAGCATCAGGCCTCCTCCCCGTTGCGGGTGTCGCTTTCCACCTTGCCGTCGACGAAGCTGATGACGCGTCTTGCATACGCGGCCATGTCCGGTTCGTGGGTTACCATGAGTACGGTGATGCCGTGCTCCCGGTTGAAGGTGGCGATCAGTTCCATGATTTCCTCGCTGGTGCGGGTGTCCAGGTTGCCGGTAGGTTCGTCGGCCAGCAGCACGGCCGGCCGGGTGACGATGGCGCGGGCTATGGCGACCCGCTGCTGCTGGCCGCCGGACAGCTCGGCGGGAGTGTGGTGTTCCCATTCCTGGAGCCCCACCTGCTTCAGGGCCGCGCGCGCCGCGCCATGGCGGGCGGCCGCCGGTTCTCCGCGATAGATGAGGGGCAATTCCACGTTCTCCAGCGCGGTGGTGCGAGACAGCAGATTGAAGCCCTGGAAGATGAAACCGAGGAAATGACGCCGGAGCAGGGCGCGCTGATTGCGGGACATCCGCTCCACCTGGGCGCCCATGAACCGGTAGCTGCCGCTGGTGGGGGTGTCCAGGCAGCCCAGGATATTCATGGTGGTGGACTTGCCCGAGCCGCTGTGGCCCATGATGGCGACGAAGTCCCCCGCCTCGATGGAGATATCAATCCCCTTCAGGGCCTGGAACTCGGCCTGGCCGCTGCCGTAGGTCTTTGTTATGCCGGACAGCTGGATAAGTGGTTCGCTGCTCATGGCGTGCCGCCCAGTGACTCGGTTATGACCCTGGTCCCTTCCTTCAGGTCGCCTTCGAGGATCTCGGTCATCCTGCCGTTGGTGGCGCCGGTCTTGACGTCCACCGGCGCGGGCCGGCCGTCGCGCTGCACCCATACCCTGGGAGCTCCCTTGACGCTTGCTGACTGTTGCTTCCGGGGCTGTCTGGGCGGTCTCGGCATCAGCGTTCCCACCACCCCGCCTCCTGATCTCTTCTTCTCCGTCTCCGCCTGCCGCGGGGTGAAACGGAGCGCCGCATTGGGCGCCAGCAGCACATTCTCGCGTGTCAGGGTAGTGATCTCCGCGGCGCCGGTCATGCCCGGACGGAGGGAAAGGTCGTCGTTCGCCACCTCCAGTACGGTGAGGTAAGAGACCACGCCGTCTTTCTCCTGGGAGCCGTATCCGACCCGCCTGATGACGGCGGAATACTGGCGGCCTGGCCACGCGTCCACGCTGAAGACCGCCTTCTGCCCCTTGCCAACCTGTCCCACGTCGGCTTCGTCCACATCCACCTGAAGCTCCATTTTCGACAGGTCTTCCGCCAGGGTAAATAGTACCGGCGCCTGGAACGAGGCGGCCACCGTCTGCCCCGGTTCCACTTCCCGCTTCAGGACCACGCCGTTGATGGGAGAGCGGATGCTTGCCTTGGTCAGGTCTGTTTCGTTGGATTGCAGGGCTGCTTTTGCCTGGGTGACACTGGCGATGGCGCTTGCTTCATTGGCCATGGCCCGCTTCAGGTTGGCTTCCGCGGTGTCCATCTCGCTTTTGGACGGGACCTTGCCGTCCGAGAGACGGGACACCTGCCGATAGCGCTCAAGGGTGGCTTTTGCCTCGGTCACGGTCGCCCGCGCCTGAAGCACCTGTGCCTCGGCCGCAGCGAGGCTTGCCCGGGACTTGGCGACCGCGTCCCGGAGCTTGGCCAGGTCGAGCCTGGCCAGTATCTGCCCCTTTTTCACATGGTCGTTGACGTCCACATACACCTGATCAACGATCCCGGACAGCTCGCTTCCCACATCTACCTGGTTCGTTGGTTGCAGTTTGCCGGTGGCCGAGACCTTGACCACCAGCATGCCCCTTTCAACGGGCTCGGTTGCGTAGACAGGCTTGTCCTGTCTCTTTCCCGAGCGGATGATGAGCAGTCCGATGACGGCAACCGCCAGCAGTGCGCAGGCAATAAGCAGCCATTTGCGCGGAAATGGCCCGGCGCTCTTTTTTTCGAGGATCTGTTTCAGGGCCGAGCCTTGATCTTCCTTTGCGGTTATCTGTTCGTTCATGGGGTATCCTTGCCGGCCGGGTTCGTTGCGGCCTGTGAAGTCCAGCCGCCGCCCAGGGCCTTGTATAGACTGATGAGAGCCAGAACGCCGTCGGAGCGGTTGCTGGCGAGACTTTCCTCAACGGTAAGAGTGGTACGCTGGGTCGTGAGCACCGACTGAAAATCGATGAGTCCGGTTGTGTAGCGCTGCCGCGCCAGTTGCTCCGCTGCCCGGGCGGCGGTCAGGGCCTTTGCGAGGGCCTCGCCCCTGTCACTGGTCCTGGCCAGGCCGACCAGCGCGTTTTCCACGTCCCGCAAGGCGCCCAGCACGGTTTTTTCATAGGATACCAGGGCCTGTTCCCTTACCGCGTCCTGGATCTCCACCTGGCTTCTCAGACGCCCGGCATTGAAGATGGGGGTTGCTATGCCGGCAAGGAGGGAGTATGTGGCGGAGCCGCTGTTGCCGAGCGCGCTCAGGGTCAGCGCCTCCAGGCCCACGGAGCCCGAGAGGGTGAAGGATGGATAGCGCGCCGCTTCCGCTACGCCGACCCGGGCCGTTTCCGCCGCCAGCTTCCGTTCCGCCGCCCGGACGTCGGGCCGCCGCCGCAGGGTGTCGGCGGGAATGCCGACCGCAATCTTTTCCGGTAGAGACGGCAGGTCTCCCGCGACGGAGAGGCGGGAATGGAGGGACCCCGGAGTCCTGCCCAGGAGAATTTCAAGGCTGTGCTCCGCCTCGGCCAGATTGATTTCCAGTCTGGGGATAAGGGCCCTGGTCTGCTCCAGGCTGGTGCGGGCCTGTTCCACGTCCTGGCTGCTCACGAGTCCGGCCTGCGCCCGCCATCCGGTGATCCGCAGGGTTTCCGACTGGCTTGCGAGATTGTCGCGGGCGATGGACAGCAGCAGCCGCTGGGTGCGCGCCTCGATATAGTTCCGCGCTGTTTCGGCGGCCAAAGAAACCAGCGTATCCCGCAGATTCGCCTCGGCCGCCGCCAGATCGGCCCCGGCCGCCTCCACGCCGCGGCGAATGCCGCCGAACACGTCCAGTTCCCAGCTTGCGTCAAAGCCGGCGCTGAAAAGTTCGCGTGTGTCCCCGCTGCCGGTATCCTCGCTGGAACGGCTGTGCCTGTAGTTTCCCGCCGCGGTTATTTCGGGAAAAAGCCTGGACGAGGCGACGCCGCGCCGGGCGCGCGCCTCGCGCACCTTTGCCTGGGCGCTCCGCAGGTCCGGGCTCCCCCGCAGGGCTTCCTCCACCAGTTGGGTCAGCAACGGGTCGTTCAGGTTGCGCCACCACTGGCTGATGTCGCCCACCTCCTCGTCAGGGGTTGCGGGGCGGGATGTCTTGTCCATGCGGTTCCAGGCCGGGGGCGTCTCGGTGGCAGGAGGCGAATAATCAGGACCCACCGTGACGCAAGCCGTGAGGCTTAAGGCTGCAAGGGCTATGATGGCGCGTGAGAGCAGAGGGAGTTTCATATGAATGGGCCTCGGATTCATGGGCGGTCCCCGGCGGAAGGGGAAAGGGCGGTTCCGGGAATTTCCTCCCCCTTGATTGCGGCAATACCGGCAAGAGCAAACTTCACGACATGCTTTGTATATGCTTCAAGGTTGAATGGAGGATGGTGGCCGCCGGTATGTCCGGTTTTCTGGCCGACCCTTCGCAGCAGCATCGGATGAACGCACATACTGATTATACAGCTTTCGCAGAACACGACCTTTTCTTCGGAGGTGTCGGGACCGAGCAGTTCTCGCATCAGCGAAAGGGTTTTTTCCCGAAGAGGGATGAACTCGGTGCGCATCACCTCTTCCAGGAGGCCGGTGGGGTTGACGAATTCCATCTGGGAGATAAAGAAATCCCTGTTGTTTTTGTCGGCGATCCTCTCTATCAGGGCCTTTATCCGCCCCTGCAGCCGTTCCCGGGGGGGCGCGTCTTCGCTAACTCCGCCGTCCTGGGGATGTATCCTGACGGATTCCGAGAAGGAGTGCCTCCATGCCTGCTGATAAAGGGTTTCCTTGCCGCCGAAATGATAATTCACGGCGGAGATGTTCGCGCCGGCGCGCCTGCAGATCTCCGCCACGGTTGCGTCGCGGAACCCCATTTCGACAAAAACGTCGCATGCCGCGCTCAGCAGTTTTTCCCTGGTATCGCCTGCCTTTTGTCTTGCCATAATACCTCAAAAATCAAATTGACATTTGAAATGAATATTTTAAATGCTGATTCGAGCATGTCAAGGAAAGATTTGCGGCCATGGTGATTCAGTCCATTCCCCTGGAATTTTCCGGTAGGGGAAAAAAGAAGTTTACCATGAGTCCGGTTACTGATATTTTTCTCGAGGCAACCGGGAGGGTAAGCGGAAGCCACGGCCAGGCTGAAATCCGCTTCGACGGAAATGTCCTGCACTCGAAGATTGGATCCGCCAGGCCCGAGTGATCCTGCCTGCCATCCATGATTTCAGGAGTTTGCAGGCTGGTCTCCCGACCGACAGGGCTTGGAGAATGTCTTTTTGCAACGTCATCAAATGTGGATTGCCAATGAAAAAAAATGATTTCATCACAATCTTTGTCTTTATTCTGATTTTCGTCGCGGCGCCTTTGCAGGCGGACACCCTGCGCTGTATCGGGGATTACCACAACCGCGGACATGATCAGGGTTTTTACTGGTATTTTGTCGAAATCAGGATGAATGCTTCAACGGTAGAGGGCCTTTCGTGGGAAACGTCCTATGCCAGCGATCCCTCTCCCAGGGGACGCGCGTGCAGAATCGACGCCACCGGATTCGGACAGAGCAGGTTGCCCAACAATACCATTATTCTCAAGGACCCTGATTCATCGTGCACCGTATCCCTCGCACCGAAAAAACGGGAACGGGGCGCGCTTCTGCTGGACGCATCGGGATGTGTCGAAAAGTATTGCCCGGAGAGCGGCGTGTTCATTCCCATTACCGTTTCCCTGGTTTCGAAAAAGTGCCTTCCGGTTACGAAGAAATGATTTTCGATTTTATGGCCGCACGACTGGATGCCTCGCCTGTCTGAGAGGTTGATGCGGCTTGGCTGCTTTGGTGAACCACTTGAGAGAACGTACCTAGTCATGAGCCGCTTGATCCGGCGTTACGGTCCCTTTCTTATCCTCTGTCTGACGGGCTTCGCCACTTTTTTCTGCTCCTATCTCCGTATTCCCGTACTGCCGCTGTATGCCGCCTCCCTTGGCGCCGGACCGGCCCAGGTCGGGATGATCAACGGCGCGTTCATGCTGACCGCCGGCATCTTCTCCATTCCCGGCGGGCTTCTTGCCGATCGCCTGGGGCGCAGACGCCCCGCTGTCTTCGGTATCCTTTCAATTGCCGTCTCATCCTTCCTGATTACGCAATGCGCCACCCCCTTGCAGATGGCTGCCGCCTACCTCTTCTTCGGCGCCGGCCTGGCCGCCTTTGTTCCGAGCATGCTCTCCCAGATCGCGGATTCCCTTCCTCCGGAGCGATTGGGGCATGCCTACGGCTGGTACTCCACCGGGACCTATGCAGCCATGACCCTTGGCCCGGCGGCTGGGGGATACCTGGGGAAATCCCTGGGGCTGCCCCAGGTCTTTTATCTATCTGCGGTGTTGCTGCTCCTGCCCGCGCTCCTGGCGGGAACCATACTTCCGGATTCTCCGGCGCAACGAAAGACCGACCCCCACGACCTGGTGGCCGCCAGCCTTTCCCTGCTCCGCAACCGGACCTTGCTTGCCTGTCTCGCGGCAACCCTTGGCGCCTCTATCTGTTTCGGCGCCTTTCTCTCCTTTATGCCCCTGTACGCCAAAGGAAAAGGACTTGACTCCGCCCAGGTAGGACTGGTTTTTGCCGCTCAGGCCATCACCAATGTCGTGAGCAGGATCCCTGTCGGATTCCTTGCCGACCGGGTGGACCCCCGCCGGCTTGTTTCCGCGGGTCTCTCCTGTCTCGCCATCGGCATTTCGGCGCTGGGCGGCTTCGAGTCATCACTGTCGCTCTCGGCATGCGCCGTACTATTGGGCATGGGAATGGCCTTCTCCTTTACGGCCATCGGCGCCCTGATTGCCGAGGCGGTCTCTCCCTTCCGGCGGGGACTTGCCATGGGGATGTTCAACAGCTGCATCTATCTGGGCATGATGGGAGGGTCGCTGTCCCTGGGGGCGCTGATCCGCACCGTCGGCTATCCTTGCGGCTTTGCGGCAGGCGGAGCGGCCGCGGCCGTGACGGCGCTTCTTTTCCTCCGGTTGATGGGAAAGCGTCCCGGCGGGCGGGCATGAAGGGGAGTGTTTCAAGCTGGAAACGGCATTCAATCACGCGAAGAAGGAAAGCAGCGGAGAAATTCAAATAGCCTCGGAACAAGCAGTATCACCGGTCAGATGAACGGCCGCATCTGACCGGTTCTTGATTATCCTGCGCGTCCTTGACGGTCCTGCGTGAGACAGTCTTTTCAGGTTCAATAGCCAATTCACGTTTCACGTTCTCGAGTTGCCCGGCATCCGCCGCGACGGCAGCGCCGCCAGCACGATGCCGGCAATCACGGCGCAACAGCCGATGATCTGCCAGGTCCGGGGTGATTCGCCCAGCAGCAGGGCCGCCAGCAGCACCGCGGCGGCGGGCATGGCCGCGCAGCTGGCCCCGGCCGTGGCGCCGTCGACTCTGCCGACGGCGCGGGTCCAGAGGAGGTAGGCCAGAACGGTGGCAACGGCGCCGTAGTAGAGGATTGCAGCCAGTTCCAGGGCTGTCGGCGCTGTAGTGACCTTCCGGCAGTCCCAAAGGGCAAAGGGGAGAACAGTTACCAGCGCGCAGGTGATGAGCATGGCCGTGTTTACCGTGGCGGAGACCGTCGTGGCCACCCGCTTGCGCCAAATGGTGAAAAGGGCTTCACTGACCACTGCGGAGAATACCAGCAGGCCGCCAAGGAGAGAGCCGTCTTTCAGGGAGAGGTCTCCGGCGGCCGCGAGGCAGACTCCGCCCGCCACGGCGCATGCCACTCCCGCCACCGCGCCTGGTGTCGGCCGCTCCTTGAGCATGCAGAGCGAAAGGATTGTGAGCACCGCCGGGGTAGCGCCGGTGATGATCCCTGCCTGGGACGCGCCCATATGTCGCAGGCCGAGAAAGAGAAATATCCGGAAAAGGACGATACCGCACAGCCCCTGCAGGAACAGGTATCCCCACTCGCGCCGTGTCAGCGCCCGGATCTCATCGCGCCGTCCCCAGGCCAGAGGGAGCATGACCAGCCAGGCAGCCAGCAGGGTAGCGAAGATGGCCGGGAAGAGAGGGAGTGTTACGGCCAGGGTCTTGCCCACCGGAACCGAGCTTCCGCCCAGCGCCATTGCCAGTACCAGTTGCCCTATGGCCGCCCACTTTTTGTAATCAACCATATTGTCCTCCTTTTCCCGCAGGCGTCGACAATACCGGAAAATAGTGGTTTACCATAGAGCCAGTTATTGATAATTTTCATGGAACCACATAGGAGGATTCCATGACCTGGGTAACACTGGACAGAGATTCATCCATCCCCCTGATTCGCCAGATTTACGGACAACTGCGCGGGCGGATCCTCGAAGGGGTCCTGGCGCCCGGAACCAGGCTCCCTTCGAGCCGCGCCATGGCTTCAATGCTCGGGGTATCACGAAACGTGGTTATCGAGGCATATGATCTGCTCTACGCCGAAGGATTCACCAGGGGCCGCCACGGCTCCGGCACCTTCATCGCGGATGGCGCGGCTTATTCCCCTCCCGCGGTTCCTGAAGTCCCGGAGGTGGAGGTGGTGTCCATGGGGTACGAAGGCCCGGCAGGGGTCATCAACTTCAAGCCGGGCACGCCGGACCTGCGTCATTTCCCGGCCCGCCTCTGGCTTCGTATGCTCAAGGAGGTCTACTCTCGGGCTTCCGCGGATCTCTTTGCCTATGGCCTGCCGGAGGGGCGGCCGGAGCTGCGTCAGGCGATCCGCGACTACCTGGTCACCCAGCGTGGGGTTCTCTGCCACCCGGATCAGATCGTGGTTACGGCGGGGACAACCCAGGCCATCGGCATTATCGCTTCCTTTCTCCTTGGAGAGAGACGGGACGTCGTTCTCGAGGACCCTATCACCCGCGATATTCAGCTCATCATCAAAGGGGAGGGTGGGGAAATCCACCCGGTGGAGGTGGATGACGCGGGGCTGATGACCGACAGACTGCCGGAGGGCCTCAGTCCCTCCTTCATCTACGTCACCCCTTCCCACCAGTTTCCCCTGGGCGGAACCATGCCGATCCAGCGGCGCGTCGCCCTGCTGGAATATGCGGAGCGGACAGGCGCCTGGGTGATCGAAGACGATTACGACAGCGAATTCCGCTTCGACGGCCCGCCCCTCAATTCACTCCAGAGTCTCGCTCCGGAGCGGGTGATCTACATCGGCACGTTCAGCAAGACGCTCTGCCCGGCACTCCGCACCGGGTACCTGGTCCTCCCCACGGCGCTGATCGCGCGGGGCAGGAGTGGAAAGTGGCGCCGTGACCTGCACAACGAGACTACCGGCCAGCTTGCCCTGGCCGCGTTCATCCGCCAGGGGCACTACCAGCGGCACACCGCAGGAATGAGGCGCCTGTACGGAATGAAGCGCCGGGTCCTGATGAATGCGCTTCGGCGGGCATTCGGCGACCAGGTTCATATTTTGGGCAGCGCCGCCGGACTCCACCTGGCCGCGCGTTTCCCTGGCGCCGTCTTTGACGGGGATCTCCTTGCGGAGCTGGAAGTCGCCGGTGTGCGCGTATATCCGGCGGAGATGCATGCCGTCCGTCCGGGGCGGCTTCTGGATACAGTGATTATGGGATACGGAAATCTGGATGAGATGGTGATACGCAACGGGGTCGATATTCTTCGGAAGGCGCTGGAAAAAGCCGGAACGTGATGATGGTCTTCTGGGAAGGCGCTGTTTGCCAGTTACTCTTAACCTTATTTTTGTGTGGCATTGTGTTGCCGGAGACATGCAAAAGCAGGCAGGCCGTGTTGTTTATTCCGCATATTCAATCTCTTCTATCTCCAGTAACTCTTCTCCTTCTCCGGTTCGCATGGAAACCGTTTCCCCGATACCACAACCGATGAGGATGGACGCCATCGGCGATATGAATGATATGAACCCCGAAGAGGGGGCTGCTTCATCCACGCCTACGATGGTCATGCGGCGAATCCTCCCCGGGTTTTGGCCGGAAAGGGTCCGTACCGTAACCGTGGCGCCGAAACGAACCTCGTCGCCAGGTTGTCCGAGAGGATCAACGACCCGCGCGCTGTCAATGCGGCGAACGAGCTCGGCGATACGATGCCCGAGGGTAGCGAGACGGTGAATCAGTTCCGCGTCATCGTTGCCATTCTCCCGGCCCTTCCGCGCCGCCAGGCGTTCAGCCTCCAAGGCCGCCAGTTCCTTCCTCAGCAGCGTCATGCCCCTTGGCGTGACATAGTTGATGATTCCAGGAGGCAGAGGGGCGCGCTGCGGGACGAGAATCCGCTCATCCGAAGCGTCATTTTTTACAAAGGCTCGACTCATTGGGTTTTGTGGTGACGGTCAGAAACAGTCTTCATCATTGCATCGAATCCTGGTGAAAAGACGCCGGAACAGAAACCCGGCGTTAACGCGGTAGTTGCAGCCATAAATAGGATGTACGATATCAACGATGATTCTCTCAGAACCCGGGGCCGACTGCGGACGATTTCAGAGGCTCGCGGACTTGCCGCATGGGCCACCCTTGAACTCAGCAGCGGGAAACTGACTGAGTTGGCGCTCCTGTTGGGACGGGATCCATCGACACTTTCTGTGCCGTACGTCGAATGGAAAGCCGGAGGATAAAAGATCCACAAATTGATGAGAAAATGGAACTGCTTCGGCGTTGTTATCTGGCTGAATCAAGTTATCAATGCCTGACCCCATAGGCACCCTTGATATTTTTTCTCGAGCGGCATGAATTCCAACCGAACTGTCAGAAGAAAAAAATCATGTTCAGTTCTTTCTTTTTTCGGAGAAGTAATGTCCGATCCGGTCGGCGGCGTTCTGTCTGATATTGAAGAAGTAGAATGGGTAGTCGAAGCCGTGATAGATGCCGTAGGCATTGTAGTCGGCCGGGTTGACGGTGCTGCAGATGACCACTCCCTTGGCCTGGTCGACGCGAGCGTCGGCAAGGCCGGTGACGCGCAGAATTTCACCGTATTGGTCAAGCACCGGCAGCCCTGTCGAGTCCAACTGAATTGAGCCGAGGTTCCGGGAAGCATCCGCCGTATCTTGGCCAAGCGTCCAGGTGATGGGATTGATGGCAATACCCCCCGGTTCTGTGACCGGATTCGTTATGGTGGTGGTGGGTGCTTCGGTGTTCCAGGAAACGATGACTCCCGTGTCGTTGCTGCCCGTGGCTAACCTGAGGTGGGAATTCTTCGCCAGGTACCGCGGTGTTATCGACTGGCCGACGACGTACGCCGCGATCATCCGCTGATACACATCAGGGTGTGACTTCATGTAACCTGACAGGATATACTTGAGCACGGCCGATCCCTGCGAATGCCCGGCAAGGATGAAGGGGCGGCCGTTGTTGTAGTGTCGCAGGTAGTATTCGAAGGCCGCAAGGACATCGGGGCCCGGCACTTTCCGTATGTTCTCGTCCTGCTGATCGAAAGGAAGTGACAGCTGATACGTGGCGTCCACCTGCCGGTAGTAGGGAGCAAAGATGTTGGCATAGGGGGTAAATGCGGTTGCCTGCCGCTGGAAAGCGCTCTGGGCGCCCTGCACCATGGTTGGGTTGTCAATGGCGCAGAAATCGGGGTCACTTGAGGCGGCCTTTTTATATTCTGTCGGATATACGTAGAAAACATCCACATTTTTTATGGGGGAGGAGGAGAGCGCCAGCCAGTTTGCGGTTTGAGAGTAATCAGGGGTGGCCGCCAGGGCCGGTGTGACGGAGTCGCCGCTTCCACACCCAATCACCAGCAGAACTGTGAGGCCTGTAATGAAATATGTAACTATGCGAATCCGCGCCATACATTTCATGTATCAATCTCCTTTTCCCGGTTCGATATCTCCTTGCGGAGTCATTGCTGTTCAAGCAGGTGGCCGTCAGCTTTTCATGATGAATCATATCAGCGATAAAGAATGACGTTTCTGGTATCTGCCGGGCACCCTCTTCGTCTCGCCCTCATCCTGGTAATGTTCCGTGTTTATCCTTATCGCCATATTGACTGCGATAAGCAAGGGAAAAATTTATACCAGGGATGTGAGAAGGACGGGAATATGAAGGATGGCCCAGGGTGGGCAGCTCCTGATTTTAAGAAAAGCGCCAGTCAGTAATTTGACCATTTATATTGGCAAATAATATTTCAACACGATGGGTGCAGGAGGGCCCGGCGAGAACTGTTGTTCCGGTATCGATAAGCCCGCGCCGGCACCACCGGCCGAGCCGTTCCCCGGTCGCTGGGCTCTCGGCCTCATTGCTCGCGGGAGAATTAGCATGTCGCATGAATTTGATGGGAAAAAATATGAAAAAGCATCCGCACACCAAAAGGAATGGGGATTATCCATTATCGCGGAACTTTGTTTAAGAGGAGATGAACGGGTGTTGGACCTTGGGTGTGGCGATGGGACACTCACAAGACAGCTCGCAGACTTGTTACCCCATGGGGAAGTGGTAGGGATTGACGCCTCCCAGGGAATGATTGATGCCGCCCAGGAGAAAGAGCGGGAAAATCTGGGCTTTATTCTGAAGGATATCAACTCATTGGATTATGTGGAGGAATTCGACCTGATTTTTTCAAATGCCGCACTGCATTGGATTAAGGACCACAACCTTCTGCTAAGGAACGTCAGACGCGCTTTGCGTGATGGGGGGGTAATCAGGTTCAATTTCGCCGGAGACGGCAACTGCTCAAGTTTTTTCAAGGTCGTTCGTGAAGTTATTTTGAAAGATAGATTTCGGAGATACTTTAAGGAATTCGAATGGCCCTGGCACATGCCATCCGTGACGGAATACGAGTTAACCGTTGAACAGAGCGGGTTCACAAATGCAAAAGTCTGGGGCGAAAATGCTGACCGATTCTTTCAGAATAAAGACACCATGCTCAATTGGGTCGACCAGCCCAGCATTGTGCCGTTCATATCCATGGTCGCGGTCAAGGATAGAAGTGAGTTCCGTGATCATGTTGCAAAAAGGATGATTGAGGAGACAATTCAGGAAGACGGCAGGTGCTTTGAGACATTCAGGCGAATTAATGTGGTTGCTGAAAAATAGGGATGCTCAAATCTCCGTCATCTGCAAGGACAAATGGGGATCAAGACTGCTGTAGGTTCTTCGTGGGTATATTTCATTGAATCGTGACGCCGGGAAAACTTCAACCGTTTCCCGACAGCGACCGCCTTGCGGGATCTCACCCCGATCCGTTTCCTTCGCTGATGACCTCCATAACCTCCTTCAGCACCAGGTCCAGTAGAAACGATGCCATGGCCGCATCGAGTATTCCGGCCTTCCCGAGGATATGGTTGAGCTGGTAGTAGGTTCTGCCGTCCCTGATCAGAAGTCTGCCGTAGAACGGTTCTTCCCTGGAATAGAGTTCGTAGGCCGAGGATGCCACGCCGGCAAGTATCTCCAGATCGTCCGGACACTCGATCATCAGGTCGACGATAAAGAACAGGCTGTTGTTTTTGTAAAGGACACCAGCCGTCATGTCCTCCTGTTCATCGTCCGCATCCGCCAGGATGGTATAGTTTATATAGGTTTCGTCGACTTCCCTGCTCCACACAAACCTCCTGGAAAGCTCTTCCCTGACAAGGGTCAGCGGGCTTTTCCCGAATCCTTCCCATGCATATGCCATCCTGCCGTCCTTTCTTTCCGTGCCTTGAGTCGTGAGGGTTAGGCATCTCCCCCTTTCGGGAAAACCCTGCCTATGGTTGAATACATCGCCGTTGGCAAGGTCTTGCGCGATGCTATTCCACATCCAACGGTTGCTCGAACACCTCCGATGAGCCGGTCGCCAGATCCGTAACCTCGTATCTTTGCGTATATGTGCCCGCATCAAGTGTCTCGGGTATGTCAACTTTCCAGGAGAGCGGGAGGAAAAAACCGGGGGGGCGATAATCAAAGGGTTCGTTGATCAGGATAAACTCCGGCCTGTCAATAATGATCTCCCCGTTCGGGTCGACAAGTTGAAATGCCATGCGCGCATGCACCCTGTTGTCGGAAAAGCGCAATCCCGTCAGTCTGGCATTAAGATAAACGGCGCTTCCTCTCGGCACGGCCGCGCTTAACGGGGGGCCTCCTTCCGAGAGAGAAAGCTTCATGTTCCGCAGTTCAAGGCCCGTAGTCAATAGCGGCTGGGGCGCGTCCACGTTGAAGCTTATCAACCTTTCGGCCACCTTGTCGCGTGTATCATCATTCAAGGTTATGCGGATCTGGCAAGTGCCCGGCGGTATGAAGGGTGGCAGCTCAAACTGGAACAGTCCACGGACCACTTCGGTTTCCGTTGTTTTGCGGTTCAGATTTTCCTTCCATTGGACCAGGGTGAGAGAGCCGGGGTCCGTGACCTCTATGGATACGCGGAGGTTGACTCTCTCCTGTTCGTCCGGTTCGTAACCGGCAACGGTGTATCGGGTAAAGATGGTGTCGCCGGGGCGGTAGACCTTTGAAAGGCGGGGCGCCCCATCCCTGGATTCGAGAAATTCGAATTCGTCAACCTTCAGAACCTCTTCCGTCAGCACCGAAGAGCGCGGTGCATTCCGATGAAGGGTCCATGCGAAGAAGGTGGCGCCGGCGCTGAGGAAGAGCCAAAGAGCGGTAAAGGTGATGCGGACAGCCCATCCGGTGTGATTCTTTATCACCAGGGTCTTTGCCAGGTGGTCCCCGATGCGCTGCTTTTTGGGGGAGCGGACGGCAACCAGGAAACCGAGCAGATAGAAGAACAATCCATCGAAGATGCGAAGACAGGTGCGGACGAGGGCATTGCCGAGACCGCAATTTTCTCCCTCCAGGCCTGTCACCCGTATGGCTGCCGCCATCTTTCCGATGGTCGCGCCAAACAGCCCCTCCATCAGCCAGTAATAAAGGACTGCGAACAGGGTCGTGACCATGAAGGAGATAGAGGCCGGTATCCCCACCAGAGAGAAACCACTTTCAGTCACTCCTCCCCATCGCACGGCAACGGCCATACCGCACAGGACAAATACGGCAACTATGAGAGTGCTGTCAAGGATAAGCGCGATGAACCTGTCCAGCATGCCGGCGATCCGGATTTCCGGACCTTTAGCGGCTTCTTCCCCCTGACCCGTTCCGTTGTCCAAAGGAGACGGCCTGGGAACGGGAGAAGCTGGTCCAGCGGGCGTCCGAGGTGGCCAGGAACCTGCAGCGGAGTCCTCTCCCGCTTCAGAGGAGTGGGGCGCTGGAGGTGTGGGTGAAGGTGGGGCAGGGGCGGTGTCGGGGGCTGCGCCCTGTTTCAGCGCGGTCCCGCAGGACGAGCAGAAGCGGCTTCCGTAGAGGTTGCTGGCGCCGCAATGGGGACAGAGCATGGATTCCTCCTTGAAGAGAGATGGCTCTATTGTCAGGCACAAGCCGGATTTTTGCAACCATGTTACGGACCGGTTCCGTCTCGAATGCAACAGCGAATATATCGAATTTCCTGGACAATGTTTTTTAATCAGGTTCACAGCGCTATTTACACTAAGACTTCTACCCGCGAAGCGGTTTCCCGGCCACAAAAACCATAAAAAAAGAGGTTAGCCACGTAAGCTAACCCCTTGAATTCACTGGGAGATAGGGATTCGAACATAAAGGCTAACCATATAATAAATTTGAGTAAAATATATACGCCGGTACTTATATACCCCAAAAACTACCCCGATGAATCATTGCTTTCCTCCCGGTAAAGAGTCGATTTCAGCCATTCTCATATTGGCAAGCCTCGCTTACTGATAACTCGACACCCTTTCCCTGGATCTGCTGACGCAGCGTCTCGGACCAGTCCTCAGCATCAATAAGGTCAACTTTGAAAAGGTCACATTTGGCCGCCGACCCACTAATTCCGCAAAAATCAAAGTGCGGAGTTAATGGATGCATCAACAATTGCCACCGGGCAATTGTTGGGTCAATTATCCCGTAATTGCACCCTTTGCTACATTGAAGCAAACAATGATGCAAACAGGCACCATTGCTTCAAGATTTGCTTAAAGATTGCTTCAGATGCCAAAGCGCACTCTGTCCATGCCCATCCTGGTATATAAGTCCATCGGCCTCCAGTTCTTTCAGGAGTCGATAAGCTTGCTGGCGGCCCAGATCGGTAAAACCTCTTATGTCAGCGTTTCTCAGCGGCCGATCCTTGAGCAGGGAAAGGATGCGGACTTTGATGGCCTCCTTGTCCAGCCTTCGCGTCATGTCGTAGGTGACGCCTTCGCTGA
>CAZHVY010000044.1:0-25878 GCA_964536305.1 uncultured Geobacter sp. | reverse complement strand
GATTATAAACTGTTATACCATTTCAAACCACCAGTTTTGCGGATTGGGGTTGAACGGGAGCCGCGGGTGACGCGCCGCCAAGCGTGCGCTTCTACCCGCGTGTTCACGCGCAAGTCGCTTCATCGGCGCGTCACCCGCGGCTTCCGTTCACGCGACGCAGTCGCGTGAACGGGCGAGAGTACAGCGGCCAAGGCCGCTGTTACACTTGGTTAGATATCTTATAGAAAGTCGATTCGTATATGTGTGATAACGTCGACAGCACGAAGTTTCTCTGCCAACTTTTTTGCTATCAATCCATTTGGAACAGCTATCTCAAGCGGTAGCCTGCCAAGAGCGCGTGCCAGTTCCATTGAACCGATAGTGAGAAATTTCTTTAGTTCACTGACGGTAGCTAACTTTGCCGCAGGAGGTACAAAATTAATTTTCAGGTAAACTCCACTTGTGCACTGCCCAATTTTTCTTTCATACTCATCACGCAAGAGCGTGTCTAAATCAGAGAAGACAGCTCCTCCAATATCAGTGTCTGAGTCGTGGTCCCAACTTGTGAACCATAAACCCGCGCTTGGTTTCCGAGCACAAAGCCAAAAAGCACCCCCACTCTCACCGAAAACAACCCAATCAGGAAAAAAGGGTTCAATTCTGCTTGTCTCTTCAAGTTCGTCTAAGTCGAATAGAGAACCGAAAATGATGTCTCCGCCATTACATTTTTTGTAGAAGTTTTGAAGTGGAAGTGGGAGGTTGTCCGGGAGCGCTGATGCATGAGTTCTAAGTTCGACGCTTTTACAGAAATCCTGTTCAATCTCATGAATCAATTTATCAAGCATTTCACAGCACATTCAGCTCTCCATTTTAATGTTTTATCTAACGGGAGCCGCGGGTGACGCGCCGCCAAGCGTGCGCTTCTACCCGCGTGTTCACGCGCAAGTCGCTTCATCGGCGCGTCACCCGCGGCTTCCGTTCACGCGACGCAGTCGCGTGAACGTGACCGAGGCGCACCGGCGGAGCGTAGCGGAGGCCGCGTGCCGCCGAGTGGTTGTACATCTACCCTCACTTACGCAACTGGCAACTTTTCCAAAAGACGCTTGTTCCCTGTAAGTGCACCAATCTTGGTAGATGTTTCACAGAGGTCTGTGCCGCTTTCGCTAAGCCTCACTCCATTGTAAATTGTGAAGACCCACACGCTGATTTGTGGGTCATCAACTCCCTGTGCACCAATGTAGGTGAAAGTATCTCCGCCTAGTGTAACTGACACACGCTTTGGGGAGTATAAATTGAGGAAATTATTTTGAAAAAATTCTTCACCAGTCTTTGTTAGTGCTATTGTCTGTACGAAGTATTCATCAGATAGAATTGTCTGCCAATGGTGCCACAAAAGGCCTTTTGTGATGTATTCAAACAATATGAGTAATTTTTCTCCGTCAAAAGGCAATACCATGGTAGTGACAGCTTGGGCGGATGAGTCACGCAGCAATGAGTAGGACTTATTTCTATAAAGTTCTTCGTGTAAACGTTGATTTCTTGATAACCTTTTAGGAACCATCTGGGTCAAGTTTGTCTTCGCATCCTGATGCTGTCCACCGAACGGCAATAGAGAAGATAGATAATGCTCAAGTTGCGATTTCTGACCATTGCAACAAAGACAAGATGGAACCTTAGGCAGGTTATTACGCTTGGTCAGTAGGAAGAACTCCCTTGCGAAAACATGGTCAGCGGTCTTCGATGACTCATTGCCACAATACACACAGATTTTATTTTTGTATTTTTTGCTCATTTTCAATCCGTACAACGGGAGCCGCGGGTGACGCGCCGCCAAGCGTGCGCTTCTACCCGCGTGTTCACGCGCAAGTCGCTTCATCGGCGCGTCACCCGCGGCTCCCGTTCACGCGACGCAGTCGCGTGAACGGCTTATTGATGGCCCCCTGCTCAACTTCCAAAACAGGATATTTAGACTGTGCACATTAAGTACGCGGGCGTTTCAACTAAGGTCCCGTTTTAGTAACACGGGGGTCTCAAAATACGTGATATTTCCATTCCGACCATCCCGGTTTCTCAAATACCTTTTTATTATTTACGGCAATATGTTTCGTGAAAACAAAAAACCCGCATCCTCAGTTGGAGACACGGGTTTTCGGAACATTTTCTTTGGCATCCCGGCTGTCCGCTTTCACGCACCCTTGGGCTTTGCGTCACCGGGTTGCCCCGGTTTTACTCTTATCGGAAAATATGGTTGAGAAACAGTTTTGGAACAGCATTTTAGTTTAATTAACATCAATGTCAAGGTTTCTAATTTTATCCAGAATAAAGCCAATCCTTTTCGCCCCTTTTGATGCTGCCTGATTTAACTGCCCGATATCATAACGTAATGCTCGCATTATCTCCCTGTTTCAGCTCCTTAAGACTTATCTTCTATTCCCTGTATTTATATGGAGATTATTATCCTGTACCGGCAAATCTCCCACGCGATAGCGGGACATGCGCCGGTTTTTCTATTCGCTTCACTCCGGCTATCCGTCGCTCCAAGGCGGCCATCACCCCAAAAAGGAGAAATAACCATGATCAAAGACTATCTGCAAGCAGGCTACCCGGCCCTCTGCGTCCTTACCCACAGGGCAGGCAGGTGAAGAAGTCGCTGTTCATCGATGAAATGTTCTCGGGAACTGCATCATTCAAAGGAGGAAAGTCACAATGCAATTCAAAGGTATAATGGCTATCGCCGGAGCAACTACCGTGCTTCTGGCATTCGAACCGACAACCCTTTTGGCAAAAGTTGCCTGTGGGTTGCTTGGTGGAGCTGCCGGGGGCCTTTGCCGTGGAGAGCTTCGTTCACAGCAACTTTCTGAGAAACTGGCCGGTATAGGATCTGGTAACTGAAGCCACCTCCTCCGGTGTTCCGGTTGCGATTATTTCTCCTCCCCGGTTGCCCCCCTCAGGACCGAGATCGATGAGATGGTCGGCGGTCTTGATTACGTCCAGGTTGTGCTCGATGATGACGATGGTGTTCCCTGCCTCCACCAGCCGTTGCAGCACCTCCAGAAGCTTGGCGATATCATGGAAGTGGAGACCTGTGGTGGGCTCGTCAAGGATGTAGATGGTTCTTCCCGTGGCCCGTTTGGACAGCTCCTTGGCCAGCTTGACCCGCTGGGCCTCCCCGCCGGAAAGGGTGGTGGCCGACTGGCCGAGCTTGATGTAGCCGAGACCCACGTCCTCCAGGGTCTTCAGCTTGTTTTTGATGCGGGGGATGTGCTCCATGAACTGCACCGCCTGGGAAACGGTCATGTCCAGCACCTCGGCGATGGATCTCCCTTTGAACTTCACTTCCAGGGTCTCCCGGTTGTAACGGGCGCCCTTGCACACCTCGCACTGGACGTATACGTCGGGAAGAAAGTGCATCTCTATCTTGATGATGCCGTCCCCGGAGCAGGCCTCGCAACGCCCTCCCTTGACGTTGAAGGAATACCTCCCCGGCTTGTAGCCGCGGATCCTGGATTCGGGAAGCCCCGCGAACAGGTCGCGGATGTCCGTGAAAACACCGGTGTAGGTGGCCGGGTTGGAGCGGGGGGTGCGGCCGATGGGTGACTGGTCGATGTTTATGACCTTGTCCAGGGCCTCTGTTCCCATGATGTCGCGGACCGCGCCCGCCTTTTCCCTGCTCCTGTAGAGACGCTGGCACAACAGCCGGTAGAGGGTATCGATAATAAGGGTCGACTTGCCCGAGCCCGAGACCCCGGTGACACAGGTCATCACCCCAAGGGGTATGGAGACATCCACTTCTTTCAGGTTGTTCTCCGTGGCGCCCGCAATGCGCAGAAAACGCTCGGCCCGCCGCCTCTCCTTGGGCACGGGGATGGAGAGCTCCCCGGAAAGATACCTGCCCGTCAGCGAAGCCGGGTTTTCCATTATTTCCGACGGGGTCCCCTGGGCAACCACTTCGCCGCCGTGGACTCCGGCGCCCGGGCCCATGTCGATGACGTGGTCCGCCTCCATGATGGTCTCTTCGTCGTGCTCCACCACCAGCACCGTGTTCCCCAGGTCCCGCATCCGCTTCAGCGTATCCAGCAGGCGGGCGTTGTCCCGCTGATGCAGGCCGATGGAGGGTTCGTCCAGGATGTAGAGCACCCCCACCAGGCTGGAGCCGATCTGGGTGGCCAGCCGGATACGCTGCCCTTCTCCTCCCGACAGGGTCCCCGAGGAGCGGTCCAGGGAAAGGTAATCGAGACCCACGTTCACCAGGAAGTGGAGCCGTTCACGGATCTCCTTTAGGATGCGGCGGGCGATCTCCGCCTCTTTTTCCGTGAGGGCGAGTCCATCGAAAAAGGCCAGGGCGTCCACGATGGAGAAGGCGGTTACCTCGCGGATATTCTTGCCCCCGATCCGGACGAACAGCGCCTCCTTTTTCAGGCGGGCGCCATCGCAGGTGGGGCAGGGCATGACATTCATGAATTTTTCCAGCTCTTCCCGCACCTGTTCCGAGTCGGTTTCCCGGTACCGTCGTTCCAGGTTGTTCAGCACCCCTTCGAATTCCTTGTAATAGGTATGGCGGCGGCCTGCGTCCTCCTCCCACCAGAACTCCACCTTTTCCCCGTTTGAACCGTAAAGAAGGATTTGTCTCGCCTTTTCCGGCAACTGGTTGAAGGGGGTGTGGATGTCGAAGCCGTAGGCCTTCGCCACCGCCTCCAGTGTCTGGTGAAACCAGCCCGACAGCCGCTTTTCCCAAGGGGCGATGGCGCCTTCGCGCAGGGAGAGATCCGGGTTGGGAACCACCATGTCCGGGTCGAAATACATGCGGGCGCCGAGGCCGGTGCATTCCGGGCAGGCGCCGTAGGGGTTGTTGAAGGAAAACATGCGGGGGGTCATCTCCGGATAGGAGATGCCGCAATCGATGCAGGCAAGTGCCTCTGAGAACAGGAGGGTATCGCCGTCCGCAATGGCGGCCTTGACGATTCCCGCGGCATGATGCAGCGCGGTTTCCAGGGAGTCGGCCAGCCGGCCCTGGATGCCGTCCTTGACCACCAGCCGGTCCACCACGATATCGATGTCGTGTTTCTTCTTCTTGTCCAGTTCGATATCGTCGGCCAGGTCGCGGGGTTCGCCGTCGATGATCACCCGCACGAAGCCCTCCTTGCGGAGATTGGCCAGTTCCTTCCGGTATTCACCTTTGCGGCCCCGGACGATGGGTGACAGGAGGCTGATCTTCGTTCCCTCCGGAAGCGTCATGATCTGATCCACCATCTGGGAGACGGTCTGGGAGGCGATCTCCCTGCCGCAGCTGTAGCAGAAGGGGCGGCCGACGCGGGCGAACAGGAGGCGCAGGTAGTCGTAGATCTCGGTGACGGTGCCGACCGTGGAACGGGGATTCCTGCTGGTGGTCTTCTGCTCGATGGAGATGGCCGGGGAGAGCCCCTCGATGGATTCCACGTCCGGCTTTTCCATCTGCTCCAGAAACTGGCGGGCGTAGGCGGACAGGGATTCCACGTAGCGCCGCTGTCCCTCGGCATAGATGGTGTCGAAGGCGAGGGTGGATTTGCCCGAACCGGAGATGCCGGTGATGACCACCAGCCGGTCGCGGGGTATCTCAACGTCGATGCCCTTCAGGTTATGCTCTCGGGCGCCCTTGATGATTATGGAGTCGTGTGCCATGGATTGTTCCGGTTTCCTGTAGTTTTTATACAGAGACCTGCCGGGGTTGAGAACCCGGCAGGTCTGGAAGGAGCATACGGAGGTGATGCCGATGCCGGCTGGGCGCCGGCGGATTCACCGGGAAGGTGGCGGGCCCTTACGCGGCCGCGCCCAGCAGTTCTCTTGTCTTGGCGACAACGTTTTCAACGGTGAATCCGAAGCGCCGGAAGAGTTCGTCCGCCGGGGCGCTGGCGCCGAAGCGGTCCAGGGCGATGATTTCTCCCCGGTCTCCCACCCATTCCCGCCACCCCTGCGAGGCGCCGGCTTCCACGGCCAGCCTGGCGGTTATATCCGGAGGAAGGACCTGACAGCGATACTCCGCGGGCTGCTGTCTGAATATCTCCCAGCTGGGCATGCTGACCACGCGGGCGTCGATCCCTTCCTCGGCGAGCGTCTTTTGCGCCTCATGGACGAGGCGCACCTCCGAACCGGTGGCCATGAGAATCACGTCGGGACGCTCCCCTTTCTCCCGTGAAAGGACGTATGCCCCTTTCAGGACTCCATCGGCCGGGGCTGTCTCGTTCCGGTCGAACACGGGCAGATTCTGACGGGTGAGGGCCAGAAGGGTAGGGCCGTCGGTCCTCTCCATGGCCGCCCGCCAGGCGAATACGGTTTCGTTGGCGTCGGCGGGGCGGATGATGTGGAGGTTGGGCATGGCCCGCAGGGATGCCAGGTGTTCCACGGGCTGGTGCGTGGGGCCGTCCTCACCAACCCCGATGGAGTCGTGGGTCATAACATAGATAACCGGAAGCCCCATGAGAGCGGCCAGGCGCATGGCGGGACGGGCATAGTCCGTGAATACGAAGAATGTCGCGGTAAACGGCCGGACCCCCCCGTGCAGCGCCATGCCCGCCGCACAGGCCGCCATGGCATGCTCGCGTATCCCCCAGGCTATATTGCGGCCGGAGTGATTATCCCTGGAGACATATCCACTGCCGGAGATGACCGTCTTTGTGGAAGGCGACAGGTCGGCGCTTCCTCCCGTCAGCCATGGAATCTTCGCCGCCACGGCATTCAGGGCCGTTCCGGAGGCAGCGCGGGTGGCTATGCCCTTTTCCGGGGAAAAGACGGGAAGGTCCGCGTCCCAGCCTGCCGGCAGCGTTCCGGAGAGGGAAGCGGCCAGACGATCCGCGAGATCGGGATAGGCCTTCCGGTATGCCTCAAGGCGTCCGTTCCATTCATCCTCCAGGGCCTTGCCTCGCTGCACGGATTGCTCCATGTGCCGGCGCACCTCGTCGGGCACCAGGAATTTCGCATCCTCGGGCCAGCCGTAGAACCTCTTGGCAAGGCGGATCTCCTCTTCCCCCAGGGGCTCGCCGTGGGCGGACGGCGAATCCTGGCGGTTGGGCGCGCCATAACCGATATGGGAGCGGACGATGATCAGGGAAGGGCGTTCCTTTTCCCGGCACGCCTCTTCGAATGCCGCGGTCAGTGTCTCCAGGTCATCTGCCCGGTCTCCCACGTTCCTTACGTGCCAGCCATAGGACTTGAAGCGCAGGGCCGCGTCGTCGGAGCAGGAGAGGGACGTGCTTCCCTCGATGGTAATGCGGTTGTCGTCAAAGACGCAGATCAGTTTTCCCAGGCCCAGATGGCCGGCCAGGGAGGCGGCCTCGTGGGATGCGCCTTCCATGAGATCGCCGTCGCCGCAGAAAACCCATGTGCGGTGATCAACGATCTCATGGCCCGGTCGGTTGAAAACCGCGGCGAGATGCGCCTCCGCCATTGCCATGCCGACCCCGTTCATGATGCCCTGCCCCAATGGTCCGGTGGTTGTCTCCACGCCGGGGGTATGGCCGTATTCCGGGTGTCCGGGCGTGCGGCTTCCCCACTGGCGGAAATCCTTCAGATCATCGAGGGACAGGTCGTAGCCGGTCAGGTGGAGCATGGAATAGAGGAGCATGGAGGCGTGGCCGATGGAAAGGATGAAGCGGTCCCGGTCGAACCATTGCGCGTTTTTCGGGTTGAAGCGCAGGAAGCGGGTCCAGAGGATATAGGCGAGGGGCGCCAGTGCCATGGGGGTTCCCGGATGTCCGGAACGGGCTTGCTGAACCCCGTCCATGGAGAGGGTGCGGACAGTGTCGATGCTGAGCTTGTCAATTTCGTGGGTCATGGGTGTTATCTCCTTGCAATGCCTTGTTTTTATTTGTTCCACGGCGCGTCCCCAGTGGAGAGCGACGCTACATACTTTAACCGCCGGAAGGCGAATGGTAAAGATATTTTGCAATGTCCCGCTGCGGAATATCAGGCGGCCGGGGCGCCTCTGGCCCGGCAATTATCGTCAATTGTCAAAACAGTCCTTTTTCTTTGGCCCGTGCTGGAGTATATAATGTGGCGACATCCCGGCTCCCCTTGGGTGGGCCTGCCGGGTGAAGCGAGTTCAGCATGGGTTTCTTTCACAGGGGGAGGAATACTGGATGGACTGGGAAAATGCCACCGCGATTGCCTGCGCCATTGGCCGCTCACGACTTGTTGAGCCTCGGATTCGCCTGTTTCGCGCCGCGGTATGCTATGCGGGCATCCGTTCGCAATGGCAACTATCCACGCCGGAAGAGCGCTTTGCCATGAACGAGGACAGGACCCGGGCGCACGATGCCTTCATCGAGGCGTGCGACGAGATGGGTAAGGGTATGTCCAATGAAAACGAGGATGCCTCCTGGAGGGGAAAACTTGGGGATGATCGGAAGGAGATAGGAGACTTCGCCTGTTACCTGAACCTGATCCTGGGACTTGCGGCCCGATAGATGACTTGGGCGCGGGGTCTGGTTATTCGTCGATATCCGAGGGGAGATACTCCGTTTCGTGAACCTGGCCATTCCCGTTGACGATACCTTCCACCCATTCGTGGATATCGGATTCAACCACCGATCTCAGCTCCTTTTTCAGCTGGGCGATCCTCTTCCTGTCTGGTGGAGCTATACGACGGATCTCGTAATGGACGTGAGGACCGGTGGATCTGCCGGTGCTTCCCGCCAGGGCAATGACGGTCGTGTCGTCCACCCGTTGCCCCCGGCTGACTTTCAGGGCTGAATTGTGGCCGTAAAGGGTCAGGTAGCCGTTGCCGTGGTCGATGGCCACCAGATTCCCATACCCCTTGTAAGTGCCGGCATAATATACGATGCCTTCTTTTACGGAATAGACCGGGGTTCCGGTGGGAGCGGCGATGTCTATTCCCCTGTGATATACCATGCGGCCGCTGCCGAAGGGGTCGGGACGCCATCCGATGCCGGAGGTTATCCTTCCGTTGTCCACAGGCAGTTTGCGTTCCGCAAGGCAAGGGGAGGGCGCCAGAAGTATTAGAATCACTAGTACACGCAAATATTTCATTGTATTGCCTGACTCCGAAGGGGTGTTCTTAATCGTTCGATATCCCGCGAGGTATGAATTTTTATACACCCCGCTGAGTGTCAGGGTCAAGGAGGGAAAGACTGATGCCGAAGCCTGTTATTGCCGTTACCATGGGGGATCCCGCCGGTGTGGGACCGGAAGTTATCGTCAGGGCCCTTGCCGAGCCCGAGCTGGGCGACATCTGCCGGCCCCTTGTGCTGGGAGATCCGCTTGCCATGGAGCGGGCTCTTGCCGTAACCGGGGTGGATATGAAACTTGAAACGATCCCGGCGGGGCCTCCTCCTGAAGACACCCCCGGCGCTATCTTTCTTCGGCCACTCTCCAGGCTTGCCGCAACGGATATGGCATACGGGGGGCCCTCCCCGGACGCGGGCGATGCCATGTTCCGCTACATAACCGAGGCGGTGAATCTCTGTCTGAAACGCGAGGCCGCGGCGATGGTAACGGCGCCCATCAGCAAGGAGGCGCTGAACCGCGGGGGGCACCGCTTCCCCGGACATACGGAACTGCTGGCCGATCTGACCGGGTGTACCGATTACGTCATGATGCTGGCCGGCGACCGGTTGCGGGTCACACTGGTTACCATCCACGAGGCCCTGGCGGACGTGCCCCGTCTCATAACCCGTGAACGGGTGCTGGCCACCATACGCGCCACGCACCGCGGCCTTCACAAATACTTCCGCAAGAAACCCCGCCTCGCGGTCCTGGCGCTGAACCCCCACTGCGGAGAACATGGTCTCTTTGGGGACGAAGAGCGCAGGTTCATCCTTCCTGCGGTGGAAGCGGCCCGCGCCGAGGGAATAGACGCCCGCGGCCCGCTGTCGGCGGACATGCTTTTCCATTTCGCGGCGCGGGGCGATTACGACGGCGTGGTATGCATGTACCACGATCAGGGACTGATACCCCTGAAACTCCTCCATTTCCACGACGGGGTGAATGTAACTCTCGGTCTTCCCATAATCCGCACCTCGGTGGACCATGGAACGGCCTACGACCTGGCGGGAACCGGCAAGGCGTCGCACCTGAGCATGATGGCCTCCATCCGTACCGCCGTGGGGATGGTGAAAAAGTCGGGAACAAGAAACGGGCGAAACGGCAAACAGCGTATTCCGGCAGGTTAGTGTCCATCCGGGCAGGCGCTGCGGGAAAGACCATACGAAAAGGCGACTCTTTTGCAATGACCATGAAAAAGCTTATGGGTATAGTCATGGGCGCGGCCGTCCTCTATGCCGTCTATATAGGCGCATCCCTCTTCTTTCTTCCATCCGTGGATTCCCTGAAAGACCGCAAGATGAACATGACCATCCGCGTCAGGGACTGGAAAGGCAATTTTCACCCTTTTACGGTGGGGCCGAAGAACCGTTACTGGACATCATCGGCCTCGATTCCCCCTGAGATGAAATGGGCGGTGATACTGGCCGAGGACGCGCGCTTCTACAAGCACGAGGGCATAGACGTAAACGCCATAAAGAATGCCATCAGATACGACCTGGAAAAGAAAAGCTTTGCCAGGGGCGCTTCCACCATCACCCAGCAGACGGCGAAGAACCTGTTCCTTTCCCGGGAAAAGAGCCTGAACCGCAAGATAAAGGAGGTGATCCTCGCCTACCGCATGGAAGAGAAACTCACCAAGGGGAGGATACTGGAGCTCTATCTGAATGTGGTGGAACTGGGACCGATGGTTTACGGCATCGGCCACGGCGCCCGCTACTATTTCGGCAAGCCGGCCTCGGCCCTGACACCGAGGGAGTGCGCCTTTCTCGCGGCCATGCTGCCGGGCCCGCGGGTGGCCTACAATCCTTACCGGAACATGGGAAAGGTGGTGCGGCGCTCCGAGATGATCCTGAGACTTATGAGGCGCAAGGGCGTTTTATCCGTTGGCGAGTATCGCGCCGCCCTGGGACAGTCTCCCAATATCTCCGGCTTGCAGCGCAAGGTGGACGAGAGCATCAAAAAGGAAGAGGTGTTTAATAACATCAGCAGCGCGGTAACGGATGATTTGCCCCTGGACGCGCCGACGGGAGCGGGTGAGCCGGAAAGCCCGGAGACTCCCCTCGTTCCCCGGGATACCGGCCCGGAAAATGAGCCTCCCCTGGAAAACCGGAACGGGGAGCCACCGGTGGAGCAGGGAGCGGTGGATCCCTGACGGCTAATCTCCCCACTTGATGCTGCTGTTCTGAAAGTCGATGTGGTAACGAAGCTCCCTGAGGAAGTTCATCCCCAGCAGGCCGTCCGCCTGGGTGCTCTCGATAATGGTTGCATCCACGTCGTATTTCCGGTTGGGTCCAACCGCCACATAATCAAGTTGTGCCTGCCCCACGTGATATACGCCTCCACCCACGCCCCGGGCGACCCCCCTGCGGACTTCAGCCGGACGGATGTTGAGGCGGGCCGCCAGGGAGGGGCTGATGGTGCAGGTGGATGCTCCGGTATCAAGGACGAAATTCGCCTTTATCTCGTTTCCCCGGTAGGCCAGCGTGACCGGCACCAGTACCCTGTTTCCCACAATGGAAACCCTGGTCACTGCCCCCTCGGGTCCTGAAATGCTTTCTTCCCTGACCCTCTGCTTTTTCAGATATTTCTTGGGAATTTTCGCCGGATCTTCAACAAAGTGTACGGTGCCCATGTCATCTTCGTACTGATAGATCTCGCCCGAAGCAATGGCGGCGGTCGACAGGATCCCGGTCAGGGCCAAAAGTGCCGGCATAATGGTGACACGTCTCATCTTTCTCTTTCCTCCCCAGGGTTGACTAACGGCCCGGATATCTTGCGGGAAATGCCGCACGCAAGGCAAGGGTTTATTTCGTTCGGTTCTGTTGGTCCGGCCCAGGTCCTGACCTTTCGGGCGGCCTTTGCTGTCCAATCCCATTTGATGTCCCTATTTTATTATCATAGCCGCCGCCAGCAGGAGCATGGACAGGATCGTGCCGACACTGATGCATGCTACGGCCAGGTCATTGTCGAGGCGGTATTCCAGGGCAAGGATGCTGGTTGTCAGGGCCGGAGGCATGGCCGATGACATGATGGTGACCTGGTAAGGCAGCCCTCCCTTGCCCAGCATATTCAGGGCAAGAAATACCAAGGCCGGGAGTATCAGCATCCGAAGGACAAGGCACCACACAAGGGGTTTGTAATCCCTCAGGCTTGTCAGCCGTACCCTGTATCCGATGATGAATATGGTGAGAGGGAGGGTTGTCCATCCGATGGCCTTTAAGATCACGGCCAAGGGATCCGTGATCATGAATCCGGCGGCGTTCATGGCGAGGGCGGCCAGAAGAGCAATCAAGGGCGGAAACCGCATGGCCCGGTGCAGGCTTTCCTTTCCTCCGGCGATGAAGAAACCGAGGGAAACGAAGACCGGAAACATCCCCATCTGATCATAGATGACGGCGTAGGTGAGACCCCCTGCTCCAAAAAGGGCGTAGGCGAAGGGGTAGCCGAGAAAGCCGGTATTCGGGAAGGTAGTGACGAGCATGAACACCCGCAGCCTTGCGCCTTCGAGCGCCGCCAGTCTTCCAGCCGCATATGACAGGACGGCCCCCCCCAGCATGACTGCCCATCCGATAACTGCGACGTCGAAGTGGGCGTTGCGCAGGTCCAGCCCGCCGATTGTCATCAGGGTCAGGCAGGGAAGGGAAACCGTGAGAACATAGCGCGCCAGCAGCGCCAGGTGTTTCTCCCGCAATATGCCCTGTTTCCGGAGGAATATGGCTATGCAGAATATGCCGGTTATGAGGAGCAGCTTGTCCATGGGGAATCATTGCGTCGGTTGAAGTGAATGGATTGTTGGATGCGCGCGTCGGAAAGCCGGGAGCTCGGGGAGGATGATAGCAGCCGGAAAGATAAAAAACCAGATAAAATAGAATAAAATTGAGCATGTGCATGGAGAGTGGCGAAACAATGACGGTTGACATCCCGAACGGCAATGATTAACTTGAACAGATTCGTTTGCCCCGTGAATCAACATGAGTGAGAGGTTGCCATGAAGAGACTGTCCAAAATTTCATGTATTGCCCTTGTTTGCGCGGTTGTCGCTTTTTCCGGGTGTGAGAAAAAGGATGGCGTGCTGTACTACGATTCGAGCCGTAAGGGCACGGCGGAGGCGCCGGTAAAGGATGTGCCCAAGGATATACTTGTTACCCAGCAGGCGTTCACCGCGCTGGTGAAACAGGTGACACCGTCGGTGGTCAATATCTCCACCATCAGCAAGAAAAAGCTGGTTCCTTCTCCTTTCCAGTTTTCGCCCTTTTTCGAGGAATTCTTCGGTGACCGGCAGCCCCGTTACCGACGGGACACCAGTCTCGGTTCGGGTTTCATCATCAATCGCGACGGTTACATCCTCACCAACGATCATGTCATTCGCGACGCCGAGTCCATAAAGGTGAAGCTGTCCAACGAGAATGAGTACAACGGCAAGATCGTCGGGCGAGACCCGAAAACCGACCTGGCGATCATCAAGATTGACAGCAAGGAAGGTCTGCCGGTGGCGGTCTTGGGCGATTCCGACAAGCTCCAGGTGGGGCAGTGGGCCGTGGCCATCGGTAATCCGTTCGGCCTGGACCGCACCGTCACCGTTGGTGTAGTGTCGGCCACCGGCCGTTCGAATATGGGGATCGAGACCTATGAGGACTTCATCCAGACCGACGCATCCATCAATCCCGGCAACTCGGGCGGCCCGCTTCTCAATATCTACGGTGAGGTTATCGGCATCAACACCGCCATCGTGGCGTCCGGACAGGGGATCGGTTTTGCCATTCCCATAAATATGGCCAAGCAGGTGGTTGAACAGCTTCTGAAGAAGGGAACGGTCAGCCGGGGGTGGCTGGGAGTCTCCATACAGCCCGTGACCGACGAGATCGCCTCGTCATTCGGCATGAAAAAGGCGGCTGGAGCGCTGGTGAACGAGGTCATGACCGGAAGTCCGGCCGCCGCGGCCGGTGTCAGGCAGGGTGATATCATCCTGTCCCTTGACGGCAAGGAGGTCAAGGATGTCTCGCAGCTTCAACGCCTGGTGGCGGACACCCCCATAGGCAGGCGCGTGGAGCTGAGGATCTTCCGTGAGGCAAGAGAGATGAGACTGAACCTTGTTCTTGGCGCTGCGGACAGCGCGACGGCAGGCAGGGCAAAACCGGAAGAGGCCGCCCCAGCGAACTGGGCGGGAATGGCCGTCGGTGAGCTTCCAAGGGAGATGCGCATGCGGGGCGCTTCCGGGGTGGTAATTACGGATATCGATCCCGAGGGCGCGGCCGCCGAAGCCGGCCTGCGGAAGGGTGACGTCATAGTCTCCGTCAACCGCTACAGGGTTTCGAATCTGGCGGAGTACGGCCGGGCGTTGGCCGAGAGCGGCAACAGGGATTCCATGGTTCTGCTGGTGAGAAGGGGAAACGCCAGCATCTATTTTGCTTTAAAAGCGAGATAGCGTCCATCGGGAAACGCCGGATGTGACACTATTGATTTCCAATTTCTAAACGAGTATTGGGCTCCGACGCCGGGTGTGCGTTCACCTTTGGGACGACATTCCGCAAAGAGGGATAAAGGACGGGAAGGCACACTCATGGGCAAGGAAATATCTCATATCCTGTGCGCGGGACAGGCCTCGCGTTTTTCCGCGGATTCTCCGGGAGCGGGCCTGCGTTCCATGCTGGGAGATTTTTCCCGTTGCTACCACCTGGGTTCCATTGTGCCGGATACCTTCTTTTATGCGGTCCGGCTGCCGTTCAAGAAGGGAAATCCCTCGAGGTATGGCGATATCCTGCACGGTTCCGAGGGCAACGATACAGCCAGGCCGGCCCTGGAGATGCTCAAGGCCTTGCGCGATGCTCCCAATGATCCCCTGTTCAGGGAAAAGACCGCCTTTGTTTGCGGCTACCTCACGCACATCGCTCTGGATGCGACGCTCCATCCCTTTGTATATCATGTCAGCGGAAATTATTACGCCGGTTGCGCCCTTGAGCGGAGGGAAGCCCAGGCCCGCCATCGCCTCATCGAAGTGTGGCTGGATCTCCACCTCCTGCGCCAGGACTTGCGAACCTCCGCCGGCAGTGACTATGTAGGGGACATACGCCGGAATGCTCCCATAAACAGGGAGTTGCTGAAGTTCTTTTTTGCCGCTTGTGAAAAGTCGATGCCGATGGACCCGTCTGCCTGGAATTATCTGCTGCGCGGGTATCGGGTGCAGATGGCTTTGAACTCGCTGTTCAGAAAGGCGCCGGCGGAAAAGGTGGTGAAGCGCCTGGATGGAATCATGGGAGGCAGGCTGATGAGCTTCCACGCCCTCTTCTATCCTGGAGGATATGCGGAAATACCTCATGAGATAATATGTTTTCCGTCCTACCGCCATCCGGTAACCGGGGAAATAATAGAAGGGGGCTTTGAGAGTATATGGGAGAGGGCGGTGGCGCGAAGCCGGGAGTTTCTTGCCGCGGCCAATAAATTTCTCTTCGAGGGTGGGGGTGAAACGGAGCTTGAAAGTGATGTTCCCGGCTACAGTCTGAGCAGCGGGCTTGTGGGGACGCCCATTGGCAAAGCGGTCTATTATCAGTGCATTCCCCTGGCCAGGCTGCGTCTGCCCTGAAATAAGAGGAAGTTTTTTCCTTGCCCGTCTCCGGCGGCTTCCGAGATGGCGGCGGGCAAGGGGTGGAATAACGTCTACTGGGAGAGCGTCGCCGCAATCTCTTTCGCCTGCCTGGCAATTCCCTTGAACAGTTCCAGCATCCTGAGAAAAATCGGCGAAGCCACCGGGAGGCATAGTCCTTCAATCATCCGTTCTTCATGCTGGGTTGCGTATTCAATGGCCATCTTCACAACCATGCTTTCCGACTCCAGCACATAACGAAGCAGAACCGGGTTTTTCACGAGGATCAGGTCACCTGTCGCCTTCAACAGTTCCGCCAGGTTCTGGGATAGAAAACTGATCTCTGTAACAGCCCTGTCGCTGAACAGGACTTTTTCCTTGATCTTTTTCTCCAAAGGCTCCGTCAGTTCCGCCAGGTCATCGCAAATGCTTACAAGACATTGAAAAATCGCGGCGTATACTATCTTCGACTCGTCCTTGCGGGCCAGCTCCTTGACCTTTTTAGCAAGTTCCGGTTCCGCGTTCTTGAAGACGGCGAGTTTTTCCCGGCAGGCGTTCAGAGGGTCAAGGGAGTTCCTCATAAAGGCTCTCTGCAACAGAACCATGCAATGTTCTGCTCCCGTGCCTATTTCGTGCATTTCGTGCCGCACTTCTTCGTAAAGTGTCTTCATAAAAGATCCTCTCCTTCCGCGCCGCGTCTTTCGCATCCGGCGAATCGTCAACTTTTCAAAACAACGAATTATATTTTTAATAAAACTAAAAAGCAATAGTTTTGTTTTGTCTGTAATGACAAGGGGTTGCCAGGTAATCAAATTTCATTCGTAGTAAAATCTTATTTTTCAGGCAAAAGAGCACGACTTATTCCGTGCATGTTTTGTTGTTAAATCTTACTGTATTTTCAGGGATAATCCAGAGAAGAAGGGTTTCAGAAAGGTCAAGGAAGTAGGGCCTTGTGTCCCGTCGGGCCTCGGGCCTGTCCCGTTGCAAAACCGCTGAATACCTGTCTTTGGCTGGTAAGGCGTCTCATGTTGATTTCATTGTCATTGGGTGTCCTGGTTTTAATTATCATTAAAAAAAATTCCATTTCAATAAAATAAAATGATCGAAAATAAAAGGAGCCTAATCCTGAAACGCTTCGTTCGGCAGACGTTCAAATAGTAATAGACAAATATAATCAATACCATACGACTGGTATGGGGAAAAAAGGCATTCCGTTAATTCGAGAAAAATGTTGAATTCGACCTGTCACTGATGTATAAAGTAGCGTTGTTTTTTTCGTGCCTCATTAATCCGCCGCTTTTTCATGCAACAGGCATGTCCGATCATTTTTCACCACAAATTTCAATCATTGTTGGTTACAAATCATACGGGAGGAAGGTAAATGGATATTCTCGCCATTAACTGTGGCAGCTCGTCTGTAAAGTACCAGTTGTACAGCTGGGAACGCAAGGAACTCATCGCAAAAGGTGTTGTTGAAAGGGTTGTCGTCGGCGGCTCTTTTATTCAGCAGGAAGTTCCGGGCCGTCCTAAATACAAAAAGGAACATGAATGCCCGAACCATAATGAGGCCATGGACCTCATCATCAAGACCCTGACTGATTCGGAGAATGGCGTTATTAACGACATTCGCGAGATCTCCGCCGTGGGTCATCGCGTCGTACATGGCGGCGAGCAGTTCACCCAGTCGGTGCTTATTGATGAGAAAGTGCTTGAAGCCGTCAAGGCCGTCCAGCACCTGGCCCCGCTGCACAATCCGCCAAACATTGCTGGTATCGAGGCGATGATGAAAGTGCTGCCCGGGGTTCCCAATGTGGCCATATTCGATACCGCTTTCCATCAGACCATGCCCGACTGCGCTTATATCTACCCGCTTCCATACGACTGGTACGTTCGCTATGGCGTCCGTCGTTACGGCTTCCACGGTACTTCCCATCTCTACGTCTCCAAGAGGGCTGCCGTATTGCTGGATAAAAAGCCCAAGGACTGCAATATCATCACCATGCACATCGGCAACGGTGTTTCCCATACAGCCATCAAGAATGGCGTTTCCGTGGATACCAGCATGGGGCTGACGCCTCTGGAGGGCGCCGTGATGGGCACCCGCTGTGGCGATATTGACCCGGCCATTCCGGGATTCATGATGCAGATAGAAGGGCTCTCCGCGCCCGAGATTGACTCTATTCTGAACAAGAAGAGCGGTATCTTTGGAATCACCGGCAAATACACCGACCGCAGGGATGTGGTTGCCCACGCTGAAAAGGGCGACAAGACCTGCAAGCTTGCCATGGATATAGAGGCATATCGCCTGCGCAAGTATATCGGCAGCTACATGGCGGTTCTCGGCAGGGTGGATGCCATTGTCTTTACCGCGGGTGTGGGTGAGCGTGGCTGGCAGATCCGCGAAATGGCCTGCGAGGGCCTGGAATGCCTTGGTATTCACTTCGACAAGGAGAAGAACCGCGCTGCCGTCAAGGGTGAGGAGTGTGTCATTACAACCGAGGATTCGCCCGTCAAGGTCTTCGTCATCCCGACTGATGAGGAGCTTGTGTTTACGGAGGATGTGGCGGCCATTCTTGAAGGCACGTACACCGACCATATGAACTTCGAGTATTCATTCTCCAGGGCTGATTATAAAAAATAAGCTGCCCCAACGGAGTGTCAAGTGACAAAAAAGGCCGGCGAGATCGCCGGCCTTTTTTCATTATGGGAAGTGGACAGGGTTTTTGGCCGCCCCCGTGCCAGGGCGGCCCATTTATTACTGGGCCTGTACGGCTGTGATGGCCGCAACGCTGACGATGTCTTCTACCGAGCAGCCGCGTGAGAGATCGTTTACGGGTTTCGCCAGCCCCTGAATGACCGGTCCGATTGCCTCGGCGCCGCCGATCCTTTCCGTGAGTTTGTAGCCGATATTTCCAGCGTCCAGGTCGGGAAATACTATTACGTTCGCTTTGCCCGCAACGGGACTGCCGGGCGCTTTTTTCGCGCCGATGCTGGAAATCAGGGCAGCGTCGGCCTGGAGTTCGCCGTCTATAAGAAGACTGGGGTCGATCTGCTTTGCGATTTCCAGGGCCTTGGTCACCTTTTCCACATCCGGGTGGGAGGCGCTTCCCTTGGTGGAGAAGGAAAGCATGGCGACTCTCGCGTCCACGTCCAGGAATGATTTGCAGTTGCGGGCGGTTGCTACGGCAATTTCCGCCAGGGCCTGGGAATCCGGGTTGGGATTCACGGCGCAATCGGCAAACAGCACTATACCGTCTTCGCCGAATTTCGCGTCTTTTGTTATCATTATGAAAAAGGAGGAAACCGTCTTGATGCCTGGGCTGGTGCCGATAGTCTGTATAGCTGCGCGGAGGACATTGCCCGTGGTGCTGGTAGCGCCGGCAACGCAGCCGCCGGCATCGCCCATGCGTACCATCATGCCCGCGTAATAAAGGTAGTCCGGCGCGGTAAGGAGTTTGCGCGCATCTTCCGGTGTAAGCCCTTTCTTTTTGCGTAACTCAACAAGCTCGGCCACATAGGCATCAAGCTTGGATGATGTCGCCGGGTCGATAATATCGACTCCCTTGAGATTAACCCCTTTAGCGGCGGCGGACTCATTGACCTTTTCGGGGTTTCCGAGCATCACGATCTTTGCCAACCCCTGGGCGACGATTTTTTCAGCCGCGAAGAGCATTCTTTCGTCATAGCTTTCAGGAAGAACAACTACTTGTGGATTGCTTTTCGCCTTTGCCTTGATTTTGTCGATTAGATGCATGGCTTCCTCCTTTTGATTGTAATCGCTTTTTTTCAAGTCTGTCTGTGTGAACATTTGGCACAAACGTACGATGCTATAACATATGGGGTATTGGCGGTCAACATAAAACCTGTTAAGGGAAAGATAGTTCTTTAAAATAGGGATAGCACGGGAATGCGCGTGATTCTATGGGAGAGTATATGTGATATCGATATGTTATGCGGTTTCCGGGGGGATGTTGCAAAATTTCTTGGGAAACATAAAATTTCAATTTTTGTGGCTGTTTCTGGCACTTTTGGCATTTTGGGAAACTAGAAACTTCAATTTTTCGCGCGTGGTTTGAGCTTGGTTCACATTTGCGAACTTTTCGGATTTATTACTAAAATTGCCATCTGCAAACCCATTTCAGGCCATCCATTTTGCACCACCTAAAAATTTTTAGGTGGTGCAAAGACAGTGTGTTTCTGTTTCTGGTGGTGCATAAGAAATTTAGCCGCAATATCAACTGTTTAGTAATTATTAACAAGGTTACAGCATAAAGTTAAATCTGTTTCCGGTGGTGCATAAAATACAAGGCAAGAGTTGACCTCTTGCTTGCACCGGCCTCGTTCGCCCCAGCATGTCTTATTAATCCCCTTCTTTGTCAATATCAGATATATCTTTTGCTTTTAAATGGCTTCCAAGGGAGCAGTATCCCTTATTAGCCATAAGATCTAATATGTCAAAAAGGTCTTCTTTACTGATACCACTTGCTTTATCGAGCAGTGTGTCAGCAGCATAAAATAGCTTCATAAAATTTCTTATCTTATCGACTGTAGCAATAGCCATACTTCTTTCGTTGTCAATTATTTGATAGAACATGCAATAATTTACGGCTCTATCATGCGGAGTTTCTGGTTCATCATTAGCTTTAATACTGTCATAAGCTTCGATAATCATGCTTAATAATTCTATATCAACCTTATCAACACTTGTTTGCTGCGACTCGTTTGAAATTTCATACAATTTTTCTCCGAGCATTGTATCTGCGTTTTTCATTTCGCCTTTGCCCGTTAATAGCCAATCGATATTAAGCCCAATATCTGACAAGGCAGTAAGAACCTTCCCACCTGGAACACTCTTACCTGATTCATACACCTGCCAAGTTTGAAGTATCACAGAAACAGCATTTGCCATTTCCTTCTGTGTAAACCCCAATGCCTTCCTTGCTTCTTTCAACCTTTCCGGCAAACCCATTTCATTCCCTATTTTTGCACCATGAAAAACGGTTTTCATGGTGCAAAGTAATTGTAGTTTTGCTACCGATGGTGCATGAAATATAGTTCAATAATATTGAATATTTACATCATGATATAAATGATGCAGCAACCACACGCATATTAATTCCGATAATGCATAAAATATGCTGTTGAAAATAGAGTATATTTCATGTATGTATAAAGGCGCGGCGATAATAAACACGTCAAAAGAACCCGTCATAAGACGGGGGTGAATCAAGTATCAGCCAAAGACCAAGAGGGGGTGGCTATAAGCATGGAAATAAACGACATACCAAAAGAACCCGTCATAAGACGGGAGTGGATCAAGTATCAGCTGAAAATCAGGGGATATACCCTTGCCAAGCTGTCTTACCTGTTCAGCAACAACCGCAAAAGTGTAACTCAGGCGCTGCGCGTCCCCGTTCCCAAATGGGAAAGGGTAATCGCTAGGATACTTGGCCTGCGCCCTCAAGACCTATGGCCGGAACGGTATGACGAAGCTGGGCGCCCTAACCGGAATTCTTCCCGATATCCGCGAAACGATACCACAAACAACAGTAGACGGCAACGTATGACAACCGGGAGGAAATAGACATGCTGAAGCCCTTTACCGTGAGGAAGCAGATCCAATTTTCGGAAGAAGAATGGGCGCTTGTTTTCGGCGCTGCCAAGAAAGCAGGGCTTGACCCTGTGCGGTTCATCAAGGCCGCTGCCTTGGCTGTCGGCAAGGAGGGCAGGAAAGCATGAAAAAACCCGTAAATGACGCCCGCCAATTGACCCTTGACGAACTCTTTGAAATACCACGCCCGCCAGAACCGACGCCCGCCAGTCTGGACACGGGAAAGGAAGTCCGGCACCTGCTTTCCGAAGCGCTCAAGAAGACCACAAAAACCAGATATGAAATCTGTTCCCGGATGAGCGAGTTGATCGGGAACGAAATATCAATTTCCATGCTGAACGCCTGGACAGCGGAAAGCCGCGAAGCATGGCGGTTCCCCCTGGAATACGCCGCCGCCTTTGAGGTGGCTTGTGAAACCTACTGCATAACTGAATTTCTCGCCCGGAAACGGGGTTGCAAGGTCTACGCGGGGGACGAGGTGCGTCAAGCAGAAATAGGCCGCCTGGAATCACAGATGGGTGAATTGTCGGCAAAACTGAAAGCGCTGAAAAAAGTAAGGATAAGCTGATAATGACCAAGAAACCAGGGAGACCGAGACGGGCATATTCAGCGGCTGAACTTAAAAAAATCGGCTGCGGTTCTGATACGACAATCCGACGCCGTTACGCTTGTATTAGCCGGAACGAGTTAATTTACTGCGTAAAAAGCCATAACATTACAGCTTGTTACCCTTTCCACCTCTTGACAAAAGCAGACCAGGAGAAAGTAGACGCCTACGAAGAAGCCCGACGCGAAGCCGCCAAGCTGAAGCGGTTAAGGGCTCTTCAGCTTGAAGAACAGCTTTCCATGGCCGAACTGGAATTGTCCATGGAGGACCGGGAAGAGATATGGGAAGAGTTCGCGCGCAAGCCTCAAAAGCAGAAAGACAAGGCGATCTCCCGCTTTCACGCCGTCAACGCCTACAAATGCCGCCGCTATGAATACGGCATGAGCGAAGGGGCCGCCGCTGAAGAAACCGCGAAAGAATATAGCGTTACATGTCAGACTATTCGCGCCTGGGTGAAAAAAGCCGGTGAAGCCATCCAGGCGGATCGGGTTGCAGTACTGGTAAACCAGACGCGGGGAAACCGTGACAAAGCGGAGTTTACGCCGGAAGCCTGGATATCCTTCAAAAAAGACTGGCTGCGCCGGGAACGTCCGTCAATTGCGTCCTGTTACCGCCGCTTGCAAGCCGCCGCCAAGGTTCACGGGTGGGCGGTTCCCGTAAAGCGAACCTTGGGAAACTGGATCAGGCGCGAGCTGGACCCGATGTTAATAAAGTTACGCCGTGAAGGTATGGAAGCCGTTGAAAAATGCTTTCCGTCCATGAAGAGGATTAAGGAAATATTCAACGTTCTCGAAGCGGTAAACGGTGACGGGTTCGAGTTGGGCATATGGGCTGATTTCGGCAACGGGCTTATTGCAAAGCCGGTTGTGTGGAGCTGGCAGGATATCCGTTCATCCAAGGTTCTTGCCTGGAGGATGGACGCGACGGAAAACCGCGAATTGCTGCGCCTTGCCATTATGGACCTGATAAGAGAATGGGGGGTGCCGAAATACTTTTACCTTGATAATACCATGGCCGCCGCATCCAAGCAGATATCGGGCGGGTTGCCGAACCGGTACAGGTTTAAGGTAAAGGATGATGATCCCCTGGGGGTTATCCCCATGATTGGCTCAGAGCTGAAATACACGCTTCCGGGCCACGGACAAAGCAAGCCTGTTGAAAGAATACATGGCATAGGCGGGTACATGGACTTTGAAAAACTGCCGGTATTTATCGGGCGGGGAACCAAGGCGCGCCCGGTTCCTATCGCGGAGATAGAGGCGGAGTTTCGTTCATTTGTCCAGGAAATCAACGCCAGACCGGATCGACAGGGCGCCGCCGTTAAAGGAAAGAGTTTTGACGAGGTGTTCAACGGTCTCTATCCAGACGCAATTATAACCAAGGCGACCGAACGCCAGATCAAATATTGCATGTGTGTCGCCGAAGTTGTTACCGCCAGCAGGGCGGATGGGAGCATAACGCTCAAGGCCGGAAAAGCGTCATTCGGGGAAAACCGCTACTGGCACGAAGCATTAACCGCATATATGGGGCAGAAAGTAACCGCCCGCTTTGACCCTGCCGATATGCATGGGGGGATTTATGTTGAAACGCTCACCGGCGCGGAAATCTGTTTCGCAACGGCGACGCATACCGGAGGATTCAAGGACGCCGCCGCCGCCCGCGAATACTCAAGAGCAAAGGGACATTTCAAGAAAGGAGTGAGGATCAAGGCGGAAGCGGAAGAACGGTTAACCGCCGCCGAAGCAAGAGCGCAAGCGTTACCGGAGATGCCGCCCGAGAAACCGCAAACCGGGAAAGTAACGAGGTTGCTCCCTGGAGCGCTGCCGGACCGTATGCCGCAACTGCCAAAAGTTGTAAACGGTGATGAAGAGGCGTACCCGGAAGAAGAGCGCCGCCGTGATGAGGACTTCAGGCGAGCCCTGGACCTCATGACGGCGGAAAAGATGAAATTTCGAGGGATATAAAAAAACAAGAAACCGGAGGGCAATCCGGCTTCCGCTCCCTTTCGGGAGAACTAAACGATAGGAGGAAGAATAACAGATGATGGAAACTCTTGCAAGACTCAAAGAAAAGTTTTCCGACCTCGAATTACTAAGGGGGCACTTGGCGGGCTACCTGCCGGAGCATGGCTTGAGCCAGGAGCGGGCCGCGAAGGAAGCGGGCATATCCCCTGCCGCTTGCAATCGGTTCATTCAAGGGAAATACGCGGGAGACAATGAAGCCATAGCGGAAAAAATATTGATATGGCTTGCCAGCCGCGAACGAAGGGCCGGGGTTGTGCAATCGCTTGGAAATCATGATTTCACGGCGACGGACACTTCTGAAAGGATTCTACAGTTATTGCAATTCGCGCAAGTGGCCGGGGATTTGTCCGTGATTTATGGCGGGGCCGGTGTCGGTAAAACAACCTCAATACGCCATTATGCCAGGCTTAATTGCAATGTATGGATCGTTGTCATGAGGCCGGACACGTCCGGAGTTGCCGCCGCGCTGGAAGAGATCGGGGAAGTCATGGGGGTAAGGTCTTCAGGCCGGGCGAACCGGCTTTCGCGCGATATCTGCCGCCGCCTGGAAGATACACACGGGCTATTGATAATTGACGAGGCGCAACATTTGAGCGTCCCGGCGATAGAGGCGATCCGTTCCATCCATGACGCTACGGGGATCGGGCTTGTCCTTTCCGGGAATGAATCAGTGTACGCCAGGCTAACGGGAGGCGCCCGCGCCGCGTCATTCGCGCAGCTATTTTCCAGAATAGGCAAGCGCTTGCGGCTCACCAAGACCACGAGGCAAGACGTGGATTCCATCGCCGCCTTATATGGCATTTCCGGCGAAAAAGAACTTTCCACATTGCACGGGATCAGCCAGAAACCGGGGGCTTTGCGGGGTGTGGTCAAGACGATCCGCCTTGCGTGCATGTATGCCGCCGGGCGGGGGGAAGCTGTCACGCTGGATCACATTGACGCCGCATGGCGGAGCCTTGGGGGTGAAGGGTGAAAACGGCAAAAAGGGAGGCCACGCCATGACCGAAAGCATACTGAGGCAACTGGAAGGAATGGAGAAACTGGAGGCTGTCAAGGCGGTTGTGGCCGCGCTCCACACGCTGACCGAAGGGATGCAGGGTGAAGACCTGCCGGGGATCGTGCCTATTGTGCAACGTCTGGTGCCGGTAAAGAAAAGAAAACAAGATCCTTATGAAAGGGTTTGGAGCTACCTGGAAAGCGTCGAGGAATACACGACCGGGAGAGAGTTGCGGGCGGAGCTTGTCCGGCGGTTTGGTGAAGCCGGAACGCCTTCACTGAGCAACCTTCACAAGTATCTGAGAAACAGGGGGAAGAAATGAGCCTGGAATGGAAAGGGATAAACCCTTTACTGGCGCGCCGCCCACGGGGCGGAAACTCAAGGATAGAGCAGGATGAAGAGGTTTTTGACTTTATCAACGGGCTTGACCGCTACCATACCATCAAGGAGTTGCAGGAGCTGATCTCCCGGCGTTTCGGGAAGGCGCGGACGCCTTCAAGAAGCGGCCTGGGGCGCTTTCTGGCAAAGATTCCCAGAGATAATAATCCAGCCAGGGAGGACGCGGGCAATGACAAGTGAAGAAGACATAAGGATCGCCGGGCGGTTTTGGGGCGCGGTATGCGTTGTGAAAATGTGCGCCCTTGCCGCGCGGATGCATCCCGAAGAAGACATAAGCGACTTGCCTCAGGCTTTGGAATTCGCGGAAGAGACTATTTCCGAAATCGGCCAGAAACCTTGTTAGCCCAGTCGCTTCCTTTTCTTCCTCATTATCTAAGACAAAACAAGAAGCATCTCTTGTGGCATTGAAAGTATGGTTTCGCGGCTGGCCGGAGTTATCTGCTACCGACGTGAGGTAGCTTTATTCAGTTATTTTTAGGCCGGTGATTTGAGGACAAACCACGCGCAAAATTGCACTTTGAGAGGGGAGACCATGACTGAAATAGAAACCAGGGAAATGGAACTGCTGAAGAGAGATATCACTAATCGCCTGTTTGAGCTGGAGGCGTTTTCACATGCATTGGAGCTGCTTTTTTTTGAGTGCCC